>NZ_PVZR01000130.1:0-478 GCF_003024455.1 Ensifer sp. NM-2
CGAGGCCTACGTCGCCGACGCGCGTGACGAGTTCGCCGAGCAGTACTGCATGCCCACGCTCAAGGCCAACGCCCTCTACATGGACGCCTACCCGCTGGTCTCCGCGATCTCGCGCCCGGTGATCTCCCGCCACCTGGTCGCGGCGGCCCGCCAGTTCGGCGCCTCGACGGTGGCGCACGGCTGCACCGGCAAGGGCAACGACCAGGTCCGCTTCGAGGTCTCCATTCAGACCCTCGGGCCCGACCTGAAGTGCATCGCCCCGGTGCGCGACCTCGCCCTGACCCGTGAGAAGGCCATCGAGTACGCCGAGCGCAACGACCTGCCGATCGTCACCACCAAGAAGAACCCGTTCTCGATCGACCAGAACGTGTGGGGCCGCGCCGTCGAGACCGGCTTCCTCGAGGACATCTGGAACGGCCCCACGAAGGACGTCTACGACTACACGGACGACCCCGCCTTCCCGCCGGCGCCGGACGTG
>NZ_PVZR01000131.1:0-476 GCF_003024455.1 Ensifer sp. NM-2
TCGACCCTGAGGTCGTGGATCTCGACGATCGTCTCCGTGCGAGAGTCGACGGCGGTGGGGGCGGGGAGAAGCGTCGTGTTCTGCATGTCCCCCACACAACCAACCGGAATCCGCCCCCGACAGTGAGGTCACGTCACTGCGCGGCATGACAGAGTTGGTGCGCAAGCATGACGCTGCGTCACTGGTGCGGGGCGGGCCGGTGACGGAAAGGTGGATGTCGTTCCGATCCCGCGGCACCCGCGGCGGATCGGGACCGCCGAAGAGAACCAACCATCGACCTGGACACGGGAGGCTCCCATGAAGACCATCCGGACCATCGCATTCATCCTGTTTCTCTGTGCCACCGCGTTCGGCGTCATGTTGACGCTGCACTACCTGCCCATCCCCGAGATCCTGCCCTCTGAGATCACCTCCTGGGTCCCCGCACGGGACACCGCCGACGCCACCTGGCTGATCGTCGGCATGGTGGTCGCCGT
>NZ_PVZR01000132.1:0-475 GCF_003024455.1 Ensifer sp. NM-2
GGCGGCCTGCAGACGATCGACATCAAGCTGCCGGCGGTGGTGACCACCGACCTGCGCCTGAACGAGCCGCGTTATGCCTCGCTTCCCAACATCATGAAGGCGAAGAAGAAGCCGCTCGACAAAAAGATCCCTGCCGACTTCGGCGTCGACACGACCGCGCGGCTGAAGGTGCTGAAGACCGAGGAGCCGGAAGGCCGCAAGGCCGGCATCAAGGTCAAGTCGGTGGCCGAACTGGTCGAAAAGCTCAAGACCGAAGCCGGCGTACTCTGAGCACTGGAAAGGGAGAACAAAACCATGGCTATTCTGCTTTTGGCTGACCACGACGGCAGCCACCTTTCCGACCAGACGGCAAAGGCGCTGACGGCGGCCGCCAAAATCGGCGGCGACGTGCATGTGCTGGTGGCCGGTGCCGGTGCCAAGGCGGCTGCCGACCAGGCCGCCAAGCTTTCCGGCGTTGCCAAGGTGCTGGTGGCCG
>NZ_PVZR01000133.1:0-474 GCF_003024455.1 Ensifer sp. NM-2
GGCCGTCAAGGACGGCGGGAGGCTCAGACCTCCAGCAGCTCCTGCTCCTTGTTCTTGGCCATCTCGTCGATGAGCTCGACGTGGCGCTTGGTGAGCGCGTCCAGCTCCTTCTCGCCGCGGGCGCCCTCGTCCTCGCCGACCTCGCCGTCCTTGACGGCCTTGTCCATGGCCTCCTTGGCCTTGCGACGGGCGTTGCGCACGGAGATCTTGTGCTCCTCCGCCTTGGACTTGACCAGCTTCACGTACTCCTTGCGGCGCTCCGCGGTCAGCTCCGGCATCACGATGCGGATGACCTTGCCGTCGTTGGACGGGTTCGCGCCGACCTCGGACTCGGACAGGGCCTTCTCGATGTTGCGCAGGGCCGACTGGTCGAACGGCGTGATGAGCAGCGTGCGGGCGTCCGTGGTGGTGAAGGACGCCAGCTGCTGCAGCGGGGTGAACGAGCCGTAGTAGTCGACCATCACCTTGGAGTAG
>NZ_PVZR01000134.1:0-470 GCF_003024455.1 Ensifer sp. NM-2
GGGCCCGGACGAGTTCCTGGCGGATGCGCTGGAAGGCCCAGGAGTCCCCGATGGCGGCCGCGTTCTCCAGCGCCACCGTGGGCTGGGCGTTGCGGCTGCGCTCGGCCGCCATCAGCTCCACGTACACGGCGACCGCACGGGCGAACTCGCGCCGGGCCTTGGTTGCCTGCTTGCGGGCCTCTGCGTCCGGGGCGAGCCACACGACGGCGACGAGCAGGCCCACCAGCACCAGCGACAGCCACAGGGGCATGGAGTAGAACACCTGCGCACCCACGCTCAGGGACAGGCCGACCACCAGCATCAGGGCCGCGCCGTAGATCTTGGCCCAGGTGTGCCGTGACCGGGTGGTCCCCAGCACATCCAGGTCGGCGTCGCTGAGGCCGTGGATCATGCTGGCGGGCAGATGCGCCATGGCCCACTGGGAAGCCCTCTCCTTCCACGAGAGCGCGGCGCTGGGGGTGATCTCCTGC
>NZ_PVZR01000135.1:0-470 GCF_003024455.1 Ensifer sp. NM-2
GGGGCGACGGCGGCAACGGCGTAGGCGTCGGCCAGCTGCTCGGTGGTCGTCAGCGCGGTGTCGGGGTCGATCGGGGACGTGAGGGTGCAGGCCAGGTCGATGTACCAGTCCTGGGTGGTGCTCATGGGGTGGCTCCTTGCGGTGGTGGTGTGGAACGTGGCGAGGGCCGGAGGGTTCCCCGGGCGGGGCGGTCGGTCCGCCCCGCCCGGGGCCGGTCACTGCTCCTGGTAGCCCGATCGCTTGAGTGCGGCCATTTGGTTCTTCCAGGAGCGGTGGTCCGAGAGGGTCTCGTGGATCGTCACCGCGGGCTTGTCCGGCTCCGGCGGGTAGACCATCCAGCCCTTCTTGCGGCGTTCGACTCTCCACCCGTGGGCTTCGAGCCGGTTCAGGAGCTTCTTGAGTTCCTTGTTCGCCATGTGGCTCCTCGTTCCTCTATGCGGTTACTCGGTGCCATCGGTTCCCGCCCGGGT
>NZ_PVZR01000136.1:0-469 GCF_003024455.1 Ensifer sp. NM-2
GACGACGACCACGAGTTCGTCCTCATCGACCACCAACGATGAGAGGCCAATCGGCGCAGCAGGAGTCTCCGTGAACCCGACGTCGGCAGCGCCGGAACGGACGAGGTCGGTCACGTCGGCGGAGTTCCCCGCGATCAAACGCACCGACGCATCCGGCGTGGCAGCACGGTGGGTGAGCAGCCATCCGGGCAGCAGGAGTTCGGCGATCGTCTGCGACGCTGCGATCACGAGGGATCCCGCCGGTTCCCGCAGCGCGGCGACGCCTGCTTCAAGCCGCCGGGAGGCCTCCAACACCGGGACGGCGAGACCGAGCACCACCCGGCCGGCGTCGGTCAGCGCGGTCCCGGATGCCGTCCGGTGCGCCAGCGGCTGACCGGTCGCCTGCTCCGCGGCACGCAAGCGCGCAGACACCGCCTGCTGTGTCACCCCCAACACCTCGGCCGCGCGGGTCAACGACCCGGTCTCCGCG
>NZ_PVZR01000137.1:0-466 GCF_003024455.1 Ensifer sp. NM-2
TCGCCGCCGAGGACCTGCTCGATGTCGTGCATGAACACGGCGCCCATGTCGTCCTCGGTGATGAAGTCGACCTGGATCTCGGTCTCCTCCCCCGACGCGGTGACGACGACGGCACGGATGTCCTCGGTCGCGAAGTTGTCGTAGAGGACGAACTCCATCAGGTCGTCGTCCGCGCTGACGAACGTGCCGGACGGGGTGCCGTGCTCGGGCGTCCAGGTGGCGGCGTGGGCCGGGGCGGCGGCGACGCCGACGAGGACGGCTGCACCGAGGGCGGCGGCGGACAGGCGGGCGGGGAACTGCAGGGACATGGGGTCCTCCGGTTCGGCGGTGCGGGCGTGGTGTCACCCCGAGTGAGTGCAGGTGACGTGGGTCACGGACACGTCGATCCTATCTGCCACATGTGCATCTGGTGAGCGCCGCCTGGCCGCAGCCGCAGAATTCACTCACTCTTCATGTGGGACGCCGC
>NZ_PVZR01000138.1:0-465 GCF_003024455.1 Ensifer sp. NM-2
GAGACGGAGCGGTCGGGTCGAAGCCGCAGTAATACGAGACGGGCTCCCCGGCCAGCGCCTGTTCCAGCGCGGCCTCGTCCGTCGAGACGTGCACGAGCCCGCGCCAGCGCAGCTCCTGCCAGACGTTCTCGAAGCTCGGGTCGTTCGCCTGTGCGCGCAGTCGGGCCGCGCGCTCCTCGTTCTGGGGTGCCATAGCCCCCAGCCTAGCGACGCGCCCGCGCGCCTCCGCGACGCCGCGCACGTGCGACGTCGCCCGCGGGGCTCACTCCGGGACGTCCGCCAGCCCGGCCGGCAGCGCGGCCGCGTCCGTCCCGGCGACGACGGACAACGACTGGGTGGCGCGGGTCATCGCCACGTACAGATCGCCCACCACGCCGCGCGCGTCGGCCACGATCCGCTCGGGCGAGACGAGGACGACGGTGTCGAACTCCAGTCCCTTGGTCTCCCACGGGGTGGCGACGACGA
>NZ_PVZR01000139.1:0-463 GCF_003024455.1 Ensifer sp. NM-2
CGGAGGCTGAACTAGGACTGCAGTGACGATGAACAGCAGCCCCAATAACCCGACCATGACGGTCAGCACCCGCTCGATCAGTTTGTAGCTGCCTGTCCAGAGCAGAATGCCGATCGTGAGGACGATCCCGATGACGACCACGGGCTGACTGAGTCCGGTCACACTAGTCAAGGCGAGGGCGGTGCCGACTGTGTCACCACCGGCGTAGGACGCCCCTCCGATGCCGATCGCCGCGACGACGAGGATCGCCATGACAAGTCGTGCCGGCACCGAGGAGAACACCTCGCGCAGAGCGTGTCCGAGACTCATGCGGGTCGCGAGGCCCAACCGTCCCGACATCTCCTGCAAGACGATGGTGGCCAAAATTGAGAAGACGACAGCCCAGGCCAGGACGAATCCCTGCTCGGCTCCGGTAACGATGGAGGTTGTGATGGTCCCCGGCCCGATGAAGGACGCGGCGATG
>NZ_PVZR01000013.1:0-206406 GCF_003024455.1 Ensifer sp. NM-2
ATGCCAGCCGTCGTCTAAATGCCCTGTCTCCTGCCTTGTTCAACAGCTCCACGCATATGCTTTCGTCGTCAAAGCCGGAAAGGAAAGAGTTATGACTAAAAGCTTGCAAACGAACATAAGAGCAGACGGTCGCCTGGCGCTCACCGAAGAGCTTTTTTATGCTGGGGCCCTGTGCCTGCTCGATCTGGATTGCACATCGGCCTCCTATGTTTCGCCCGATGGATCATCCATCGAACTTTCCTGGCAAAACTTCTCGCATCTGGCCCTCTGGGCCAAGACCGATGCGCCGTTTCTCTGCATCCAACCCTGGACTGGCTACAGCGACCCGCTCGGATTCGACAAGGACATATTCGAGAAACCAGCGATGCATTTGCTGGAGCCCGCGGCACAACGGCAGCACGGCATCAGCGTCCAATTTTCATCGTGATCAAGCGGTCCCGAAAGGGCCTTTTGCAACGTCTCAGCGGGGAGGCAGTGACATGGCTGACCGTGCCCTGAATTTCATCGGGGTCGAACATCACGAGTTCGGCGCGATGAATCGGCTGCTGTCGTGACGGTGCAAAGACACTGGGTCGAAGAGATCGTCACAAACTGCATCAAGTTAACGAGGCGAATGCGCACGGCAACTTTCGCAAGTGTGCATGCCCATAAACGTTCGATCCTCACCAGAACCTAGAGCAACAGCATTTTTTTCAGGATCGAAAGAACATCCTTTAGGGGCAACCGGGTCGCTCCCTCGATGGCGAATGGCAGGAGTGCCGCCGCACCGACCGGTAAAACCGCCTTACGGCTAAGAAGCACTGTCGAAAGCTTTTTCGCCAACTCGTGGTGCTTGGAGGGATCGGCGATGTCTTCCTTTCTCTCCGATCTCTCATCGCAGTGGGCAGCCACATTACGGCCAAGAACCTTGCGTTCGGCAAGCCGCTGATAATGGGTAGCTTGCACGGAGAGCGCGAGAATCGTGGCGGCCTTCAGGTCGGCAAGCGGTTTCCAGAAGGCAGAAAGTGAGTAGGCAAACAATGCAAGCACCAGCACCAGCCATACGGCCATGGTAGCGGTAAGGCTGGCCGCATTGAGGGTTTCCATATCGAAATGCCTGCCGAGGGTTACCGCCACAGGTGCGCTGACACCGAAAATATACATCATATAGGCATTGGGATATTCTGAGATGAAGGCGAGCCCGCCCTGTCCGTCGGGATGTGTTGCGACCAGCTTCAGTTCCAGCCTCGCCAGCTTCCTAAGCAATTGCGACCAGACGAAGTGACGCCACAGCCCACGCAGCATCAGGAACCAGAAAAGAGGCACGCTTACCGCCACGGACCACCAGCCCGCCAAGCTAATGGCACTACCGTTCGGCGCAAGCTCAACGGCCCAGGACGTCAACGGAGCATGATGGAGAAGTGCGCAGTAGAACAGTCCGCCAACGACCGCCAACGCCACGCATATGATCTCGGGCAAGCCGGAATCGCGCTGTTTGAGCGCCACAAGGACCGCCTCCGCGGCGCTCTGCATCGAAACGGGCGCAATGATCGGCGCTCTAAGGAAATGCCGGAGCTTGGTGCGTAGACCGTCTTCGACCTGTCGCTCGGCAAGAACGAACGTCCCGATAGCGACGAAAAAAGTGGCCCAAACGCCGAGATCTCGGAGATAAGCTCCTGCATCGCTGACTGACAGGCTACCGGGCAAAGCCAAAAAGAACGGAATTGCCCAAGCAATCGCGATGAAAAACACCGCACGGCGCCCCGCGTTGAGCGCGTGTGTGTCCAGCAGCTTCAACCGACGTTGAAGCTCGTAGAAAGGTCCGCCATGCGACGCGAGGAAATCCCAGGGCGTCTGGTCGGCTTCGGAACCTGTAGCTTGAGAGGATTGCGGATCGTCCGCATAAATATCGCCACGGTTAGTAGCATCTGCGCGCGCGGGCGCTGCTTGTTCCACGTCTTCTGACGTTTTGTTTATCGACGCATGAGGCATAGGCTGTCGTACTCCCGATTTCCTTGCCGAGAGCCCGCTCGACATCAAATGATGGTATGAAGCCATCAGTTCTGCCGCAGGCCGGACTCAGCCCTTTTGCTTGGTCAAGGTCGTGTCATTGAATCTGCGGCCCGCCACAGCACCGAGACCGTTCCACTGACGACCGCGAACCAGCAAAATCCGTGGCGGGGTTGGCTGGCAGACGTTTCGGCCTTGCACAGTTCCGGCGTCGCGTTCCGACGGGATCGAGACCGCGACTTCCGCGAAGGAGAGTTCCTGATTGCGCTCGCGTTTGAACAAGGTCGCCGGATCCCCGGACGGCTGATGCGTCGTCGGCAAAAGTATGTCGACCTGCGTTGTCTTTGGTGTTGATGCCGCCAGAGCGACGGGTTCCATCATCCCGACCGGATGACCGACATGCGTTCTCGCACGCAGACGTCGTTGCGTTGCGACTAGAAATGGAAAACCAACCCCAGCATCGGGCCTTTCTGCACAACGTCATAGTCAAAGCCGCCGGAGCTGTAATCGACACCCATCGCGCGATATCCAGCCACTGCCGAAATGCTATCCTTGATTTGGTAGCCGATGGCACCTGCGACATCCCAATCAAGATCGGCTTGCCCGGCGCCGACATTCCCCCAACCCGTGAGGTAGAATTGATCCGTGAGGAAATACGTTCCACGGAAACCTGCGACGGCGTCGAGCCAGGTAGCGCTGTCTTCGCGGCTTATGCCATCTAGGACGCCGCCGCTGAAAGATACCTTGGTGCTCGCGTACCAGAGGCGCGCCCCGGCAATCACGTCCAGATGGTTCCGGCCATTCGTCACCAGGCTGTAGCCGCCTCCAACCAGACCCGAAAACGTCTCGGACGTCACACCGATCTTGTTCGTCAAAACCCTGGCGGGGCTGTGGCCACTTACAGAAAGCTTTGTGTAGATTACGTCGCTGAAAACGCTGAAACGGTCATATCTACCCTCTGCCACGCCCATAAATGCGAAATCCAGATCCTTGAGTATATCGCCGAAGTCGGACTTCAAGCTCGCCGGCGGATGGCCAAACTGCCCGACGGTGCCGTCGATGCCAGCAGCCCAGAAATACGGGCTGGCATTTAACTGCCAGCCAGACGAGGTCTCGCTGCCGGCTTCGGGTTGGAATGGCAGAAACTGCTTATCCGCAGCCTTCGCCGAAAGCGAAAGCATCAAAACCGATGCGAAAGCAGTTGAGCATACTAAAAAAAACTTCATTTTCCCCTCGATAACGGCTTCCGTTTCAGAAAAGGCCGCGCAGCGAATGGCACTCCGGATACGCGTGCGGGCGAAATCCGATCCGCCCGCCCGCATGAGCCGTCTTATGGCAAGGGTTGTGGCTGCGGGAAACTCCATTCGCCGCTCAATATCTCGGCACGCGGCTGATAGAGCCTCACCGTATAATTCCAGCCAGGCACGGTCGGCAGGCAGTTGACGATGTTGCCGTCGCAGCCGCCGAACTGGATGGTGATCGAGCCATCGTCGCTCTTCTTTGCCGTCAGGTTGTTCAGCGAATAGGCGTTGTATGGGTTCTTCTCGAAGTAGCCCTCGGCGTTGTAGACGCTGACCGACCAGAAACTATCGACCGGAACGTCTCCAACCTTGAGCGTATAGACGGTGGCTCCATCGTTCTTGGGCGCGTCCCCGCTGAGGTAGGTCGCATCTTTGGCGGGATTTCCGCCCCAGCCGGTCGCGGTGCCGATCAGGTGCCGGATCGGATCGACGGCTTCCTTTGTGCCGAAGGCGTTGTTGTAGTCGGGGATCGTCGAACCGAGGACGAGCAGGGCTTCGCGCATCTTCGTCTGGCTCGGTTGATCCCAGTTCGGCACCTCGAAATTTCCGGCGCCTGCCAGGTTGACCTTGATCGCGTCCTGAAGCTCATGGACCTGGTCTACGTCCTTCGGATCGGCAGGATCGACCAGCGTGCGAATCGCGACAAACACGTAACGCGTGCCGACATTCTCCTTCGTCAGCGTATAGCTGCCGGCGCCGTAGAAGACCGACGGCACATAGTGGTCCTCGCTGACTACCTGCATCGACATGAAGCGCTTGCCCGCATCGGGTAGCGTGACCGTGACCGGGCCGGCGTCGAGATCGAACACCGCCTCCGAATAGAGCGTGTCACGATTCATGCGGATGACGTTCTGGTTGTCGATGGAGACCGGTTCGCGGCTATGGACGAACTGGCCGAAGCCGCCGTCCTTCACCGTCTTGCCTATGTACAAGTCGGACTCGGCGCGGACGAAATTCTCGACGCCGACGGGGGTTGCGGTGGTGGAGGGGGTCTGTGCGTTCGCACTCCCAAGCGTCGCCACAGACGCGGCGACAACGCAGATTACAGGCAAATACGGCATAAAATCTCCTCGATAATGCAATAGGTTACTTAAATCCCTAGCTTTGGGATTTTCTGTCGGTTGGCTTTCCAGATCCCCGCCGCGCACTTTGCTGCGTCCTCCGAAAATTCGGACGTCCGCCGGCGAGGGAATGTTTACCGGCGAAATAGGAGACGCGTGTACGTTCGGGTGATTGTGGCACTTCGCTTGCCGTCCGCATCGAAGTATCTGTCTTCGCGGCATAGCCGCTCTTTGACGTCGCGGAAGATGCCGTTGGCAAAAGTGAACTCCGCCTGGTCGAAATCACCTTGTGAAAACAGTTTGATTGCAGCCTTCTTACCAACGTGCTTTTGCGTCAACCGGCGCGAAACACCCGTATTGTCGGCGCACATGTAGCGGTCACAGAGCACGCCTTTCTCCGGTGAGAGTAGCCCGCCCGCAGAAGAGGGTTTCCAAACGCTGCAGCGAGGAGGAGGCAGGAGGCGCTTTCTCGCTCGCATGGGGGACCACCGTATCGCGGTTGTTTGCTGAGGGCAGAGCCGGACGCTAGATCAACCGGCTCGAATACTTGAAAATTGTCGGAAGCCCGAGATTGTTATCGTGCCGACAGAGCGGCTTCTTCCGCAACGCAGCTTGATGGCTCGGCCGCCCCCGCAGTCTTCAATTCTTCGCGTGCCGCCGCGACATCCGAGAGGAACTCTGCATTGTTATGCAGTTTTGCGACCGTCGCCGCACCCATAATGCGTCCCGCATCGACGTCGCTCTGCCAATGTGCATCACAAATTACGCGGCTCTGGCCGAATTCTATGCCGCGTTTCATCAGGACATCGGCGCGTTCCGGGCTGATTTCGCTCAACACCAGCGCCCAGGCCCAGCCAGCCGCCGTATGGCCTGAAGGATACGAGCCGTCGGTTCGCAGCAGCGGCTCCTGATCGGGATAGCAGGTGCCTTCGTTATGGACCACGAAAGGACGAGTGCGATTGTAGGTGTTCTTCACGCCATACGTCGACAGCCCTGCATCAGTCAGGACCTTCTGCATCAAGCGATATAGGTGAGGGGTCTTGTCTTTATTAATATCGACGCCCATTGCGCAGGAGAAGTTTTTCGCCGGCTGCGGGAATTGCAGATCAGCGTCTGCGCGCGCTAGATCCCAGCGCGGCGTACCGCGCAGCGGTATGGTTGCGGCTCTCAACTCTTCGTCACGCGCAAGCATCGCAGTACCGTCGGCCGGCGGCGGGCCAAGCAGCACAAGGCTATCGGGCAGATCCTTTTGCTTGAGATAGCCCGAAGCCAACTGGAAATGTGGATCCGTAATCTCTTGCTTTGCGGCGGTTTCTGCCGCGGCCGGTTCAATGCCTTGGCCGGCAAGTGCGATGACCGAGCACAAGGCCAATTGATAGATCTTCGATAGCATGCAAGAGCTCCTGGATATGCGATCTCGAGACGACCACACACGCGTGGCCGAACAATTCGATGGGGATGTGGGCAGGCATCAGCCGTAAACACGTAGAGAAGCCGGCTTACCCCTGATCGTCGCGGCCTCTTTCTTCTCGCCATAAAGTTGATACAGAGCTTTTGAACGGCACATTGTGTCGAACCGCACAATCTGGAGAAGAAAATGGCGCGTATGTCACGGGCGCATGCGGAACGCATCATGTGCGAGGCTGGGTGGCTGGCTCAAATGCCTGAAGCCTTCAGGGTACGCTTGCTGCAAAATGCGCTACTTCTGAAATTTGACGCAGGTCAGGTTATATTCCGTCCGGGCGACCCCGCCGGGGGCATTTATGGTCTTGTTTCAGGGACTGTGACCGTGGACACCGCGCCTCTCGACTCAACGCCGCGCCTGATCCACATCGCCGTACCCGGCGGATGGACCGGCGAAGACAGCTTCATGACCGGCAAGCCAAGACGGATCGAGCTGTTCGCGCGGAGCGAAACCTGGGTGATGCACGTCCCGCTGGAGACGATGGAACAGATGGCCGCATCTGATCCAAACAACATTCGGGCTTTCGGCGTCATTTCGATCTTGGCGGCGGACAAACTACTTAGAATCGTACATGATCTGCAGAAGAAGAGTGTCAGTTCAAGAATTGCGTCAGTTCTGCATCGCATGTCCTGGTCGACAGATGCTCCTATTTCCGTTTCCCAGGAAAATCTCGGTATCTTGACGAACACATCCCGCAAGCAAGTCAACAGCGCCATCCAACGTTTCGTCGAGGCCGGTTGGATTGAAACCGGTTATCGCTCCATAATCGTTACCAACCCGTCGGCTTTGCGGCGGCATGCTGAACAGGATGTGGCAGACTGATATGTCTCAGCGACCAGAGAGCCCTGTTGTGAAGAACGTCACGACTACATCAATGCGTGCGAGTCCGCCTGGATGCTTCGCAGAGATCGTGCGATGCGCGAGCTGCTGACATGATCCGGGCGACGCTGCTCAATGGGAGCAATGCGCCGCGCTAAATCACGAGAGCGGCACTTTGGGTTCGAGTGGTGGCGCTGTTTACCCCGCCCATATCTGGCCGAAAAAGCCGGTCGGCTTCGAGCCACCAGCAAGAATGAGCGTACCAGGCGCCGGCAGCGCAACTGACAGAGCCCGTTCGCGCGCGGTTTGACCGGTTAAAAGGCCTCGTCTCGGAGGATCAGCATCGCGACGGCAAACGGCCGGGATCCGGTATGCCTAGACCTGGCAAGCCGCTCCAATTGAAAAGCGCCCTGCCCTCACCTGCCCACCTGACCAGCAAACCTGCGTATCGATGATACCGTCTCTGGCGGCCGCTGGATCAAAATTGAGACGATGCAGGGCGCATGCTTACGACGGCCCCGGCGATGCGCTTTCTCTCGTCAGGCGGAAACGCTACGATCGGTTCCGCAAATCGATGTGGCGAGCGGACGACAACTTCCGTCGAGAAACCGTCGCCTGTCCGACTTTCGATCTCCGACTGCCAGACCGGACGGCGGGCCGCCTAAATCCTTCACGCTTGCAGATCGTGAACCGTTTGGCTGAGAGAGGAGCCCAGGACCTGGTCGCCCCGTGCGGATCATCTAATGTCGCCGGTATACTCTGAACGGGCTCTCATTCCATTTCGGACGGTCCGCAAGCCCTCTCAGACGTCGACGGACCACCTTCCCGCCGCGCCAGTTCATTCTCGATAGCTTCACGGACGAAGGCCGCAATGCCGTAATTTCCAACCAAGGCCTTAATCCGCTCTTTCGTTGCCGGCGAGAGGCGGATTTTTGTTTCTTTGACGTTTAGCGGCGGTCGTCCCATAAAATTCCTGTTCCGCCTGTTTTGTCGAAACAAACACCAGCCGCCATAAAACGGGCCCGTTTATTGACGAATTAAACGGGGACGTTTATCGTTGTATTGCAATACGGCTGGATTGCGTGTTCGCGCACGCTATCCAGCCTAACCACAACCTAGCTAGCTGGAGCTCGGATCATGGCTGATTCTGAGAATAGCAGAACTTTGCCTGCAATCACCCGTAGAGAAGAAAATTTTGAGAACGGCGCGATCGAAAAGCTGCCGTACGTGATCGACCGCCGAAACCTTCTGCCCGTCGCGGCGCGCTTTCTGAGCGCCCGTATTGCCGATCCGAACGGCCCGCGCAGAGTAAGCGGTCCAACGCCTGTCCGCGAAATGTGGCCACGATGGTATGCCCGTCATAAGCAACTGTTGGAGGCGACGCGCTTCAGACAAAAGCTAGAAACAGAAATGCTGGAGCAGGCCGGCGGTTTTCCGGTTGCCGAACTGCAGATTGTTGGAAGCGACCAGCCGGTGGTGGTGCACTCTTTCGCCGAGCTCAATCGCCTGGCTTACCAGGTGGATGCCGACCAACTGTCTCGGGCAAGGAGTGAACTTCGTCAGCGCAAGAAACAATGGAAAAAGGCCGACAAGCACCTGGGCTACAGCGACGCCGTTACCCTGGAACAGGAGCTCGCGCGACATCTCGGAATATTGGCCCGTGTCATGTGGATCACGAGGCCGTCCTGCCTGATCGAAATCACCGCGAAGTTCCATTGCCTGATCGTGACACACGATCCGGGCTTGAAGCTCGAAGAGGCACCCTGGCCAGAGCTGCGGACCATGCTGAGGGATCTTATGCGCATGGAAGAACGGGCCGGCGAGACAGGGGCTTGTCGCTCGAGCCTGGAGGCAAGCTGAATGGACCTGGCCTATCCTGATCAATCAGCAAAGGTTCGAGACATTCTGGCCTTGGCGACGCAGTACCGAGACGCGGCCGTCACGCTTGGTGAGGGCGTGTCCAAGTCCGGCCACCCGCCGCGACGCCTTCTCGCTCTCCATTCCATTGAGCTCCATCTGAATGCTCTCCTGCTTGCCAAGGGCCTCGATCGCGACACCGTTGACGGCTTGCAGCTCGATCTTGGCGAGCGGACACGAAGAGCAGTAGACGCCGGCCTCGTTCTGCGCAGGCGCACGGCGGAGCACCTGGCCAGCCTCTCCTCAAACAGAGAGTATCTCGTCATCCAGTATCGTCCAGACCTGACTGCCTCGATCTCACAGATGAGCCGGCTTATGGCGACCCTTGATGAACTCTCGCGCAAGGTCAGAAAGATGTTACGGGCTTCGTCGTGATCGAAAAAACCCGTCACCCAGGCTGCATTCTCCGCACCACGGGGACCATGCCTGGTTCACGTCCTTCGCTGCCTTTTCGGGCCGCCGGGTTTTGGAGCGGCCGCACCGGCGGTTGCTCGTGGTGCATGGCGTGGGCCACTTGGATCCCCTTCGTTGAACCGGTGCGGTAGAAGGCTTCGAGCTAAAGGAGCAACAGCAAAGTGACGGCTCACCGCCTCTTCATCGGGTTTTCGAAGTTTTCCGCAGCCACGGCTGCGGTTCGGTCGGCATAACTCGTTTGGGGAATGGCGCGCGCACGATGGAAGGTTAAAGACTGGTGCACGGTGGCAGCCGTTGGGATATTCGATGCGTCGGCACGAGGCGGTGCTCGAATATCCCTCGCCCATCATTCCGGCTCACGCGGCGCCGCGGTCCAGCTGGCTGGCGTTCATCGACATCCGGCTGCACACCATGCAGGCAGGTGACCGTGCGTTCTGCGTGGGCGGTTCTTCCGCATCCTGAGCCACGAGGCGTACCTCAGTCCCTTGCTTAGAAGCGCCCGTTGTGCTGTATCGCGCCAAGAAGCTTCCGGATTTTCTGGCAGAGCCGGTTCGGCATATGGGACAAGCCTGTTTGCGCTGTAACCGTCAGCTTTGCCAGGGATCAACCACAACAACGCCGGTGCCTTCAAAGTCCCTGAGCTTGCGTGTGACGACGATCATGTCGTGGACCAAAGCGGTCGCTGCAATCAACGCATCGGCTTCGTTGCGCCGGTCGGGAATATGCAAGTGAGCGCAACGCGTCGCAACCGCATCATCAACTGAAAGAATACGACCGGCAAACTCAGGGCGCACATGACTGTCAAGCCAAGAGCGCAGCCGAGCGCCCTGTGTGGCGTCCCGGCGCTGCACGCCGAGCACTCCTCGTTCCAATTCAAGAACCGTGATGGCGGAAATGAAGAAGCGCGCCGCATCTTCCGATCCGACCCACGCTACCACATTGGCATTGGCTTTGCCGTCGCCAACTTTGCGCAGTTCGGAAATCACGTTGGTGTCCAACAGATACTTCAAAACAAATCGACTTCGCGCGGCCTGACTTCGACGCGGCGCGGCTCGAAATCGATCGCCGAAAGGCCAGACATAGCGAGAGCCTCGACAAGGCTGCGCCGCCTGCCGCTCAAGCGCTCGAATTCATCGTAAGTCATGAGCACATGGGAAGGCCTGCCGCGGTCGGTGATGATCACCGGACCGCTCTTTGCCGCCTTCTTTGCGCGGCTGACGTCATGATTCAGTTCTCGACTGGAAAGAGTCGTGATGCTCACGGGTCACCTCGATGTAGGCATTTACCTTCATAAACACTGGAGGACGAAATAACAAGTGGAGCATACGCTTGAGCGCTCCTGCATGCTCCACGGCAGTGCCCAGCGCAGGGGCATTCCAGTCGACACGTTATGCGATCATTTTAACCCAAAACGTGAGACAGCCTCGCAACAAGCCGTGCACACGGCTGCTCCTGAAGAACGGCTCCCGCATAGCCTGACCGGGAGTTCTGGCGCGTTGATGACCTTCACCACCGCGGCAGCGGCCAAGGCGTCTTGACCGCTACGGGCTCGAAGCCGTCTGGCATAGCTGCATCGACGGTTCCGCCAAAGATTGAGTTTTGGTTCCTGGGTTCCATTTGATGTGCCTAGACGCCGTACAACATGAAGGAGGTATCCAATGACGCGGAACATCATGGCGCTGGTCTTCGCGGCCGTATGTGGAATGTGCAGTCTGGGAGTGACGCATGCCGAGCAGTTGGCGGCGAGATCGAGCGCCAGCACAAAGAACGATCTTAATTATCTGATGTACACGCCAGACGACTATGCGTCGTCCGGCAGCGCGTATCCGCTTGTTGTGTGGCTACACGGCGGCGATCAGGGCGGGACCGATATCGAGAAGGTTAAATCAAGTGGCATTCCGAAATTGGTCGAGGATGGAAAGACATTCCCGTTCCTGGTGTTTTCGCCTCAGAATCCGAGTGAAGAACTGCTTTATCCGATCGAGAAAGTGGAGGCCGCACTCGACGAGGTTATGTCGAAGTATCGCGTCGATCGCACGCGTGTCTATCTCGTGGGGTTCAGCCGCGGCGGTTTCGGTGCATGGGCCATGGCAGAACAGTTTCCCGAAAAATTTGCGGCTGTCGTTCCAATCGCTGGCGGCGGTAACCGCCACTACCTTAGCAGGACAAATGAAAAGGCAGCCTTCTGGGTGTTCCACGGCACGAACGATGAAGTCATCCCTTTGTCGGATTCAGTCGTGCTTTACGAGCGCCTTGTGGGTCTGAAGCGAAATGCTCGTTTGAGTGTTCTGGAGGGCGTGGACCACTCGGGCGTCGAGTGGGCCGCCTTAAATGATCCGGAGCTCTGGGATTGGCTTCTGAAACAGCGCCTTGACGTCGGGCCTGAGTAAAACTCTGCGCGTAGCGCGTAATGGGAACGGCGACTGCTGGCGCCTTCATCTCGGACGTTTGAAAACCTGTAGCGGCTTTTCGAAAGCTGCTCCTGCGGAGTTAGAACATTTGAGCAGCGTGAAATCCCAATTTCGTCATTTCGTCTATTTCGACGCCGACCAAAATGCTACCAAATTGCTTGAGTAGTCCCGAAACAGAGGGCTGCATTTCAATTCGCTATTTTCTTGGCGGAGGGGCAAGCGTGGAACGTCGCCTTACCACAATAATGGCTGCCGATTTGGTCGGCTATTCTCGTTTCATGGCGGCGGACGAGGAAGGCACCATTTCGCGGCTGCGCGATGCGCGAACTTACGTGATTGACCCGGCGATTATGGAAAGCGGTGGCCGCATCGTCAAAACCATGGGCGACGGGCTCCTGGTCGATTTCCAATCGCCAGTGTTAGCGGTAAGAGCGGCTCTTCTAATGCAACGCAACTTGATCTCGCGCGAGTCTCCTCAAGGGGAAGACCGACGTCTGCGTTTTCGGATCGGTATTCATCTGGGAGACGTGGTGATCGATGGGGACGACATCCTCCTCTGGTCTTGCCAATTGGCAAAAGAGGGTTATATTTATGCCAGAAAGTGAGGTGCGATATGCTGCTCCAACCGATTGTTGCCACGCCTGCTGCGACAAACAACGGTGTTATCACGGATCAGGAAGCCGGAGCGCTGGCACGCACGACCGTCAATCTGTTCAAGGCCTGGGAGCTTTCCGATGCCGAGGCGTGCACACTGCTTGGCGGGCTTTCTGCGCGCACTTGGGCTCGATGGAAAGAGGGTAGCATCGGCAGGATCGACCGGGATCTAAGGATGAGGATGGCTCATCTGATGGGTATCCACAAAGGGCTACGCTATCTCTTCAACGAGCCGGCCCGCAGCTACGCTTGGATTCGCAAACCCAACACCGCGTTTGCTGGCGAAAGTGCTCTTGCCATGATGTTGCGCGGGGAGATGTCCGATCTATCAGCCATGCGTGAATGGATCGATGCGGAGCGCGGTGCATGGTGAGTGGACTGGCCGTCCGCACCCTCGTTCAATGGCCGCAAACCTATCGAATCATCCGCTCAATCTATCCGCCAATCGATCTCTTTGAAGATATCGCCGACCCTCGCGACTGGGAAGCGCTCGTATCTGTAGAAGAAAAAACCAATCCACGCATTCGCCTCGAGGTCGGCGACCTTGGAAAGGTTCCGGCTGGTCGCCGGGTGGCCGGCCCGGGCGCAAGTCTGGTCATGGCGCCCTTCGTACATTGTTCCACTTTACGGCCTGGCCGCTTCACGGACGGTCGTTATGGGATCTACTATGCCGGCGCTAGTGAAGACGTTGCTGTTGCCGAAACCATTCATCATCACGAGAGATTCATGCGAGCAACAAGCGAGGAACCCGGTTGGACGGCGGACTTCCGTGTTCTTATCGGCAGTATCGATCGCGCGCTTCATGATGTGAGCGCTGTGCCGGATGTTCTGGACCCGAACGACTACACAGCGTCGCAGTTGGAGGGGCATGCCCTGCGCGCCGCAGGAAGCGACGGCCTCTTGTGGAACAGCGTTCGGATGCCGGGTGGACTATGCATCGGCATCTTCTGGCCGGACGTAATCCCGGTTCCGATGCAAGGCCGTCACTATAGCTATCACTGGGATGGCTCACGGGTCGACTTCGTGAAAAAGCATGACACCGGAGAGGTGCTGCAAGTCAGCTGAGATATCGTGATCGCGGGGGGACAACGGGTGTTGCATCTTGCTTTTGGGAAGGCAATCTCCAAGTCGCGACATTTGTCGAGCCTCTGTGGGTGGCTCGCAAATCTTTTCACCCCGGAAAACGATAACGAATCAGTTGTATTCGCCACGGGGACATATAATGCGATTCTTTCTTGGCCTTGGTTGTCAGTGGCACTTTGAGACGGCAAAGCACTGCCGGTGCGAAGCAGGTCATAACCGATATCGACCTTTCACTCGCAGTACCCGACATCGACGATCAACTTCCCTTTCGGCGAGCGCCCGTATCGAGGAACGCCACTACCAGATGACGCACGCGATCTCCTCCGTGCGCCCGTTGCTTGAACGACAGCCAGCTGACCTGAGCCTTTCCTTCGAGGCGGATCCCGCCCCCGCCCCCGGGCTCTCCGCATTCGAGGCCACCGGACAAGTCGCCCTCAACACCAATGGCAGCTACCAGATCCGCGGCGGCAAATTGCTCGTTGGAGACGAGGCTCTTGGCCTCGACTCACTCTTCCCGGCAATCGCCCGCGGTTTCTCGCTGACATCGACGCCGACCGGTTGGACCTGAGCGCATTTCTTGAGGCTACTACCTCGGCTTCGTCGCAACCCAACGCGAAATCGGAGAAGTCGGGCGCTTCGACGGGTTTGCAGCTTCTGACCGGGTTCGATGCCGATATCGGCGTGAACATCAGGGATCTTGTCCTTGGTGACATCTCGGCATCAGACGTTGCCTTGGCGGCAACGCTTAAGGACGGGCTGGTTACGGCAAGGATAGAACATCTCGGCATCGATGCCGGCAGCGTTGCGGCAAATATTTCTGCCGATATTCGCGAGGTTGAGCCGACCTTCAGGCGCCGCATATCCAGCAATGGGCTTGATGTCGCCAGATCGGCAGGACCCCAAGAGGCAGCAGAGAAACAGCTCCAATAATGATGAATCCGAAGATCCTAATCGGTCTCATAGACAATGCCCCAACACAGTTACTTGAGAAATCGATCAGATTAATATTGCTGCTATGCTCGTAGCATCGCTCCAAAAGAGGTGAGCGACACTGGTTGCCCGCTCGGCGAAGCTGCTTAAATATTTCGCAAGGCATCCTGTCTTCATTCGCCGCGCCTACTCACGGTGGCCCAACTGCGCAAGCGCAGCAGCCAGGAATGTGCGTGAGTTGGTACGATACGTGTCTTTCCTGCGGAGTGTAGCGGTTGCCGCCTCGTATTGCGCCTGCCCAAGATGACAAAGATACCAGCAGGTCGGATAGGGATTGAGCGCAGAGCTGTTTCGATCTGCGCTAGTCCGTCGGCAACCCTGCCGTCCAGCACGGACATGTCCGACATGGCGGCCCAGGTGTCGGCGTGGTTGGGGTCCAGCTCCAGGCCTTGGCGAAGGCGGCCTCCGCTTCCTCTCGCCGCTCATAAGCCAAAATGGTCCCCAGAACGTAACGGCAGCCGGCATCGGTGCGGGCGCTCGCGTCTGTTCATTGCGGTGCGCCGCAATGAAAAACGGGAGGCGCGCTCCCCGCAATCGTATCGAAAAGGGTCCGATGGCGGAGAAAGAAAACGCGTCGATTGTTCGCGTGTTCTCGACGAGCGAAAAGACCGGCTTCGAGCTGGCAAGCTCCTGTTGATCCCTTGGTGGAGGTGCGGTGACCTAAGACCCTGAACTGGCGGCTTGATGGAAGAGTAGTATCGAGCCTACCGCTCCGCGCCATCGCGGTCATTGCTGCGCTGGCGATCCTGCTCAGCCTGCCGGAGGATCTGCTGGCGCTGCTCGTCCTGGGCACCTTTGGCAGTGGCAGCCTGTTCCCGCGCCGCACGAGCGGCACGACCGGCGGCAATCGCCTGCTGCTGGGCGGCGATGGCGGGATCACTCGTCGGCGGCGATCCCCGGTCCTGGGAGCGTGTCGCGTCGGTCCGGGCGGCCGGCGGTTTGCCCCCTCCCCCTGCGGTGTCAGCGACCGATTGCATCTGCTGCATCTGGATGTCGCGGCGCTGCTCGGCAAAGAGCGCGGAGATTTCCTTGCGCATCTCCTCGACGGCCTGGCGCTCCGCACTACTGTCGACCATGGTCTCGAGGCGGTCCATCGATTTGTTCGCTCGAGAAACACGCTCGTCGAACTGTTCCAGCGATAGGGGCATGGTCTTTTCCTTCTGCTGTTGAATGAGGGTCTTGAGTGCCGCCGACGGCTCGCTCGACGGCGCGCCGGATCGCTGCGCAAAGGCTTCAAACCGCTTTTGAAGCCAGGGCGACGGTGAACCCTCCTTCGAGGAGCCCACCGCCTCAATGATTACGTCAAAACGCAATCCCAGCTTGAGCATCCGCGCCTCGAAATCCCTGACGACGGACAGCGTCTCTCCGCCCGGGCCAAACTCGTCGTTCTGCTTGGCGAGTTCCCGCTCTATTTTGCTGACGCTCGCCGTTGTGGGCGCCAGCACACAAATTGTCTTGCCACCGGCCGAAACGAAGTTGCTATCGACGCCGGCCACCCGATTGACGCGGCTGCAAGGCGTTGCCTCCATAGAGGCAAGCTTCGCGCTGAGCCAGATCAAGCATTCCCAAGCGCTGCCGTTTTAGCATTCAGCCGACGAGGTCCGCCAAAATACCGCACAAGCTGATGAAATCTCCGGGAAATCGCGAATGGCCCTCACTCTGCCGCAGGAGGAAGGATAGAGGCGCAACCGGAGTTACGGCCGATGGTCAGTTCACAGGCATCTGAGCAAGGTTTTCCACCATCCACGCCCGGTGCCGGCTACGGCGAAGCGATTGGACACCATGGAGAATTTCTCCAAGGCGTGTTCAAGACGCCGGAGGGCGGCCTGAGGCGCGGCCTTCTCACGGTACCGCATCCTCGCTTGAAGAGCGTCGTCAACTTCTGGCCGCGGACAGGCAAGCAGATCCGAACACGACCGGACGACCGGGAAAAGGCCGCGGCTGCGGCGCGCCTGACTCTCGATTTCCTTGGCCAGAACAAGGTCGGCGGCGACCTGACGATCAGCAGCAATATCCGGTTCGGGAGCGGTCTTGGGTCTTCGACGGCCGATGTCGTCGCGGCAATACGGGCAACTGCCGATGCCTTCGGACAACGGCTTTCACGTCTCGATCTGTGCGATCTCGCCGTGCGGGCGGAAACTGCCATTGACGCGATCGCCTTCGGCATTCAGCCGGTCCTTTTCGCCCATCGCCAGAGCGGGCTGATCGAAGCTTTTTCCGGTGACTTTCCAGACCTTCTCATTGTCGGATTCGATACCGGAGACGACCCTATCAACACGACCGAGCACAAGCCGGCTCGCTACTCGTCCGATGAGATCGAACTTTTCGCCGTGCTTCGCGGCCTCGTTTCAAGGGCGATCACCGATCGCGACACCCCGCTATTCTGTCGCGTCGCAACCTTGAGCGCACAGATCAATCAACGCCACCTACCCCGTGCGCGCTTTGACGAGATCACCTGGCTTGCCCAGGAGTGCAATGCGCGAGGAATACAGGTGGCCCACAGCGGCAATATCGCAGGCCTGCTATTTGACGTTGGCAACCTATCGGCTGCGTTGACGGGCACGCGCTCCCTTAAACATTCCGGCTTTGGCAATGTCGGCGTTTTCCATTTTCCCAGTGGTAGGGAATTGCAGAACCATGAATGAACTCAATCGATCTCGGCTTTCAGCCTTCGAGCTTCCCAGAATGGTTCCCATGCATGCCAACCTCTATGCTGCGTGCTTCCAGCTCATGAAGCTTCTTCCCGCGCGGTTCATGCTCGACCGGGCCGAAGATGTCGGCAGGCTGAAACCCGGGGGACATATCGTCGAGACAACGTCCGGCACGTTCGGAATGGCATTGGCCATGCTGGCTGCCGTGCGCGGCTACAGACTATCGCTGGTTACCGCCTCCAGTCTGATCGACGCGGACTTCGCGCGCAGGCTCCGGGACCTCGGCACCATGCTGACAATCACCGACGATCCGGAAGGTTCCGGCAATCAGCAACTTCGACTGGAGCGGCTTGCGGAAATACAAAAAATCTTTCCCGGCAGTTTCTGGCCCAATCAGTATGACAATCCGGACAATCCCCTCGCCTATGCAGCGGTCGCAGAGCATCTCATCCGGACAGTTGGGTCAATCGATTGTCTGGTGGCGTGCGTCGGCTCGGGCGGATCGATCAGCGGCACGGCGCATTTTCTTCGGGTGGTTTCTCCGGAAACCCATGTGATTGCGGTCGATACCCACGGCAGCATCCTTTTCGGGCAGCCACCGGCTCCGCGAAAATTGCGAGGAATGGGCAACAGCATCGTGCCGAGGAACCTTCGGCACGATCTTGTCGACGAGGTTCATTGGGTCGGCGCCCGGATTGCGGTGGAGGCCGCCTTCAATCTCTTCCGCTCCCACGGCCTGTTTGTAGGGCCGACAAGCGGGGCGGCATTCCTCGTTGCCGACTGGTACGCCCGCGCAAATCCTGAGGCGAAGATCGTCTTTCTGCTTCCTGACGAGGGGCATCGCTACAACGCAGTTTATGCCGCTCTGCCCTGCCTTGAGGATCAACGCTCATCTTCTTGCTTCGAGACTGGCGGACCGATCCTGATCGACCGGATCGTCGCCGGTAGCGAGGCCGACTGGTTTCGGTTTGCCTGGGCTCGCAGGTCCATCGAGGACGTCATAGCTAGGCCACTTCGGACATGACGTGCTCTCCGGCCGCTGATCAGCGGCACTAAGAGGATGGCGATGGCTGCTATGCTGAACGCGACGGCAATCGGACTGTTCATGAAGACATTAAATTCTCCCGCACTAAGAATGATGCTTTGCTGGAGGTTCTGTTCCAGAAGCGATCCGAGCAGAAAGGCCAGCAAGAGCGGCGCGAGTTCGAAACCGGCTCGCTGCAGCGCGTAAGCCGCAAATCCGCAGACCATCATCACCCCCACGTCGAACAGGCTGTTGTTGATGCTGAAGGCGCCGATCGCGCAGAAGACTAGAATCAGCGGCGTGAGAAGCGCCGCTGGTACCCGCAACAGCAGCACGAAGATGCGCACAAGAGGCATGTTGAGCACTAGTAGCATCGCGTTTCCGACCAGCATGCTGGCAATCACGCCCCAGAACAGATCGGGGTGGTCCGCGATCAATGAAGGTCCCGGGGTGACGCCCTGCATGAGAAGCGCGCCCATGATCACCCCGATAACGGCGTTCGCGGGAAGACCCAGGCAAAGTAGCGGGATAAAGCTCGCCTGTGCTGCCGCATTGTTGGCGCTTTCCGGCCCGGCCACACCTTCGATCGCTCCTTTTCCGAACCGGTGCGGCGCGCGGGAAATCTTCTTCTCCATCACGTAACTTGCAAAGCTCGCTATCAAAGCCCCGCCGCCGGGAAGGAGACCAAGGAAAAATCCCAGCGCGGAGCCGCGCGATATCGGGCCGGCCGCGGCCCGCCAATCGGACCGGGTGGGCAACAGGTCACGGAGCCGATACCTATCGAAGCTGCTCGTCCCGGGCGGCCGTTTTCGCTCCGCTGCGACAAGCACCTCGCTCACTCCGAACATACCCATTGCGAGGACAGCGATATCGATGCCGTCACGCATATCGGCGGTGCCGAATGTGAACCTTTCTTCGCCGGTGACAAGATCCACCCCGACAGTGGACAGGAGGAGACCAAGGCCAATCATGACCCAGGCCCTTGCCCGGGATCCGCTGCCGACCGAGGCTGCAAGGGTTAGTCCAAAGAAGACCAGGGCGGTCTTCTCGATTGGGCCGAAACGAAGAGCGACGTCGGCAAAGGCAGGGCCTACCAGAGCGATGCCGAATGTGGCGGCGATGCCGGCGATGAAACTTGCGGAGGCCGACATGCCGAGAGCGGCGCCCGCCCGCCCCTGTCGTGTCATCGCATAACCGTCGAGCGACGTGATCGCACTTGCGGCCTCGCCAGGCACGCGGATCAGGATGGAGGTGATCGACCCGCCATACATTGCGCCGTAATAGATCGCCGCCAGAAGGATGATCGCGGCCGTCTGGTCGAGCGATACGGAAATTGGAAGGAGGAGGCTGACTGTTGCGGTGGGGCCGAGTCCCGGCAGCACGCCGACGGCCGTGCCGATTACGACCCCGATCAACGCGACAAGGAGATTGGATGGTTCGATCGCAACGAGCAGGCCGCCAAGAAGATTGATGATTGAGTCCATGGTCAACTCCAGAAACCGGCAGGCAGGGGCACGCCTAGGAGCCTCTCGAAGACCGCCCAGCATGCGAAGGTCGTGCCCGACGCGATGGCGAGGGCTTGTGGCCAGCGCAACCGCTCAACGATGGCCACGACCAAGCTAAGAAAGACGAAGATTGCGGGCAGCGTCCCGGCGATGCTAAGCAGCCCCACAAATCCGATGATGGCGACGCCATATCCGAGGAAGCGAGGGATCTCGATCCTCTCGTCCATTCCCTCCTGACGCCATCCTTCCCGCATCGTCGCGGCCAGCGCCACGAGAAGAAGGATTGCCGCCGCTACGGGGAAGAGACCCGGCCCAGGCATCCCGTGTTTCCAGACCCCAAGCGAAAGGGATGAGCTGATCGCGACGATCGACACGACGACCAAGCACGCGGCGACAATCGATGCGAGCCTCATGGCCGCAGCCCCAGAAGCTCGATCTGTTTCCCGATCTCGCGATAGTTCCGGGCGATCTCTTCGTGAAAAGCCTGGCCTTCCTGGAAAGTCGCCTGGCCGCCCAAAGTTTCCAGGAACCGCTTGTAGAGGTCGGTCCTGGTCATGACGCGAAGAGAGTCCTGCCAGTATTGCAGTACCTGTGCCGGCAATTTTGCCGGTCCGAAGAGCCCGTAGGCACTAGCGACGGAAAGCGGATAGCCGAGCTGCTTGAAGGTCGGGACATCGGGATGCCCGCTCACCGGCTCCGGCCCGGTTTCGACCAGAAGCCGCACCTTGCCGGCCTTGAGATGAGCTGCAAAGTCCGAGGAAACCACCATATCGATATGTCCGCCAAGGAGAGCGGTGATCGCATCTGCTCCGCCAGAAAATGGGACGAAAGCGGCTGTGACGCCCTCTTTGCGGAATGCCGCCTCGGTCGCAATATGGCCGATGCCGCGAGGGGCGGCAGTCGCCCAACGCAGCTTTCCGGGATTGTCCCTCCCGAACTTAATAAGATCGGGCCACTCCTTGAAAGGACTATCCGTTCGGACAAAAGCGGGAATGGCGATGTTCGAATAGGCCGCGATATAGGAGAAGTCGCGCAGAGGATCATAGGGTAGCGACTGCAGATGCGGTGCAACGAGAAGCGGGCTTGCCGAATAGAGCGACAACACCGTTCCATCGGCCTTGGCACGCCGGATCTGATCGGTCGCAATGGTTCCGCCGGCGCCGGGCCGGAATTCGACGCCGACCGGATATGAGTCCGTCAGCTTGACGTGCTCCGCCGCAACGCGGGCGGCCAAATCACCGGCCCCGCCTGCAGAGAAACCGACGACGATCGTCGCATTGTCGGTGGGCGCAGGATTCGCCTGGGCGAACGAGATTTTCGAAAACGCCGCCAGAGTTGCGGACGTGAAGAGAAATGAGCGCCTATTCATAGAGCTCCCCCTTGTTGGTCAGGACAGATTTCTTTTGCGGTGGCGACGCTTACACAAGCAGAGTTTGTTCAATTTCGTCCCAGGCAGCAGACGGCCTGGCATACGCCTTTACGGCTGGAATCGCCTGTTGCGAGATATCGAAATCTTTCATTCCGGAGGCCGTGATCACGGCCGCCACACAATCCGGACCGGCAATGACGCCGGTCCGGCGAAGTGTATCGATGGCGACAAGCGGTGCCACAGCCGACAGTTCGGCGAAAATACCCTCAAGCATCGCCAGGTCCCGTTGCGCCGCGAGCAGGCGGTCGTTGTCAACTGAGCAGGCAATCCCTCGGGATTGCCGCAGGGCGCGCAGCGCCTGGAAACTGCTCTGGGTGGCGCCGATCGACAGGGCAACGGTAGCGAAAGGCCGCGCCATTGCGGCGACTTGGTCGGACCCGCAGCTCATCGCCGAGTCCAGCGAGCCGTAAACCTCCGCCGCGATCAGGCGCGGGAGTTTTCGGACGAGACCGGCGTTGAACGCTTCCTTGAAGCCTTCCCAGACCCCGCTCAACACGTCGCCGTAGCAGACGGGAAGCGCACACCAGTCGAGATCCTGACCATTCATCTGTTCCGCCAACTCGAACGCAATGGTCTTGTAGCCCTCGACACCGATAGGATGGCTTCCAACCACCGGTGCGCTGAACGGAGAGGCGACCACCCATCCCCGGCGCTCCCAGCCCTCGGCCAGGAATTTCCACCGATCCATCTTCTCGTCGAACGGCACAACCGTCGCACCGAAGGCTCGGATCTGAGCGAGCATCGGAGCCGGTCCCCCGTTAAACGTGGAGACGATACATTGAAGACCGGCATGCGCCGCATAAGCCGCCAATGAGGCTCCAGCATTTCCGGATGACGCAGTGGCGATTGTCGAATATCCGCGCTGCCTTGCATAGGAGGTGAGGACTGCGGAAAACCGATCCTTGTGCGAGCCGGTCGGGTTGCGGCTCTCGTCTTTGATCAGAAGCCGTTTGACATCGAATTTGGTTCCCAAGCGCTCCGCCGGCGAGAGGGGTGTGAGGCCCTCGCCCAGAGAAACCGTCGCGCTGCTTTCGATTGGCAGCATCGAACCGTACCGCCACATCGAGGGGATATGGGTAAAGCCGTGATCCGCCTGCGGCCAACGAGTCTCGTAGATCGGCCGCAGGTTCGAAGGCGCGGTCGCAGCACAGCGTGGGCAACCGCGTGAGTCGATTGGGAAACCGGATGGATAGGTTGCCTCGCAACGCAGACAGGATAGGTGCTCGATAACGACGGTCATGGCGCAATCACTTTAATATCTCCGGAGGATGTCAGCCGCTCGGCGCCTTGCCCGGTGACGACGAACATGTCCTCGACTTGCAGCCCATACGAGCCGATCATGTAAAAAGGCGTCTCGATGCACAGCACCATTCCCTCTTCGAGAACGTCTTTCGAGCCGGGAGCAAGGAGTGGAGCATCGTAGCCATCGAGCCCGATACCGTGGCCGACGTGATTTCTTCGGTATCGATCGAGACCTGCGTCCTGAACGGCGCGCATGATCTCGCCGAAAAGTTCGCTGGCGCTCAGGCCCGGTCTGACAATCGAGGCGCCGTGTTCGACACCGGCCCGTAGCGCGGCGTACTGGCTGCGCAGTCCGGAACTAGGCTCTCCGAAAGACGCGATCCTCGCGATATCGGCTCGATAGTGTTGATACCGCCCACCGACGTCGAAGCGGATGATGTCGTCCGGCCTCAGTGAGCGTTGCGAAGGCTGAACATTCATCAGGGCGCTCCGCTCACCGAACCCGATACAGCCAAGGATTGGTAACGTATCCTCTCGGACGGTCTTCTCGTGAAATACGCGGGCCATTTCGATCTCTGTGATTCCAGCCCGCGCAACGGCCAAGGCCGCCTCTACGGATATTTCCGCGACTTTGCCGACGCGCCGAAGCCGCTCGATCTCCGAGGGGCTTTTGACGGATCGAGTAGATCGGAAGAGCGGCTGTGCATCGATGAAGGATGCTTGCGGGCATTTGGCGCTGAGCTGCTCGAGATAGCCGGGAGACAGGCCTGATAGATCCAGCCCTATTCGGGCCTTTCTCAGGCCAAGCTCCTCAAGCTCTGCGGCCAGTGCCTCAACGGGACTTGCATGCTCCCGAAGGGACTGCATCTCCGCGAGCCGCCGGCTCGTAAGGTCGTTTTCGACGTCGGCGCCGACTTCGACCGCAAACTCGCCATAACGCGCGACGCGCGCAGCCCAGACATTCTGATCGGCAATCAGATCGAGCGTCCCGCTGCTCGTGATTACGCTGGACCTCGTCTCCGCGTCGGCCCGTGGCCAGACAGCGTAGGCTTGTGGGCCCGGGCGGATCCATTGTGGCAATGCCCAGAAGCCGCTGAGATAGGTGACATTTTCCGCGCCGGTGGCGATGACGGCATCCAGGCCTTCGGCATCCATATTGCGCTCGAGGCGCGATAGATTAAGCAGCATCGGATTTCTCGCTTACGTTCGCGCGCACGACGCCGCGCGCCATTTCAATCGCTGCGGCCGCCGCCATGACCCTCTCGCCGACGGCGGCGACGGCAAGGTTGGGTTGCGCCGCGCGGGGGAAAGCAACGCTGATCGCAGCCACGATCACCCCCTTCGCATTGCGGAGAGGGGCACCAATCGAGAAGATGCCGGGAATATTCTCGTTGAGGGCTGTGGTGTATCCCACGCTTCGAGCGCGCCGCAGCTGGTCCATCAGTTTCTCAGGATCGGTGACAGTGCGTGGCGTCCTGCGTACGAAGGGCTCCTCGGCAGCGAGGGCGCGGATATCGTCGTCACTGCAATCGATCAGCAGCGCTTTTCCCAGTGCTGTTGAATGCAGGAACATGCTCTCACCCGGCGTTGCGCGAATGACCAAGGAACCATTGCTCTGCACCGCGGCAAGGTAGAAGGCCTTACTGCCTCGACGGGCGCCGAGGAAGCCGTTCAGGTCGTTGCTCTGCGCAAGCAAACGCAGCTCGGCGTCGGCCAGGGCGATCAACTCGTCCTGTTCGAGTAACGTGCGAGCGAGATTGAGTATCTCGTGTCCCGCACAATATCTCTTGGTGGATTCAATCTGATCGACAAACCCTTGCGCACACAGCGTATGAAGCAGGCGTTGGATGCTTGAAGGGCTTTGTTCAACCCGCCTCGCGATCTCGCGAACGCCGAGTGGCTCAGACGAGCTCGCGACGGCTTTCAGAACCATGAGCCCTCGCTCCAAAGACATATTTCCCTGCATTTTATTGTCCCGCTCCTGCGTACATCGTTCCATTTTTTAAATTAGGTCAGATATGAGCAGGCCCTGTCAATTAAAAATGTGCACTAAAGTTTGTCGTCCTATAGTTTGCACCCGCGCATCCATGACGCATGGACATCAGGGTGATAATCGGGAAAAACATCCAGCGCTTTAGGAGAGAGCGATCGCTCTCTCAGGAAGAACTGTCGTTTCGATCGGATTCCTCGAGGGCCTACATCAGCGGGCTCGAAGCAGGCAGAAGGAATCCAACTGCTCTCTCCCTTGTCAAATTCGCCGAAGCACTTGGGGTCACGGTCGTGGAGCTCATAACCGACCACGATGCAGACAGAAAAACCAAAAAGTCGATCAAGGCGAGTGAGTGAGATCTCTATCTACAAGAGCCTGTGGATCTGTCATGAGCGCAATTGCCAGGGCCTCGAGCGTGTCGACGGTGGGAGCGCTTTCTTCTCGCTCTAATTTACCAACATAATTGCGATCCAGCCCTGCGAGTTGCGCTAACTCGGACTGTGACATCCCTGAGCGGTGGCGCAAAATACGCAGATTTCTCGCAAATACCGATCTCAGGCGCATACCTCCATTTGTCATAAACGCCACTCGGAACCCACCTACTATAGTAAGCAATCGATAATCCCCCGATTGTCGACCGTTCAGTTCACAACTAAATCGAGAAGATTAGTTTATGCGGGTTGTGCGATGCGGAATTCTTGGGAAGCGCTTAGCCTTTTCTCCGACGCTGTTACACAAGCGACGACGCCCCGAGGGGTGGGCGAAGCTCTTCGAAATCTTCTGGAGCCATTCGGATTTGATGCCTGTCTGGTCGCTCTTCTGTCTCCGACCGTGGAGTCTGTCTGGACACCGCAGGTTCTCGCGGATCTTTGGCCAAAAAGCTGGTCGGTGCACTACTTTGAAAACAAACTCGTTACCCATGATCCATGCGCGTCGCTGTGTCTTAGGACAGATCAGTTGTTCAGCTGGCGCAGCGTTACGCACCGGAGGCTGCCACAAGCGGAATATGAGGTCATGAAATCGGCGGAAGCATTCGGCCTGAGAGACGGTTTCTGCCTGCCGGTCCACGGTGCGAATGGACAAATCGGCGTTGTCTCCATCGCCGGCGGCGAAATCGAACAACGGCCCCCGCTTCGCTTTCTCATCGAGGCCGCGGGCTTCTGTGGTTACCAGAAGATACTGCGCCTGAAAGAGGAAACGGCACATCCAGTTCTGACAAAAAGGCAGGCCGAGATCTGCGACTGGATCGCCTCGGGAAAGACCGCCTCAGAGACGGCAACAATCCTCGGCATATCGGAGGCAACTGTCGAACGGCATTTGCGTGACACTCGCGAACGTCTCGGCACCGTGAACTCGGTGCATACGATCGTGACAGCGATCAAACGTCGAGAGATCCGCATCTGAGACCAGGAACGGCGGGCGGGTGGGATAACCATGCCTACAACCAAAGATCACATTTTGTTGACGACACATGCTCATTTTCCTGAGTATCGGCGGCGACGTTCCATCGATATCGTTTCTTCCTAAAGCGAGTGAGGGAACATGAAAGTAGTCGCCATACAGGGGTCGGCGTCGTGCCAGACAATGATCTGGCTAAGACAGTCTTACAGGCTGCGCGCCAAGGTCTTCCACCATCGGCTTGGTTGGAAGGTGACCGTCTCTCGGGATGAAGAAACCGACATCTTCGATCAATTGTCGCCTGACTATCTGCTGGTTGTCGACGCTCGAGATCATGTCGTCGGGACGGTGAGATTTCTACCGACGCACGGGTTAACCATGCTCTCGACTGTCTTCTCCTACCTGTTGACCAACAGCCCATCTCTGCCTGCAGGCCTGGTCGAAGCATCACGTTTCTGCGTCGACACTGAAAGATGCCGAAACCAGGAGTTTATCAATCTGGCGACTCGAAGCCTTTTCGCCGGCATGGTGGATTGGGCATTACAGCGCCACTATCCGCAAATCGCGGCCGTCGTGGACCTTCGAATGGAACGCGTTCTAAGACGCGCGGGATGGTCCCTTGCAAGGATATCCATCCCGCACTCGATGGGACGGGTTACCGGCGTGGCCGGCTATTTGCCGGTCAGTCAGGAAGTCCTCTTCGCGCTTCGGCCGTCCAATTACGTTTTCAGCGATCGGAGCGGCGATACTTTTGTACACAATTGTTGACGCCAGCATACATCAACTTGTCCAAACCTCTTGAGCGCGGTGCAAGCCGATCTACCGATCCCAGAAGCGGAGCAGTCCTCGGTTTCACTTTCCGTAAACGCGACGATCGAGAACCTACGTTTCACTTCGCTCCGGCCGAAGAGTGACCATCGTCTCTACTAGGGTCAACAGCGACTCGACCGCATCAAGGGGAAGCGTCTCCACGATTTTGATCGGCTTACGGCGACTCTCGGCCTCGGCCAGTGTTTTGCCCAAACGATAAGAGCAGCGGCCATGATCAAATCTATTGGCGAAAAATCAAGTAGTTCACTGAGGTGAATCAATCGCGTGACGTGCATCTTCGTCTCGCTGCGCTCATAGCGGCCGTCCGCAAGTAGCGCAATGTAGTGACATATCATTTGCAGCGTCAACGGCCCATTTGAATGTGCCGGCGCCTCAAGGGCCAAAGATGATTCGATGCATGATTACTTTTGCACTGACTTGTTTCGCCTCGTTGAGCATCACGCTCAAAGAGTTCCCGATCCATCTCGGCGCGGGTTTCGGCCGCCATACCTTCGCTGAGCGAACACAAAAGTGTGGCGTGAAACTGCCTGCCCCGCAAAGCCGCAGTGACGCGGTCGAGGCTGTCGGCTTCCACGGACCTATTGAAAGAAGTCGCGCCAGCTGTCATATATGGAACGACAGATGACGTAGGAGATGCACGATGGCACTTGCGGTGGAAAATGGCTTCCCGGAAGCAACCGGCGGAGAATTGCAGAAGGTCGCAGCGTTGCTCGGCGGAACGCGTGTCCTGTCGCGCCGTCTGACGAGTGCGCTCGATGCCCATGAGCTCCTGCTGCATGGCTTGCCGGCTTCGGCGATCGATCACCTCGTCGGAAGCCTGCTCTTCATCGGCAAGACCGAATCCCTCGAAAAGGCCGTCGGCATGAGCTTGCGGACGTGGCAGCGGCGCAGGGATGCGCCGTCCAAGCCGCTTAGCCAGGAGCAAAGCGGGCGGGCATGGAAGTTCGCCGAGATCCTGGCAAAGGCGACGGATGTCCTGGGAACGCAGGCGGAAGCCGAGCAATGGCTGGAGCGTCCGGCAATCGGGCTCGACCAGCGCCGCCCGATCGATCTTTTGGGAACGCCCGCCGGCGTCGAACTCATCGAGGACTATCTCCAACGGCTCGAATACGGCGTCTATGCATGACGCCTCTGCCGATTGCGCTCGGTGGTTCCGAGCTGATTGCATGGCGGCTCGACCAAGCCGCCTATGCCCCGACCTGGGATAGTGGGGAAGGCGCCTATCGTGTCGGCGGGCGCTGGAACAGCAGGGGCATGCGCGCGGTCTATTGCTCGATCGACCCGTCGACGGCGATCCTTGAGGTCGCGGTCCATAAAGGTTTTCGCGTGCTTGATACCGTTCCGCATGTTCTGACGGCGGCCGTGGTCGCTGACATCTCCGCGGTGCATGTCGTCGATCCTTCCAGCGTTCCCAATCCGAACTGGCTGCGCCCCGGCATCCCGAGCGCGGGCCAACAGGCGTTCGGCGACGATCTGCTTCGCCGGCATCGCTTTGTCGCGATCCCGAGCGCGGTGTCGGCGCATAGCTGGAACCTGGTCTTCGTGGCAAGCGCCGCCACCGAGGCCTATGCGCTGAAGTTCCAGGAGGCTTTCGCTCTCGATACAAGGCTGCACCCACCATCGGCATGATGCGAGCGCGACCGGGCACAACTCGTGGCCGGTCGTAGAGTGCCTTGTGGTCATGGCGCTCACGCGTCGGTGATCCCGGACCCCGAGAAGATGATGACGCCGGCGGGCATGATCGAGAGCATGTCGTCGTTGCGGCGGAAGGGAGCCGCCTTGGCGTGCTTCGTCCAGTTCGGCTTGAAGGTGATCTGGGTCACCTTGCGGCTTTCCGCCCAGCAGGCGGCAATGCGCTCGGCGCCCTTCAGCGAACCGCCGTGCAGCAGGACCATGTCCGGGAATTTGGCGCGGGCGCGATCGAGCGCATCAAAGACGCGTTCGTGATCAGGTCGCCTCTCGGCAGGCGGTCGGCCGAGCAATATTGATGATGTCGCCACGGGCGGCGGCCGAATCCCCCACATGAGGGAGACTACAGACGGATCAGCGCTCCGCGCCATCGCGGTCATTGCTGCGCTGGCGATCCTGCTCAGCCTGCCGGAGGATCTGCTGGCGCTGCTCGTCCTGGGCACCTTTGGCAGTGGCAGCCTGTTCCCGCGCCGCACGAGCGGCACGACCGGCGGCAATTGCCTGCTGCTGGGCGGCTATAGCAGGATCGACGGTCGGCGGCGCGGCCCGGTCCTGGGTGCGCGCCTCGTCGGCGCGGGCGGCCGGCGGTGTACCCCCTTCCCCTGCGGTGTCAGCGACCGATTGCATCTGCTGCATCTGGATGTCGCGGCGCTGCTCGGCAAAGAGCGCGGAGATTTCCTTGCGCATCTCCTCGACGGCCTGGCGCTCCGCACTACTGTCGACCATGGTCTCGAGGCGGTCCATCGATTTGTTCGCTCGAGAAACACGCTCGTCGAACTGTTCCAGCGATAGGGGCATGGTCTTTTCCTTCTGCTGTTGAATGAGGGTCTTGAGTGCCGCCGACGGCTCGCTCGACGGCGCGCCGGATCGCTGCGCAAAGGCTTCAAACCGCTTTTGAAGCCAGTGCGACGGTGAACCCTCCTTCGAGGAGCCCACCGCCTCGATGAATACGTCAGAACGCAGCCCCAGCTTGAGCATCCGCGCCTCGAAATCCCTGACGACGGACAGCGTCTCTCCGCCCGGGTCAAACTCGTCGTTCTGCTTGGCGAGTTCCCGCTCTATTTTGCTGACGCTCGCCGTTGTGGGCACCAGCACATAAATTGTCTTGCCGCCGGCCGAAACGAAGTTGCTATCGACGCCGGCCACCCGCTGGACGATCTCAATCATCGCGTCGCGGTCAGCGACCTCCTCCGTCTCCAGACGAAGGAGAGCAAAGCCGGCAGCGTGGCGCGGCGCTGGCTGCGCAGCTTGTCCGGCCGCCGCGGCTGCGAACCGGTCGGCCGCCGCGATCACCGACGGCTCCGCGCCGGCCTTCTTCAAGGCGTTTGCGGTTGCCTGCCATTTTGGAGCAAGCGCGAGGTTTCTATTTGTCAAGGAGGCGGGATCCACGACGCCGGCGCGCTTGCGCTCGACACGTTTGACGACAGATGAGGTTTTTAAGTAACGCGAATTGGTTTTGGCGCGCTCATAGGCGCCGGCCTGCGACTGGCTGTAAGGCCGTGTGGCCGCGACGTCTGCCCGCCGGGTGGCGACCATGGCGATGCCCTGTTCGCGTGCCTTGGCCGCAAAGCGCTCGCGCCATTCGTAGAGTTCCGGCTTCGTCAGGCGCAGCGCCTTGCCAAGGTCGTCTCGCGCCGTGATCATCGCATGAATATGCACATGGCCGGTTTCGGGGTGATACGCCGTGATCCAGCGATGCCCGGCGACCTGCTCGCTCAGAAAATCCCGCGCGGCCCGCTTCATCGCTTCCGGATCGGTTCCGGCCCGCGCCGAGAAGATGACATGGAAAGCATTACGTGGCTCGACGGTGCGAATGTGGGATGACCAGTCCCGCCAAATCCCATCCGCCTTTTCCTTGACGCTCGACCCGCGTTCGACCGGATCGCCTGAGCTCGTTGTGACACCCCTCTCGGTGCGAAGGAATTTTTCAAGGAAGTAGCGTCCGGATTTTTCGGAGACGGCGGCGCCGAGAATACGCACCTCGGCCGTCACTCCAGCGTCGGCCAATCGGCGTGCAAAACTGGCCTCCGCATTTTCGACAGCGCGTGCCGGGCCATCGCCCCGCTCCCGTATCTTCAACGCGCCCGCAATCGTCTTCGCCGGCAGGTCTGTCACCGCGTAGACCGAGACCTTGCCATCCGGATGCCGAGAATAGAGGAAAGGCTTTGAGCCGAACGCGGCATTCAGGGCGCGGTGAAACGCGGCATCGTCGACCGTATCGGCGACGGTAAAGGAAAATGTGGCCAGCGCGTTGACCGCATAGGCGTCACGGAATTCCCCGCCCCATTCGGCCAGCGCCGCGGCCCGGTCCTCGCGGCTTGCGACCGCGAGGCCATCCTGATCGTAGATCGGAATATCGACCTTGCCCCTGTCGCCGTTTTCCTTCTCGACTTCGCGGGTTCCGAGATAGGTCATCAGGCCCGCGGCCGAAGCCCGGCTCGATACCGTCGACGTCACCTTGATCACGACCGGCTGTGCACCGGCGGCAGTCGCTGCACGGCTCGCGGTTTCCGCTGAGGATCTATCCGTTGCGGCGCGGCGCGTGGAGATCGGTTGAGCCATGCGAGGCGCGGAAAGGCCTGCGCCCCCTCCCCCGCCGGCCGACTTCTTCAATTCATCTTCGTCATCCAGATTGCGGCCAGCACCCAAGGCACCGACGAGGGCGATGATACCTCGCTGCGATGCCTGGGACACCTGCAGGATCGACGCGATCGTCGGCTCGTTCGGCGGTATCGGACCTCGACGTGTCTTGCTCGCAATGCCGGACGGTACAAAGCGCTCCTGCGGCGCCTGCCCCGACATCGCGATACCGATCGCGCGCCGCCGGCGCAGTTCCTCGTCCTCGTCAATCAGCGACGATGCTCGACGGACGGTATAGGTCTCGATTGCGCCGAGCAGCCCGGACCAATCATGCGCCACGGCCAGTCCCCCTCCGCTCCCCACAGCTGATCCGCAGCATCAGGTCGACGTCGGCCCGCAGCCGAAACAGGCCGTCGAGAAGAGTGCGCAGCGCCGCGTCGAGATGCGGTTCATAGGCGACGCGCCCCTCATTCATCGCCCGGACCGCCTGGTTGAGATTGATACCGATCCGCCGCAGCTCCTCATTGGTGTCGCGCAGCGCGTCTGCCTCGGCCAGTCCAACCGGAAGCGGAAGGCCCGCCTGCTCACGAAACAGCAGCCGGATCACGTCGCTGGCGGTGCGGTCTTCTCCGCACAACACGGCGAGCGCCTCGCGCTCCTCGGGCTGAAGTCGGACCCTGACCACCTCGCTCCGCATCGTTTCCTTCCCGCTTGTCAGGTTGCCGGAGGCGACCCGGAGCGCCAGAGGCGCGAACCACAGCCCTGCCGGAGGCGGGGCAACGTCGAGTTTGTACCACAAACTTGACTATCCTGCCACAGAAAAGACAACTATAATTTATTCTCAATCTCAATCCGCAGATACCGACGATCTCGATCCGACCACCTCGGCCGATTGGCGCGAACCGACAAACTCCGGCGCGAACAATTACCCGTTGTTAACGCGCTCATACCCACTTGCAGCGCTGGCAACTGGTTATTCATCGTTGATAATCAACAATTAGCAGTGCACATGTTGTTCATCATTAATGGCCACATTGTTGATTGCCTATTGACCATTACCCGTCGTCAGCGGGCAATCATCGGTCATCAATCATCAATGGTGAACGAGCAACGGGCAATAATTACGTTGCGAAAGGCAACTTTTGTAATTAATTATAATTTATTCTTGAACTGAAGGAGCCACTATGATCGTCACTATCGCCAACCCGAAGGGCGGAACCGGGAAGACCACGCTCGTTCGCGCGCTTTCGGGGACGGCAGCCCATGCGGGCAATGACGTGTTTCTGATCGATGCCGATAGCCGCGCCAACACGATGCGCTGGGTCACGATGTCGAAACAGATGAATGTCTGGCCGGAGCGCCTGGAAGCGGAAAGCTGCCTCGACCCGAACCGCATCTACAAAATGGCGCTCGAGCGCCAACACCAGGGCAAAGTCGTCTTCATCGACATCGAGGGAACGACGAACGAGAACTTGTTCGCCGGCCTCTACTGCGCCGATATCGTTCTGATCCCGCTGCAGACGACCCAGGACGACGTCGTCGCCGGTATGCAACTCGCGCTCAATCACATCCCCGTGGTCGAGGAGGATCAGAAGCGCAAGCTCGCGGCGATGATCGTCATCAACCAGCACGATCTCGTCACCGGCCGGGCAAAGGCACACGAACCGCTACGCGAAATCCTGCGGGAAAGTGGGGTCGCCCTCGCATCCCAGCCAATAGCGCGGCGCGCCTCCTATCAATCGATTGGCGCGGCCGGAACGCTGCAGACCACGGCGAGGTCGGATCCGAAGGCGATCGCAGAAATGGAAACGCTGCTTGGCGAACTCCTCGCTCTCTATAGATCGACCGCGAAGGAGGCATCTACGCCCGAACCGCCCGCTTCGACACCGGCCGCGCCCTGACCGAAACTGAAATGCGCCACATCGCACCGTCAATCTTTGCCGTGACCGCCCATGAGAGCCGGTCCGAACGTTTCGAACCCATCCCGACCATCGAGGTATTGCGCGGCCTTATGAACGAAGGCTTCATGCCGGTCGGCGCCAAGCAGTCGCGCAGCCGCATCGAAGGCAAGGCCGATTTTACCAAGCACCTCATCCGGCTACGCCGCATCGATGACGGCAAGATTTACAATGTCGGGGATACGGTTTGCGAAATTCTCCTGAAAAACGCCAATGACGGAACCAGCGCCTACGAGCTGATGGCCGGGCTTTTCCGTGTCCGTTGCCTCAATTCCTTGGTGACGCAGACCGGCACCATCGATGCCAACAAGGTTCGCCATTCCGGTGACGTCCAACACAAGGTCATCGAAGGCACCTATCGCGTTCTCGGCCAGGCCCCACGATAAGCTACGGGTGTCATGCCGACCTCTCGGCGAGGCATATGGCGGACAACCAAGCGACTGCTTAAATGCCCTGCAAAAGTGGGGAATACTAAGATTCACCACCTCGGCCAAATGAGAGAGGGATAGACCGACATCGAGGTTCTCGTCGATTTTCTCGATGACCCTGTTCAGGCTTGCCGGCGTCAATCCGCCTTTGCGAACGGAAGGAATATACCTCTGCCGACGGAGCAACTGTGCGAAGATCGTCGCAACATAGCTTTCGACTAGAAGAGCACTGTGTGGCCACCCTTGGTCCTGTATTTCTGCACCGATCCCACGCGCCGCATTCATAAGGACTGGATCCTCACAGGGACGTCGGACCAACGTGAAACTAACCAACCTGCACACGATGCGTCTCTTGCTCGAACGAGGCCGGCGAGAACAGTACTCGGACTGAAAGCACATGCGGGACTGGTTACCCCAGTTTCGCCGTCGCAAGACCTTGATCCAAGAGCCAGCTTCTTAAGATCGCAACCTCTGGTCGCGCAAGATTAGCGTCGGGTGTCATGATGACATAGGGCTGCCTAATCGGCAGCGATATCCCGAAGGCATCGACCAGCCGCCCGGTGCATAGTTCGGTCTCGACCAGGAAATCTGGAACCAGAGCGAAGCCGGCGCCCGACAGACAGGCACCGATCGCAAGGTGCACCAGATTGAACGACAAGGTTGACCGCAGTTCGAGATGCCCAAACCCAGTTGCAGCAAACCATGCTTCCCACCCTTCATCGTGCCAGCCCGGTTCGGCATAATCCACCTTGATCAGGGGCCGGGACAACAAGTCAGCAGGTGTCGACGCAGGCGGGAGGGTGGCCGCCAAGTCGGGCGAACCGACGACAATCAGGCTGCCATTGATCAGCGTATCCTGTCGGACGCCCGGAATCGTTCCACGGCCATGATAGATTGCAAGATCCGGATCCGGTTCCCTAGCGCTCCACCGGTGCGGCAGAGCCATGACAGCCACGGAGATGTCGGGATGGGCCTTGCGAAACTTGCCAATGCGGGGTGCAAGCCACTTCGTTGCGAGTGAAAACTGGCAACGAACGGTGACGGTGCTGAGCCCGCCGGGCACTCGTGCCGCAGCGCCGACGGCGGTGAGTTGATCGAAGATCGCACCGAGGCGCGTTGCAAAGACCCGGCCGGCCTCCGTCAATCCCACACCATTGGCGCGCCGTTCAAACAGCGGTCCACCGACCCACTCTTCGAGCTGTTTCATGTGATGACTGACTGCGCCCGGGGTCACGCTCAGCTCACCAGCCGCCCTGGCGAAGCTCAGATGGCGCGCCGCAGCTTCGAAAGCGCGCAGTGCGGGCAGCGGTGGTAAATGACGGGCCATGTCGAGACTCAATCCAGCTAAGGGTAACCGAGAGAAGTTTTGGTTTGCTTGCATATTCGCCCGCGTGACATCGTGCTGTCAACGCAATGAATGAGCAGGATTATGTCTAGGGATCAATCTATAGCCACCGCCGTCGCCTATCTGGCCAACGGGCGCTTTCTGGCCGATCTGACACGCCGCGTCGCAATCGCGACCGAAAGCCAGAATCCCGCACGGCGCCCGGAATGCGTGCGTTATTTAAACGAGTTCAGGCAGGATCTCACAAGCCTCGGCTTTACTGGCGACATTCTGGACAACCCGGATCCCATGGGCGGCCCGCTGCTGATCGCGCGGCGCGACGAAGCAGGACATCTGCCGACACTGCTCGTCTATGGACATGCGGACGTGGTGGCTGGCATGGAAGGCGCATGGTCGAATGGCCGTGATCCCTGGCGCGTGAGTGTCGAGGGCGACCGCCTCTACGGTCGCGGTACCGCCGACAACAAGGGCCAGCACACAATCGTGATGCTGGCTCTGGAAGCGGTTCTGGCGACGCGCGGATCCCTCGGCTTTAACGTCGTGGTGCTTATCGAAACCTCTGAGGAGACCGGTTCGGCCGGACTTCACCAGATTTGTTCGGAACATCGTTCGAAGCTCAAGGCCGATTGGCTGATCTCATCGGACGGACCTCGCCTGGCCCGCGACCGCGCGACACTTGATGGTGGCACCCGTGGAACCGTTGATTTCGATCTGATCTGCGATCTCAGGGCTGGCGCACATCATTCCGGCAATTGGGGCGGCCTGATTGCCAACCCGGCCGTGATCCTCGCCAACGCCATCTCCAGCCTGGTGTCGGCGACCGGTCAAATCAATGTTCGAGGAATTCTTCCGACTGAAGTTCCTCCAGGCGTCATGGCCGCACTCGGTCGAATAGAGCTTCAAGCCGAGAGCGGCGGCCCGGAGCTTGACGGCTGGTGGGGCGAGCCGGGATTGACGCCATCGCAACGCGTCTTCGGCTGGACGGCGCTCGAAGTCTTGGCGATGACGGCAGGCACGCCGGCTCTACCGATCAATGCCATTCCGCCCCGCGCATCTGCACGACTGCAGATCCGTTACACCGTCGATACCGATCCGGCGGGCTTCATGCAGACAATTCGCGCCTACCTCGACGAAAACGGCTTTGGCAATGTCGCCGTCGTCCCAAAGGCAACAGAACTGGAATGGGGCGCCACACGCCTCGATCCCGAGCATCCCTTGATGCGCTGGGCGGCTGCGTCCGTTCGAAGGACGACGGCGGTGGAACCGACAATTCTGCCGAATGCCGGAGGCTCTCTACCGAACGATTGCTTCGCAGATCTGTTAGGAATTCCAACAGTCTGGGTGCCGCACTCCTATTCGGGATGCTGTCAGCATGCGCCGGACGAACATCTGCTGACGCCACTTGTCGCAGAGGGTCTTGCAATCATGGCAGGCCTGTTCTGGGACCTCGGCACGGACGACCGACCCGAACGCTTTTGAACCTGCCAACACAAATACAATGAGGGGGACAATCATGAAAGCAAAATGGACGGAACTGGTCGCAGCATTGACGCTTGCAGCATTATGCGCGACGCCGGTCTTGGCTGAGGACTTACCTGAAGTGCGCATCGGAACGGATGGCGGCTATCTTCCCTGGACCTCGATGACGCCTGCGGGAGAACTGACCGGTTTCGATATTGAACTGGCAAGGCTCGTGTGTCAGCGAATGCAGCGCAGCTGCCGCTTCACCGCCCAACCCTGGGAAGGACAGATTCCCGCTCTTGAGCAGGGCAAATATGACATCCTCGTCGGTGGGATATCGATCACCCCAGAGCGGCAGAAACGCCTTGCCTTCACGCAGAGCTACGGCAACCTGCCGATCAATTTTGCGGCCGCCAAAAATTCCGGCCTGAACGGGAAAAGCTCCTGGGCAGAGCTCAAGAATGCGCTGGTAGGCAAGACGGTCGGCGTCCAATCCGGCACGCAAAGTCAAAAGTTCATGGACAATGAACTGAAGGGCGAAGTTAACGTCCGCCTCTACGACAATCAGGACAGCCTCAATCTCGACCTATTGGCTGGAAGGATTGACGCCGCACTTGCGGGGCGTTCCCCGTGGATAGCTCTCACGGGTTCGTCACAAGGCGAAACGATCGAGATCCTGTCACCCAATCTTGATTTCGAGCAGTTCGACTATCTCGGCGTCGGTGTCGGCGGACTGATGCGCAAGGATACCGCGGAGCTTCGCAAAGCATGGGACGTGGCCCTTTGCCAACTGAAGAAAGACGGCGAAGTCACACGGATTTCGCAGCAATGGTTTGGTTTCGATATCTCGACCAAGGCCGACCCGAAAATCTGCGGAGAATGATTTTTGATGGCTGCGGACGCGTCCATTCTTCAAATGCTGGCCTGGGGCGATCAGGGCTGGTCCAGGCCGCTCCTTTTCGGACTCGGCGTCACCGTAACCTGCGCGAGCCTCGGCTACGTTCTCGGTGTCGCCCTTGGGTTTGCGATTGCACTGGCGAAGCTCGGAAGCAATCGCTGGATCGCGGGCGCAGCCAATCTCTATACGACGGTGATGCGAGGAGTGCCGCCCTTGCTCGTCATTTTCCTTCTCTTTTTCGGAACCAACGGGGCGCTGATGTGGGTCGCGCGCGGTTTCGGTTACACCGGCTACATCGAGATAGACGCGTTTTCGGTCGGCGTGATGGCCGTCACCCTCGTCTCGGCATCCTATAGCTCCGAAGTGTTCCGCGGCGCGCACGGCACAATTCCAGCCGGACAGTTCGAGGCTTTCGCCGCGCTCGGCCTTCGTCCGTTTCTGGGACTCTATTTGGTCATCATGCCGCAAATGTTCCGGCAGGCCCTGCCGGGCCTGGGCAATGTCTGGATCATGGCCATCAAGGAAACGACACTGCTTTCCGTGATCTCTGTGGCCGAGCTTATGCGGGTCGTCGGCCTCGCCGGGCGCACGACCGGACAACCCTTCGTCTTTTACGGCGCCGCGGCTGTCATCTATTTCGTGCTTGTCGCCGTATCCTCGCGGGTGTTCGTCGCCGTCGAGAACAGAATGCGCTGGGGCTGATCATGGATTTCGAAACGACACTACACGTTGCTAGCGAACTGGCTGGCGCAATCTGGGTCACATTGGCACTTGCGGCTGCAACCCTCCCACTTGGTTTCGTCCTGGCGGGTATTGCCACTTGGGCGCGTGCTTCGCGTCATGGGTCTCTTCGGGCTATCGCATCAGCCTATGTTCTAGCGTTCCGCTCCACGCCGCTGCTGGTTCAGATCTTCGTACTTTACTATGGCCTCAGCCAGTTCGCATGGCTGCGCGAAAGTCCAGCATGGATCCTGTTGAGGGAGCCTTTCGCCTGTGCTGTGATCGCCATGAGCCTTTGCTCGGGCGCATATACGGCCGAGGTGATGCGCGGCGGTCTGGCCGCCGTGCCCAAAGGCGCGATCGAGGCAGCCCGCGCGCTGGGACTGTCGTCGATCAAGGTCTTTTTTCTCGTCACCGCTCCGATAGCTGTGAGACGCGCTTTGCCGGCCTACAGCAACGAGATCGTCGTGTCGCTCAAGGCGACGTCGCTTGCCAGCACCATCACGGTGATGGAACTGACCGGTGTAGCAAAGGATCTGATGAGCGAGACCTTCGCCGTCATCCAGGTATTCTGCATGGTAGCCGCCATATATTTGGTCATCAATTCGGCACTGATCCTGGGATTGCGTTTGTTGGAAATCTACCTTGCTCCACCACACGAGCGGCCGCTTAGGCATCAGCGCGGGAGAAATCGAAAGGCTGAAGTAAGTTCAGCGGATGCATGAGAGGTGCGATCGAGCTCAAACGATTAGAATCGCGCGAAAGTCATTGACGTTCGTGCCCGTAGGTGTGGTCACAACTAGATCCACCACTACATCGATCTCCCGAGATCTCGACCTTTGGGCCCATGCCAACAACGTCATGCTGGACTTCTCGCGGCCCGGCAAGCCGACTGACAACGGCTCCATCGAGGCGCTCAATAGCAAGTCCGCGCGGAATGCCTGAACGTTCATTGGTTCCTGACCCTTGCGGATTCACGCGAAAAGTTGGTGACTTGGCGTCGATCCTACAACGATGAACGTCGTCACTCGGCGATCGGTTACAAGGCTCTGATCCTGCTTAATAATCCCGGTGGCGAGATCAGCAAGCCATCGTGATCACAGCCGGAAAACTCCAGACGATAAAGCGAACCCGTCCACACCATCATAAGAAGGGAATGCTCGGGGGCCTATAAAAGTCCCCCGAGGCGCTCGTGCAGCAGCCAAAAGATTACTCTGCGCGTTCCAGATAGTCATCCGTAACGAACCCTGAATAATCATCGAGAACCGTCCCGATCTTTCCCTGCGATTTCAGAAAGTCCGCCGTCAGCTTCAGTGTTTTTGCTCCGCCGCCTTCTGCCGCACACCCTAACCAGGAGCATGAAATTTGCTCGCTGAGCGATGGATATCTATAGTTGGAAATATCCTCTGCAACAGTCTCGGCATCAGCACCAAAAAGATTGGATATCAGCTTTACGTTGTCCGATTCAGCGCCCCATTCGGACCTGTTACTCTTGTAGTCCTGATTGGCGGCATTGATGATGCCGACAAACTGGCGCATGAAATCGCTGTTCTTTTCGGCGAAGCTGGTGGTGGCGACCATTCCTTCGAACGTGCAGCGCCCCATTTGGCAAATCTCGCCTGAGGTGACCAAAGGCTTGCCATCCAACTTTAGGCGCGCCATTGCAGCCCCCCAGATGAATGCACCGTCAACATCCTTGCGCTCCCAAGCAGCAGCAGCTTTATTCGGGTCGAGGTTCAACACTGTGGTCTGGCCATCAATGCCCCATTGCTCCAGCGCATACATCAACTGGTAGTGGCTCGTGCTGGCGAAGGGAACCGCAAGCTTCTTGCCGGCGAGATCGGCAGGCTTGTTGATGCCAGAGTCATTGCGGACATAGAGTGCTTCAGCGCTAGCAATGTCCTCCAGTATCCAGAACAGCTTGATGTCCAGGCCGGCCGTCGCTGCGACCGCCAACGGGCTTGAGCCCAGCACGCTGATATCAATCGACCCCGACGCCATGGCACTGATAATTTCCGCGCCGGTGTTGAACTGGCGCCAATTGATCGTGTAGCCAGTTTGCGTCTCAAATGACTTGTCGGCAACACGAGCGACCCAAGGGCTCGGCGTGAGCTGGTAGGCGATGTTCACTACATTTTGCTCGGCTTGTGCGGGACGTACCGATGGCAACGAAACCAAGAGCGTCACGCCGGCCATCGCTATGGCGTTGTTCAATTTCATCTGTTCCTCCAATAGTTTACTTAAACTTCTGCTTTCTGAAAAATTATGCCCTGACTCTCGCGATACCGCTGGCCGCAACGCAGAGGATCTCGAATAACAGCGTGGCCGCAGCGAGCGCCGTGTTGCCACTCAGATCGAATGGTGGGGAAACCTCGACAACATCCGCACCGACGCAATTGATGCCATCAAGACCTCGAACGAGAAGTTGGGCCTCGTGCGTGGTCATACCGCCAATTTCAGGGGTTCCTGTTCCTGGCGCGTAAGCGGGATCAAGCGCATCGATATCGAAGCTGATGTACGTCGGAGCAGAGCCAACAACGGCGTGCGCCTCGCGCAGAGCCCGTTCGACGCCCAACGTTCTGTATTCGTCAAAGTCGATGACACGGATACCCTGCTCGCGCCCCCATCCATCATCACCATCGGCGTACAGCGCTCCTCGTATTCCAATCTGTACCGTGCGCTTTGGGTCGAGAATTCCCTCCTCGATGGCTCGACGGAAGGGTGTTCCGTGGGTGTACTTCTGACCACCGAAATAGGAATCCCATGTATCCGTATGCGCATCTATGTGGACCATGCCCAACGGCCCGAAACGTCGGCTGACCGCACGCATGACGGGCAGCGTTGACAAATGATCACCGCCGACAAAAAGCGGAAGAATGCCTGAGACGCAAACCTCGCCAGCAAACCGCTCGATACGCGTCATCGAATCTGCCAGATCTGCCGGATTTACTGGGGTGTCACCGAGATCTGCGCACCGACACAATGCAAATGGATTAATGCCGCTCGCACGGTTCACATTGCGAACCATGGTGGATGCATCACGTACCTGCCGTGGTCCCTGCCTGGCGCCCGGGCGATTGGTTGTTCCTCCATCCCAGGGAACACCAAACAGACCGATCTGCACGTCGTTCCAATCGGGAGTACCCGGGAGGACTTGCGGCAACCGCATCAAGGTGGCCGCCCCGGCATATCGCGGCATCTCCGTCCCTGTTATGGGGGTGAATCTTGGATCAGACATGACAACTCCTCCAACGTCCATTTCTCGACATTGGATTGCTCTCACGTCGTGTGGCGCAGACGAATAGCTAGTTGAACAAGTTGACTTCTCACCAAACCGAAGTGATCATCGACTAGGGGTATTCTTGTCTATTCATTGCCGATTGCGACAACACTGCCTGGGGTGTATGCGTGCGAGCTGTTTCAGATTTTGACCTTCGCCTCTTCACCGTTTTCAGGACGGTAGTCGACTGCGGAGGACTATCCGCATCCCAACCGATTCTCGATATGAGCCTTTCCAACATCAGCACGCACCTTGCAAACCTGGAGAAAAGAGTTGGATTCAAGGTTTGCCACCGAGGGCGATCCGGGTTCAGACTGACACCGGGCGGTACGGAGCTTTATTCATCCATCACCGAACTTTTCGAGTCGATAGACGAGTTCCGCAGTAAAACATGGCTGACGAAGAAACGGATCGGCCGCGAATTGTCGCTTGGAATCGTTGACGGGCTAATCTCGGAGCACCAATTCAAACTGCAACGCGCTATTCATAAACTGGGATTAATCGACGACGACATACTTATAAGGATCGACGTTCTTTCGCCCGACAAGCTGAAGAGCAGTCTGGCCAACGGGGATGTGGACTTCATCGTCGGCCCCACTTCCATCGCCTCGGAATCCGTCGTCATCAAGGAAGCCTTTCACGAGAGGATGACCTTGTTCTGCTCCGCGCAGCATGCTCTGGCCGACAAGAAAACGCAGAAGGATAAGATATTCAATCAAGACGACAAGTTCGGGTTTGTCTCGCGGGGTTATCTCCGGGAATCCTTACAGCCCGCCTTCATCCCCAATTTCGAAACGGCAGCAATTGTGCACTCGATGGAGGCCGCAGCGATGTTGATACTGAGCGGGAAATATATCGGATACCTTCCGGACCATTACGCAAAGACATGGGAAGATCTCAACGAGATGGTGCGTATCATGCCTGATGTTACAAGCCATGTCGTACCGTTTGGTCTTATGTATCGACGCGATCATAAATTACCGCTGCCGGCCAAACTGCTACTCGAATACCTCAAACCTTCGATTGCCCCCACGGAAAATTCTCAAAACCCGCCGGCGGCTTGATTGCAGCCATTTAGCGAAAATCACCGCGGGCAACGCTTTCGGCCGCTGCAAGGATGTCGTCGTCATGGCCGCGTTTCAGCACATCGAGCCCCGTCCGCTCATCCAGAGCGCCATGCGGCGTAATTAGGAAACGGTAAACCGCCCATGAGCTGCCCAGAATCGCATGCAACTTCGGGAGCGCAGCATAGGGCCGTCCAACCCGGTCGAGTTGCCATGCCGGAAAGCGGAAGCCGCGTTTGGCGCCCACAGCTTCTGGCGAGCAAGCCAGTCGAAGCTGTGCGCAAGCCCACCTGGCGGCCAAACCGATCAATAGCTTGCTCAGCTGGAAATGACCTGTTATGACCAGTCCGATGTAAACCCACTTTGGAAAGGCGATCCATGTCATTTCAGCCGAGCGACGTAGCATCAGCGATGATAGATGCGGCGCGCGCTGGCGGTGCCATCGCTCTAAAATACTACGCTGCGAACGAGACCATCGGCATGGTCGAGAAAGCGCCCCGGGACTATCAGCTGGCGGCCGACATCGCGACCGAACGCGCGATTGCAGCTGTGCTCAATGAGAAATGCCCGGACGCGGGGATTGTCGGCGAGGAAAAGACAAGCGACCGGGCTGGAGACGGCCGGCGGACATTCATCATTGACCCGATCGACGGGACGTCGAACTTCGCGTTCCATATTCCATTCTTTGCGCAGGTCATTTCGCATCTGGAAGACGGCCGAGTAACGGCTGGCGTCGTCTTCGACCCAATCCGTGACGAAATGTTTGTCGCGGAGACAGGTAGAGGCGCATATCTGAACGGCAAGCGGCTGCCCGTTTGCGGCGATGTGTTGCCGGAGCGATCCGTTGTCGGTGTCGGACTTCCCATCCCCGGACAGGTCCAGGGGATATCGGTTGAGCGCTATCACACCGCCCTGCGCGCGGTGATCGACCGGGCGGCCGTCACCAGGCGGCTTGGTTCCGCTGCGCTTTCCGTTGCCTATGTCGCAGCCGGGCGGCACCACGCTTGTTTCGAAGATGGGCTCGACACGCTCGACTATCTCGCGTCTGCACTGCTGGTCAGGGAGTGCGGAGGCGTGGTTACCGACTTCCAGGGAAACGAGCAGAATGGCAATGGCGCAGTTCTCGCCAGCGTGCCGGCACTTCAGCGCTGGCTGCTCAGCCTATTTGCGGAATAAGCCGGTCTAGCATGTTTTCAAGAACAAGCGGCTCGTCCGTCGTGATTTGATCAACGCCTGCTTGTACCAGCCGGCACAATGTCTCCTCGACCCCGTGGTGGTCGGCATTGAGTGTATATGCGTCGACCTTCATCCCCACCGAATGAAAAATCGAGACGACGTTCACGCCGGCATCGAGGCCGGCAAGTATGATCGGGTATTCGAGATAGACATATGCCGCAAACGGCACTGTATGGACGGCATCGCCGGCGAAGGCCTCAAAAGCGCCGGTTCGGCGGAGCCTTGTCAGCGTGTCGTCGCGGCAAGGGTCGTAACCGATCTTGAGCCCCGGTAGGCCAGCGCCAAGGCTGAGCAGTCCTGCCGGGTCATCTCCGGAAAGGATAAAGCGATCTGCACAGGATGCGAGACATGCATGGAAATGCTGACGATGGCCGGCAGAAAGCGCCCCGATGTCGTCCTTGAAATCCAGCTGCATCAAAGCGTCCGGGTGAACCGCGTCACCGTCCATCGCCGCGGCAAGATCGCCAAGCAGCATGGGTTGCAGGTCGGTCAGATGGCCATCATCGGTGCGCATTATCATTGACCTGACATCCGACGACGTGAAATCCCGCACCGGACCAGCAGCACTCGTTTCCCGATCGACTGTCGCATCGTGCAGACAGACGAAATCGCCGTCGCCAAGGGCGCGCAGATCCACTTCCATCGATGCGCCGCATGCCCACCCCTGCAACATGCTGGTGAGACCGAACGCACAGTCGGATCGGACCTGGCGCAAGCGATGCCACTTGAGGGAGGGACGCAAACTCATCTGGAGACTGAGACCGAACGAAAGACGTCGTGCCCGTCCTTGAAGACGGAGAAATGAACGGGATCAAGGAATATTTCCTGCCCCGGTTCGAGTACCGTCTCCGTGTCGGCATGTATCTTCACGCGGTTGACGCCGTCGGTTGTCGCCTCGACGGTGCGGTAAGCTCCGAAATGGACCACCCTGGTAATCTTCGCCGATGCCGAAGTGTGTCCACCTTGGGCAGCGATCGCCAGCTTCTCCGGCCGAACAGCAAGCGTTGCCTCACCATCCGGCAATGGTACTTTTACTCTGAAACCGGCAGCATCCATCACCCCGGACGAAACACGCCCGTCGATCAGGTTCATCGCGCCGATGAAGCCGGCGACAAACCTGTCCTGCGGCTGTGCGTAGATATCGGCTGGTCCACCGACTTGGTTGATCTTTCCAACCGACATCACAACGACCCGATCCGCTATCGCAAGCGCCTCGTCCTGCCCGTGGGTTACGAAGACGGTGGTGATGCCAAGCTCGCGCTGAATGTTGCGCACTTCCTCGCGCAGCCTCTCCCTGAGATGTTGGTCGAGGCTGGCGAAAGGTTCGTCCATCAGCAGTATCTTGGGCTCAAGAACGATGCATCGCGCGATGGCAACGCGTTGCTGCTGGCCGCCCGAAAGACGCAGCGGACTGCGCTTGCCATAGCCGCTGAGACCGACCAGATCGAGCGCTGCATCGACCTTGCGGGCAATTTCCGTTCGGCTCATCTTTCTGAGCTTCAACCCGAACGCGATGTTTTCAAAGACGTTCATATGCGTCCAGAGCGCGTGGCTTTGAAAGACCATCCCGGTCGGGCGGCTTTCCGGCGCGCTCGCCGTTACGTCGATACCATCGATGAGAACGCTACCTGCCGTGGGCTTTTCGAAGCCTCCCATGATCCGCAGGAGCGTCGACTTGCCCGATCCCGACGGTCCGAGCAGGCAGACCAGTTCCCCCGATGCTATTTCGAGAGAGATGTCGCGGACTGCGGCCATGTTGCCGTAGCGCTTCTCGATTCCCTTCAGTTCCAATTTCGCCATTTCAACAGAACTCCGACAACACGCGTGCGTGCGGCGTCATGCGCCAAATCCTTTTGCAAACTGGTTCGACGCCAGGACACGGCGAGCAAACAACAATGCGATGAACGATGGCACCCAAAGCAGAACCGAGAGGACGGCCCCATATTGCACCACGATCTGCCCGGTAATCATCTGCAGCATCACCATTGGCATCGTGCGCAGCTTGGGAGCGCCGACCAGCCATGCGCCTTCTGTCTCGTAAAAGGTCGAAACAAATGTGAGCAGCATCGCTGCCCCGATAGCGGGGGCGGCTTGGGGAATGGTGATGCGTATGAATGTCCGCACGGGCCCGGCCCCCACATCACGCGCGGCTTCCTCTAACCGGCGGTCGACGCCGCGGAATGCCGCCGACGGGAGCCAGATCATGATCAGCATGGTATTCAGCAACTGCACCAGGACGATGCCCCAGAACGTGCCCACCAGGCGCAGGCTCAGGAACAGCGTCGCGATCATCACGATGAGCCCGAATCGGGGAAAGGCGTTGATTGCGAGGAACGACATCATGAAGGTCCGGCGCCCGACGAACTCCATCCGTGCGAAGGCATAGGCCGCCGGCAGACAGATCACCGCCGACAGAAGCGTCACAGTGACCGAAAGGGCAAGTGACAGGCGCAAGGCCGACAGAACGTCGGCCCGCGCCAGGGTCGTGTGCCAGTAGCGCAAGCCCCATTCGGTCGGAAGCAGCGCCGGGTAGGTCCATTTCTCGGCAAAAGCCCAGAGAAAGACCGTCGCGATGGGCATCACCACATAGGCAATGAGGACAAGCATGATGACGATGCCGACGATGGTACTGGCGCGGATCTTCATACGTCCTGCTTTCTCGTCAGCATGACGACATAGAGGATGCCAAACACGGAGCAGGTCAGGAAAGTGATCACCGCCTGCGCTGCGGCAAAATCGGGCTGACGGACTTCCGAAAATGTCCTCAGCATGTAAGGGCCCATCATCTCCGGAGACGCCGGTCCCAGCATGTAGGGGATAACGAACGAGCCGAAGAGGCTGATGACGTTCAAGGCGACCACGACCAGAAGCGAGTCGACCATGAGCGGCAGAATGATGCGATGGAAGATGACGACATACCCGGCTCCGACATCGCGCGCGGCCTCGATCGCCTCCTGTGACACCTTGGCCATCCCCGCGGTCAGGATAAGCAAGGTCAAGGGCATATGGTCCCAGACCAAGCCGATGACCGGCCCCCACGGAGTCAGATATGGCGAGTTATAGGATCTGAAGCCGACGACCTCTAGCAGCGACTGGAGCAAGCCGTTCGGGCCGATGTATCGAATGAGCGCATAGGCGACGATGATACCCGGCACGAACATCGGAAAAAGCGCCAGGGCTTGAACGACGGCGGCCAAGCGGCTGCGGGTGAAATGCAGATAGATGGCGATCGGCAGACAAATGGCGATCAACAGAACCAACGTCACCACCGTCGTCCACACGGTGCGAACATAGTTGGCAACACTGTAGGGATCAGTGAAGAACCGATGATATCGAGCAAGGCTCCAGGAGACGGAGCCGTCGGCTGCGGTCTCCTGGAGTGTTTGCAGGACAGAAACGCCAGCGGGATAAAGCAGCAGGCAGACCATGACTGCAAGCGGCGGACCGATTAGCAGCAGTCCTTTCAGGTTTCGTGTAGAGTTGCCTTCGCTTCCCAAACCAGCGCTCCGATCTCTTAGTTTCGCGCGATCGCGGGCGCGACGTTGCGATACCAGCCGTCATTGACGGCGGCTTCCCACTCGCCGTCGGGGAAGGCAGGTATCGACTTCGGAATGATGTCGGCATTTGCGGTGCGGATTTCGTCCGAAAGATAGGACCATTCGATCGACGGGAACCCGGCGATCTGATCGACGATCTGTTCCTGGACGGCGGGCGAAATGAGGACGTTTGCGAGTTTGGTCGCCGCCTCGATGTTCGTGGCATTGGTCGGAATGGTGCAATAGGCAAACCCGCCAACGAATGCCAGATCCTGCAGTTGCGCGAGCTTGATATGAGACGGTAGCTCACCCGATTTCAGGCCGGACAGGGCCTGATCCGACCAGGTTGGCACCATCGAGACGACACCCGATACAAGCAATTGCAGCGACGGCGTGTTGCCGGCCGTGTAGGATCCGCCCTGGTAGAGCGAAGGTGCGAGATCCCTCAGGATCTCCCAGGCCGGCGGCAGCATCGCGTCGGCTTTTTCCTTGCTGAAATTGGCTGCCGTGAATGCAGACGGGTCTCGTCCGTTGGCTTCGTGGATCGCGCGCCGCACGAAATTGCCGCCGGATCCGCCCTTGTCCGGACGATTGTAGATGAACTGGCCGGGCGTTGCCTTGATCCAGGCCGTCAGTTCCTCCCAGGTCTTTGGCGGCGTCTGCACCTTGGTGGAGTCATAGGCCAGAACCACCTGTGACCCACGGTATGGCAGGCCGAAATTCGTATCGATCGCAAGCTTGTTGAGCTTCGAATAGTTGCTCATCGATGCCTTGGAAAAATCGAGCCAGAGACCGGCATCGATCGCACCGACCGTATTGCGTGGATTGAAGGCCTCCATCACATCGACCTGCGGATCGCTCTTTGTCTTCAGCGCCGCAAGAGCTCGGTCGGCCAGGGCCATCATGCCCGAGTTTCCGTCAGACACAGTCACGTTGACGACGAGGTCTGGGAGTTCTTGCTGCAGGGCCGGAACGACGACATTGGACCAGAAATCCGCCACGTTCTGATCGCTCCCCACGATCACTTCGACCGCCCCGTCAGCGCTAAAGGCTACCCTGGGGCTGATGGCAATTGCCGTAGCAGCTGCCGCTGCGGATGCAAGGAATTCCCGACGTTTCATATGCATGCTCCCACGTTGCGTTTGATGTGTCGTTCTCTACCAGGTGGCTTCTGCCATGCTTTGAAGAAGCTCACTCTCTCGAGGCAGTGCCTTGCCGCCATGCGCCGTCACCGAGGCCGACCCGCAGGCAACCGCTGCCCGAAGTGCTTTCTCGATGGCCCAGCCCTGCAACAGGCCGTAGACAAAGCCGGCGTTAAAACTGTCGCCTGCCCCGGTCGTATCGACGACCTGGACTTGCGGTGCGCCAATTTCGATGACCTGACCAGCGTGGAGTGCAGCCGTTCCGTTGGCTCCCCTCTTGATCACGACGGTCGGGCAATATCGAGCAAGGGCGAGAAGCGCCCCATCATGGCTCTCACCACCTGTCAGCCGCTTTGCTTCGGTCTCATTGCAGATAAAGCAATCGGTGTGGAGCAAGATCTCAGCGAGATTGCCGTCTGCGATGTCCTCACCGACATGCTGGCAATCCAGGCAGCAAAAGACGCCGATGGAACGGGAAAACGCGAACAAGTCGGCCAAATCGTTCCGGCAGGTGAGCCCTTGCACGATGAGGACACGCGGCCCGAGCCGTTCGATCTCAGCCTTTGACGGAAGCGTCTCGACCCCTTGGAAGTGACTTATGAACCCGCGGTCGTGTGCCATGGAGAAGGCAGCGCTCAGGCGGATTCTTGCCTCTTCGCGGCGCTGGAACAGGGAAGTGTCGATTGCGTCCCGTGTCGCGGCTGCGATCATCAACTGGCTGAAAAGATCAGTCCCGGTCTCACACCACCAGCCGACCTTCACACCGAGCAAGGAAAACGCGCGCGCCGTCGTGTAACTGGCACCCGGGACCGCATCGAAATCCTCCGACCACACGTCAGCACCGAGCCTTGGCATCTCGCCAAGATCGGAAAAAATCAGGTCGTAGTAATACTCGCCGGCGAGCACCACGTCGTAAGGGGAGGCCCTGCACCGCTTTGAGAGCATCAGCGCCATTCCCCGGCAAAGGGTTGATGTGCAGCGATGTATTGCTCGACCAACGGCTCCGCGCGCGAGTAGGACAACACAAGCGGATGCGCCACAAGCGCCTCTACGGCGAGATCCTTCCGCCGCTCCGCAATTGCTCTGACTGCGAGCCGCTCGTAACGCTTGATGTTGTGCACGAGCTGCGCTTGCGCCTCCGGCATCGCTCCGATCTTTTTCGCCTTGATCCCATCGCGGCCGACGACGCAGCTCACTTCGACGACGTCATCGGGACGAAGGCCGTCGATAGCGTCCCCGTTGCGCACGTTCAATCCGATGTGGCACTCGGCTCCCGATTCCATCGCATCAATGATGTTGAGCGCAACACCGGCATAGCCCTCGCCGACACCGTCCGCGGCATGCGCACTGACCGCGCGGATGGCCCTGTCGGCATCTTCCATGCTCGGCGCTTCGGGCCGCGCGTAGTGCATGTAGGTCGCCTCGCGGCGCTGCTCATAGGCGAAGTAGGCCGAAAGGGCAGCATCCGCATCGCGCTCGACGCCAATGGCGGAGAGTTCAGCAATCAATGTTCGATTGAGATCGCGCACCTCCTCGCCACGGGTGCGCGCATCGGCCTGGATGTCTCCAAGTGCCTTTTCGGCGTAGTAGAAGTAGTAGAGATACTCGTTGAGCCACAGGCGATGCCGCCGGATAATCGATGGATCAAAAATGCGCTGCGCCGTTTCGGCAAGAAACGCATCGTCATCCAGCAGCTCTTGTAGAACCTCGCGCCCTCCAACGACCGCCGACCGCGTAAACGACAGGTGATTGAGACCGAAGACTTCGGTCTGCACGTCCCTGACGGCAACACCGAGCTTCTGCGCCACCGCTTCCTGGGCCGCATTGGCACCATCACAGATGCCGACGACACGATCGAAGCCTGCGTCGCTCAAAGCCTGGGCCACCAGGCCCGCCGGGTTGGTGAAGTTGAAGAGCCAGGCATCCGGACTGACCTCTTTCAACAGCCGAGCATATTCCGTGATGACGGGAATGCTGCGCAACGCCATGGCAAAACCACCGGGTCCGGTAGTCTCCTGGCCGAGAACGCCGTGGGACAAGGCAATCCGCTCGTCCTTGACCCGTCCGTCCTCGCCGCCAGGCCGAACAGTAGTGACCACGTAACGTGCGCCCTCAAGGGCTTTCTCGGCAGTCACGGTGGCGGAAATGCGGACAGGCGACTGCATCCTGAGAGCAATCTCGCGGGCAAGCCCACCGAAGATCTCGAGCTTCGATTGATCGACGTCGTGCAAGCAGATTTCGGTAAGCCCACTGCGTTCGGCCCTGCGAAGAGCCGAAGCCACGAATAGGGGTGCTCTTACGCCGCCGCCGCCAATCAGAGTGAGCTTCATCGGATACCTCAGTTGTCTATTAATGCAGTCGTAACTGGTCATATCCAGACATGTCAAGATATACCGTTGCCTTGCCACCATATTTCGTGCAGCACTGGAATCGTCACAAACGGTACGGAAAAGATGCCCGCAAAAAAGCCGACAGTTCGAAGCAATCCGTTGGCGGAACGCGCCCGGCTGAAGCCGCTGGATCGCGATGATCAGCAACCTCTCTACAGGCAGGTCAAGCAGAACATCCTGGATCTGACGCGTGATGGCACGATCCCCGCACATTCCAAACTTCCGTCCGAGCGCGAGCTGGTACAGGCATATGATGTCAGCCGCATTACAATCAGACAGGCGCTTGTGGAACTCGTTCAGGAGGGCCATCTGCAAAGCCAGCCAGGCAAGGGCTTCTACGTCGCCGAAAGAAGTGAACCGTTCGAGCTGCACTTGCTGACGAGCTTTACTGCCAACGCGATCGCCAAGGGCATGATGCCCGGCAGCCGCCTGCTGGAAGCCAAGATCTATGCCGCTCCGCCGGAGATTTCACGCGCGCTCTACCTGCCAGAAGCGGCTGACGTCGTGTTGTTGAAACGCCTTCGCACGCTCGACGACGTGCCGGTGGTCATACAGTATGACTGGCTGCAGCCCGTCGCATGCCCGGGCCTGCTGGATTTGGACTGGTCGACTGGAAACCGTTCGCTCTACGCTGAATTGCGCGAGCGTTACGGCCTGCGCCCCGTGCGTGGACAGACAACAATCAGTGCGCGCTATCCTGATGAAGACGAGATTGCATTGCTCAAACTGGAACAAAAGACCGCGGTGCTGACGTTGGATCAGATCGCGTTCAACGCCGAAAACCGACCTATCAACATATCAACCTCTGTGCACCATCCCAAGCGCTATCCCCTGAGCATTCAACAGGGCGAATAGGTACGCGCAGCAGCATTGGATTTGGACGATGTCATCTAGCGACAATCAGAACAAAAATGCAGGCAGGGGAGCAGCGACGTTCCAGGCGAAGGTTGTCCCTTCCGGCAATGCGACAGGTGTCGAGGTCCCCGATGCAGTAATGAAAGAGCTGGGTCCTGGAGGTCGCCCACCGGTGACTGTGACAATCAATGGCTTGAGTTGGCGCACGCGGGTGGCGGCCATGCGGGGGCAGCGGCTGATAGGGATCAGCGCTGCCCATCGCGCCGCCGCCAGGATCAGCGAAGGCGATATAGTCGAAATCGAAGTCGAGCTCGACGAGGAGCCCAGGGAGGTCGCCGAACCCGCAGAGCTCGCCGAGGCGCTCAATAACTCTCCGCAAGCCCGAATGGCTTTTGACCGCCTGCCTTTTGGGCTGCGGCAAAAGCACGTCAACGCGATCCACGAGGCCAAGACCTCAGAAGTTCGGGAACGCCGCATTCGCAAACTGGTCGATAATCTGAAATAAGCGCGCGCGATGAGTGCATGGACAATCGATCAGGCGTGAAAAACAGGTCGCGCTCGACCGGCAGGCTGAGCTTGCCGGCCACGGATAGCGTGGCGTCCCGCCGCCCGCCGTAGACTTCATAGCCAGTTCCCGGCGATACACTATGCGATCCCAGACGCACACATCGGAAACAAACACCGCCGCAGAGCGGCCCCAACGATACCCAGAGCGGCAGCACGGGCAGGCACCCGCCCGTTTCCGCTGTGGATTCCCCCGCACAGCGCCGGATGCCACAAAGTTTAACAATTTCTGAAGCTATTTCTCTACGCTTGATAGCTAAATTAGCAATCCTGTTTTGGAGCGTAGGGAGGGGACGTAGCCAGCTGGCCGCATCTAACTCCAACTCATTGGAATCGATTACCTCTGTTGCTTTTTGGCCACCTGGCTCCGAAGTCGTCGTGATCTGTTGAGGGGGCCACAAACAAGATGCCAAGCGATCTGAAGAACAACCTCGTCCGCATCCTTAAGGACGAAAACGGCAACTTTGCCGTCATGACTGCTCTCTTAATAATCCCGTTGTTCACGGGCGCTTCCATCGCCATCAATCTCGCCCGCATCAATCTCGAATCCGCCAAGATGCAGGACGCGCTCGATGCGGCCGCCTTTTCCGCGGTCAAGTCCTATGGCGAACGGGAGGATGAAGCCAAAGCGAAGGACCTGGCGAACAACATCTTCTTCGCCAATTTCGGCACACCGGAGATTATCGACGAGATCGGGTTGGGCAGTTCGACGCCGGTGGCAACGCAGGCGATCAAGGTTACTTTTGGCACCCTCGGCGTCGAAAGCACGGCGACGACGACCTATGAGCTCAAATACGCTCCGCTGTTCTGGGGACTCCAACCCTATACGATCGATCGCGAAAGCGTCGCGGCGCGCATGCCGGGGCGGGAAGCCTGCATTCTGGCACTCCACCCGACCGCATCCCGGGCGTTCGAAGTGAGCGGCAGTGCCACTGTCGATACCTCCGGCTGTACCATCACGTCGGATTCGAGCGACGCACAGTCGATCTATCTCAGTGGGTCGGCCACTCTCAAGGCAGAGTGTCTTTATGCAACGGGCAAGGTTTCGGCGACGCTTGCCCATCTCGAGCTCGCCTGCGGCAAGGCGGTGGAAGGTGTTCCACCGATCCCGGACCCCTTCCGGTTCAAGAAAATGCCGACGACCGGGAACTGGGTGAACCTCTCCGGATGCGGACAGAACTTCGTGGCCGGCGGTGGCGGCAATGGCGACTGTAACGGTACGAGCAAGACACCGAACAACGCACCCGCCGGCTACACTGTCGAACTGAAGCCCGGCACCTACGGCGGCTTGGAGATCAAGGGCGCGGTTCTTCTGCGGCCGGGCTCCTACATCATCGATGGCGGCACTCTGAAACTTGCCAGCCAGTCGGTGCTCACGGGTAATGGCGTCACCTTCTTCCTGATGAACGGTGCCCAACTCGACATTCACGGCGGCTCGACCTTCAAGATCACGCCGTCGCTGACCGGTGACTGGGCAGGTTTCTCGATCGTTGCCGCCAGGAACAACACGGCGACGGCCGTGATCAACGGCAACAGCGCCTCGTCGCTTGCGGGCATCATCTATATGCCGGCGTCACGTGAGATCCAGTATGCCGGCAATGGCTCCACCGGCGGCGAATGCGTACGCATCGTCGCGCAGGAGATCACCATGATCGGCAACAGCAGCTTCAAGCTGGATTGCAAAGCGGCGCTCGCGAACAACACCATTAACAATCCGGGTGCGATCCGTCTGGCCCGATAGTAAGCCAAATGATTTGCAACCAGGAGCAACGCTCCCTCGGGCGCCCGCTCCGACAGCCTTGATGTTCGGTCTAGCGGTGAGGCTAGGAGGGCACCCGTCTGCCACCCGGTTAATTCTACCAAATACGTGAGATCGCTACCGCTCGAGCATGTCACGGCATCCCCGCCGCGAGTTCACACAGTTGGCGATGGACAGCCGCCTCTGTCGGCTTGGGGCAACTGAAAGTGTCTCCCGTCCTTGATTGGAAGACTGAGAGGCCTTTGAACGAGAACGCAAACGTCTTTCTTCGTTTGGAGTTCGGCGTCGGAATTGTCTCCCCTTTGGCGACAGCCGCAGTTGCTCGAGGGGGTTCTTGCCATTATGGCTGAGAGACATGTCATTGGTCCGGGCGGGCACAACATCGAAGTGGTTTGCCACGACCCCGAGGCATAACCTTTCCCTGGAGGGGACACCCACGTCCGGGTTCACCCACCTGCGGCCGCCCTTCATGTCAAACGTGAACGTCTGCTTCCAGACCCAATAGCCGACACCAGATCATCGCCCTGACTTTTCCTCGGCGATTTCGCCGGCCAGCGTGATTAGATGGTTTTCGCAGACCGTTTTTACCAGCGCGTGAAGAACCTGCGTACGCTCAATCAGGAAAGAAAGCGCCTCTTCGCTTATCTGGTAATGCTTGGAGTACCGCGCCTTCACATAGGCCTCATTGATTGTATTGAACCAGGCCGAATAGCGCTGCCGGTCTTGTGGCCAGGCGTCTGCGAGCCGCCGGTCCAGATCTTCGGCAAAACCGCGCAGGGAACGCAGGTTGTGGGTTGGTGGACCATAATTCTTTAGAACAAGAAGCACAGTTGAGTAGGCGTGCTCGATTGCCTGATGAATAAGAAACGCCGCTTCGTTGGCGCGGCCCTTGCTGAGTGAATATTGCGCGGTGTCGAGGAAGCCAGCGGCATGCGGAAGTCGGCTTTCATAATGTTCGCGTGCGATCTTGAACTGCTGTTCAAGGCTGATTGGCCTCGGTTCCACCAGCGGCTCGCTATCGAGCTCGTAAAGCAGAATGCCTTGCCGGCGAATGTCGCAGAAGAAGTCCTTTCCGCGCCTGAGCTCCTCGTTCACCTCACGGCGAGAATGCACGATGAAGGACACCTGCATGCGCTTCAGGATGCGGTCGTTCAGAAGTCGGTCAGCAGCGTTGTTCCAGTATGCGGTGAAATCCGTCAGCTTGCGATTGTTGACGATCACCAGCAGGTCGAAATCGGAGCGATAGCCCTTGCCGATGTGCTCCTCATCGACCCAATCGCCGCGGGCGTACGAACCAAACAGAATGACCTTGAGGATCCGCCCCTTTTTCTTAAATTCGGCCGTGCCCCCTTTCAACGAATCCTCGAACTCCTCGCGCAGGATTTCGACCGCACGCGCGAGTTCCCGCCTCTTGGCATCAGGCAGGTGATGGAGGCTGAATTTCATCATTGTCGGCAAGAACTTTCGCTTCGCGGGCGATAGGCCCGCCCGATTTTAGGTCAAACGTCGTGCGCAACCCAGACGGGTCGAGTTCCCGCCTTAATAAACAAACGTCAGTCCTTCACGTGGGGATCGGTCGGTCGCGTCGGTGATACTTTGCCCAAAGGTACCAGCGAATTCAACGAAGCAACCGTAATGATTCCTTCGCATTAGTTTCACAATCGGCAGTCAGCACATATACTCACCCGCGTGTTCCGATACATTATGAGATTTTAGAAACCTGTTTGGTGAAATTTGCCTCATTCGGTCTCGGGGGCGTATCGGAACGCTTGGCCAGCAACTAAGCCACCATTTCGCGTCCGCGACTGAGGCAGTGGCGCTCCTGCACATATTCGCCCATCAGCAGACCGCGAAGGGCTACGTGTCCACAACAAGCCTTGCAAAATCGGCGCTGTGTGGCGACTAATATAGGGTCATCCAAGGCGTCGCTTTGCCTATTCCTGAGTACGCTGGATGAGCATTTTCAGGCGCGCCTTGTCAGGCTACCTCTCTTTCGCGGCCAACAAGATGATACGGTTCCACAAGGTGGTCAGAGGGAATATTCCACGCTTTATGCAGCCGGTGGATCATCTCCACGGTCAGAGCGCGCCTTTTATTAAGAACTTCAGAAGCTCGAGAGCGCGAACCCAAAATCACGGCAAGGTCGGCCTGAGTGCGGCCAAACATTTCCATGTGAGCCTTGATTAGCTCAACGGGTTCAGGTGCCTCGATCGGGTAGTGCGCGTCTTCATATGCCGCGATGAGGGCCGATAGAACGTCGAAGCGGTCAGCCTCCTCAGTCCCGAGTTCCGGCTGGTTCTCGAAATATGCCGAGACCTCTGCAATAGCCCATGCAAGGTCATCATCATTCCTGATGGCTCGAATGTTGTCCATTACACCGTCTCCGGGTTGATCTGATCGTACTCTTTGTGGGTGCCAACAAACTTGATCAGCACCCGCTTATATGGATAGGCAACGTGGACGATCAGGCGATACTTGTTGCCGGAAATGTCGAATATGATGCGATTATCGCTGACAAAGTCGATGTTGGCACCGAACATCGTCTTCACATCCGCCGGCTCCGTCCAGCCGCGCTGCTCACCATTGCGTATCAGGTCTTCAGGGGTACTTCCGCTTGGGGATGCCTTCCCCAGAAGGCTCTCAACGTGGACTTCGCTATGACTTGCATGCCGCACATATATTCCCATATTGGGAACAAGTCTACAAATTTGTCAATGCCCAACTCCTTCGTGACGAAAGCCCGGGCGATCAATGCGCTCCTTTAGCGCCTCGACCCTGCGCCGAGCGACCGGGCCCTTTCTCCATTCAAAGAGATACCATCTGGCGACTGCGCGACCAGGCTCCGCCCGCACGATATAAACGGCACAGTGATTAGCCCAATGTCGCACACAGACAGGCTGGCGGCCGAGCAAAAAATTGAAAGCCTGAGAAAACCCGATGAAGCCCGAAAGGCAGCGGCACCTGCAGTTGTCCGATCCATCCCACTTTCGAAGGCTGACATGATCCGGGCGACGCTGCTCAATGGGAGCAATCCGCCGCGCTAAAACACGAGAGCGGCACTTTGGGTTCGAGTGGTGGCGCTCCCCGCGCATATCTGGCCGAAAAAGCTAGTCGGCTTCGAGCCACCAGCAAGAATGAGCGTACCAGGCGCAGGCCGCGCAGCTGACAGAGCCAGTTCGCGCGCGGTTTGACCGGTTAAAAAGCCTCGTCTCGGAGGATCAGCATCGCGACGGCCAACGCCGGGATCCGGGAAGCCTAGGCCCGGCAAGCCGCTCCAATTGAAAAGCGCCCTGCCCTCACCTGCCCGACCTGACCACCGAAACCTGCGATATGGCTATACCGTCTCTGGCGGCCGTTGGATCCTCATTGAGACGATGCAGGGCGCATGCGTGGATGCCGTTAGTTCAATCTCTTGGTTTGGAAAAGCGAACGCCGACGCCACCACCATTTTCTGGGATGAACTCGATGCCGGCATCTTCAAGCACATGTCTTATGCCGTCAACAGTGCCGCTTCGCAGCTGGTCACCTCTCTCCAAACGGCTAATTGTCTGGGTTGAAACATTTGCCGCGACAGCCAGTTCCCGCACTCCCCAGCCTAATGCAACGCGGGCAAGCCTGCACTGGATAGCGTTCATTTCACAACACGGTTGTGATTTAACTTGCTCATTTTCGTCACCGCTTGTACCCTTATAAGCTGAAATCGGCCGGCCTTGGTGTTCGTACCACCGAGGCCAGCCTAACCACAACCTAGCTAGCTGGAGCTCGGATCATGGCTGATTCTGAGAATAGCAGAACTTTGCCTGCAATCACCCGTAGAGAAGAAAATTTTGAGAACGGCGCGATCGAAAAGCTACCGTACGTGATCGACCGCCGAAACCTTCTGCCCGTCGCGGCGCGCTTTCTGAGCGCCCGTATTGCCGATCCGAACGGCCCGCGCAGAGTAAGCGGTCCAACGCCTGTCCGCGAAATGTGGCCACGATGGTATGCCCGTCATAAGCAACTGTTGGAGGCGACGCGCTTCAGACAAAAGCTAGAAGCAGAAATGCTGGAGCAGGTCGGCGGTTTTCCGGTTGCCGAACTGCAGATTGTTGGAAGCGACCAGCCGGTGGTGGTGCACTCTTTCGCCGAGCTCAATCGCCTGGCTTACCAGGTGGATGCCGACCAACTGTCTCGGGCAAGGACTGAACTTCGTCAGCGCCGGAAACAATGGAAAAAGGCCGACACGCACCTGGGCTACAGCGACGCCGTTACCCTGGAACAGGAGCTCGCGCGACATCTAGGAATATTGGGCCGTGTCATGTGGATCACGAGGCCGTCCTGCCTGATCGAAATCACCGCGAAGTTCCATTGCCTGATCGTGACACACGATCCGGGCTTGAAGCTCGAAGAGGCACCCTGGCCAGAGTTGCGGACCATGCTGAGGGATCTTATGCGCATGGAAGAACGGGCCGGCGAGACACGGGCTTCTCACTCGAGCCTGGAGGCAAGCTGAATGGACCTGGCCTATCCTGATCAATCAGCAAAGGTTCGAGACATTCTGGCCTTGGCGACGCAGTACCGAGACGCGGCCGTCACGCTTGGTGAGGGCGTGTCCAACTCCGGCCACCCGCCGCGACGCCTTCTCGCTCTCCATTCCATTGAGCTCCATCTGAATGCTCTTCTGCTTGCCAAGGGCCTCGATCGCGACACCGTAGACGGCTTGCAGCTCGATCTTGGCGAGCGGACACGAAGAGCAGTGGATGCCGGCCTCGTTCTGCGCAGGCGCACGGCGGAGCACCTGGCCAGTCTCTCCTCAAACAGAGAGTATCTCGTCATCCGGTACCGTCCAGACCTGACGGCCTCGATCTCACAGATGAGCCGGCTTATGGCGACCCTTGATGAACTCTCGCGCAAGGTCAGAAAGATGTTACGGACTTCGTCGTGATCGAAAAAACGAGCCAACCAGGCTTCATTCTCCGCATGCCTGGTTCACAACGTCCTTCGCTGCCTTTTCGGGCCGCCGGGTTTTGGAGCGGCCGCACCGGCGGTTGCTCGTGGTGCATGGCGTGGGCCACTTGGATCCCCTTCGTAGAACTGGTGCGGTAGAAGGCTTCGAGCTAAAGGAGCAACAGCAAAGTGACGGCTCACCGCCTCTTCATCGGGTTTTTGAAGTTTTCCGCAGCCGCGGCTGCGGTTCGGTCGGCATAACTCGTTTGGGGAATGGTGCGTACAGCAATGGAAGTTTAAAGACTGGCGCACGGTGGCAGCCGTTGGGATATTCGATGCGTCGGCACGAGGCGGTGCTCGAATATCCCTCGCCCATCGTTCCGGCTCACTCTGCACCGCGGTCGTCAAGCCAAGAGCGCAGCCGCGCAACGGCGACGTCGCCCACACCATTTTGTCGAACGCAAGGTGCCGATCAATGAAATGGCGCGCCAACTCAGTCGGCAACGATCGACGATCTATCGCGAGATCAGACCCAATACATTCCTCGATCGCGAGCTGCCCGAATATAGCGGTTACTTCTCGACGGTTGCCGACGACATCAGCAAGGGCGTCGGCGGCGCCTGAGGAAGCTCAGACGTCATCCGCAATTGCGCGAACTGGTCATCGACAGATTGAAGGCCTACTGGTCGCCCGACTGAACCGATCGGAAGTGGCAACAATCCGCCAGCCCGCGATGTCGATTCTATCCTTCGCCTTGAAGCGAATCGACGCCAAAGAAATGGCTCGCAGTCGGAATCACTCCTCGCCGAATTCGAAGGGCCATATCTGGGCGCCATGCAGGACGCGCAGAATGCGAATCCGATCCGCTGTCACCATGTAAGCCGCGATGTAGGGTGTGCGCGGTATTACCAACTCCCGCGTTCCCTCAACTCGGCCGGGACGACCGCTTTCGGGAAAGTCGAGGAGACGTCGAACGGCACGCGTAATCTCTTCGTCGAGTGGACCGCCGCCCTCTGATTTTCGCTTTCAATGTAGCTGAAGATACCGTCTCGATCGTCAAGCGCAAACTGCGCCCAGACAAGCCTCATCGATCGCCAGCCCCTGCCTTGTGCAGAGCTGTCGCCCGGCGCTCGCGGAAGCGAGCCTCAGCATCAGCATCCTCGACATCGGGTCGGGTGTCCGCGAGAGCTTGCAACACCTTGGCGCGGAACCAGGCATCGTGGGCGTCGCTGCTACCAACCATTTCCAACGGTAGTGAGCCTTCGTTCGCCGTCCGAGTTAGAAGGATTCGAACAGCATCCGAGATGGTCAACCCCATGTTCTGCAGAACGGCCGTGGCGCGGTCCTTAATATCGGCATCAATCCGCGTCTGGACCAGTGCATTTGCAGCCATCTCATATCTCCTTCACAAAGCATCAATGTAGTGCAACTGCATGACACAATCCAGTATCCTCGCGAACCGTGAAGCGTGCGTCTCGACGTTCCCGTCAACGAAGCAGGAACCGAGAACATTCGATCTTTACTATTTGTGGCGGCCGAGAATGCGCATGTGCTCGCAGCCGTGATGTGGGACAATAGCCCGCAAATTCCCGTCCCGAGGGAGGTCGACGCTTCTCTGCAGGCAGAGCCTGTATTTCTCCTAAATGCTGCTAAGATGCGATGATGAAGAGGTCGGCGAGACTTCAAACGACCGGTCTCGTGGAGCGCTCGATGGGATTTCGTCTCGGTGACGGTGTCCGGTGGGCTATCGGGGGTCCCGACGGTGTTTATCGCATCGTCCCAGCAGCTGTTCGGGATTGATAAAACCACAGCCGGGGTTACCTCCGCGCTCTCGCGGGCGGCGTCTGTCGGAGACCTCGAAGCGGATCTGGTTGTACAGGGCGCGAGCCGCCTTGCGGCGCGCAACTACGCGATAAACTACCTGAGCTTCTGGTCGAGGCAGGGATTGTTACAAGTCGAGTTCGAGAAGCACGACGGATCGCCGCCGCATTCATACCTTGTCAAGATTGCGGAGAGGGTGATCCGGATATCCTGCTACGATGAAGGGTCTGCTCCACCTAATTTTGCCCATGTTTCCTGCCTTCGGCTCACTGGCGGACACGACTTCATCGCATTACGCTCTAGCCAGTTTCGGCAATTGCGTTTGTATCGTCGGACCGGGGAAAACGCTTTGGTCTTTGATCCCGGAGAAGCTGTGCCCGCATTGAAGGGCCATTTAACCGACGAAATCACAGAGAACCTCGGAACGTGCACCGCGCTTCATGGGGCCTTGCTCGCAAACCGCAGTGGCGCGGTTCTTCTCTGTGGGTCGCCGGGCTCTGACAAAACGACCTTGGCATTCGCGATGATGCAAAGGGGATTTCAAAGTCATGCGGACGGAGCGATAACGGGTGAAAAGCGTAGCAGCGTACGCGGTAGAGCCCTGCGCGAAAGGCACTTCTTTTTAGCATCTATATCGTCTGATATATTGTGAGAAAGAAACAAACGCATTACTTTCTCAACCATGTTTATCTTCGATTTTTGTAAAGCCAGGTCCGGTCTTAGATAATAAAACCGTTGGGAACGATACTTTTCGAATGCTTCAATTATTTTGGACGCCTCGTTTCTATGAGGGGGAGAGAAATGAAGAGAACTGAAAGATACGATAAAAGTACGGCGGACTCGGATGGTCGCCGAGAGTTTCTTAAAAGCTGCGGCCGCTTCGCGGCGGTAACTCCGCCGACGGTCATTCTTCTCCTTTCAACGAGTCTCACTTCGAACGCTATTGCAAAATCTGGAGGAGGCGGCGGACATGATAGTGGAAGTGGCGGGCACGATCGGGGTGGCGGCGGACATTGATGCCTCGTCCGCTCTCAGTAAGTACACGATCAACGCAGGAAATGAGTGGCAGGAGGTGTCAATCCGAGTGCTTGCCGCCTTCCCTTGAATGGCGTGGCTCGGCTTGTTTGGACAGGCCCTAGCATGCCCGGCTGGTTTTGGCCTGTGTTTGCGTCAGCGAATGACGCCAGGCGGCCCAATCATCGCTACGGCACGATCATGTGTCGAAGCGTTGGGTGCCAGGGAGAGAATTGAAAACCTGAAAAAGCGCGATAATGCCCGAAAGACGCCTTCAGCGGGGTCTGCGGTTGCCCTGCCCATCCTGCTGCCAAAGGCAGATATGATCCGCGCATCGCTGTTCAATTGGAACCGCCGCGCAAAATCAGGAGAGCGGCATTTTCGGTTCGGAGTGGCAGCGCTGTTTGACGTTGAAATGTCCAGGTCGCCGCACATCTCATGCCAACAAAGGCAATCGGCTTCGCGGCATCAGCAAAGAATGAGCGTACCGAGCGCCGGCAGCAGCGCGGCCAGAGCCAGTTCGCGCGCCGTTTGACCCGTTAAAAGCTTCGTCTTGGAGGATCAACATCGCGAAGGCCAACGGCCGGGACCCGGGAAGCCTAGGCCCGGCAAGTAGCCCCGTTTGATTGAGGGATCGCAGACAACGAGGTTTTCGGAACCTCGCCACCTTACGTGCCCTCACCGCCCCCCTGAGGAAGCAGTTGATTGAGCCCGTTGAGTCGGCGTTATTGGAGCACGCCACTTACACTTCGTGGTCTCTCATCTTCAACTGCCGGGACACCACTTTTCTGAACCGTGATCGAGGCCGGGTACGGCAAGACCAGCTTGGCCGCACGAACACGACGAAGAACGATGACGACGAACATGTGATCTTGATCCGCCGCCCAGCGACGGCATTGAAACGCTGGATCGATGAAGCCGGCCTCAACGACGGGCGGTGGTCCGACGCATTGAAGCGGCCTCCGCAGTGGAGGCGCAATGCCAACGTCTAAGTCTACAACATTTCCAGCTGCGGCGGAATACTTGCCCTAACAGCCAAGCTTCATCGAAGCTACCCGCTCGGCTATGGATACGTGCACAACTACTCAATTTAGTTGCGATGAAATCTAACTTCGGCTGCGCTACACTCTCCCGTGAAGTATGATGGAGGACGTTTTGCCATTCAGGCCAATTTGGGCGTGCTGTCTGGGTCTGCTAACCGGAGCGATCCTTGGCTATCTGACTGGATTTGGCGCGGGTATGGGAATGCCGGAATTAGGGCCAGAGTTAGTCGGACTAATCGGCGCAATTGCCGGAAGTATTGCAAGCGTGGTTGCCATCGGATGCCTTGAGGAGAAGTGATCAATGTCCCTCAGAACTGCGCGTGTTCAGATCGGAATAGGCTGGGCCCTAATGATTATCGGTGCGCTCCTGAGCGTAAACTTAATGACAGATATAGGTTTGGTTATCTGGGGCATTGGATTGGTCCTACAGATTGTCGCCTCGCTTATATATCTCGCTTCGAAGACCGGCGGGGGCCGTCTCGGGGGCGCATGAATCAATCGCGCCCTCGGTTTTGGCATTTGCAACCGCGCGTTAGCCATCGTACAAGCTAACAATACATCTTCACTAAGCGGGCCGACGCCGCTGCAAAAGGGCGTCCACCCATGGGGGCATTGCAAAGCCATTCCGCGATAGCTTCAGGATTGCCATTGCCCCGACGACCAATAGCGACCGGAGCTGAGGGTTTCCACGTTTCGAGATCGAGCCAAGTTTTTCCTTGCCGCCGCTTGAACTGGACCTCGGCCACGCCGCGAAGTCCCTTCCGCTGCGGAATCCCCCGGGATCGGGGACAGCTGCCTTGACCGTGGCTGCCGTGATCGGACCGACGCCGGAATTGCTGTTAGCCGCCTCGCGACTTCATCTTGTTCTTACCGCGGTGACGATCTTTCGCTCCAAGGTGGCAATCTTCTCATTGAGAGTTTCTATTTAGTCCGCGATCTCGGCCAGCGCCTCGCGCGCGATTACCGGCAGTCTGTCATCGGACTTGTCCCGCACGATCTCGATGAGTTTTGTGCAGCTCTTCGCGCCCGCCGCTGCAGCCCGACAGCTTCAGCGCTTCGTTTCGATCCACGACCCGTTGCCAACCTCTTTCACATGGCTCGCCACGACATTCCATCGGCCCACCATCGCGAACTCCGAGCAACGGCCCTGAAAGCGTGGCGTCAAATCGCGCGTATTCATGCCGTCTGAAACAGCGCGCCAATTCAGATATTTACTGTGAATCATTAAGTTTACGCTGCCCTCAGCGGTCGTCTACGGCACGGCAGGGGCAAGATCGGTACCCGCTGCATGATCATAGCCGTCGGTCGAGCCGCTAAAAATGTGAACTATAAAAATACATCCTTCAGGTATTTCGTGAGGTCGGTTTGAACTCGTGCCTGTCGCAACAATATCGCCGATCTACGTCATTCGTTTCTAATGATCTTCCGCGAGAACTTCACGACTTTTTAATCTGCCCGGTCCAAGCTTAAGTTGTTCGATTGGGCGCACTCGCGTCACTCAACCGCATGAATGCGGGTCGGGCGCGACGAAACCTTGCTCGCATCATTTTGATACGAGGTCTCGACCTGATGCGTACCTGTCCGACCATCGTCTCCGGTGCAATGCCTGCGACGCTTCCTGTGAAAGGCGCTACATCTTGGCAATTGTGAACGCGTCCCCGAAACAACTGGCACAGCAAAGCCGTAAGGAACTCTACTACACGGTGTTTGCCACCTTGAGTCGACTGGAGATCGAGGCGTCTCCGGTCAACTACGAGCTCATGTACGAGATCATCAGCGGCAACAATCCCGAACTTCGCGAGAGCTTCGCGCGCCTCGTCAAGCCGATCGCAGAGGAAGACTTGGTTGTGCTGGCTCGCATCCATCTACCGCATCATTTCGGCAAAGCGATCCACGACGAGTCCGCCAACCGCCTCCAGAGCGAATTGACGACATTGAAGGAGTCGCTGCTCACCGGTCAGAATTCGCTCTCGAGCTACACCAGCATGCTCGGTCAGGCGACGGGCAGGATCTCCGCGGTCGATCCAAGGGACGCGAAGACAATCCAGTCGCACCTCCAGGCGATCCAGCAGATGACAGAGGCGCAACAATCGAAGAGCACGCAGATGCTTGAAAGCGTGTCGACGCAGATATCGACGGTCGCAGCGATTGCGACCGATATCGAGGAATTTGAGCGGACGAAGTTCATGCACCCTGTTACCAATCTCGCTAACCGGCGCGGGTTCAACAAGAGGCTCGCCGAACTCTACGGCGGCGAACGTTATCCCGAGGGGGCGTCGCTTCTTCTTTGCAATCTCTTGGCCCTGGAGCCCTTCGGGGCCAAGGAGCTGCTCAGGCTCCGGGAGGCGATCCTTGAGCGCCTCGGCTCCGTGGTGTCGCAGGCCGTCCAGACCACCGATTTCGCCGCGTGGCTCGAGCGGCCGCAGATCGCCCTTTTTATCTGGACAAGCGCCGAGGCGGAAATTCAGAAAATTGCGGATCATTTGAAGAAAAGCTGTCTGACTGCATTCGACAGCCGCCAAGCGAGAATGCCAGCGGTCGTCGCCCGCTTCGGATGCAGTACCACCTACGATGCCGATACTGCATCCGAGTTGGTCGGACACGCGGAAAAAGCCCTGCAGACCGCGACGGATGCGGCGAACGACAAGGTCGTGTTCGCATTCGGCCGCGAGGGGCGCGGCGCGCGCAAGGAGTGGATGCTTTATCGTGATTAGACGCGGATGGAAACCATACGCGACGATCCTCCGCTAAGTTAATTAAAACTCCGCATCTTACGGTTATCGAAACAACGAGCCCCAACCATTCCGCAACAAAACTAAGAACAACCGCCGATCGAAGCCTTTGGCGATTAATTCTCTACCATACTACTTGCGTATTTTGAATATTAATTTCATTATACCAGTATAATTTCATAATTCCCTTAGAGTTTACTTTACACTTTCGCATGACAATCGGACGTGATCGAAATTAGCTTCGAGGGAGCCATGGCATATAGAGACAGTGTTCAGCGCGCCACGACGCGCACGCAAACGAAAATCACCGGCAATGTGAGTTGCAAGACAGGCTCAAGCAACGGTCTCGTGAAAGACCTTTCCGCAGAGGGTATCTGTTTCCAGCTCTATTTCGACATCGGCGCCCGCACCGGACAAGAAGTCACGATACGCAGCGAGGAGCTCGGTGTTTTGACTGGCATCGTTCGGTGGAGCCGAGGTGACAGGATAGGCATCAAGCTCAAGCTGTCCTCGAATACTGCGGCACAGATCGCTTCGTACTATAAATTCTTCCGCTGATTGAAGCGATCGGAAGTGACGCTGGCGCGAATTGACCAGTGCGCGGCGAGCGAGGCGACCGATCCGCCGCGCACGAACGCTTACGGCAGCGGGTCCGCCTTTTGCAGGCGAGCGCGAAGACTTCATTTCCAGCAGTTCGACGGCGATCAACTATTTCGTTCCAGAGAATCTGCGTTAGTGCTCGACTAACAGAGACCCGCTGAAAATCGCAAGACAAGTTGATTGGTCCGCGACGATGCTGCAACAGTTCGACTTGGCGCACTTCGGCAACTCTCGCTGATCGTCACTGTGTCCGATTTCGTAGTCAGAGAGTTTCTCGATGATTCCGGCGTATACGTCGCTCGGCAACTATTTCCCAGGTCTCCGGTCCGAATTTCCAGGACTACCGCCTCCTTGGCGATACCGACTGTGCTTGTTTCGATTTCGAGTGGGGTTCTCGCCGTCCATTTCGGTTCGCACCCAACCGTCTTTCCATCTCCATGGCGACGCGCGGCAAAACGCTGATTGCCTAGTCAAGCACCGACTTGCTGGTTTTGTAGATATCCCAGCCGCAACCCTCGTTGCGGCTGACGCTGCCCATATTCGATGACATGACCGCGACGACCCCGTCTCGAGCGACCTGCTCGCCGATCATCCCTACAAAGCGCATTGGGGCGAACACGTTGGTCAGCATAACACCTTGGAATTCCTCGGAGCTGACCGTCTCGATCGGTCCGATGGATCATTCGTGATACCGGCATTGACGAAGAGAATGTCGAACCGCACTCCCTTTAACCGTCGGCGAAGCTTGCTGACATCCTCGTCAGAAAGGATATCCATATTGGCGACAGAGGGTGGGTGACCGATTTCGCCGCCAATTGCATCATTTTGGGAACATTGCTGTCGCTGGCTGCGCTGGACTCCAGAATAGCTGCCGTCGCCTTCGTCCGACCTGACCTAGAGATTCCGATTCGGCTGTCTGCAACCTCTGTTGCATGGTAGTATCGTCTCGTTTCCCCTGAAAGAACGGACCAGGGAGCACGGCCATGGAAGCTAAGGCCCTCCGACTGCTAATCGGTGTGGCTACCTGCAGCCTTGTTTTTCCCCATTCAGTCGGCGCGCAGGAGGCGATCTACATCGTTCGGCACACTGATCCGCCGTCAACACTGAACCTTGATGAGATTCGCGACGAAACCCCACTGTCGGAGTCCGGACAAAAACGGGCCAAGACGCTAGCTGAGCGATTGAAAGATGCAGGCATCACCGTCGTCTATGCCACGCAAGCTAGGCGCACGGTCGAGACAGCCGAGCCTCTGGCGAAGGCCCTTGGACTCGAAATTCGTGTTCATTCCTATGAGGACAGTGGCGGCTTGGTCCGACTACTTCGCTCAGAGCACCGCAAGGACAAAGTGCTTGTTGTGGGGCATTGGAGCACCATTCCAGAGATTCTCGCGGCGCTGGGAGATTCCGAGGAAATCAAGATTGAACGAAGTGCGTTCGACAATCTGTTCGTGGTTATCCCGAAAGGGGAGCAAGCGCCGGTCGTGCTGCATCTTCACTACTGAAAACTGTTAGAAACATCAAACCCTCAAGCGAGCGATTTCACGGGAGGTGGCATCCCGGACGACACCTCTTCGTTCTTATTGCCCGCAGTTCGCTGATCGTCGGATGTCTATTGTCGGTCCGAAATTGTTGGCCTTGAAACTCCTGCCGAAGACTCGATCGGCGGGTGGCGACAAGGCTTGGCCCAACAGCGGCGACAAAGCATCATCAGAGCATCTACGCCGCATCCCCATACACGTTGCATTGGCGGCAACGTTCGGCATCATCATCGCGGTCACCACGGCAGCGCTGATCCTCGGCCTGGAAAGCGGCCGCCAGAACACAGTCGCGCTCGTCCGCGACCGCAGTGAGCGAATTATGGACACGATTGTGGAACGGACTCGATTGCACCTCGATCCAGCCCGCGACCAGTCCGAATTCTTGGCCAGACTCTTCCTCGACGGCGAAATCGACCCGCAGGACGAAGATGCCACCTCGAGCCAGCTTCGGGCGGCACTCGCCGGCCTCCCGCAGATCGCTGCGCTCGCCGTCATCCGCACCGATCTGACGCAGCTACGCGTCGAACGCAATGGCGACGAAGTCGTCTTGCGAAAGATCGACATGCGTACCGTGCCCGGCCTGGACGATGCGTTTGAGATGGCGCGGCGCGCAGGCCGCCCGGTCTGGGGAGAGCTTCTCTGGAGCGAACGGCTGAAGCAGCCTCTCGTCAATGTTCGCACCCCGCTGTGGCATGAGCGTTCTTTTCTCGGGATCTTGTTGACCACGGTCACGGTCGCAGAGCTGTCACGCTTTCTCGCCGAATCGCCCGCAGGGTCAGATGCCGGCGCATTTGTTCTTCTCGGCCGCAATCATGTCCTCGCCCATGCAGCACTTGCGCACAACCCTCAGCTATTCAGGCGCGACAAGCCCCTTCCGGAAGTGACCGAGATCGGGGACCGGGTGCTGGCGTCGATTTGGAACGCGGAGACAGAGGAGAGCGCGGCTCCTTTCGTAGGTTCGTCGAAAAGCCATATGGTCACGGTCGATGACACCTCTTATGTCTTTATCTACCGCGACATCCCCGGATACAGCGATCAGCCTTGGCTGATCGGCCGCTATTTACCGCTCGACGAAGTTGGCGGCGAAGTGCGCCGACTTGAGCAAGCGGCCTGTCTGGGGCTCGCGGCTGTGCTTGCTGCCGTCACTTGCGCCTGGATTGTCGGCTACGCGATCGGAAAACCGATATTGCGCGTGGCACGCGCAACGTCCGCAATTCGCACGCTCGATCTCACGGCTGCCCGCCCTCTCGCCGGCAGTCATCTTCGTGAACTGGACGAGGCGATCCGAGCCTACAATGCGCTCATAGCGACCTTGCACTGGTTCGAGACCTACGTACCTCGACGCCTGGTCAAGCAACTCATGGCACAGGGCGAACAAGCGACAACCCTAGTAGAGCGGGAAGTTACTGTGCTGTTTACCGACATCGTCGACTTCACGAGCCTCGCCGAGCGGCTAGCGGCGTCCGATGCGGCGGCGTTCCTCAATGACCATTTCCGGCTCCTCGCCGCATGCGTGGAGGCGGAAGGCGGCACCATAGACAAATACATCGGCGACTCGTTGATGGCGTTTTGGGGAGCGCCTGAATTGCAACTGGACCATTCCGCCCGAGCCTGTCGCGCCGCGAGCGCCATCGCAGTGGCGATTGTCGCCGACAATCGGAATCGACGAGAACTTGGCCTTCCGCCTGTGAGAATCCGGATAGGCATACATGCTGGCCCCGCGATGGTGGGAAACATCGGCGCTCCGGGGCGCATAAACTTTACGCTGGTCGGGGATGTCGTGAACACTGCGCAACGTCTCGAGGAGGTCGCCAAAGAGTGTATGGCCGACGACGACCAAGCGGTCATTTTGGTCAGTGACATCGTGCTGCGATCTGCCGGTTCCGGATGCTCGGCGCGGCCTGTCGGCCAGCATGTGTTGCGCGGCCGCCATGAGGCGACGAACGTTTTCAGGCTAGGACCACCGCGTTGAAAACATTGCGCTCCGAGGCCTTCGACCCACTGCTGGAGGAATATCACGGTCGAATAGTCAAGCTCATGGGCGATGGCGCGATCGTGGAGTTTGTTTCTGTCGTGGATGCCGTCCTCTGCGCCGTGGCTCTACTAGAGGCGGTCGCAACACGCCAGGCGGACGTCCCGCCCGAACACCGCCTTCTCTTCCGCATGGGCGTTAATCTCGGCGATGCGTAGTCGAGGGCGATGATTTGCTGGGCGATGGTGTAAACGTAGCCGCTCGTCTGGAGCAACTATGTGATACCGGAGGACTTTTGTATCCGGCACCGCTTCGAGGCACTCTGGTGTTATGCGATGGCCGCTCGGAGGCACGCTTCGGCGCCGCCGGTAATCCCATCCCACCGTTGATTGAAGTTTTCCGTGGCAGAGAGCGCCAAAGAATCGATGTCATATTCTCGTCTGGAGCGACCGAGACGAAAGCGGATTAACTCGCGGCTATGTCGCCGCGTTCGCTCGATTGGTCGATGGATGGGAAAAGAGGTAACCCTGCAAATCGCGTCCATCCCGTTGGCAGAAAACCTGCCGGCCTGAGCCAGTCTCTTCCCAGCCGATATGCTATCTTTAAGCGAAATTACTTCGCACACACCTACTCCTATCGGGCAGCCGAAAAACCAGCCGTTCGCAAACTAACTTCATGAGATTTATGTTGGTATCCTCAGCCCGCGCGTTGTCCCACCCGGCTTCGATCAACACGTGCGTTCCGGCCGAAAAACTTGAACGGAAACGGCACACCTTATCCTCGGGCCAACTCCTGCGGCCGCGCGTTTTCCAGATCATCTGGATTCGCGATCACGAAGCGCTCAAGCAGATGGCTGGATATCTTTGACTCTGGCCAACCCTGAGCGCTACACCGCTCTCGGATCAGCGCTTTGGCTTCAACGCTAACTGCTTAAGTGGTAGCATGACAGCGGTTTGGAGGAGGTTCTGGCAGAGGGGAGATTCTCATGCACGCAGCCGAACTGCGCTCGATCCAAGCGCCTATCAAGGATCGTTACAAAACTGAGCCCGAGGCCGCCCGTTTAACCCTTAGGGCGCGCGGCTCGTTGGACGCGCAGAACATCGCTTGCACAGTGGAGACCGGGCGCGCAACGGCAGTGGCTGGCCTGCACACGGCAACAGGCGGAACCGGACTTGAGCTTTGCTCCGGCGAAATGCTGCTTGAAGCACTCGTCGCCTGCGCGGGGGTAACGCTCAAGGCGGTGGCGACGGCTCTTGAGATACCGCTGACGGCAGGCACGGTCTCCGCCGAGGGAGATCTGGACTTTCGCGGAACTCTGGGCGTTGCCAAGGACGCGCCGGTGGGTTTCGCGCAGATCCGCGTTATTTTTGAGCTTGAAACGGACGCCCCGAAGGATAAGCTGGACCAATTGCTAAAGCTCACGGAACGCTATTGCGTTGTCTACCAGACAATCCGCAACGGACCGACAATGGCTATTGAAATAAGACGCTGCACATAGTGCGAAGCGTTGTCAGCTTGGCACCCGGCGCCTTTCCCAGGCGCGAGATGCGTTCCTCGAACTCGGCCAGGGCGGCGCGCAGGATCTCTTCGCCAGACGCCTCGGTGATGACCATGTTTGGCGGTACCGCGGGCACGCCGGCCGCGCTGAGATGACCGAAGCCAATGGTCCAGACCCCGCCTACGTCGGCCCTCGTACGGCCGTCATTGCGCTTTTCACTCAGCCGATCGGCAATTTCTCTTGGCTGCGTCGCCAACAAAAACGACCTTGACGACGGTAAGACCTGACGCAGCCAAAGGACATTCCAGCGGCCGCGTTCCGGTGCTCCACGCTCTACGACGACCAGTCGCGCTCGATGCTTCAGACGCCCCAAGGCGAGCCGAGCGCCGGCACAAGTTCGCCGATTACACCCACAGGCGATCCCGACGGGTACTCACCAAATGTTTGGCCTTTCGCAGTGGGCAACTGGCGGCATACCGGCTCACCCCGTACGGCTTTTGTCGTGACGAAGTGTTCCGTCCATCAAGATGCATGGGGCGTCGCCGGCGTGATCATAAACCCTCCAACTGATCGATTGGGCACCTATCCGGAAGACTGCTGTTGCAAGAGTATTTTCGTGGTCAGGGTCGTCATGCTGCGCACGATAGATTGGAAGCGGCGACACGGTCTTGTCCCAGAGGATGTCGAGGGGATCTGTCGGCGTGGCCTCTTCGGCGAGAAGGGTATCGCCGCGCTTTTGGCGTGAACGGGAAGAGACGGTGATGACTTGCCGCTCTCCGATCATGGCCTCATGGACCAGATGATTGGCGTGGCATTGCGGGCGATCGACCGCGACCACAGCGCAGCGTGTGTGAGTGTACTCGACGCTGAGCAGGCGGCTATCGCCTTGTTGGGCAAGGGTCATATGGAAGGCGCCAGCGCGCTCCGAGGTCTCAATCAGGCGAACAGCCTCGTCAAGCGAGCGACAATCGAAGAGGGCGCGGCCGAGCACCATGCGCGGCAAGCCGACGCCGATGCCACGAGAACGGATGTTGTTTACGGTTTGGACGAGGCCTGCCTCGGTCACGGCAAAGGTATGGCCGGGGATCGAGGCGGGATAGACGAAGCTGGTGAAGGAGGTGGCCCCCTCGGGCCGAATATGGGCAAGCGCGCAATGACCGCGGAAGCCGGGGTCGCCGTCCTCATTGTGTGCCAGGATGGGCTCGTCGCCCGGCAATTGCACAGTCGTGCAGCCGTCCGGGGCGAAGGCCCAGACGTCGCCGCGGCAGTTCCAGAGGAAGACGTCCTCGAATGGAAGGTCGAGGCCGAGTGCGAGGCCCTGGAGCTCCGCCCAATAAGCAGGGAAGCGCGCCTCGACCATCCGGCGCATGACGGCCACCCGCGGATCGTCGAGAAAAGCCATGACCGAGGCCCAGGCATGGCCGATGATGAGATGGCGGTGCACGATCTCCCGGCCGAAGCGACCCAGCTGGAAACCGATCTCATGAGGCATGCCGGCGATCTCGATGAAGCCCAGCCGGTTGTCAGTGGACATGCTGTAGGAACTCCCGCAGGCGTGGATTTTCCGGATTGGCGAGCAGGTCGGTTGGCTTTCCGTCGACGGAGATCTTGCCGTCCTCCATGAAGATCAGCCGCGTGCCGACTTGCCGGGCAAAGGCCATTTCGTGCGTAACCACGATCATCGTCATGCCTTCCTCGGCGAGCGCCTGCATCACGCGCAGCACTTCGTGGCGCAGTTCCGGGTCGAGCGCGGAGGTCGGCTCGTCAAACAGCATAAGCTTCGGCTTGACGGCAAGCGCCCGGGCGATCGCCACACGCTGCTGCTGACCGCCGGAAAGCTCGGAGGGATAATGGTGGCCACGGTCGGCAAGGCCCACCTTTGCGAGCAAGGCTTTCGCCTGTTCCAGCGCCTCCGGGCGGCTCAAACCCCGGACGCGCCGGGGACCGAAGGCGACGTTTTCGAGTGCCGTCATCTGCGGGAAAAGGTTGAACTGCTGGAAGACCATGCCCGCCTCCTGACGAATATGGCGCACCTGGGAACGGCCGGACTTCACGCTGATCCTGTCGACGACGAGATCGCCGCCACTGATCTCTTCCAGCGCGTTGATACAGCGCAGGAGGGTGGACTTGCCCGAGCCGGAGGGGCCGATCAACACGACCACTTCGCCGGCATCGATGTTGAGATCGACCTCGCGCAGCACCACGACGGGGCCGAAGGTTTTCGTGACCTTTTGAAATTCAACGATGCTCACAGAATTCGCATCCTCTTTTCGGTGACGCGCAGGATGAGGGTCAGGCTTCCGGTCATCAACAGATAAAGGATCGCCACCGCGCTCCAGATCTCGACTGCGCGAAAATTGGCGGCCATGATCTCCTGGCCTTGGCGGGTAAGTTCGCCGACACCAATGACGATGAACAACGATGTATCCTTGAGACTGACGATGAACTGGTTGCCGAGCGGCGGGATCATACGTCGGAAGGCGACGGGGCCGATGATGTAGACCAGCACCTTCCACATCGGCAGGCCAAGCGCCAACCCAGCCTCCTTCAGCCCCTTGTGCACGGAGAGGAAGGAGCCGCGGACGATCTCGGCGATATAGGCGCCGGCGTTGACGATGATGGCGGTGACAGCGGCGGTCATCGGGTTGACGCGAATATCGGCAAGCACCGGCAGCGCGAAATAGATGAACATCACCTGCACGACGATTGGCGTGCCACGGACGAGCTCCACATAGACAAAGGCGATGCCGTTCAGCAGCGCATTGCCATAGGCGCGCATCAGGCCCGCGAGGAAGCCGACGATGAGACCGCCCACGAGGCCAGCGATGGTGATGAGGATGGTGAGGCGCGCACCGCTCAGCAAGGCGGGCATGGCCTCGCCAATGACGGACCAGTCAAATTCCATGGATCTGTTCCCGGCGAGAGGAGGGCGCGCAGGATTTGCCGGCGCGCTCGACTAGGCTTCAGAGATTCGGCTCGGTACCGAACCACTTCTGGTAGATCTCAGTGTAGCGCCCGTCCTTCTTCATGTTGGCGAGCGCCGCGTTAACCTTGGAGACCAGTTCGCTGCCCTTGGGGAAGCCGATGCCGTACTGGTGCGCCATCATCTGCTCGCCGACCGCCTTCACCTTGCCGCCGCCGGCCGTCTTCACGTAGTAGAGCACGTTCGGCGTGTCGTGCATGGCGGCGTCGACGCGGCCCGTCTGGAGCTCCAGATAGGCGTTGTCGATATTCGGAAACTGCCTCAGCTCGGTTTCCTTGAAGTTTTCCTTGGCGTAGTCCGTCGCCGAAGTACCGGTCTTTGTGGCCAGGATCTTGCCCCTCAGGTCCTCTGCGGCCTTGACCGTGCTGTCGACCGGCACCATCAGCAGGAAACCGCTGTCGTAGTAGCCGTCGGAGAAGTCGATCGCCTTTTTGCGCTCGTCCTTGATGGTGATGCCGGCGAGCGCCACGTCGACCTGCTTGGTCTGGAGCGCGGGGATGATGCCATTGAAATCCATCGGCTGCAGCGCGTATGTGACACCGATCTCCTTGGCGATGGCATCCCACATGTCGATGTCGAAGCCGACATATGTGTCGCCTTCCTTGAACTCGAAGGGCACGAAGGCCGTATCGGTGGCGACCACCAAGTCTTCGGCGCGCGCGCTCGAAGCAAGGGCGAGCGCCGTTGCGGCGGCGGCAAACAGAATATAACGCAGTTTCATGATAGTTCCCCTTTTTTGCTTGGTTATGCGTGTGGAAGAGCACTCGTGGCGGCGTCGATCGCATCGCCCAGCCGTTCGACGATGCGGGTGACGTCCCCGCGGTCGACGATGAAGGGCGGGGCGAGCAGCACATGGTCGCCGAGCCGGCCGTCGATCGTGCCGCCCATCGGATAGACCATCAGACCGCGCGCCATGGCCTCTTTCTTGATCAGGCCGTTCAGCTTGAGTTTCGGATCGAAGGGCCGCTTGCTGGAACGGTCGGCGACCAATTCAACGCCGCGAAACAGGCCACGCCCGCGGATATCGCCGACATGGTGGTGGTTGCCGAGGCGTTCGATTAGCTGGCGTTCCAGCTCCGCGCCCATGGCGATAACGTTGCCAAGCAGGCCCTCGCGGCGGATCGTTTGTTGCACGGCAAGGCCGGCGGCCGCCGCCATCGGATGGCCCATATAAGTGTGGCCGTGCTGGAAGAAGCCGGAGCCGTTCGCGAAGGCGTCGAAGATCTTGTCCGACAGCAGCACGGCGCCCACCGGCTGGTAGCCGCCGCCAAGGCCCTTGGCGATGGTCATCAGGTCGGGCGAAACGTCCTCCTGTTCGCAGGCATGCAGCGTGCCGGTGCGGCCCATGCCGCACATCACCTCGTCGAGGATGAGCAGCACGCCGTAGCGGTCGCAGATGCCGCGAATACGCTTCAGGTGATCTGCGACCGGCGGCACGGCGCCGGCCGTCGCGCCCACCACGGTTTCAGCCACGAAGGCGATCACCTGGTCGGCGCCAAGTTCGAGGATCTTGTCCTCGAGTTGCTGTGCGGCACGAGCGGCATAGGCCTCGTCGCTCTCGCCCGGCTCCTGCAACCGATAGGCATAGCAGGGATCGATGTGGTGGGTTTCGATGAGCAGTGGCTTGAACTGCGCGCGCCGCCATTCGTTGCCGCCCGCCGCTAGCGCACCGAGCGTGTTGCCGTGATAGCTCTGCCGGCGCGCGATGATGTGGCGGCGCTGCGGTTCGCCTTTCTCGACGAAGTATTGCCGCGCCATCTTCAGCGCCGCCTCCACCGCCTCGGAACCGCCGCTGACGAGATAGACATGGCTCAGCCCCTGTGGTGCGTCTTCGATCAGGAGATCGGCCAGGGCCTCGGCGGCTTCGGAGGTGAAGAAGCCCGTATGGGCATAGGCAAGGTGGTCGAGCTGTTCGTGCAGTGCGGCGATAACGGCGGGATGGCCATGGCCGAGGCAAGAGACGGCCGCCCCCCCCGATGCGTCGATATAGGCTTTGCCCTCAGCATCGAACAGTTCGATGCCCTTGCCGCCGACGGCGACCGGCATGCGGGAATGGATGGCGCGATGCAGAATGCGGGTCACGGACGCTTCATCCTTGTCTTGAGATGGGTGTTGAGGGCGGCCGACTGGCGGTCGACGCCAGCGAGTGCTGCCCCCGCCGTTTCCTCCGCCTGGCCGGCGACCAAGGCGCCCAGCGCCTCAGCGACGACGAAGGCCGGCGACATGGTATGGAGGAAGGATGGGCTTTCGGTCGGCACGACCACCGTGCAAGCAGCAAGCTGGGCCAGCGGGGCGACGACACTATCGGTGATCGCGACGAGCGGTACGCCGGCCTCGCCGGCATATTCGGCGATCTCGATCGTCTGGCGCGTATAGGGCAGCACGCTGACGGCGACCATCACGTCGTCGGTTGTTGCGCTGGCAAGCGCATCAGCGCCAATACCGCCTACGGCATCCAGCATGATCGAGTGTTTGCCGGCAAGCGAGAGGATGTAATGCAGGTGCCAAGCCGGCGAATGGCTGGAGCGCAGACCGAGGCAATAGATACGCCGCGCCGCACTCAGCCGCCGGGCGGCTTCAACCAGTGCTTCAAGGGAAGCCGGCTGCGAAAGTTGGGTGATCTGCGCAGCGATTCCACTCAGCATGTCGGTCGCCAGCTCCTGATCGCCCTTGAGCTTCTGGCTCTTTGCCTGCGCCCCGACGCGACCGGCAAAGCCTGTCACGTCGTTGCGCATGGCATCCGCATACTGCTGGCGGACATCCTCATAACCGGAGAGTCCGAGATGTTTGGCAAGCCGCGTCATCGTCGCAGGCTGGACGCCCGCCTGTCGCGCCTGCTCGCGCATGGAGAGGAGCGCAACCTCGCGCGGTTGGTTCAGGATATAGCGCGCGGCGGCTTGGAGCTGCTCCGACATCGTATCGAAGGCCTGCACGATCGTTTCTGCGAGAGGAGCGGTTTGCATGAGAGTCGATTACACCCTTCGTTGGCGTGTTGCAACATATGTTTCATAGATGTATAAATATGATCCGCACGGATCATAGAGGACCCAACGGATGACGACCCCGTATAAACCGCATCGCGTGGCGATTGCAGTGGCGCCGAACGGCGGACGCCGCACTAAGGCGGACCATCCGGCGATCCCGCTGTCCGCGGTCGAACTGGCACGCACCGCCTGCGAATGCCTGGAGGCCGGCGCAGCAATGATACATGTTCATGTGCGCCGTCCGGACGGCAACCACCTTCTCGACGCCGATGCCTACCGGCAGGCGATCGACGCCATCCGCGCGGAAGTGGGCGATCGCCTGGTGATCCAAATCACGACGGAAGCGCTCGGCATCTATGCCCCTGCCGAGCAGATCGCCGTCCTGAAGGCCGTGCGACCGGAGGCAGCATCGCTGGCCCTACGCGAACTCGTGCCGGACGAAGCCGCAGAGCCGGATTTCTCCGAAACGCTTGGTTGGATGAAGCGGGAAAATGTGTTGCCGCAGATCATCCTCTATGATCCTTCCGAAGCTGTCCGCCTTGCCGCGATGATCCGGCGTGGCCTTGTGCCATGGCCGGATATCCCGGTGCTCTACGTCCTCGGCCGCTATACCGTCTCCCAGACTTCGCAGCCCTCCGATCTGTCGCCCTTCCTCGCGCCGGACGCGCCGAGATTTTCTCACTGGAGTGTATGCGCATTCGGCCGACACGAGGCGGCGTGCGTCACAGCTGGCGCCCTGCTCGGCGGTCATGTTCGCGTCGGGTTCGAAAACAATTTCCATATGCCGGACGGCAACCTGGCATCGGCAAATGCCCCCTTAGTCACGGCGGTAGCGACGTCGCTTAACGGGCTTGGATATGATTTGTGCGACGCCGCTTGTTTGCGTGGCAGCGCCGACGGCGCGTCGTGAACAATCCGATTAACATAGTCTGCCATCACCAAGAATCTGCCTTGCTAGCTCCGAGCAAGACGACCATCCGAGCGCACCAGCTTGTTCGACTCATACCGCGTCGCGAATTTCTCGCGCACCTTGCGACTGTCACTACTCCCCCAAGCACGAAGCCGACAGATATCCGCAAGTTCGATACTGGCTTTTCTCCGCTTGTCGGGCAGGCAGGTTCCCCGCTGACTGACTATTCTGCGGCACCGCATTTCCTGCATCTCGCCGCGAGCGGACCAGGAGGCATCGCCGGCACATTGGCCGATAGGTTGTTGGCGGCAATCAATTCAAATGCAAGCCATCGCCCGGTATTTCAGGCCGTCGTATTGCGTCAAGACGGTGGGATATGGAGGCCTGCCTGGAACCTTCCAGGAGCTGCCACCGCTATGCACCTTTCGGCACTTGCTGATATCGGCCAGGGCATCAATGACCCTATCGTTATCGGTTTTCGTCCGTTTGGTGGGATTGCCGGTGACGATCTGTTTCCACAGGTAAAGGATCCGGCCAAGCATCCGCTCGTCGACGCGACCACGATCGATGTCGATGATTATACCTTCGCAATGACTCGCTTCCGCAAACGTTTGGTGCGCGACCTTATCGCAGGTCCATCGCTGTCTTCGCCTGCTTTTAGCGATGTACAGGCAGTGTCTGTGCTGCTGAGGCTGGTGGCTCGCGCTCGTGACGGAGATGCACAGCGTCTGATCGTCGAGCAGCTTGAAAGTGTCTCCCACGATAATTTCCAAACCATGCTCTCGAATGCTCCCGAATGGGGGCGCCTGAGTCTTTTGCGCCTTGCGCCATGAGCGACAGCTGGTCTTGCATCGATCTATGCCGAGCGCGACGGCGTTGTTAGTTCCTGGGCCAGCGTCGTTCGATCAGAGCGGCCGGCTTCGTTGCGAGCAACGCCACCCCGCGCCATTGAAGGGGCCATGGTGCCTGCGCAGCGGCAACGTGAGCAGGTCGCGCGCCACGGCGTTGGCGAGGCACGCACGTCCGCGGGCTACCATCCACTCATTGCAGAGCCGCGACTTCTGACGTCAGAACCATCGTGGACTTACGGCGAGGAAGAGCCCGACTACAGGCTGACTGCAACAGGCGTCACTATGGCATGGTCACTTGCCGCCGGCGGTGGCGCGAGTTTTGGAGACGCGCTCGGCTCGAATGAGGCATCGGCCTATTGGATCACTGACCGCTACCATACGGCATTTCGTCCGTTCAGCGTTGCCGGCCCGCAAATTACGTTTGCGCTGCCCGATCAATTTGGAGCGCAACTACCAGGCTCGCTTCTTCCGGCAAATCATGGGTCACCGAAGCTCGCCCATATTCCTGAGGACGACTGGAAGGACACGACGCAGTCCTTCGCACCCGCCATAGTGTGCACCAGTCGGATATCGCCGCGGTCGGGTGCGCTAGCTGCAACGCGCACCGGCCTGATCTCGATCGTGGATGACGGCAACCATCAGCTGATCCTGGAGGCATCTCAGTCCCCGTTGAACATGCGCCAGCCTCGTCCGCCGATCCTTGCGCGCAACGACCGGGCGCGTGCCAGCTCGCACGAAACTGGCCCATTCAACCTTTCGCGTAACCCCAGTATGATCCTCCATGGACCGCGTGCGAGCCGTTTTGGTGAGACCGCGTTACCCGTCGGTCTTGACCGTCGGCCGCGCTCATTGCACGCCATGCGGCTTGTGCTTCAATCGCCGAGGGCAGGAATCGCCACGCCGGATTGGGATGGCGAGGTTGTAATTGCCGTCGATGCTATCTATGGCGCCATTGAAAATCCGGTTTGGACGGTCGTGAGTGCGGCCATCGTTCTTGCGACCGATCGCTATGAATGGGCGGCAGTCGCTAGAATTCTATCGGCCCAATCCGCGGTCTGCAGCTTGACTGATTTCAGGGGTAAAGCCGGTGGGACGGGCATCGTACAAAGCGCTCGTGATGCCTTGCGAGCTGCCGCGCCGGCAACGAGCGCTGTGCTGGAGGTCACGTTAAGCCATGAGCGTCCTGAGGGCCCTCTTCTGCGTCAGCTCCGTGTGGACCTGCTGACAGCAGGGCAGGGGCTCGCAGCTCCCGGAGTAGAGGCGCCGCTGTTTTTCCGGTTCGACGATCCCGAATATAATGATCAGCTAGGCGGCCTTGCGAAACTAGCGCGCAAGCGATCACCTGCTACGGCTGATGTTGATTTCGTTTTCGCTGCAGATATGGCTGACATAAGGCCCGATCAGCGAGTGGAACTCGGCCTTTCATTGCGTCCGGCAATGACCGGTGGTGACGTGACAATGAAGTTCGAGCCCGGCGACGGCAATAGACTGAGCTACAATGGAGCTCTCCTCGAGCTGACAGTGGAGCGTCAACGAAGTGGCGCCGTAAAACCGGCAAAGCTCGGCGGCAAGACGGCAATCGTGAATGCAGAGGCTTCCAACGAGTGGGGAACGTTTTATCTGACCGGCACCAGCGAAGGGGATTTCCACGCCATGAAGCTCGACTGCGCCCAGCTTCGTGAGAACGAGGATTCGGCCGAGCCCGCTCTTGCCCCCGACGACCAGCTACAGCTGATCTTAAGACTAGCACGATCAGACGCGCAGGTTGTCACTTTGAGGTTTGACGTCGTTTCCCGGCCCGATATGCCCGCCAACCAGTCCTCGTTCGGCATCTTGATGCTGAAGCCTGACGGCAACTCCGTCCCAGTACATTTGTTCGCGCCCGGGCCTGATGCTGAAATCGTCGAACTCGTTGATCCTCTTGATCTGGTTGAGGGCGTTGTGCGACGTCGCGCTATTTTCCAGTGGCGTTCATTCCACCGAGCGGTTGAGTTGGAGACCGCTTCGGCAAACCTCAATCCTGCGCGGTTTGCTCTGCAAAAAGGGAGTGGTCGGGGAGGCACTTGGCTTCCAAGCGAGGTCGAGGATGGGTGGCAAGCGACGCCGGGTTGATGAAGGCGCCTTCGAGGCGCATTGCCTGAGTGATGCGCCTCGAAGGCGCTTTCACCGGTGATCTCGGAAGTGGCAATCAAGCCGTACGCCGATCGCCTTCGCGCCCTGCAGGAGGCAGAGCCGATCCATGAGATGATGAGCAGTGCCGCATACGCGATGCAGAAGGAGGTTCCAGGAGAGTTCTTTCCGTGGTTGACCGATTATGGTTTGGAGAGGAACGCCCCTTCCAGGCAGCGCGCGATGCTTTTCGGCATGTCGAAACAGAGCTCGAACGATGGGACACCGAGCTTGAGGCGGAACGATCGGCGCTTGCCCGATCAATCCTCGGAATCGTGCCTGGAGACGTCGTGACGTCCGACAGCCGGGGCAAGCTCTTGCGGCTTTCGGTCACGAAAGTAACCCTTTATTCAAGCGGCAGCGGTGTCAGTTTCATGGTGTCCGGAATTCGTTTTCGAAAGGACGGAACGCTGGGCAAACTGCAGGAGCCATCGAATTTATCTTTTACCGACGAAAAGCAAACTCAATAGCGAGAGCCCGACTGCCTGACGGCGCAAGGCGAATGCTGGCAAGCCTCTGAAATCCGGGATCGACGGCCGCGGTGCACTACGCCTCTCTTGAATTGAGCGCCTTGAAGGGAGTGGAACTCTCGGCCGTTAGTTTCCCTCTGCCTCAGACCGCAACTCCAGCATGACGAAAGCCATCAAACCAAAGAGCCGCGTCCTCTTTCGAGCTGCAGATGTCGGCGGTAATGCGAGCGTACAGGGCGGCATCGAAGTCATCGGGCAGCTCGCTCACGGCCCTATTTGCCTCACTGATCCTCCCAAGCTGCGCAAGGCATGCCGCCTCGTTCAGCCGGAAGAAAGAGGGAGCATCGATGAGCGAGCGATAGGCTTCTAGGGCCCTCCCGAATTCACGGGAAAGGTAGAAGCAATCCCCTAAGCTGGAGATGAACGTCGGTGGCAACAAGGGCTCGAAGCTGCATGCTCGTTGAACGAGAGAGAGACCTTCGTCGTGGTGGCCGGCATAGGAGAGGATCATGCCTCTTGCGACCTGGACATTAATGTCCTTGGGGCTGAGGGCGGTGGCAATTTCAGAATGACGCAAGGCGTCCTGGATCGCACCGGCCAAAAGAAAGCATGCCGCGACACTCGTCAGCACAAATGGGTCGCTCTTGCCATTGATCAACGCCTTCTTGGCGTACTGGATAGAATACTGCTTGCGCTCATCGTCAGTCTCCCGCGCCGGGTGACTGAACCGCCAGTAGGCGTACATCAGCGATAGCGATGCCAAGGCTGGTGCATAAGTCGGATCGATCGCAATTGCATTGTGCATGTGCTGGCGCGCAGCTACTTCGTCGCCATTGCGCCAGGCATCGCCTGCGCGAAGCCAGTTCGTATATGCCGATACGCTGGTCGTCGGATTTCTAGATCGCGCGTTGTTGACGGCAGTCTGCAAATTAAAGAACAATCGTCCGACGATCGCGTCGACGATTTCGTCTTGCACAGCGAAGATGTCCTCGACCCGGCGATCGAAGCGCTCTGAGAAGACTTCGTTACCCGTGTAGGTGTCAACGAGCTGAACCGTCACGCGAACGCGCTGGTCCGCCAGTCGGACGCCTCCGGTAACGACGACATCTGCTCTGAGCTTCCGCCCCAGTTCGGCGGCGTTCACGGGCTGATCCTTGTAGGCGAAGGCGGTGCTTCGAGCGACTACCGACAGGTCTCGATGCTTGCTGAGTTCTGTGACGATGTCTTCGGTGATGCCGTCTACGAAAAAACTCTGGTCGTCGCGACCAGACAGATTGGCAAACGGTAAAACGACGATCGTCGTAGATTCCGGAGAAACATTAGGCGATGAACCCAAGGAAACAGGCGAAGCCGCCGGACTCCATGCGTCGATGGAATACGCTCTGACGGGGGTTTGGATGTTCTTGAGCGGGATCGCGCCCAGATCTCGCACCGCCGCGTTGATCTTGCCTTGGATCTCGTCGAACACCTTACTTGAGATGCAGATGCCACCGGGTTCTGCGAGCTGTTCCAGACGAGCAGCAACGTTGACGCCATCGCCATATATGTCGTCGCCCTGAGCTATGATATCGCCGAGATTGATGCCTATTCGGAAGACGATCTTCCGTTCGTCGGGATGGACTGAGTTGGCCTCTTTCACCTGCCGTTGAAGGCGCATCGAGCAGTCGACCGCATTTACAACACTTGCAAATTCGATGAGGAGGCCGTCTCCGAGTAGTTTGACGATCCTGCCGCCGCACGCCCTAACCAGTGGTTCCACAACAGTCTCACGGGTTTTGCCGAGAGCATCGAGCGTTCCGCGTTCGTCGACCCCCATCATGCGGGAATATCCGACGACATCCGCCACAACGACGGCAGCCAAGCGTCGATCAGTTTGGTCGGCTGTGGTTTCCATCGCCGCCGATCTCCCGGTTTGAGAGTAGCTGATCGAACATAACACAATTGGACTGGCGTGCGTGGTGCCTACCTCGGTGCGCGAACGTCATTCCGGTTCCAAGCGATACATTATGCGATTTTGGAAGCCCAAAACGTGAACATCACGGCAACAAGCCGTAGCGTGCTCGTGGGAGCACCGGTTCTGTCCGCCCCTAGGCGACGTCCACGCTCAAGTCTGTGAACGGCAGCATTGCGCCCCCATTTCGGCCGTTTACTTTAACCGCTCTAACGCCTGAGAGCCGTCAGTCTGCTTCGCAAGGGCCGCGCCACCAGCGGACATCGCATCCCAACAACAAACTGACCAATCTACCTTGGAGGCTGACCGTTTAGTCAGATTCGCGCAATTACGACTAGAAGATCATGCACTGGCGGTTCAGCGCGATGACAAGACTGACCTTTGGACGGCGCAAAGCTGGCAGCGTCCACTACTGCAAAAAAAGGGCCCATCTTGGTCTATGTGGCCACCTGACACTGGATATAACGGCCAAATTATATAGTGTTTCGCAATCGGAGCATGTGATTCACGTCGGTGCCCGTTCCGATTACATTCAGGTGGGAGAATTTGGTGTCGGATCAGGACACAGCGAAGCCGCGGCAATTTCACTTCGTTCGTCATGGGGATCAGTCGAGCACGGCGCTCGATTGGGAGAGTGGGCCTAGCATCGTTCGGAAAGCTCTGAGCGAAGCTCTCAATGCGCGCAACATCGCGTTTCTCCTCGGAGCAGGCTGCTCCTCGCTGGAAATCGACGATAAGCAGCGGGGTGTCCCGACGATGGCCCCGTTGGCTTCCGAGTTCTGCAAGCATCCCTTGCCGCCGGACTTCGACGACAATCTCGACCCTATCAAACCGCCCGAGTGGGGGCTTACTTCCGAAGAAGTCGAGTTTCTCAAAGTGAGAGGTGCAGCCCTACAAGATACCGAATACACGTGGAATCTCGAACGGCTTATGGAGCTCCTGTTCAGCCTGGCGTTCATCTACAGGCGCAGCGACAATCCCAAGCATGCCAGCTTCCTTGAGACTGTCGAGGGCATTATCAACAAGGTGAAAACCTTTCTCTGGGAAAGGTGCACAAAAGGGAAGTTCGCCTCCGGAGACAACGCGGTCCTGGACGTGTACGAGAGCTTCTACCGCCGCCTGGTGCTACGGGATAGGTCGTTGCCCCGGCCATGGATTTTCACAACGAATTACGACCTCTTCAACGAGCGCGCGATGGATCGCCTAGGTTTGCCATATGCCAACGGGTTTTCGGGAGTTGTCGAGCGTCGATTCAATCCTGCCACTTTCCGCTATGCCCTCGCCGAACAGCTCGACGTCACGAGCCGAAAGTGGTCCGCCGTCGACGGATTTGTGTATCTTTGCAAGCTGCACGGCTCGTTGAGCTGGACAGAGGATGACCACGGCCTGTTTCCCATCCGCGAGCTCTGGCCGCAGGACGGCGCGTCTAAGGTTATGATCTATCCGACTCCGGCTAAGCAGAATTCGAGTCTTGGTTCGCCTTATTCCGACCTTTTCCGCGAGTTTCAAAGCCGTATCGTGCGAGAGCAGAGCGTTCTGATCACGGCCGGTTTCGCGTTCGGCGACGAGCATCTAAACAACATCATCTATCAGGCACTGACCATTCCGACGTTCAGGCTGATCGTGTTCGCAAATCCCAACGCCAAGGGAGAGATCGCAAAGCTGCGCGGCCTCCGTGACGAACGCATCTGGATCATCGGCGGCGACGGTCCCGATGAGAAAAACCCCGCTCACTACTTCAATATGATCGTCGAGCACTTCATGCCGCAGCGGCAGAGCGACAGGATAGACGACGCGGTTCGCCTGGTTATGGAGACCATGGGAGCGAAGAAAGACGCCGCAGATGGGCAATGACGACCGCCGCCGCGCCATCGGTAAGGTGATATCCGTCTCCGCGGATCGGTTTGTAGTCGAGGTTCACGCCGGAACCGACAATTTTACTGTCGTCGGATTCGACGGCGTTCACTACGTCGCACGTCTCGGATCGTTCCTGATGATTCCCACGCCTCCCGAGTATGTCGTGGCGGAGGTCGTGGGCTTGCGGGAAAGGGACGGCCAGTCCCGTGACGGCGGAGAAATGGAAAAGGCAAATGCAGCCAAGTTTCTCGATCTCGTCCCGGTCGGGATGCTCCCCATGGCGAGTGACGGAAAGTTCCGCTTCGGCGTCTCGGTTTTCCCTTCGCTTTTCGCCGACGTCTTGTATTCGTTGGACGCTGAACTAGATCGCATATTCGACACCGAGAAAGACACGGAGCCCTCGACGGGCGTGGACGGGGGACCGCCGACGCCACCCAATGCGACCCGCTTCCGCAATCTGGTCATCGGCAAGTCCGTCATCTTCGAAGATTACCAGGTCAAGGTCAGGATTGACGACTTTTTCGGCGGCCACGTGGCGGTGCTTGGCAACACCGGGAGCGGTAAGTCGTGCACCGTCGCATCGGTCCTGCAATCGCTCTTCGAAAAAGCGGACGAGCATCGCGCCCGAGGCGCGACATTCGTCGTCCTTGACGTAAACGGCGAGTACCATGAAGCATTCAAGGAACTGGGAAGCCGGGCCCAGATCGGAGTCAAGCGGCTTATCATCGACGGCACGTCCGCCGCCGGGGCCTTCCGACTGCCCCATTGGTTCCTCGACCTTTCGGAATGGGAGCTCCTACTGCAGGCCAGCGAGCGAACGCAACTCCCCATCCTACGGATGGCACTGGGCTTGGTTTCGCTGTTCGGCCAAGCTTCGGGAGCTCAACTCACGAAGATCAGAAACCACATCCTCGCGACCTGCATCACACAGATATTGGGTGACGAAACACCGCCAGGGGCGAAGGAGACGCGGATTCGCGGCATCCTGCAGCGATTTCGCACGTCTGAGATAAATGCGAGCGTCCTCGATCAGGACATCAAGGTCAATTTCGGGAACATGCCCGGCCTGACGAACGCATATACATACCTCGCGGGTTCCAACGGTAAGGGCGGTTTCATCGACCCGGCGATCAAATTCCCCGACTACGAAAACATACCTTTCGATTTCATTGCGCTTGGAGACGCGATCGATCTGGCCTTGCTTTACGAGGAAGCTCACGGAAACCGCCAAATCCGGGATTACTGTTCGCAGATGGTCACCCGCTTCAAGGCGCTGGAGAAACGGGTCGATTACGAGTTTCTCCGGCATACATCCACCGAACAGGTGTCGCAATTCGAATTCCTTGCCGGTTTGCTGGGCCTGACTGCCGCTCAAGGGGACAGACACGTCAAATCGTCCCAGATCGTCATTCTCGATATGAACGCGGTGGAAGACGAGGTGGTAGAGCTCATCAGCGCGGTACTCGCGCGAATGGTGTTTCGACTCCTTCGGCATGCTGAGCCACGCAACCACTTCCCCGTGCATCTGTTGCTCGAGGAGGCTCATCGCTACGTAGCTTCGACCCCATCGCGATATGCCATGGACGCCGGGCGCATCTTCGAGCGCATTGCCAAGGAGGGCCGGAAATATGGCTTGTTCCTCCTTGTCGCATCGCAGCGCCCAAGCGAATTGTCCAAGACCGTGCTTTCTCAGTGTTCGAATTTTGTTGTTCACCGAATTCAAAACCCTGATGACCTGTCCCAGATCAGGCAGATGACACCTTTCATTTCCGACAGCGTCTTAAAACGGCTGCCTTCGCTTCCGAAGCAGCACGCGCTCGTCTTCGGCAATTCCGTCAATCTTCCTACGACGTTCAAGGTTCGCCGTGCTGACCCACTGCCTGCAAGCACTGATGCTCAGATCGTCGATCTATGGTTTCAGGAAGATGGACGAACAACCTCATTGACGCTTGGGTCGGAGGTGCAGGTTGCCGTTATGACAGCACCGGGGGCGCCTTGATGGAAGGGCGGTGGAAATCGGTACACGTAGCGACGCAACTTCGGAAGGCAAGGCAACGCCGTGACTTTCTTCAAGGCCGGATCAATCGGATAAGAGTCCGTCAACAACTGGGGAGCGGACTGTGAGGTTCGACGAAGCTATGCAGGCCGCTGCACGCGCGGCAGATGGTGCGGTCTGGAACACCGTTGAGAAATACAACAGCGGCGGGGTGTTCGACGAGCCCGAGATCAGCACTTATCTAATTAGTCAGCTTGACTCCAAAATGACCGGGCAGATCGGGGGACTTTCCTGGTCAAGCGCCATCGTGCGGAATGGAAAAGGGAAGGCTGGTGAAGAAAAGCGCATTGGCGCAGACATTCTCTTGCACGTGTCCGTCAACACCCCGACCGAAAGGTACTCCAAAGGGGTTCTAATCCAAGCGAAGAAGGCCGAGCCCTACCAACCGGTGCCGAACGCCGTGATGGATGAGTTGGGGGAGCAATGCCAGAAGATGCTGGGTCATACTCCGAGCGCCTTCGTAATGAGTTACTCAAGCAAAGGATTCCGTGCCGGATCGGCTACCCGTTTCACCGGTACCCAGAACCGGGACATCCACCGCGTCTGCACATGGACAACGTACCGGTTCTTCCTCGAACTTTTTCGCTGCCCAATCGGTGATCCGCGCATTACCAGCGGAAGGGTCAAGGAATTGCCTGTGCCCCACGTGATCCACCTCACTGCGGAAGGTCAATTGGCAGCGGGATAACTGCCGCTGTTGCGACTGATTCCAGCGAAGTCTCGACGACGCGTTGGTGACAATGCGAACAATCGGAGTGGATGCAGGATCGGTCGAATATTGAGAATGTTAGTGCCTGAAAGCGTGCCGCCCCGACCAGCGGATGTGCGCGTTAGCTGACCGACAACTTCCTTCCAGGCGCCACCTTAAAGCCGCCAGTCTGCTCCCGGCCCCTGAGCCGACTTTCAAACCTTCGCCTTGAAAGGATACGGACCTACGACCCGTAGTCTCGGCATCACTGAAATGATGTATCCATATGATTTTGTTGGAGACAATCGGTCTTGCGTCTCTCACAACCGGACTTGATGAAACCTGACCATCAAATACATTATTTTCGCGTAGGGCGCGCCACTCCATCAACGATTTGCTTACCCTCAGCCACTCGTTCACCCGCGTCTGTGCGTACCAAGCCGGATCGCTCAAGAAAACTTATGACCGCCCGAATTTCTTCTGGGGTTCCGTACATTTGTCCAAGCATGCCCCCAAAATACTGTCATGAGAGCGACCACATGCGACAGGGAGCATTAGCACTTGCAAAATCTGCAGAGCTTGATATTCAGACTTAGCTTTGCGGAAGACGTCTTCTTCATTACCGGCCATTCAAATTTTCTATCGAAGCCGAAGCTGGACCGTCCATATCTAGCACTCTCGCAGACTGACGCATTCCAATTTCCTGCAGGTTCAAAATCTTCAATTCAAGGACTGCATTGGAACGTGAATGGTATGGCCCACGTGTCCATGAGCAGCGATTGTGTTGCGGCGAGAATTTCCAGCTGCCCTTTATCCTGCTGTCGGATCGCCTCCGATTTCGAGTACCCAGGCTGGACCGCGGTCATCTCAAAACGATAGTCGAACTCGCTCCAGCGGTTATGCCATTGGATCAGGTCGATAACGCTGCCCTTCTCCAACCTTGAAAGCCCAAACTTCTTCTGTATCGCCGTCTCGCGTTTTCTTAACCGGGCGAACAGGAGATCCGGCCGTTCCCTCCAGCGGATCGCCTTCTGTGTCTGGCCACATACCTCGTAGAGGTCATCGACCCTGGCGGACGGGGTAAAATCGCTCGAGTACTTGCAATGGAACATCGCCACCGTGATGACGTCACCCTCTTTCTTGATCGCTACGACGTCTGCGGATTCGCCAGAGCCGTCATCGTCGAAAACGACATCGAACCCACCGTTCTGCAGCAGGTCGTCGATGACGCGGCGCTGAATGCTGGTCGCGTCCTTGTTTCTGCCCTGCGATTCCTTCTTGATGTTGACGCCGCTCCAGTCCCGGGCAATCAAGCGATCGGGGTCGAACGGCGGAGCGTGGTCGTCGGGCAGCTTGAGCAACTCGGACGCCAAAAGCATATTGCCATCCGCGAAGTAGATATGCGGCGGATCGTCCTTGAACCATGTGACCAAATCCGTTGTTTTCTTACCGATACGGACGCCGCTCACGGCCGTCGGCCTATAGTGCGCACCGGAACCGTCTATGGTCATCGCGACATCGACGAACCTGTCATCTCCTCCGACCCTCATCACGATCTCGGTGCCGGGAATCTGGGATAGAATGCGGATCTCGCAATCGTAGAACGGAACCGAGACGTCGCCGAAAACCAAATCCACCCGGTCATCATCGACATGCAGGACCGCCTCGGGCCAATTGATGGCTACAGCGTGCTTGTCGGGCATCGAAGTGAGCTTGGTGGGCTGAACCAGCCGTCGCAGAATACCGTCGGGCTGGATTGATGAGTCCTGCAGCTTCGCACCGATGACCTTGCACCACTCCATCCAGCCTGCGAACCCATGAACGGACTCGTATGACCAGATCTTACCCTTCGTGGAACACCCGATCGTCGACTTGCCACTCGCCGAATAACCTTGGCCAAAGATGTTCGTCTTCATCCGGCCGCGATTGGCGGGGTCGTCGGTAAGCTGGGGAGCTATGTCGCTGCCCATGAACTGGGAATACCTGATCGGCTTCCGGACCGCTTCCGAAAGGCCAAGATGGCTGAGGATCAAGCGCTTGTAGCCGTCCAGCACCCTGAAGACGTCGTCTCCGCGAATTCGCTTCGCATCGGCCCCGACAACCTTTTCAGCCAGCCTGGCGTGGAGATCGCTCAGGTTCGAACTGCTGACGTAGAGAAGCTGCCGTTCGTCATCCCAATGGCATGCGTACAGATGATACGCCGAATTTACGGGCTGGCGCATCGACGTCCACTTGAGCTTCTCTTCGGTTTTCAGAACCCAGACCGCAAGCCGCTCGGCGTAGTTGATCGACGGACCTTCGATAATGGAGCCGGGGCCATAGGCATCGACGATCTTGTTCGGATCCCATCGTTCGCAAGCGGTCTCGTACACGACCGCGCTTAGCCGAGGTGTCACCTGATCCAGCGGAAAATCCGTCGGCGGCTGGTCGAAACCCTCGAATACTTCCTGCCGCCGCTCTTCGCGGGCGGTGTTACGGGTTCCGAGGCCTTCGAGCAGGTGGTTCCAGTCGGCGTCTTCATTGTAAAGCGCCTGAAGGCTGTCCCGCATACCGGCGGCGACGACGTTGGCGATTACCGTCGCGTCGCCGAGGTCTTTCCGCGTTCTGGTGAATCGCCCGACGAACTGTACGGTGATGGCCTCACTCTGATGCTTGTCGTGCAGCGCCGCGATCTTGAGTTCAGGAAGGTCGAAGCCTTCGCCCAACATGTCAACGCACACCACGATCCTGCTCTCTCCGGACCTCAGCTTCCGGAGAGCCTCCAACTTCGCCTTCGAGGAGAGGCTGCTGTAGACGATGACGGGGTTGTACTTCGGTAGAAGCTGGCAATAGAGGCGGTGCAGCTTGACGGCGGTTTCGATTATCCGACAGCGCGCCATCGCGAGATGAACGTGGCCCTCTGCCTCGTCTTGGATCAAGGCTGTCTTGACGGCCTGGATGATCCGCAAGTCGGCGTCGTCCCGGTCGAGTCCATAAATCGGCTTGAAGTGGATCTTCTTGAAATACCCCTCGGCATAGGCCTTGGCGAGTGGGTAGTTGTAGATGAACTTGCCATCGACGCGCCGCCCATCGGTCCGATACGGCGTCGCGGTGAATTGCAGGACAATGCGGTTAGCGAACTGCGCCTTGAACTCCCGCCACGTCTTGGCGGCGATATGGTGGGCTTCGTCGACGAAAAGGTGGCCTACAAGCTCCGCCATCCTCAACTGAACTTCCCCGCTTGCCTTGGCGACCGCGTCCATCGTTGTGACGACCACGTTGACCCGCCTGAAGATTTCGTCGACCTCCTCAACCGACTTGGGGATTTCTTCGAGTGTCGCAACGACGGGCAACTTCGCGTCAGCGGCGAGACAACCGCTGTCCTTGAGCACCCCGAGGCTAAGGAACTTCTCCGAGATTTGCGTCCGCAAGGCGTCGCTGGGCACGACGACAAGAAGCCGCTCGATTTCGGCGACGACCATAAGCGCCAGCATCGTCTCGGTCTTGCCCGTTCCCGTTGGCATGACAATCGTCGCGGGGGTAGAAGAAGCGGTCCAATGGCCGAGGGCGGCATGTATCGCACCTATTTGCGGCTTCCTAAGACCGGGCTGGACAACGATGTCGCCGACGATGCGCTCTTCGGTAAAGGTGAACGCCCCTCGCCAAGATCGGCGGATTTCGTCGCACCTGCCTTCGAGTTCCTCGATTGAGATGCCGGTGGCATCGGCTGCGGCGGGCTTGATCCAGACGCCAGGGGTCGAATCTTTCCGGAATTCCGCGAGGCTCACCGCCGCCGGATGGCGCAGTATCTCGTCGCTGGGCAGATCCACATCAGTCTTTCGGGGGATCACTGCCACCTCGCGCCGTCCATCGGGACTGCGGAGAAACAGTCCCCGAACTCGCTTTTCGGTAAACTCGTTCGCAGAGGCGATCAGCTTGCGGCCGGGATGGCCGAGTTTCCTGACAGAGGCACCGTGGATTTTACCAGCTATCGCGAATTGCGGCGGAAGCGAAATTTCCAGATCTTCTTTGAAAAGCGTATCCACGTCGCCTCCAGGCAAATGAAATGCGGACCCTTGACTATACACTCAACGGTAGTATGGCTCCCCGGCCGCCGCAACGCCCAGAAGGTCGGGCGACCTCCTGCAAGCCGCCTGTTCCACAAGAGAGTTCGAACGGAACGATTGCACTACTCGGCCGAATGCTGCCGGCTGGCTCGATGGTATCTCCGACCCGGAAAGCGCCTACGGCTCCATGTCGGGAACGTCAAAGCTAAGATTGCTGACGTTGCGACGATCGACCCAGACGTGCTCCCGTTTTACCGCACCCGGATCAGCGGCTTTCGTCGTGATGGCGAGTATGGCGACTTTCACATCGGGAAATCGTGGCTGGGGAGCGTCCATAACACCAACGAGCACCGTCAGCCCTTGCCGCTCCATTTCGGCCACATGGTCCTGAATGTCCCTATAGAGGCGACGTCTTTTGGGTTCCTGACCATCCCTTTCGATATCCTCGCTCAATATGAACCCAGCGAGCTCAATCCATTCGGCCAGGTTTGCAATATCGTCGTCGTGCCGCTCCGGTACGGCGTGCTTGTGAACCAGGATGCCGGCGCACTTCGCCGCATCTCGAATGGTCTTCTGGGTTTTCAGTGGGACGACCGACACCTGTTCGAGGTAGCCGTAAGTCTCGATCAGATCTTCCGCCGCCTTGTCTGCACCAAGCGGTATGCGCGGAGCGTGGAGCTTGCCCGTCTCGTACCCCAGCGCGACAGCGATCCTGTCGAGATTTTCCACGCTCACCTTTTCACCACGCTCGACCCGCTCCACGGTCGATACCGAAACGCCCGCGTAGTCGGCAAGTGTCGAGACCTTCCAGTTTTTCAGTCCGCGTGACCACCGTACGAAGAAAGCTACCGTTTCAAGCGGCGGTGAAGAGGGCACTTCCCGGGAGCGCTCGGGGAAGTCGGCTATGCTGTTCAAAAGCTCGTTCAAAGACATCGTTCGGTTCCTTTCGATAACCGTAGAGTGCCTCAAAGTTCGAAAGCAAAAGAGGTCCCAAAATCCTTCAGTTTCATATTTTCCAGCAAGTGGCGTTACGCCAACTGATACTTCAAAACGCATCCAGCAAGGCATATTCCGTCAGATGGGCCGGCACACTCAACGACTCCATGCGCTTACGCAGCCCATCAAGATCCCCGTAGTAGCTGACCTTCCAGCCCACCCGCTTGACGTCGATATTCGCGATCACCTCCTCAAAATACGGGTGATCGACCTCCGACACCGAATGTCCCATCACAACAATCCGATCGACATCCGACAGCCCGGCAAAGAAGGCTGCGTTTTTCTCGATGACTTTGGCGGTGGGTTTGAACGTGTCCCTGAAGTAGTCGTCGACAATCCCCTGCCCTTCGACGACGCGCATATCCGCACCCTCCGGATCCTGCTCGAAACGGTAGGGATCCGGGTTTGGATCGGGCTCCCGTCCATGGCCCAGCACCAACGTCTCCGTTGGACACGCCGCCGCTCCATGGATGTGCAACACTTTGATATCGGGAACCCCATACAGGCGTTTCAGCGACGGCGTGTAATTGAAGTTCAAGAAGACCGCCGACGGATCCACCGGCACGCGCTGCCCGCTAAACTCAGAAGCCCATGGGACAGGAAGCTGGCGTATCCATTCGGCGAAGCGCAACCGCAACGTCGTCGAGATCGCCTCGACCGCCTGCTGAATCTCGTACTGGTAATCGTGGTGGTATGCGTCGCTCCAATCCTCAGCACCATATCCGACCAGAAAGTTGGACGCGTCCTCGATCAGCGAATCGCTGTCGAAATAGGCCAACCGATCCTCGAATTCGGCCCAGAACTGAGCATCCATCGCGAAGTATTTCTCGACGACCTCATAGGTCTTGGCATCCGACCGCCCGAGATACTCGCCGAACGCCTTATAGGATGACGGAATTCCGTGGTGGAGATCGAAGCCGTTTCCGATGATGTAAAGCGTTTTCCCCATCCCAGCCCTTCAGTGTTTTCCGTTCGCCAACACATTCGCTCATCTGCGCTGCTCTTCAATCGCTCACGCCCATTTCCGGCTCCGCGATCAGCTCCTCCGCCAATTCCGAAAGCCAAGGCGAAACATCGTCGATCTGAACCGCGCTTGCGTGAGCCGCGTAATAATCGCCGACTGTCCGGAAGCGCTCCCCGAACCGCTCCGTAAACATCCTCTGCAGCTTGGCGTTTCTGCTCAAGACGCTCGACATGGCGCGACCACCTCGCAAGAACCTGATCGCATGCTCTGTTCCGAGCAAATAGAGGTGCTTGCGCTTCGCCGTTCGATGCTCCGCAAGCAGCATGTAATCCTTGAAAACCGAATTCTGACGGATCGTCTCGGGCCCGCCTCGCCACTGAATGAATTTGAATTCGGCAACCCGGACATTCGTCTCCAGATCGAAATCGCGGCCCGTATTTCCCGCGCCGAGAGACACAGATTGGACGCGCTCGCCCGGCTCGAGAATATGTGGCAGGCACATGAGAATGCCGAGCGCATGGATTGTGACATTGATCTGTCCGGCGAGCCGCTTCATGCCGGCCGCGGCCGCAAGCACCTCACGGCCAGCCCCGGCATTTGCGAGGAATCCCGTGCAGTCGCCTGCCGACACGCCTCGCACCGCGCCCTCGATGCGCGATAAAGTCTGCGTCAAGTCCGGCCCGGTAAAGCGGCCGAGCAGTTTTACGATCTCAACAGGATCCGCAGTCAATCTGCTCCCCCAGCTCGGCGCGCATCCACTCCGTCAACTCTTCGTCCAACGCTGCGTCGACATAGACGTCGCAACGCGGCGCGATCCCCGCCTTCACGTCGATTACCAGATGAAGCCCAACCAGATACCCGTAAGCCCCGGCCTGCTCCGTCATTCCCTTGAGTTTCCAGATGTCCCCATCGAAGTTTTTGTTGGTCGACTTCTTGACCTCGACGACGAGCAAATTTTCACGCTTCCCGACCCGATGTACGATCAGGTCAGGCACGATCGCGTCCTTCCCAATCAACTCATCATCGCTCAGGTCATAGCGAAGGCGCTTGATCACATCCTCGCGGCGATTCCACTCCAAATCGATCGACCAGCCGGCATATTCCTCATGCAGGAGATCCCGAATCCGAGCGACAAGCGCCCGCTCGGCAGGATCAGCATAGGCAAGATCCTTATCCTGCAAAAGTGCACGCACCGCGGCCGCGAATACTGAAAGTATTTCTTGCAAATCATCCCTCATAACATTCATCTACCATGAAATACCTCAATGAAAATCGGCACCGCGACATGAAAACCGAATTCGCCCGCAAGAAGACGAAATCCAACACTCTTTGCCTTTCCTATATGCCTGGCGATGGCTTCGGGCTCCCGCGAAATTCTGTCAGGAATCCCCAGCCATGCGAATTTTTTCGGAGCTATTTTCCGTGACCGAACAGCGATCGCGCTCATTGCAATGGCTTGCCTGGATGAATGACTATGTGGACGCTGCCAGGCGCTTCACTTCAGAAAATCCGGTCGACGTCGCCTCAGATGAGGAACGGGAGCTGATAGCGCTCAAAATGGCGCTGTACGCCCGAGCGCTCACGCTGTTCGAGGGCGCCTTGCTCCTGCTCGAAAACGACCGACAGCTTGATTTTCGCATCCATTCCCGCGGCGTCCTTGAGGCCACGATGTACCTCATCGCGCTGGACCGAAATCCCGCTTTCGTCTCAAAAATGAAGGACGACGACTTCAAGAGCCGGCATTCGCGGGCTGCTCTTCATCTCGATGCGAAGACGTTCAGCGGTACGGACGACGTCAGGCAACAGCTGCAGGAATTTGTCGATCAAGGGCTCCAGGGCGCGAAGGCAATCCAACTCGGTACGCTCCTGGAAGGCAGCGACTTCGATCGGCTTTATCGCAGCTATCGCGATATTTCCGGGGACGCCGCTCACGTGAGCGTCACCGCTCTCAACCGGCACTATATCGAGCATCCCGAAACCGGCTCGGCAACGCTAACCCTTCATCCGGCGCTCGACGACTACGATTTTCACCACACGATGACAGAGCTCGGCATTTCTATGACAATCGCCACTCTGCTCATCATGAAGATCAAAGCAAAAACGGACGTTTGGGACGAATTTCAGACGCTACTTCGACGCTACCGGGCCTTGGCAAGTGAACGGCACCGCGCCGACCAACAGTCGCAGCAGGAAGACAACGCCTAAAAATTTCAAAGTCAGTCTCTGGGGGAGTTTAGATGGGAAATTTCATTGCAGCGGTCCACGGCGTTCGACAGGTTCTCGTCGGCCGCATCGTCACGATGGATGGCAACGGCACCATCTACCCCCATGGCGCGATCTGCATCGAAGCCGACCGCATCGCCGCCGTCGTCGCCGACCCTGGTCATGTTCCCAATGAATTCGCTGGCATCACGCCGATCGACACCCACGGGACGATCTACCCAGGCCTCATCGAGCTTCATAACCACTTGAGCTACAATTTCCTGCCGCTATGGAACGTCCCGAAGACCTACACCAACCGAAATCAGTGGCGCGAGCACGAACCCGACTACAAGGTTTCGATCTCCCTCCCCGCCAATGTCATCGGCGGCAACGTTGATGTCGACTACCCGCGCAGCATCGCGCGCTTCGTTGAATGCCGGTCGCTGCTTGGCGGGACGACGACAACGCAAGGCCTAAGCAGAGGCGGCGGCTCGAAATGGTACCAGGGCCTCACCCGCAATGTCGAAGCGCCCCGCGACCCTGCCTTCCCAGCCGCCGGTGGCCAGACGCTGGACTACACGGCAGCCCAGATCGCATCGGACCTCGTCCCCGCGCTTCAGAAGGATCGCCCCTTCTTCTATCACCTCAGCGAAGGAACCGACCAGGACGCACGCCAGCGCTTTCTCGATCTCGAATACACGCCCAACACATGGGCCATCGATCCGGATCTGATCCCGATCCATTGCACCGGACTGCAGGCGGCCGACTTTCAACGCATCGCCGCTGCTGCCGGGATGGTCTGGTCACCGCTTTCCAACCTCCTGCTTTACGGAAAGACCGCAGACGTCGCATCCGCAAAAGCTGCCGGCGTCCCGATCGCACTCGGGTCCGACTGGTCGCCAAGCGGCAGCAAGAACCTCCTGGGCGAGCTGAAGATCGCGCGCATCGTCAGTGACCATCTGGGAGGCCTGTTTTCTCTTGAGGAGCTGTCACGGATGGTGACATCGACACCCGCGAAAATGCTCGGTTGGCAGGGCCAGGTCGGTAGCATTGAACGCGGACTGAAAGCGGACCTCCTGATCCTCGATGGTGACGCGGGCGATGCCTACGCGCAACTCATCGACGCACGAGAGAGCGACGTACTGGTTGTGCTGATCAATGGAAGGCCCCGGCACGGTCGCCTTGGCTTCCTTGACTTCAACGCCAAGGAACAGGAACGGATCGTTATCGGCGGGAAGGATTACGTCCTCGATTTAACCGAAGCCGGCGACGATCCGCTTGCCGGGCTCTCACTTGGTACCGCGATCGCAAAGTTGGCGTTCGGCCTAGCGCACCTGCCTGAGCTCGCCGCAAGCGCTCCCTCGCCTACGATCATGGGATTTCAGGCAATCGAGCGCGATGCGATCACAATCGATTTCGAGTTGGAAGACAATCAGCGATTCTCGACATTGCAGGACATCATGAAGGCCGCGGCGCCGATGTTGAAACCTTTGCCCATGTCGCCGATCACGGCCGTCGACGATCCTGGTTTCATCCCCGCGTTGAAAGCCAACATCAACCTCCCGGCCTATGTGAAGCAAGCCCTCTAGCCTTCCCGAACAGCCGAAGGCGACGTAATGCGAAAAATCCCGCAGTGGGAGTTCGATTTCTATGCATTGTCGCTCCCCCGCGGCCACAGTTTCGGCGAAGAGCCTCCCGTCGGAGCGTGGGGTGGGTCGGACGGCCTCGCCTGCGGGATTGTCACCCGGAATGTCGCCACCAAGACGTTTGGCACGATTGTGATGCGCCGGCGCGTGGACTCGGTCCAGCTATCGGCGAATGCTTCGAAAATGCGTGTTCGTAACCGCATGCGATGCGCGGACATTACCCACCTCATGAAACTCGGGGCTCATCCCGTCAAGAAAGTTCTCCATGAAGGGAAGGGGTCAAGACCGCTTCAATCATTGTCGTTGAACCCAGCAGCGATCTTGAGATAGGTGAGCTGACGCGGGCAGCAGCCGTTAAGAGTAGGGGTAAGCAATGACATCGAAGCCGACACGACAGGCAGCGCAACCGCTGAAAACGCGGCACGTATTCTTCGATACGGAGGCTTACCGACGGGCCGGGTTCAATCTGCGTAACAGCCAGTTCAAAACGTTCGGAGAGTATGTCGAGGCTGGTCGGCTATCGCTTCACACGACTGACATTACCTTCATGGAGATCAATCGGCAGATTGCAGAGGACGTCACCGAAAAGACCGGCCGCCTGAACAAGATTGCCAGAGATTTTGGACGTATGGCGCAGATCGCACCTGGAATGCCTACCCTTCCGAAGATCGACGAAGGTGAACTGACCCGCTCAACGTGGCGGGGCGTTCTCGACATCCTCGTCAGTGAATTCTCGGCGAACCACATCCTTGCATTGGATGTTCATCCGCGAAAAATCTTTGAGAAGTATTTCGCCGAAGTGGCTCCTTTCGCAAAGCGCGGCAGTAAGGAGTTTCCCGACGCCTTCATCGTAGAGGCGCTTGCAGACTATTGCTCCAAGCATCAGATGAAGATGTACGTTGTGAGTGGTGACACCGCCTTCCGCGATGCCGCTGCGTCACACACTTCACTGATACCTTTGGCCTCCATCGACGAATTGCTGGCTTCTTGCGTCGCGGAGTCGGATGCAGATATCGAACCACTGGTCGATGCCATCTTCGACGAGCCGTACTTCGATTATCAATTGATCCAGACCCTGCAAGAGCAATCGGACTACCTTGAGGGGCTATATTTTGGCGATCTTGTTGACGGCACGGTCAAGGCGATTTTCGTAGACGAGGTTCTTGCCGTTGACGGATATACGCTCGCAGCAATCGATGACGATTCGATATCATTAATCTTGGAAGTCCCCTGCATCTTACGAGCGACCGTTGGCTATCTTTACGTCGATCTTGATGTTGAAGAGGGTGATGCAGAGTATGTCACTTCCGCTACCGAGTCGGTCCGCAATCGTGCCCACCTCAAGCTCTATGTCCGCATTGATAAGAAGACTACCGAGTTTAAAGAGAAAGAGCTGCTGACAAAACGGGCGATCTTTGAATGATCTGGATGTAACCCAGAGATTACTAAAACAGCGGCTTCAGCACGTTGTCGAAATCAGGCGCCTGAAGATTAGCGATGCCTCTAAGGACGGTTGCCAGCTCGTATGCCCTTTTGCCCGTCGTCTTCACCGCTTCGTGCCCACCGAATAGATCGCCTTCGAAATGGTCGGCGTGACGAGCACTCGCAGCTTGGGCCTCACGCTCATTGAGGAAGCTCATGACGAGGTAAGCGATTTCGGGATTAATCGCGTGCCAATCGAGATCGTCCGGATAAACCGGAGCGTCGGGAAGCGAGATGATCAGCGGTGTCTGGGTTTGCCCGTAATGTGCATCCGCCGCTTCCAGCAACTCCGCACAACTGATGGCGTATGATTCGAGAGCGGTGGCGATCCTCATGCACAGGTAAGTCCTGCTGCGCTTGCGCCTGAATAGGCCTCGGAAGAACTCGACGACTACCGAGGTTAAGCCTGACAAGACGCCTGTGCCAAGAACCGTGGCTACGATCTCTTTCGTCGTCCAAATTGCTTCGTCAGCCATGCAGCCCCCTGCCCTTGCGAAAAGGATGTTCCATGACGTGGAGTTGCCGTCAACTTGATCCTTTCGCGCCGATAGCGAATGATGTTTATGTGGACCGTAGCAGCCGGGTGGAGCGCAAGTTGGCGAGTCGGAGGGTGGTGGACAAATCGTAGCCGTCATTTTGGATGCAGCCTGGACATCGAGACTGGATGATACGATGCAAGGGATCGACTTAGTCACTCGATCAGTGCGCCAGTTCGATTCTGGCCGCCGCACCAATCATCTGCAGGTCAGCCTCCACACATCGATCGCCCAGCGCATATATCCGGGAGCAAGATCGGTTGCGAGGCCGCCGTTATCGTCATCAACCATGATGCCGATCTTCTGTCCGTCTCCCCTATCCAGCCCCTCAACCAAATAGGCTGGCTTGCCCCCGCTGACACAATAGACCTTGGCGTCATTGCCCACTTTTCCGTCGTGCTTGTACGTGATGACGTACCCGCTCTGACGGTCCGTGGACCAGGCCTTCTTTTTCAGAACGGACACATCATCGGCATGCGCGACAGAAGTCGTCAGCGCTGTCATGAGTGCAGCATAGATAACCTTCACCTCAGCCTCCACCCTACGCCTGTTGGTTGTGATGCTAACCGATTTCGGGAAATCTGAAAAATCAGCATCTCGAACGTTTGAAAAATATCTGTCGGGATTTCTGTCAGGGAGACCCTCAGAGGGCTCTATATACAAGGGATAGCTATAAAGCGCTCAGGACAAGGCTTAATCCGCTAGTCGGAGTAGCAAGATTCGAACTTGCTACCACTACCCCGAACGTGGTGATGCAATCAGATAACACCCCACGCCGGAAACCTCCCCTTCCCCGAAGCGATGGCGCAATCACGTCATTATTCGGTGCAGCAAGCCTCCACCTACTATAGCAACGCGACCCAACGAAGCGGCCGGGCATCGAGGATCCTGTGACATTTCGTATAATGATCTCGAGGTCATCCCTTCTCTGCAGGAGAGTTGAGCGTCCCAAGCGAGGAAGATCTCAGACGTTGGCGGCATCAAAATGCGATGGGACGTGACGTCGTGCCCGTAATAGCGCTCAAGGGACTCCTCATGCCTATGGAGCGGCCGGCATCAATTGTGCGCCAGGCCGGATTCCCCAGTTCCGCCCTCGCCGCTACGATCTCCGTCGCTGATCTGTGCCCATCGCCAGGCAACGTTTCGGCCAACGGACCAACCCGTTGCCCGGAAATGCAGCTTCAGTCGATGCGGTCCACTCGCGTTATTTCCGAAGAAAGTCCTTCAGCCATGTGAAGCTCTGCTTGCTGAGGGCGTTACATGACGGGCTATTCCCCGCGCTGATCGCCTTAAGCTGCGCCCCGGAAAGCGCCATTCCTTCTTCAGTCGAGAGCGGATTGATGGTGCAGCTGTCGAAAAAGGCGGGGAGCGCTGGTGAGAACGCCTTTGCCCAGATCTGCATCGCGCCGACTGTGGATGGAGGGGTGAGCGGTCCAACGATAGCATCCAGGGCATTTGAGGCGAGCCGGCAGACCACGCATGCGGATGCATCGTTCCGAGCCGTTATTCTGCCTGCGTGAAAGAGCACATAACCTTGATCAGCAACGTCCGTGCTTCCACTCTCGACGAGAACCCCGACACAGACGGAAACGCATCCAGTGCCATCCGGAACAACTGGCTTCAAACCGGTCGATCGAATTGCTTCGGCAATTGTTGCGGCAGCTTCGGCCTCGCCACCATAGCCCTTGGCTTCGATCCTCTCGATTTCACCCCTGTGCTTCGAGAGGACATCCAAGAATTCGCCTGCGGTCTGTTGATTAATACGCGATGGCACACGGAGCGTATCTCCACTGAGCAATCGCTCAGACGTAGGCAGTTTGGGAGCAACAAGATTGTTGCATGCATAGACGACAAACACCGTGACAGCGAATGTCCCGAAGGCCAGAGCCACGGTCCACGTGGCGAACGTCTTGAAAGACTGCATTAGCATGCGACCCAAAATAGAAAGATTACGCTCGTCTCCGAGTACAAAAAGTTGATTAAGACATTCTTTGTCAGTGAAGATGAGCCACCATCCAGCCAAAGCCAGTAAGAGAGCCGTCTAGAGCGTTTTCGGCTTGCGGGAATGCAGAGCCCAAGAGGATCACGACTGGGGTTTGTCCCCTCCCCTCCTCGGCGAGCAAGGTAGCCATTCATCGCCTAGATCTTTTCTCGCCGCGGCAATTGCAGGGCAAACCAAACCCGCATCATCTTCAAGCTCACGGGTTTAACACATTCGTAACCATATGAATTAACGTGTTAAATTTCGAAAACAGAAGTTAATATACAATTTACTTCCGTCATCAGGACGGCCGTATTCACGCCCCATCATTATCGATAGGTATCAAGTATCGATAGTGAGATGGTCCACCAGTTGACCAACACGTACGTGCGCTCTATTTTTAGCTCAGAACGTCAAATTTGCGCTCGTCCGAAATCTGCGCGACGAGAGCCATTGTTCAGCGGAGTTTCCCATGAGCGTCACCGTCAAAGTCGCCGAGGCCAAGGCGCATCTCTCCGAACTCCTGGCGCGCGTCGAAGCCGGTGAAGAGGTCATCATTTCCCGCGGCAACGATCCGGTCGCCAAGCTTAGCCGGATCCACAAGGACAATGAGCTCGGCTTCCTGATGGCAGAAGTCCGGGCGGCTCGCTTGCGTGCCAAACCCGTTACCAACGATGAGATCCTTGACTGGAAGCGCGAAGGACAGCGATTTTGAGCGTCTTCGTTCTCGATGCCTCAACCGCAGCCGCCTGGCTGCTTCCGGAAGAGCACAGCGAAATCGCTGAAGAACTGATCGCCAGCATATCCGGCCAGTGTCCGGTCCCAGGTCTCTTCTGGCACGAAGCCAGGAGCATCCTTGTAACCGCCGAAAGGCGCCAGCGCATTGCGGCGGGTCAGGCATTGACGGCGATGACCAGATTGCGGCGCCTCCCACTTGAGGACGCCGGCGCCGGCCAGGACGGATCGGTGATCGAGCTTGCGACGGCGCAAGGGCTCAGTGCGTATGATGCTGCCTATCTCGAGCTCGCGATCGCCCGGTCCCTTCCGTTGGCGACCCTCGATCGAAAGCTGGCGGCTGCAGCGCGGGCAGAGAAAGTGCCGGTCCTGGGACCGTTCGGCAATGAGCACTGACGGGATCCAATCAAGTGCTCTGGCTCGAGCCGAGCAACTCGACGCCCTGGACGCCATCCTGCCCTTCGACCGCCGCGACCAGCTTGCTGCACTTCTGACCGACAACGATGTTGCGACGCTAAAACACCTCGCCAGCGAAGGCATGGGCAACAATACCCTGAGGGCGCTTGCTTCTGACCTCGGCTATCTCGAGGCCTGGTGCCAGCTCGCCACTGGCACTCCCCTCCCCTGGCCGGCGCCGGAGAGTCTGCTTCTCAAATTCGTCGCCCATCACCTCTGGGACCCGGCTAAGCGGGCCGAGGATCCAGGCCATGGCATGCCGGCAGAGGTGGAAAGCGGCTTGCGTTCTCAACGCCTCTTGCGCGCCGACGGGCCACACGCCCCGCAAACCGTTCGACGCCGGCTAACAAGCTGGTCGATCCTCACCCGTTGGCGCGGCCTCATCGGTTCCTTTGACCGCCCTTCGCTGAAATCCGCCCTGCGACTGGCCGTTCGCGCCAGTGCACGGCCGCGGCAACGCAAGAGCAAAAAGGCGGTGACGGGCGATATCCTGGCGAAGCTTCTGCTCGCGTGCGCCAGCGAGCGTCTGGTCGATCTACGCGATCGTGCACTGCTTCTGGCCGCGTTCGCCTCCGGCGGACGGCGCCGATCAGAAGTGGCGGCGATGCGCGTTGAGGATCTCAACGATGAGGACCCGGTTCGGACAGATCCAAACGACGAGAAATCCCCTCCCCTCCCCTGCCTGTCGATCCGGCTCGGCCGCACGAAGACGACGACGAGTGACGACGACGAACATGTGCTGCTGATCGGCCGGCCAGTGGTTGCGCTGAAACGTTGGCTGGAGGAAGCCAATATCGAAGAGGGGCCGGTGTTCCGACGCATTGACCAATGGGGGAATATCGACCAGCGGGCGCTGACGCCGCAGTCGGTCAACCTGATCCTGAAGGGCCGCTGCAAACATGCCGGGCTCGACCCGACGCTATTTTCCGCGCATGGGTTGCGGTCAGGCTATCTGACCGAGGCTGCCAATCGGGGCATCCCGCTCCCTGAAGCCATGCAGCAGTCGCTGCACAAGTCCGTCACGCAGGCCGCTCGCTATTACAATGACGTGGAACGCAAACAGGGGCGCGCCGCCCGGCTGATCACCTGAAAGCGCCGGTCATACCGGCGGAGGCGTGTGGTCCTGGACGTCCGGCCAGAGGCACCGCTGGAGCAGAACAAACACTGCATGCAGTAAGCTGCAGAATCGCAATGGGCTCAGGTCTGGAGGTTGTCGGCTGACATCTTGCCGGACTTGCGGTCTTTCACCAGCTCATAGGTAATCTTCTGGCCGTCGTTGAGTCCGCGTAGACCAGCTCGCTCCACCGCGGAAATGTGGACGAACACATCGGCAGTTCCGTCATCCGGCTGGATGAAACCGAAGCCTTTTGTTGTGTTGAACCATTTTACCGTACCGGTTGCCAAGGTATCCTCCTTTGATCATTGTCCTGTCGGACTGATAGGCTCGAATGACACTGGTGCGCTCACATTAGTAGACGGTTCCGGCGTCAACGGAAAGTCATGCGAGCTGTCGTGTCTTGGCCGAACGCAGCCAACAGCCGGCGGTCCTGCTATATCGCGTCTATCCCACCGGACCTAAATTCCGGGTCTTGGTTGCTTACCTTTGCTGTAAGCACGGTAGAGCCGACGTATTATGGCTGCAAGAACAAGACGCGCTTATTGCGCCGATGCGCCGCCGAAGCCGGTTGCGACCCGTTCCACAGCGATCTTTCCCGAGCGATCCATATAGGACAGGACCAGGGGACCGCTTTGCTCTAGAGATTTCAGAACCTGAGGCATGATCATTCCGCCATATCGAATAACTCATTTATTGTGCAAAATATATGACTCTATTGGCGACAACGCAAGCGACTACGACAGACTCGCCGGGGTAGCGAGAAGCTTCAGGTTGCTGCCCTCCAAAGAGCCGTTCGCTAGGCGCTTCGAGCAATCACCGGGTTCGCCCGCAATAGAGCCATCAGCACCGGTCCGAGCGAAAACCCCCTCGCCGCGCCTTGTCCGTCAGATTGCGAAGATACCCGCCGGCCGAGTTGATGTGCCCTGCCCTCTCGAGAATGCAGGCCATCGTCGCGGCCGCATTTTCCGGGGCCATGGCGTCGCAAGCATCCTGGTTGGCGCTCGGACTGACACCGAGCATTGATCGGACGACCACCGCGGCCGTCATCAGTTCCCGCCAACTCGAAATCGCGCCTTCCGGCCCATACATCGCGATCTTCTGAGAGCGCGACTTCAGCGGTTTCTTCGCAATCCATCAGCCCGGATACTTCTCTTGCATCAACACTGCGGTCAGGTAGAATACAGAAAATCAGGAACCAAGGAACCTTCGATGGCGCTCAGTATTAAAGATCTGGAGACCGAACGGCTTGCCAAGGCCCTGGCCGAGAAGACCGGAGAAACTATCACCATGGCCACGCGCCGCGCCCTGGAAGAGCGGCTGCGGCGCCTCGCAAATGCCGGAAATCGCGAAGTGCTTCTCGAGGAGCTGGCGGCGAGCCGTAAACGCTGGGCGAAGCTCCCGGTGCTGGATAAGCGCTCTGCCGATGAGATTTTGGGGTATGACGAAAACGGCCTTCCCAACTGATGGTCATCGACACATCAGCAATTGTTGCGATCGCGTTCAACGAACCGGACGCAGAAACCTACGAGCAAAAAGTAGTCGACGCTCCGCGGCGTTTCATTTCAGCTGCGACAATTCTTGAACTGTCCATCGTGATCGAGGCTCGCCTCGGCGAGGCGGGCGCTGCCGAGCTCGATCTATGGCTCTACAAAGCGGGTGTCGAAGTCGTCGCTGTCGACGCGGAACAGATTGCTATTGCAAGACGTGCCTGGCGCAGCTTTGGCAAGGGCCGGCACCCGGCGAGCCTGAATTTTGGGGACTGTTTTTCCTATGCGCTGGCCAAGTCGCGCAACGAGCCATTGCTTTTCAAAGGCGACGATTTCTCGCGCACAGACATAGAAGCAGCCTGACAATCAATGACCGGCGCAGGCTGCACTTGCCGGATCGAATGATAGGCGAATGTCGCGCGATGGAAACTCGCGCGCGATAACGGTAGGGACCGACTGTTCATCAGGTCTTGCGAAAGATGGATCCGAAATCGGCATCAAATGCCCCGTTCGCCAAAGCCCTGCCCGCGGTGCTACCTCCAACAACCGCCTGTCTCAATAGACGCAACATCACTCAAAAGCGAGTCTGCCTGATCGATCTGCGCGATTCAGGCGGTGCTGCTGAGCGCGTTTGCGTCGGGGCCGAAGACGCTACCGCCGGCCTGGTGTAGTCCGCACCGCGTTAATTCATTGATTTTTCAGCGGATTATCCCGAAATTGCCGGCCGACAACTTCTTGCCTTACGGGCCCACTCGCGAGCGTCTTTCGGTCCAGGCTTTCATGCTGACCAAATCTCCGAATACACCATTGGGTTTGCACACCAATTTTCTGCTTGCTGGCAGACAAACCTTAAGACTCACCCGGCCTTCAGGATCCCTTTTGCAAACGGTCAATCTGACCAAGCCTCCCACCAAGAAAAGTGTTCGAAACGGCCCTTTTGGGCTTCCATTCAATCCTTAGCGGACAGGAACTCGGCGTAAAGCCGATCCAGATTGTCTGCGAGGTATTTGCCAAAACGCCCGGCATTCTTTGATTTCATCGAAAGCGCGAATGCCTTGCCGGAGTTCGAGTACTGAGCTTGCACAGCCTTATCTTCGGCTTGCCAGTGATCCTTGACCTGGAGCACCGCCTTCCTGACAGGCTTCCTCGAGGTCGCAAGCGCGTTGAAGAGCGCATTGAAACGCTCGTCGCTGGTGAGCGAGCCAAATGAGGGCTGTGCCAGAACTTCGCCAATCTGTCCCGCGTTGTCCGCCTTTCCAGCGAGCAGTGAGAGCTCAAGCCAACGATCGCGTCCGATCGACGGGGCAGGGCCAATGCTCCTGATGACCTCCGGCGAAATCCGTTCGGTCACGGTCATCATCTTCGAGATCGCCGTCTTGTCGGCGGTAAGGGATGAAGAGATTACCGAGCGATCATGCCCAAGCGCCTCCAGCCGATGGGCAAAGCTCGCCCGCTCGATGAAGGAAAGATTGGCGCGCGCGGAATTCTCCTGCCCCTGCGCAATGACATGCGTGCGATCATCCAGCGCTCGAACAACAGCCTTGACCTTGGCGCCGAGCTCGCGGGCCGCCCGGACACGGCGATGTCCGAACACCACCTGATAGCGACCAGACGCCGACGGGTGAGGGCGCACAAGGATCGGCGTATCCTGGCCTCGTTCGGCAATCGCCTGCTTGAGAGCTTCGAATTCCTCTCGGTCATCCTCAAGGCGGTCGACCACGAAGGATCCGTCGATCGAATCCGGGTCGAGTTCGACAATCGTTTCGCCTTCAAGGAACTTGTCGGCCTGCCTGGAAAGTTCATCAAGCGAACGAACCATGCTCTTCGATGCACCGCGCATTGGATAGGCAGGCGCGATGTCTGTCTGCGGAGTATCGGCCGCGTCAACCAGACCTGCCAGTAAGTTCTTTCTCGCCATCTCGTTACTCCGTTTGTCTGTACCGCATGAGCGGTCATCCCATAGTCGATCGTCAGCCGGCGACCTTACGTCCCCAGGAGGCGTGGACCAGGTCAGCGATTTCCGAATTGACAGCATTCAAGGCATCCATGGCGCGCTCATAGGTTGAGCGGGTCATCTGGCTCTTGTCGACTTCATAAAGAGTCTGCTTGGTGATGCCGGCATCCGACACCGCCGTTGACTTCAGCATCTGGTTCTTCAGGACGAACTGGTGAAACAGCGTCTGCATGAAGCCAACCATCTGTCCTTGCGGTCCGTCGGTCGGCTCGTACCTGGTGATCAGATAACGATACCATTCCAGATTGACCTCCGCGCCCGCATCGCGGATCGGCTTCAAGATGCCGCCGAGCATCAAGAGAAATTGTCCCATAGACATCACATCGAGCATCTGAGGATGAATCGTAATCAGGACGCTCGTGGCTGCAGTCAATGCCGTGATGGTGAGATAACCCAGCTGGGGAGGGCAGTCGATCACCACGACGTCGTATCGGTCATCCACTTCGGCCAACGCGCGCGAGATACGCGTGAAGAAGGTCTTACCCTCGTTCGAGCTTCTGTTCGACATCGCAAGCGGCGTATCATACTCGAACTCCTGCAGTTCGAGGTTCGCTGGGATGATATCAAGACCGGGGAAATTCGTCGGTAAGATCACCTCAGAAATCGGCCGGCGTTCTTCATCGTAACGGATCGCGTCGTAAAGCGATGGCGTCTGGTCGAGTTCCGGCTGGAAACCGTGAAGCGACGACAAGGAGGCCTGCGGGTCCAGGTCGACTGCCAGTACCCGGTGTCCGGTCAGAGCCAGGTACTGAGCCAAATGGGCAGCGGTCGTCGTTTTGCCCGAACCGCCCTTGAAGTTGACGACCGCGATGATCTGAAGTTTTTCACCGGCTCGGCGTTTCGGCATGTAATGGCGCGCTTCCGAGCGACCATGCTGGTCGAGATATCGGCGCAACTCCACCATCTGTTCGGCGCTGTAAGAACGCCTTCCAGACGTCGATGTCTGGGGGAGGGGACCCTTACCTTCAAGGTGCAGCTTCTTCAGGGTGCTCTGCGACACGCCCAGAAACTGTGCGACTTCATTCAGCGAAAACTGACGCAGCAGCTTTTTGGCGTTCGGGGGAAACTGCTGCATGCTGAGGAGATGGAGCTTCTTCGAGATCAGATCGCCCTGCTCCAGGATAAGATCCTCGAACTGCGTTGGCTGAGCACGGGCCGCGGGAGGTGAATTAGCGTTCATTGCAGGGGAGCTCTCGAATAACGGTTTTTCAGCCGGAAGGACTGCCTAAGCGTTATTATGGGTGAAATCGCCCTGCTGGCAAGGAATTTAGGATTAACAAAAGGTTAAGGTTGTTTCTGAGGCTTTGGAGCGAGCCAGCGGTGTGCCATCGCCGAGCCCAGGCCGGTCGATGTTCAGATAATGGCGGTCCTCTGAGCCCCGCGCCCATCGGACTCGGTCTGAAGACTTGCTTCCGCCGTCGCGCACCTCAGTTCATGCGGCATGATGTGGGTAGCGCGAGCGGCGGCTTTAATGGAAGAATTTGGCCCAGCTCCGAGAGAGGCACGAGATAATGATCCTTTTCGAAGCGGACGGAAAGGATCCCTTAAGGGCAATTGACTGGCGCGTTGGCAATACGAAAATGCCACCAATTGCGGTGGAGATCGCCCGCGGGGCGAGATGAAACGGGAGTGAGCGCTTGTTGATGTCTGCGTGGCGGACCTTGCGCAAACGGACCTTGTCCGGTTCAAAAGGGGGCAGGCTCATGAGCGGCAAACTCAAGGGCGATGTGTAGGCGGCAACTTCATTAATCGCTTCATTGGCACGAAGGGCGGTCGGCTTGCACGGACACCCGACAGGGTCAGGCGATGAAGTAGGGCATCACAGGCGAATAGCGTAACATGACATACACCTGTGGCGGATGCAGCAGGAAGGCGTTGGCAACTTCAAGTTCTCAATCGGGACCACGCGATGAGCAATGTCATCCAACAAGGTCGTGACGAACGCCGCTGGCCCCCGGTTCTGGCAATCATTACGGTCTTCGCTTTTTTGGAGGTTCTACCGCATCACGTCTCCGCGCTGCCTCGATGGGTGTCATTCGGGGTCCTGATAGCAGCTATTGTTCCAATGATCATGGTGACGGTGTCGACCGAGAATGCTGTCTGGCTGCGGATCGAGCACGTTGCGATCATGGTCCTTTCCAGTCTCTACGTTGCCAATACGGCCGCCGAACTAGGCGATATGATAGGGATCATCACGATACACCCGCCCGAGACGCGAAAGGTGTCGTTGTTGAGTTCATCGTTTTCGATCTGGATCACCAACGTTCTGGCGTTCTCGCTTCTCTATTGGCAGGTCGATTCTGGTGGTCCCTCACGCATCGCGCGTGGGATATCAAGGAGACCTGACTGGCTCTTTCCCCAGTCGTCGGCTCCCGAATTCGCATCAGCCAATTGGCGGCCGCTCTATGTCGACTATCTTTTTCTGGCGTTTAATACCGCTACGGCGTTCAGTCCTACCGATGTGCTGCCGCTCACGCCGCGCGCAAAGCTCCTGATGATGCTCGAAAGCGCCATCGCGCTCCTTACACTCGTGCTCGTGGCCGCGCGTGCAGTCAATGTCATCCCGTAGTGTCTTAACCGCGATTGCGGACTTACGGCCGCTCCAAGCTTCTGGGCCCTCCGGCCTACGTTGCGCCATGCGTCACGACGGACCGGGCGGCCATGGGAGAGTAAGTATATGAAGCACAACGCCAATTATATTGTGCCCCGAGCCATCAGCTGCCAAACCGTCAAGTCCGATGAGCGCGCCTTCTATCCTCCCAGGAAACCCGCGCCACCAGCGGAAGGAATCATCCGGCAAGTCCAGATAGGAGCGCGCGCCGCCAGCCAGTCCTGCGAGGGTGAAAACTGTGCATGATACATCTCGCCCTGGACATATCCGGTGGTGGCCGAGAACACCCGGAGGAGAAACATGGTCTCTGTTGAAGCTGACCAGCTTGCGAACATGATTAGTCACGCGGTCGCGCCGGCGTTCATGCTCAACGCGGTCGCTGCGATGGTGGCGATTCTGGCCAGTCGGATTTCCGGCGTTACGGAGCGGATCAGAAAGCTTCGGGAGATCGACGAAAGCGATACCCGAGCGTGGTTGAAGAAGGAGATGACCGAGCTGCGGCGGCGAGAACGTGTGCTCAATAATGCGCTTCACCTGGCCGTGTTGGCAGGAATCGGCGTCACGTTCCTTCTGATCTTCGGATTCGTCATCGCCTTTGTTGGGTACCGCCACGAACCAGGAGCCGCCGTTTTGTTCATGGCGGCTCTCGGTTTTCTGGCGGCGTCGCTCTTCCGCCTCCTGCAGGACATCAGGCTCTCCCAGATTGAGCACGACGACTGTAATAGGCCGAAATCGCAAATGCGCTGACGGGCCGCCATCCCAGCCGACGCACCGCCCCCCCCCCGGACCCAGCCCGTCGCCGGGATTCCGAGGTGAAGAAGTAGTCCCCACGCAGGGCGACGACCGCGTCCACCTACGTGGCACTTTCCTCCCGCTCGACATCGACCGGCGCTCTTACGCCACCGAACTCATCAAGCCGGCCATTTTGATCTTCGCGCGGCCCGTAACTCCAGAAGTGCGTCACGCCGACGCTGTAGGCCAAATGCAGCGGGTTTGTGCCGATTAGCTCCCCGGTGATCCTTTAGCGATCATACCGTGCCTCAGCGGTAGCATGACGGCGACGTCGAAATTGTCCGAAATGTCGCCGAAATCACATCCTACCTATACTGGTGCGTCCAAGCCTTGCCGTTCATCCTTCGGAGTCTTTCGATTCCTTCTTGGCCTGCCCTCTGTCGAGCTTGCCGAACTCGGTCATGATGCTAACTAGAACGCTGCCCGTCCATCCGAATGTAAACAAGCCCGACACCGCCATGATCGGCCCGATCAAACGCCAACTATCAGGTAGTCTTACCGTGCCTTCACCAAGCGTCGTGTAGCTCTCCAGGACGAAGTAATAGCTGTCCCGCATTGAAGGAATTATCCCCATCATCGATATCGGCGCTGCCCACACGAGAGTCTCGGCGAAATGAAGGATTGCCAGCGATCCGATCGCAACGGCAAGCAAGAGATTGATACGCCAATGCGGCGTGGTGTTGTTCACGAGAACCCAGGACCTGCTGAAACGCCGATTGATCGTGCGAATGCCAATGCCGTGTACCAACATGATCAAAATGACCATGACGGTGCCCAGCGCTATTTCAAGAATTGGGTTGGGAGCAGATAATTTGTCCATGGTCATCCAAGGGCAACGCGCCCGATCCGAGCACGCGGGCGAGGTTCAAGTGTCGCCAGAAGCCAGAGTTTCGACGGCACAGTGTGAGCGTTACAAAGTTGCTATTTTGGGAACAAGAACGTGACGATTGCTCGAACCCCCCAGCCATCAGGCCCGTTTTCCGGCGATTCCGCCCAGTAACGCGCGCCCACGCCAAGGCTCACGGGTTGCTCGCCGAACTTTACCAATTTTGACACCTGGAAGTTAATCGGGACCGACCAGTCATTGGTTTCCCAGTCATAGGTACTCTCGGTGTTCAAGGAGAAGGTCCAGGCTTCCGGCGTCGTGTAAGAGATGAAAGGCTGCAGGAACGTTGAGCTGACGTCCGCTCGATTGCTCTGTCCGGCGAACGACCACACATGGTTCGCCAATATCCCAAAAGTCCAGGGGCCCTCTTGCTTGAGAGCCACGCCGGTTGGACCCGCGCCCCACTTTCCGCTTCCAAGAAATTCGTCGGTTGCTGTGGGAATCAGAAACACCGGGCCAATACCCCAGATGATCCCATTCTCGGTTGGCTTGGCAGGCGACAGGAAGAAACTCTGTAGCGTGTCACCAAGCCCGAACTGCTCCCCTGAGGGTCCCGCGATATCGTCTTGCCAGGTCACGGGCAGGATCGTTCGGGAAATCAGGTTCCAGTCTTCATTGAGCGAAATGGGAATTACTGGCTGGATGTTCACCACGGTATGATCGCCGTCGTTCGGTCCGTAGCCCTGATCGTAGTTGAATTGGAACGGAACGCTGATCAGCGACGCGATCGGGTTTGAGAGCTTCTTCGCTAGCTCTTCACTGGATTGGGCGTGAGCCGATGCGGCGATAGACGTCAGAAGGATGGCGAAACTTAAAATTTTAAGCGAACCTGATGCCACAGTCATGCTCCCACCTTGCGTGCAGTTTCTAAACCGGCGGAAGTCATGCATGACCCCCCCGGTTCGCATGTCGCAGCCGACGATGGTTGAGTCTTGTTTTCGTCGCAAGTGCAGGGCGACCACACACGGCAAAAAAGTGGGCCGTGACAACCGTTCCACAAATGCAATTTACTGGCAATTCCAAAACCGCGGGCCGGGTGCTGCAAATTCCTGCTGTCGCAGCCGCACGTCGTAATTCGCCCGCGGCCTGCGTCGGTCGGAGTTCTAGGTACGTCATGGCATCGATAGCGTTCGTGAGGCTGCGACCGATGAACAACGCGATCCGAGGTGAGGCAGGCGACCGACGCGCTCGTTGCCAATCGCCCGCCCGAGGAACGGAAAAGGGGATGGGCCCCTTTTTTAAACGCGGAAAGCTGTTCTGGGCAGACGATCTAGAGTCTACGGCGATGTTGCCGTGCTGCTTCGGGGTCTCTTTCCAATGGATACAGCATTGCTGCAGATGTCGTATTCGACGAGGTAGGCCCCGCTGATATAGCGGGGCCATGATCTAAGTCTCAGTCCCGGTTCAACCGCGACCAGATGAGCTTGAGGTCAACTTCACCTTCGAACTCTGCAAGTGTTGCGTAGATCGGGGCTGAGAAGCTCGGGTCGTCGAGCTTCACCGAAAGATAGTCGCGGCCCTGATCGGAGGTCTTCTGCCAGGCCGCGCCCAGTTCGACGTTACCGGCGTAGATGCGGAAATGCGGCCCCTTGTCGGAGGGGTTCTCGACCCTGGCAATGCGAGCCTTGAGGTTGAGTGCGAGGGTGCGGATTGAGCCGTTGAAGCCGTTTTCGGTGGAGGTGAAGGTGCCAATGGTTGCCATTGTCGTGTTCCTTTTCGCTGTGTCGGGCCGCACCATTGCGGCCTCGATGGCTGTCGCAAGGACCGGGGACGATTGGTCCGCACCCATAGGGCCGCAATGGAATGGAGGGCGGCAAGTCGCAGTTTTGTTAGTGCGCGAGGAATGGCGGCGCAGCTGACAGGGGTAAGAAAACGCCGACTTGCCGTTGCGGAAGGACGATCGAGGCGCAGCCAATCTTCGGTCAGACACGCCTCATCGAGCCCGCCGAGGGAGCGCTGTCAACAGCGGGTGAGAGGGACATGGCAATCGCACCTCTGACGAATGGAGCCTCCCGATCGGTGTCGTAGGTTCAATCCATTTCCGCAGGCCGCGATGTTCCGCGAGTACGGTATCTAACACCTGATGGGACGGTTGCATCCAACCGGCCTAACGAAAACGTTCAGTCGCGACTGGTCGCCTGGAGGGAGGTGATGTCAGGCAAAGTCGATTATCGATGGCCCACGCCAGTGAACTTGCCGCGAAGTTCAGGATTTTTGTAGCATTGGGAACACCATTCCAAATGTAATGGCAGCGATAGCAACGAACTGGGGAAGGCTCAGCATTTCCTCGAGCACTGCCATCCCGACCACAGACGTCGTCACTGGAATGCACGGCATGAACAGCGAGGCCTCTCGCGGGCCAAGTTGATGAACCGTATAAGTGTAGAGAACGATCGCAACCGCGCCGGCAAGAATGCCCTGGATCACGAATTGCATCGCGATCTCCGCTACGGACGCAGCTGCAAGACCACTCGGCGCTGCGGTGTACAACAGGGGTAGCGGCAAGCAGGAGAAGAGGACTCCTGCGATCGCCGCCGTTATCGCGTCGACGGACCAGAACCTCACCAGCACCGCATAGAGCGCGAACATGATCCCCGATCCCGCAAAGAGCAGATCGCCGGGCAGGGTGTCGCCTGTCTTGAGGGCTGCGGGGGAAACGAACAGAAGCAGTCCGCCGATGATCGCGACCATGCCGATGATGCGCGCGCGGGAAACCTTGTCCTTGAACACGAGGCGCGAGAGCAAGAACGAGAAGAAGACGATGGACGCGGGAGACAGGGCTGCAGCATGGGCGGCCGGGGCGTGGGTAAGCCCCTGATTGATGATCAGGGTGTAAGGCAATCCCACCAGCAGTGCCAGCAGACCGGCTTTGCGCCAGCCTAACAGCCTCAGCTTTGCCGTGCCGGTCTTCCATAACACCGGCAAGAAGACGAAAAGAGCGCCAGCAAACCGCAAGCCGACGATATCGGCGGCGGTCAGATGTTCGCGCAAGCTGAAGCGGGCGGCCACGAATTGCACGGTGGTAATCGCGACGAATGCTGCCCCTGCTAAAATAGCCATCCGCTTGCTGCCGTCACTGTCTGCGAGGATCGAAATACGCACTCTTGCCTCCATAAGGGCAGGGGACCCGGCCTGGCCATTGGCAGGCGACCGAATGTACCGGGAAACAACGATCACATCGTATTGCTCAAGCGTGCGTGTCTGAATATATTAATTTCGTGATTTTGAAGTGAGTATAACTCGATTATGGATCAAACTGCGTGAAACACGAAGCTGCCGAACTCGACGCAATCGACCGCAACCTGCTGAGGCTGCTGCAGGAAGACGGCCGCCGTACCACGCTCGAACTGGCGAGCCGGGTCGGCTTGTCGCCGACCGGGGCGAGCCAGCGCCTCAAACGTCTGTTCCGGGAGGGTTATGTAAAATCCGTCAGGGCGATCCTTGATCCGCAGAAGGTTGGCCGGGGAACAGTGGTGTTCATTCAGGTCCGCCTCGATCACACTGCTCCGCACATTTTCGAGCGGTTCGCCGAGGCAATCTCAAATGCATCGGAAGTTCTGGAATGCCACATGGTCATCGGCGGCTTCGACTATCTCGTCAAAGCGAGAATTGCCGACATGACGATGTTTCAGGACTTTCTGGAGCGGGTGATATTGCCTTTACCCGGTGTAAGGGAGACCCATACCTACGCATCCGTTGCAGATGTAAAGCCTGATGCCCTTTTGCCGATTTGAGGCTTTAACGCAGGACCTCCAACTAGAAACTGGCCAGCATCGAGCAGGGCAAATCGCGCGAGTGCCGATGAACTGCGGTCCCAACCCTTCCAATTGGTGCGCTTGTCTGAGCGGCTGTTTATGGACCTCGACAGTAGACCGACAAACTGCACCAAAATGTCCAACCGTTCTTGGCGGGGCCCCACGCAGCGAAAATTAGCGAAGGAGGCGGCCTCTGCTGTAGCGACCTTTGCGCGTCTAAAGACGCGCTGGTAGCTCGCTCCTTCGCTTCCTTTCAGTCTGGGAGAGCCAGCAGGTAATCGCTGGCCTCGGACGCTTTGCTGGCGGCGGTGATGAACGCCTTGCGGTCGCCCTTCAGGATCTTGATCCAGCTGGCAAGATACTTGGCATGATCGGCGCGAGGCTCGGCCGAAACGCCCAGGCGGGCGCAGAGGAACGCTGCGCCCAGTTCGGCAACCAGCTCTTCGGCGGCATAGGCATCATCGCCAAAGCGCTTGCCAAATTCGCGCTTGAGCCGTGGTCCACTCCAGTGGGTCAGCTCGTGCAGGACGACGCCGTAAAATGCCTCGGTGGCGCTGCTGGTGGACGTGCCGGTGAACAGGTGTTGCGGCGGCAGCACGATTTCGTCGGTGCTGGGCCGGTAGAAGGCGTTTGCGCCTTCGTGGCGGATTTTCGCGCCACTCGCAGTGATGAGGGCATCGACCGTTTCGATCGGGGACACCTGATTGTGCTCGGGCGCGCGAGCCTTCTCGGGTTGGTAGCCATCGAGCTGAGCGACGTTGAACACCCAGCTGAGACGGGCACAGGGAATGCGGCGGCCATTCTCGTCTTCGGCGTCGATATCGCCGACTTCGTCGCCCTGGCGCTCGAGCATTTTGAACCAGATAACCGGGGTGCCTTTTTCGCCCTTGCGGACGCTTGCGCCGTTTTCGGACCACTGCTTGAAGGTCGCCCATTGATTTTCCGCGTAGCCGGCCTCCTTTGCGGCGACCCACAGCATGACGACGTTGGTGCCGCGGTATTCGTGACCTGACACGGCGTTGACCGGCATGGTCAGCGACGGGCCGACCCAGGGACGCTCGCAGGGTCCGCAGGTTTCGAGGGCTTGGAGAATGGTGTCGGTGATGATCTGATAGGTGTCGCGCTTGGTGTGCATGGTGTGGCTCCTTTCTGGACCGCCTGAGCGGCGGGAGCTTCCAGCAGCGCAAGGCCATAAGAGGCGCATGCACCCGCAGGGCCGAAACGGACGTGAAGGAGGGCTTGCCCTTGCTTGCACCGCGGCCTGTAGCAGCCTGCTCCCCTACGCCGCGCCGGTCCCTGGAAGAGCCGATTGCCATGCCCCGCGCGATCGCAGGATTATTGCCGGGCTCCGTCGCCCTCGTCTGCGGGCTTGCGGATCGCGTGAGGATAACCGGAAGAGGCAAAGCCGGTCGGGTCAGGCCCACGAATGCGCATTGAGGTGACAGTTGCTGCGGATTTCTGCAGGCCACGTGCGCAATGGCGCACCTGGTGGTGGTCGGGCGCATTGTCAGGGCGAAACCCCATGATTGGTTGCGACGCGGCGGGGGAGGGGGCGCGCAAGTGCCGGTAGAGGATGAAGCCGCTGCGGCCGCCGGAGGGTGTTTATGCTCAGGATGGCGACGAGAAAGGCTGGCGTCCCCGAGCCAATCGCGTGAATGGTGGCGTGGGGATCAGAACAGCGTGAGCTACCTCCGCTTGATCGCCTATTGAGCGCTCGACAGTTGATACCGGATCAAGAGCCGGTTGCTTTCCGTTAAACGGGGAGGTGCGCAGGCCAATCCATGCGGTCGCACTTCAATGTCGGAAGTTACTCCACAAATTCAACAGAGACGCCTGGTTCGACCATCGCGGCCAATTCCTCTACATCCCAGTTTGCAAGGCGCACGCAGCCATGCGAACCGACCTTATCGATAAGGGCAGGCTCCGGTGTCCCGTGGATGCCGTACGTCGGCTTCGAAAGATCGATCCATACGGTGCCAACTGGCCCATTTGGCCCACTGGGTATTGTCAGAATTTTCCTGTTGTCGCCCTGCTTGAAGTTGATCTTGGGGTTGTAGACATAGGTAGGCATTCGCGCCACGCCCTTGACTTTGTGCTTACCCGACGGTGCAGGTGTCTCGGAACTGCCGATGGTTGCTGGATAGACTGCCAATAGGGTGCCGTCTTCACCATAGGCATAGAGATGTGCCGTTCGTCTGTTGGCCTCGATCCGTTTGACCTTCCCGGTCTTGGGCGGGCCTGGCATCGTTACCGATATCGTTTCTCCGGCGGCAAAGGACGCTTGCGGGTTGAGCGTCGTGATCAGGTCGATGTCCATATGAAAGCGCTCGGACAACTTCTCCGCCACGCTCGTATAACCGAGGTGATCCATCCGGGCTTTTTCACCATAGTCCGCCGGGATCGATTGAACCAGGCCGGTCGTATCTGCCGCGGTGATGTTGTAGCTCTGAACGACCGGGGCATTGTTGTTAAGACGAGCGATAACTTCCGGATCGAGCTTGCCGTCGGAGGGTAGCCCATTCATCGCCTCAAAGCCTGCGATCGCTTTGCTGACATTCTCCCCGAAATACCCGTCGATTACGCCTGGGGAGGCGCCGGCACGGTCCAAAAGCACCTGAAGTTGCACAGTGGCAGGATCCGGGTTGTCCGGACGCGCCGATGACGTTTCGGTTGTTGGAATAGAATCGAGCGACGCCGTATTGATTGTCTCTGGCAAAAGTTCGAAACTCATGGCGGGGCCGCAGATCAGTGTTGATATCGTAAGTGCTGCGACAAATTCATTTCTGTTCATGGCCTTCCAACGAGTGTCGACATGTATTGTTCCAAATCGACGCCCCGGGTGCCGGGAAGATATCGATTGGAAGTCTTGGACATGCGAGTGATCTGCACCTTGCAGATTGGTGATGGGTGTGCCGGCGTGCCGTGGAAGGCTCTGGATGCGGTACAAACATGATCTCGGCACCCTATATGGGATCTGACATGCCCGGTTCGGGACGCTCATTGCGGCTGTTGAAACACCGCGCATACGTTTAGGCGGGAGCCATGGGGTTGCAGAAAAACAGCCTAGGGTCGTCAAACCGGAATTCTTGCATCGGAGGTGTATATGACGAAAGCGAGATACGAGGTTGTCCCCCATGACGGTGGTTGGGCGTACAAGTCGGGCGATGTCTTCTCGGAAACTTTCCCCTCTCATGACGATGCTCTTGAAGCCGCGCGCATAGCCGCTCAAGAACACCAAAGCGCGGGGAAAGACGCGGAAATCGAGTATCAAGACCGAACCGGGCATTGGCACCAGGAACATGCTGACGGCGAAGATCGGCCCGACACCGAAGTCGTCGATGACGGCAACCATCCAACGGGGCACGAAACCTCATAGCTGGTGGAACCAGCGGCATAAATATTTAGCGCCCATCGAAGCTATGCGGATAGCCGGCTAAGAACTTGAGTACGCTGGACATCTGCTTCATCATGTGTGTTCCCAACACACGATGCCGGCGGCAGCGCTATTCCTGACGCGTCAGGATGAAGAAATAGGGCCGAGGGTCACGGTGGGCCGACATCATTCCAAACAACTGATCGTCGCCGATCCGTCGAAATCGGTCCGTGATTGGCTGCCGGTCATAGACCATGGCTGCTGAACGTATTCCTTCGAAGTCCTGCATCTCGAGGGTAGCGGTTGGCCCACACGCCCGCAGGGGGCGTTGCAGGAATCGAAAACAATGACGAGCCAAGCGGGTGCGCCCGATTGACCCCAGGCGCAATGTCAATCCCAGCGGGATATAGGCCGGATCGAGCGCGACCAGTCGATTGGGACCGAACTGAAACAGAAGTGCATCGGCGCGAAGGTTCGGATGAAAGCGCTTGCCAAACCAGCCGAGGTTTTCAAGAACCCCATCCAAGGGATGGCCTGTTGGCAATCCAGAGCCGCGCCACAGGCCAGCGAGTTCGCGCCTATAGGCGGGTGGGAGTTCGCGAAAGCGTTCGAGGGCTTCCACGGTGGTAATCGGCGAGAGATCAACCATAGCATTTTGTTGGCAGAGACATTCTATCACAGGATACACGAGTGCGTGGTTTCATGGTCACAGGTTACCTTCTGTCGGGTGCTAGCCGTGAACCATAAAAGATGACCTCCAAGAAGGGTCGCTCATCTTGCACACGATCCGGAGGGATTAAGTTCTGGATCGTTTTTGCGCGTGCACTACTGAAAGCGCGGCACATCAAAATTGTTCCCGTCCCTAACCGGCGCGCGTGGTTCTCTGCCTTAACGGCCGGCGCGTGCTTTCGATGATACCAGCGCGCCGAAGGATAACCAACAGGCGCCAAAGGCGTACCTCCATGGTCCAGGCGTCGATCCTCTGCTCCCTCAACGACTACGCTCCCCCCACCAGGGCCTCTCCCACGCAGGCTGACGCAGCGCTCGTTGTGCTAAAGCCACCCAGCCTTGCGGAAGCGCAAGAAGAGCACCACACAGAGAAAGACGATCGCCCCGAGAACCACGTAGTAGCCATAGAGCGTGTCGAGTTCGGGCATGTGTTTGAAGTTCATGCCGTAAATGCCCGCAATAGCGGTAGGCACCGCAAGGATCGCAGCCCATGCAGCCAGCTGTCGCGTGATCGTTCCTTGTCTCTGTTGTTCGAGCAGGTTACTGGCTTCAAACACAGATGTGATGACCTCGCGCAAACCCGCAACCATGCCTTCGACGCGTCTGACATGATCCAGCACGTCGCGGAAATATGGTCTGGCGTTATCGTCGACGCACGGAAGTTCCAGATGAACCAGTTTGCTGGCGACTTCCGACATGGGACCGAGAATGCGTTGGAACAGGATGACCTGCCGCCGCAGCCGGAAAATTCGCCTGATTTCATCCCGCTCTAGAAAGGCTACAAGCATGTGTTTTTCCATGCCGAGAACCTTGTCCTCGATCGTTTGAACGATCGGCAGGTAGCCGTCGACAATGAAATCGATGACCGCATGAAGGACATAGTCGGTCCCTCGCGCCAGCAATTGCGGCGATGCCTCGAGCTGTGCTCTCAACTCTGTGTGACTGCGTGCCGAGCCCTGCCGGACTGTGATGATGTGGTGTCTGCCGACAAAGATCGCCGTCTCACCGTAGACGATCTTGTCCTTCTCCAGATGGGCAGTCTTGGCAATTACGAACAGTTGCTCGCCGTAGACCTCCACCTTGGCGATCTGATTTCCATTGAGCGCATCTTCAACGGCAAGTGGGTGAAGCCCGAATGCCGCGGCAACTGCCGTCATTTCCTCCGGCGTCGGGTCGTGAAGCCCTATCCAGGCGAATTCGCTTTCATCCATTACCCGCGCTTGTCCGGAAAGCTCGAGCGTATCCGCACGCTTTCCGTTGCGATACAAATACGACGCGACGACACTCATCAGTTCGATCCATATTGCGGGGGGCCGGAAAAGGGCCCGTTGAGATTGGTGCCTGGGACAGGGAACGGTGCGACAAGAGCGGCGTTCCGGTCGGTTATTGGCAACAAAGCAACGAGATCCGACCTGCTTCCAACGCATCGGCATACCCACCGACTGCAGTAAGAGCAACTGCCTTCGTGCACAACCGACCGCGGTCGGCACGGCCAACTATCCGCGGTCCGCACCGAATCGGCTGACTACACGGCCAAACGCTGCTCACCCATAGCGACATGGTGAGCCTCCGTTGCAGTAGAGTCTGTAGCCGGCAAAAGACAAGTTTCTGTGCTTTCGCCGACTGGATATGCGCTCGACCTTCAGTGAAGTCCGTCAGAGCACACCAGCGGGCCGAGCCCTGCCATCATCACCAGGCGCGCGTCGAGCGAGGCATGAAGCGCGCGATACATGTCCTCGATCGCCTCGAAATCCTTGATCGCCTCGAGATCCGCGTTGCCGTCTTCCATTTCGTCGCCGACGGTTTGCGCCTTGACGCAAAGTTCCCCAACCCGTGACCACAGGTGCAGCGCTTCTGCCTTGGCAAGCTGCTCGCGTGACAGGGCCTGCAGTACAACTCTCTCGACCGCCATGGCGATCTCTGCCTGCTCAAGGATTACGGCGCGCCAATCGGGCATTCAGACATCCTGTTCGGTTCCGACGTCATAGCTCGCCATGCTGATCTTAAGGGGCGCCCTCACACAATTAACTTTGACATACTGGTGACAAGTACTGGCGCGAAACGCGTCGTGTGACGAAAACGTAATTTTGCTCACTGTCGCTGTTGTTCTATTGGTGTGCAGGGGGCGTCTTTGTTGCGAACTTTGGGAACGGCCAGGCGATGAGAAGACGTACCATCATTCTTGGAGCAGGAGCCCTTCTGGCAGGAGCAAACGTTGCTCTGCTGGCCGGCAGGAGCGGCGGCGGCGATGCGGTGTCGCGTGACAGCATCGACTGGACCGCCTCGGGGCTGCGAGCCGGCGGGACGGCTGGAGTACCCGCTGACTTGCCCGATCCGGTGTTTCGCGAACAGCCCCAATGCGTCACCACCCTCGCGCAGACCCTCGGTCCCTGCCATACCAATGACGTTCCCATCCGACCCGACGTGACGGAAGGCGTCAACGGACTGCCCACCCGCATCAGCTAGCGCCTTTTGCGGTCCGAGGATTGCAACCCGATAAAAGGTGCAGACGTCGAGATTTGGCATGCCGATACGCGCGGCGTTTATTCCGGGCGCGCGGCAGGGATGTGCAACGCGGACGATCAAGACGCCAGCAGCCTCGCGTTTTTGCGGGGCAGGCAGATCAGCGACGCCGAGGGCCGTGTGAATTTTCTCAGCATTTATCCTGGCTGGTACAGTGGCCGTACCGTCCATGTCCATCTGCGTATCGTGATTGAGGGCATGGAGTTGCTGGTCACGCAACTCCTGTTCGACGAACCGCTCAGCGATATCGTCTGTCAAGGCCACCCCGATTATGCAGCGCGCCCGCAGCGCGATACGATGAACGGCAGCGACAGCGTTTTTTCTGCGGCGGAGGCGTCGGAATTCATCTTCGACGTCGAACGGCTCGAAATCGGCATTCTGCAAGCAAGCTACACTATCGGTGTCGCAGGCGCATAGATTCGCTTTGCGGGCCAATCGCCGCGAACCCCGAAGGTCTGTGTTTCCCTCAGGTCAGGCGAGCCGGCCGACATCCTTCAAGATTGCGTAGAGTTCGGCCGCCGCTTCATTTTCGTCACCTGCATCGAGCCAGATCGGACCGATGGCAAGCTCAATGTCTTCCGCATACCTTTCGCCCATGATCAAGCTGACGGTATGGAGGCCTGCAGCCTCGGATATCGTAGGATTGACGGCGATATGAAAGAAGCCGTTTTGGGTATCTCCCGGCATTTCATAGACACGGGCCAGGAAGCCTTGAAAATCCGCCACGTCGTTGCGTTGCTCAAGCGCCGTGAGCAACGAAGGATGCAGAATCTCGACAGCGATTGATTGTGGCTCCAGCCAACGAGTACCAAGTTCACCAGCGGCCTCGACCTCACCTTGGACCTCACTGAACATACGGTTTCTCCTCTCGACGAAGGTTATGGCAGAGTACGAACGCATCAGCGCGCATGGGAGCGCTTGCAGACCGACAACATGCCGTGCGCGCCGCTCAGGCATCGCGTCAACTGGCGTGCTGTCGATCTCCCATCGATGTGGCTATGCCGAATTGCTGCGCTTCCAGTTTATCGGCATGAGCTGCCAGATCGGCGCTCAAGGCTCTCGCTTGCGCCGCTGTCAGGCCGAACTGAAGCGCGCTGACGTGGTGCGATGCCGGTTCGTCCGAGAACTCAATCCGCAAGCCGATATCGGCATTTTCGCCTAGCAGTGCTGCACTTTTCCACGCCAGGACTGCAGATATCCTGACACATCCATCGCCATCTCTGTTCCAACCGTCCCAAGCCATAGAAGCCCCCACGTTGTGATTGCGTAATTAAAGCAAACCAAAGACAAGTTGTCGATATAAGCACATATCGGTCTCGTAAGCGAACGATCGGCCCACTTGCAAATCGGGCCGGGCCGCCAGTGGCGCCACCCGAAGGGGGCGGATTGGACCGATTCGAGCCGAGAGCTGGAACCCTGACGGTCTACAGGTTCTGAGATAAAAATTCCCACGTAGCAACCGTCTCAGCACCGGACCATGGACGGCGCACATCCTTTCTATGGGTTCGAGGCGCCGCGCGCTACGCGAACCAAGCATCCTTCACATCAGGTGGTGGGGAGCTGGCGCGGCTATTACGACAAATGGTGGTGATTGCCGGCGGAGATGGTGGAGTCGGGAGTCAAGCCTCGCTCGGCTTGCACCTCAAGCGTTTGTCCAACGGACTTGGCCTCTCGCCCAATTGTGCCTGACGGCTGTGGGCGTCATGGCGGCCGCCGCTTGGTTCTTGTCGCATCCCTAGTCGAAACCAGTGATTGTTAACTAATTGAATATGCTGCAGAGTTCTGGCAATCAGAAGCCAATCGGTCATTCCCTTCCGTCACTCTTGGCGTTGCAAGCGTTGCGCTCGGTCGGATAGGATCGACTGCTCGGGGTGATTTATCATGCCATTCGCGCCGCTTGGGCGCGCCGGTATAGGCATTCTAGCCTCCGTCAACTCTATGTCAAAGGCATTACCGTGTGAGTCAACTTGATATGATACCAACTCCAACACTGAATCCGGGTAATGTAGAATCGTAATGTCGCAAGTTTTGGCCGGCGTCCTAAGCGTTACCCGACGACCGAGGTTGAACCGGCGATCGCCCGATGCACGATCGACGAGAAGAATATCGCTCGAAGCAGGATCGGCAATTGGTGCCGAACTGGGCCGCTTCTCGAGCATGGTCCGCAATTACAAAATCTGGAAGCTGAAAGATTTGGTAGGCGACGCCCGTACACAGACCCCTTCAACGGCAATCGACTGGGTCCCAGCCATGGCAATCATCCCAACTTGCTGCGTGTGTCGGTGCCCAGGTTGCCATGCGAAGTAGCCCGGCCTGTACGGCCTTATCCAATCCTGTTAGCCTGACAAGAAATTCCCATCGCGTACCGCAGGTTCGTTGCGATGCCGGCATGAGCATCACGCCGATCGTATAGAATGGCACGTCTTCACGAAAGCGACGATTGGAAGACCGAAGCCAACAATACGCATTCAGTACAGTCGACCCGGGAGGCGATATCCCCGCCAATGCTCCAATTGGCAACGCTTAATGAATCGATCGCTCGGTAGAGTCGCGCTCATCCCATCTTGTCCCGAACAGCAGGCTCGCATTGAAATATGTCCCATCGCGGGCACTTTTTATGCCGGCCGCATACCAGCCTTACCGCGATAGGGCTTCAAACTCCGGTGGCTCGCCCGGGTCCCATGGCGCCAACCGATGTAGCGCGGCAACACGCTATGACCTCAGAAGGCAACGACAAATACCGCTCCAGATGCAGAAGCTAACGCGATCCACCGCGGTGCCCATGGGCACATTGTCACTCACTGGGTTGACGCGAGTAATTGCTCCCACCCTGCGTCAACAGCAGCGACGAACATATGCCCAACTATCCCCGCAGCCGATTGGCGGCTCTATCAGCAGCGTCGCGATCGCCACCATGCTGCTTGATGATACGCCGGGCGTCACTCTCCTTGATCCCGTGTTTTTTTGCGAAATAGCCGACTTCATATTTCTGGCTACCTGCCGCGAGTCGGCGAGGGCTGGTTGTCTTCGTCTTGTCATCTTGCATCTAGGATCTCCTTCCTAACGATCAACGCAGACGAGAATCCCAGGTTCCATATCTTCCAAATTGCCCACACGGGGTGATAGCCGCTGGGCCGCCGTAACGGACACTTGGTGAAACGGAAGGCGCCATGTTGTCTGCAGACAACGTCGCCACCTTGCCAACACCTGCAGTCCAGAAGAGGGCGCATCTAGGGAGAGATCACCCGTTTTGAGCTCCGACCAGGCCGGCACAACGAAAAATAAGCCAGAATGCGTTTCCCGGCTTCCGGCAGTCTTGAGCCCGGTTGTTGTCAGCAGACAACAACGGGAGCGGGTCATCGACCCAACGCAGCCAGCGCGACGCGACGATGCAGTCCAATCCGTTCCAAAATGTCGTTGGCACTGGAGCAAGGCAGCACGACGCGCACTTCGCCTTGGCATTCGTCCACCGGGAAATTGCATGCGTTGCCGAAACAGCGCCGCGGTTTGACGCCGCTGCCTACTTAGGGATGTGCCTACGCGGCTGGCGGCGGCTATGACGAGCGGAGCTCATGCATCGTCCCATGTTGTCTGCAGACAACAACGCATGTACTGGGGCAGGTCAAATCCCCTGAATACCACCTATGCGTGCTATCTTGCTGCACAGTCAACCGACATCGTTGTCTGCAGACAACAAATCAAACCTCACCGGGCTCGCTTAAGTCAGCTGACTGCCGCCCCGAGGCCGTGCCGGCCTCTGATGCTTCCACAGAGGTAGCGAAATTTACAGACGAAGATGCGCGCGGCGGTAAGGGTACGAAGGAACCTGTCAGAACACTTAATTTCAAGCACCCTCTTCCCTTCTCCGCCCGATCCATTAGTTTTGATGGCGCAACAAACGCCATGCGAACCCCTGGTTCCAAGGCTCACGAAGGGGAATGTTATGGCGACTGGTACCGTGAAGTGGTTTAATTCGACGAAGGGCTATGGCTTCATCCAGCCCGACGATGGCGGCACGGACGTCTTCGTCCATGCGTCTGCCGTCGAGCGGGCAGGCATGCGTGGTCTGAACGACGGCCAAAAGATCAGCTACGATCTCGTCGAGGACCGCAAATCAGGCAAGACATCGGCTGACAACCTGCGGGCCTGACACGGCTCCCGTAACTTTACCATTGGCCGGCTGCGCCGGCCAATGGTAGGCGACGTAATGAACTCCAGATCTGCCTACGACATCAAGGCACAAGTTCGTTGTCAGCAACGCAAATCAACCGCATTTTCGTTACAGAACCATGTCACCCTTGAGGCAACTCAGCGGCGTCCATTGCGCCCACATAGATTGGCAAAAATCGGGTTCAAGGGCACCTAGGCGACAAAGAATGCAGCCACCGCCGACCAGAAGCTTTGCGGACGCTCCGAGAGTAAGCTTCGGACCTGGCGAGCCGCTGCAGCCGCACTCACCGTCCTGCCGAAGTGGCAGTAGCAGACGATGTCATGCAGTTCCTCGTCACTGATCTCAAAGAACCGTTTCGCCTCGCCGTAGGTGTCGTTGTCCAAACCGGCCGCATGCAGCACTGGATCGCGGAAGGCAACCGTTATCGGCGAGTAGTCGCTACGCAGTGCATTTCGTTCGTCGCTAAACTGGAACTCGGTCTCATGAAGCGTGTCGAGGTGCCTGTGCCGAATTTGCTCTAGCAACTCGGCCCAACGTTCCAGTCGCTGTCGGCGTGTCATCCCGCGCGCGCCGAAAATTGGCTCTATCTGCGCGATGGTCTGCAACTGCTCCAAGGTGTGATGCTTCATTGTCGCCTCCAATCAAACGACGTTGCGAGAGCCAGCCCAGCACCAGCCTGTTCCTAGTCGTTGGCGCTGTCCAATCACGATGCTGGTGACAGGCAATATCGTAGCTGGAATGGAGCTTTGGTGCGTAAATTCGCTCGTTTTTGAACTCGTCTTTCAAAACAACGATTGAGGCATCATGATCTGGGCGAAACGACGAAACGTGCGGGATCATGGCGCAATTGGAGGTTTGGAGATGGTGAACCGCCTTTGGGCTTGGTCGGACACGGTCCGCACTCCCGACGAAACACCCGGCGAATTGCTCGCGAACTGCCACACCCGTTGTATCGGTTCTCCCAAACCGGCAACCCATCGCCCCCTGATTGTCCAGTAGGTAACCCCTGCGCCGGGTTCCGGCCGATCGGTATTGAATGAAACTGACGGGCCCGCCGGGCAACGGGTCTTCATCTTTCATCAATTGTGCCAAGCATGGTACCCTTGAAATCTTCAACTTGGGCATCAACCGTTTCGACATACGGCGCAATTTTTCGGACTACGTCTACGCGCTTTTGGGCGCTTGCTTAATCCATCCTTGGAAAGGCAAAGCCACCGCACTCTTTCGCGCGACATACCTGTAGCGAAAATCCGGCCACCAGATCGATGCGGCGCATGGGTTGATTTTCCCTCGACAGCTGTGAGCATCAGCGCCACGGAATTTGCTCAACTGCGGACATACGCACCAAAGGGTCACGACATAGGCACATGCAGTGCAAATCGGATGCTGGCGACAGGATCGCCAAAACGGCTTGGATCCTTGTATGGACAGGCAGTTTCCTATTCACGCGATGCGCCTCTGCTCACAGCTTCTTGAGCCGCAGCATTGCAGTCACTTCGTGCGGTGCGAGCACTCCATCTTTCCGCACCATTCCCGCCGAGAACTTCGTAACTGCCTCCGCGCCCATCAGCCCCTCCTAATGTGTGGAAGAGAGACTAGTTTTAGGTATCGCTACCGGACCAGGTTTGCATGTCGCCCGACAACGAAAACAGCCGGGCGATGCGCGGGTTGAAAATGGCAGCCCCGCGCCTTGCTGCCGAATTTTCTGACCCAAACGCAAGGCCGCCAAGTGGAATCTCAAAGGATTTCCAATCCGAAATCAGCGCGCCTCGCCATACCCACAATCAGACCCCTTCTGCATTAGAGTTTGCGTGGCGGAAGTAAACTGAACTTTCCATTCTGTTACGCCGTACATTGAAAGCAAGTTCATGTAGTTAGCACGCGCCAAATTGCGTCCGGACGCTCTTGCCTGGTAGGACATGGGGCAGAAACGGTGACGGCGCCGGATTTCCCATTGCCGGAGGATCTTGTGGGTTGTTGGTGCTGCGCGATTGCGTTGGCCCCATGTTCCAGGCAATCATCTTCATGAATGGAGCCAGCATGCAGAAGTTCGACCTTGATACCTTGAGCGAAGTAGAGCTGATCGAATTGCACGATGCGGTCGTCGACCGGCTGCACTTTCTGCATGAGCAGAAGAAAGACGACGCATGCCTTGCTTGAACTGGCGATCGGCGAGCGCGTGATATTCGAAGACAGTAACGGCCAGACGCAGGCTGGAATCGTCATCCGTCGCAACCGCAAAACGGTGACTGTGCACGGCGACAACGCCCGCCAATGGAACGTCTCACCGCAGTTGCTGCGAAAGGAAAGGCGACCTGACGAACGGCAAAGCAGCAAGCTGGTGCCGTTTTCGGGAAAGGTCTGACTTTAACACGCCATCGTCACGAGTTAGGGAAAGGCTGGAATTGGCCGCCCTGAGCTTCCCAACCCGAGGCGAGCCCGAGCAAATACTACTCATTGCCTAGGGTCGTTGTGCGCAATTTTTAGTGTCAGGGCTGGTGAACACGCCCCCGCTTTTCCCCGGCAAGTGAAACCTAAAGCGGTTGTTCAAAAGGCTCACGCTACGACAATCAAGATTTCCGCGACGGATTTGCAGCGCGAATGACCCGGCTCGACGGTCGAGCCTTTGAGTGATTGGCAGGATGTCCTTGGAAATGAGATCGTCGCTCTTCAACTGGCACTCGTTCGAGTGGTCGGTGATAGCGCGAGCGATGTCGCCGTTTTCCGCACGCAGTCACGCAACCGTGACTGTCAACGGAACCTCTCGTCGAGGCTACTGCGCGCCGGTAAACAAGCAGTTGTTAATACACGGTCGAGCGTTGGTCGATCCGCTAGACTGTTCGAACACCAATGGCAGCCCGAAAAACAGATGCGGCTCAAATGCCGGTCGTGGTCAATCTCCTGCGACGGTGCCTCGGCCCTGGCCAATCATCACAGGCCTTTGGCGAAAAGACACTTGCCTCTCGCCTTCGTCATATTTCCCGCCGCTTGTGTTTGCTGCCGTCATAACCAAGGACGGTTTCGGACGTGGGCAACTGTAAAAGCGGCGGTGAGCGCCGGAGTTGTTTCGACCCCACGAGCAGTTTGCCCCGAGGGAAACGGGGCAAGGTGGAAGTCCTTCACATATCGCACGCCGATCTCGAGATGCTCGTGCGATTATGCGGAGCCCAACAGTTGGTCGCAGTGCTGGCAGTTCAATGTTTGGCTCTCGCAACAGTCGCTTCCAATCATACTGAACCCCACGCATCGATGCCATTTTTCCGGTCTCGTGCTTAAGCACCGATCGCGCTGAACAGTGAAGGTCGAAAGATCTCAATTGCGAAGGCAACAAATACGGACCATGACAAGGCGTGCGATCGAGCCACTTGTCGGGAGTCGCCGGCATCGGATCATTTTTCCTTAGGTCTGTTCCGGTAAATGAAAACCGCTTGCGCACGCCGATCCCGTGTGAATCACTTGACTGACGGGTCTCAAGCACCTTCAGCCTGAAGACCGCATTCTCCAAGCAGCGGGCCCAGATTTCGAAATCTGCGTTTGAACGACCAGGGTGCGGGGTTCTTTGTCAGCATATTTCAGCGCCACCTGTTTGAAAGCGCCCGAATTAGCTACGAACAAGCGCGAACAATCTAGATATCCGGGCCACATGCTACCTGCGGTCTCAGGCGAGACACCGGTCATGGTGCTAAAATGTCGGCCGCAGGTTCTCAGAACCTGTCCCTCAGCTCCGCCCGTTTCCCGGGAACCACCTGCACCCTTTCCCCGTTCCGGACGTGCAAATGGAGTTCGCTATGTTGGGTGAAAGAAACTACCTAAAGCCAGAACGTCACACCTCCGGCGGCCTGCCCGTTGGTATCTTACTCATCTCGGTCCTCGCACTTTCGGCCTATCTCCTTGTCGGAAGCTCGTTTGTTGGCAACAAGCCGTCAACCCCGACTGTCTACCTCCCGGTGGTGTCGCAGCAATCGCGCTAACTGCATCCCCTACCAAGACTAAAGAGGAGAAGGGGAGGGCGACTGCTGTGGTGACGCCGACAGCCGAGACCAGACCTCCGCAAACGGCGACCTGCATGTCAAACCTTTCGAAGTCATGGCCGGACCCGGGTGTGGCAAACACTACCTGACCGATGGCAGTCGCTGTCTCCGGCTAGGTGCAGTTCACGTGGGGAAGCGTCAAGCCGAGAGCAGTTTGCCCAACCGCAGCCCGGCTCACGACGCAGAAGCCAGATTGGATGTCGGCGCCCCACGAAGCAGTGCCATCAGCATCGGCCCGAGCGAGAACTCCCCGCGCCGCGCCCGGTTTGTCAGATCTCTGAGATAACCGCCGGGCGAATTGATGTGTCCGGACCGCTCGTACATGCAAGCCACCACGGACGCAGCCGTCGCCGGCCCCATCACCTCGCACGCTTCCTCATAGGCCGACGGGCTGACCGCAAGCATCGAGCGGACGGTCACCGCGGCCATCATCAGATCACGCCAACTCGAAACCACGCCGTCCGGGCCGAAAGGTTTGATCTCGGGGCAGGCCCGCAAAACCATCTCCAACGGGAATGGCTGTACGCCCTTCGGCTTTGCTCCGCTTTCCGCCCTCGGCTTTTCGTCCTGCTCTTTTTCAGAGCTTGGTTCAAGTTCATTGAAGGATTCGGGTTTTGAATTCTGTATGTGCTGCTCAGATAGACCATCATTGCTAGCCATATTTTCGGAAATCGCGTTATCATCCAGCATGTTGACGACTTCTTCGTGCAAAAGCGTCATCTCGTCAGCAATGGCCCGCAAATCCTTGAGGCTCGGTCGGCGTGGAATTCGTGCGATAAGCGCGACAAACATGTCTTCGGCGTGCCCCCAATCGCCGGATGCCCCCTCCTCGATCGCGGCAGTAATCAGCTTGCGAATATCCCGGCGGCACAATGAGACACGCTCCTTGGCGATCAGGAACCGCCGGCGTTCTGCCGCAACTTCCTGGGCCAGGCCTGCCAGTTCTTCCGAGCGGGCCAAAAGCGGGGCGAGATCAAAGCCGTAGGCCTCCTCTATGCCGCCTTCGCCGTCCTTGCGTGCATATCTCTTGCCATTGGGGCTGTCCTTGCGCGAAATCAGGCCCGCCTCCACCAATGCAGCAAGGCAGCGGCGTAGCGTGCTGCCGGCGATGCCATTGGCGCGGTGGGTCAGCTGGGCGTTCGACGGGAACACGACGAGGTCATTGCCCTCAGCCAATTCGCCCTGCGGATAGAATGACAGAAGTGCGTTCAGCACAGCCAGAGCGCGGTCCTGGACGCCAAGAAGGGTCCGTGCCTCGCATACGTCGCGAAGCACCTTCCACTTGTCGACGGTTTTTCCGGCTTTGATGCCGGACGATCTGATTTGTCCCTTCACCAGGGCAAGCGACATCGGCCGCCGCCCGAATGGCGTCGTTACGGATAACCTGTCCATTTCAGCCTTACCTTTTTTCAGGCAAAGGAATGCCGGTCACCGAAACGGCGCCAAATCTCCGAAGAGAGTCTTGACTGTGAATCCCGGAAGTGCGAATCTCGAAATCGCCAAATGACGAGAAAGGGCCTTCAGAGACGGTGTTTCGGGGGCCTTTTTTCTTTTGCCGTGCTGCTCCTCTATATTTTCAGTCTTCAGGACGGCGCCCTATTCGGCGCTGCTCTGCGTTTTCTCCAGCGCCGCCTCGTAAGCTTCAAACAGCTCGGGCAATTTCGCCGTCAGATAATCTGCAAATCCGTCATGCCGATCGCGCCGGATCGACAGGCGCCATTGCTTGTCGCTCGTGGCCACTTTTCCGATCTCCGCACCCGATCCACTAGTGACAGTCTCAGGTGCAAGCCCAGCGGCTGGCCCTTTTTCGGACTTTGTCGCGGCCGCAAAGGCCAGCATAAAGCGGTCATCCGTTTCCCGTGTCGTAAAGCCGGCTTTGGTTGCAACCGCCAAGGCGCGCTTCAATGCCGGCTCGTTGCCGATCGCATCAACCAGTGACTGCCAGCGGCCTCGACCGATTTTCGGTGCCCGCCCGATGGCGTCCACAAGTTCGCGCGGCAATGCGCGTGCGACAGCGACCAGCTTGGAAACTTCAGCCCGGTCGACAGAAAGTGCCGACTGGATCAGCGCACGGGCAAAGCCGGCATCCTCCAAACGGCAAGCAAATACCGCGCGTTCGATGAAGCTCAGGTCTTCGCGGGCGGAGTTCTCCACACCTTGCGCCACGACTAGATCTTCATCGCTCAGCGAGCGCACATAGGCTTTGACGGGAATGCCGAGCGCACGAGCGGCACGAATGCGCCGATGTCCGTAAGCGCTCTGGTAGCGACCGGATAAAGAAGGATGCTCGCGGAGGAGGACGGGAATTTCCTGTCCTCTTTCCCGGATCGAAGTTATCAGTGCCTCGAAACTGGCTGGGTCCTGCTCGCTGAAGCGATCGGCTAAAGGCGAGGGATCGATCAGGGTGGGGTCGATCTCCACGGCGAGCTGGCCCGACGCGAGCTTTGCGCGAAGAACTTCATACTCCTTCTCGACGTCCGAAAAGGTGTCCTTGAGCGAGCGGACTGCGCCGGAGCTCATACGCGGCAGCGCCGGACGCTTGATGTCACCATCAACGGAGTGCTCGCTCTGGCCGGAAAACATCGAGCGAATGGACTGGGTGCGTTTGCTCAATGGAGGGACCTCCTCGTTACAGGCGAGGCGTTGTCTGTAGACAACATTCCCCGCCCAAGGGGAAAGAGTACTGGCACGGAATGGGAGCAATCACTCATCGCTGCCATACCTTCGAAATCAGGTCGATCACCTCGGTGTTGACCGCGTTGACCGATTCCATGGCTCGGTCATAAACGGACCGCCCGACGGCGCCCTTCGACAATTCGAACAGCGACTGCTTGGTGAGGCCGGCATTGGCAATGGCCGTCGACTTCCATGCCGTAGCCCTGAGGACATCGCTTCCGAAGAGGTCGCGCAACAGTCCGACGATCTCCTGCTCGGGCACGTCGCGCGGATCGTGCCTGGTCACGACGAATTTCATGAAATCGTAGTTCAGATGCGCGCCGGCATCCTCGATCACCGCGATGAGATCGGCTGTCATCAACAGGAACTGGCTCATCGATGCGACATCGACCATCTGCGGGTGGATCGTCACCAGCATGCCGGTTGCCGCATTGAGGGCGCCCATGGTCAAGAAGCCGAGTTGCGGCGGGCAGTCGATGACAACGACGTCATAGTCCGCCTCGACTTCATCGATGGCGGCAGCGACGCGGCGAAAGAACAGATCCTCGGGTCCGGATCGTTTGCCCATTGCACGCGGGGTTTCATGCTCGAACTCCATCAGCTCGAGATTGCCCGGGACGAGGTCTATGCCCTCGAAATAGGTCGATCGGATCACCGAACGCATGTTGACCCGCTCCTCATCGTAGCGGATCGCGCCGTAGAGGGTGGTGTTTTCGGCAATGTCGAATTCCGGCTGGTAACCGAACATGGCAGACAGCGACGCCTGGGGATCGAGGTCGATCGCCAGAACGCGGTAACCCTGCAGCGCCAGCCCCTGTGCGAGGTATAGCGATGACGTCGTCTTGGCTGAGCCGCCCTTGAAGTTGGCGACGCTGATGATCTGGAGCTTGTCACCTACGCGGCGGCGCGGCCAGAACTTCAAGGCTTCCTTCGGGCGTGCTTCGGCAAGATAGGCGCGAAGCTCGTTGATTTGGCGCAGTGTGTAGGAACGGCGACCAGCGGTGCCCAGTTCCGGCATCGGCCCGAGACCGTCCAAGGACAATTGCCTGAGATAACCGTCCGATACACCAACGATCTGCGCGACCTCTCCTGAGGTAAACGACCTCAGGCTCTTCATCGCCTTCGGCGGAAAAGCAATTTCACCAACGGCCCGCAGACGGTCCGAAAGCGCGGTCGCCTGGCGTGTGATACGCTCGGAAGTCGTCTCGTTTTCAACCTGGGGATTCGCGGGCTTCAACATCGGGGTCTCTTCAAAACGGTTTCTTCGCGTCTGACGCATTGTTTCCGTCTGGAAGTAGAGACACGATTCGTTGTCGGTCGACAAGCCGCTTTAGGGATAACAAGAACTTAGCAGTTGCAGCGGAAGCGGCATCCCACTGCTTTCTCCTTGACGCATTCCGTATACTTATCAGCAGCTTGGCGGCACTTTGGCGTCACCTTTCCGCCCAACAATCCCTTGCTTTTGCGGGCCCTTCACGTGGCGTTGTCAACCGTTTCTTGCACTGACTGACACGGCCAACAGGGCAAAACGGCGAAATCGCCGCTCCCGGCAGTCTACTTCCGCAGCCAAATCAATTGATTCGCACCGAGCCGGAAGAGCGTCAGCGGCTGAGTGGGACCGCGTGGTCACCCGATCTTCCACGGCGATGTGTTCTGCCGGGTGGCGGTGAACTCACCTGATCTGGCAGTTGCTTCCGCCTGCCCAATCGGTATCGTTTGAACGCGATTCGTCGCTTGGAGGATCTATGCGTCAGCAGACAAAGCCGTTTATTGTTGAGATAAAGCCGTCCCGCAAGGTGAAGGCCGATAGCCAAAAGACATCGATCTGGGGGAAACTGGATCTGAGTCCCGAACCCGATCTGCAAGCAGAGCCCGTTGGGGCAGAGGAGCTAATCCTCGAGGCTAGTCGGCCCTAGATGATCCAACACGTGTTTGCCGACTGCAGACGGGCCTGAGGTTTGCAAGCCGACTCGCCTTTCCGGGCAAAACAAGTGCGGCCACATGTCGTACTGCAGAGCGACATGGGCGCCAAGCGCACCGGGCAACCACACTGGTCAAGGCGTAGCTCGAGGCTATGTCAGTTCGAGACTTTGACCCACAAAAGCCGAAATCATAAATCGCGCACGACGCAGCTCTCCGGGCATGGCTTTAGCGCACACTTCGCTTCAGTCGATCAGCCGATCGACGTTGGCGACGCATTTCCGAAGAAGAAGACCCTCTGCGACACAGCTAGTTGATTCCTGCGCGGCTGTATCCTAGGGCTGCTTGCCAGCGGCCGTCCGGTTGGCATTAAGCGCGATCAAGGGAGTGTCAGGTGGGAGGAGCCATCGTCGGACACGAATGGCAACCGGTTTCTGCGCTGACCGGTCGCGCCGATTGATCGGCGCCGGCCAAAAATTTTGGCAAAAAAAATGGGCCTGCGGAAAACCGCGGCCCATGAAGTGTGAAGGTCATAAAACCTCCAGAGGGGAACAGCTGCTGCGGCGGCACTGGGAGGAGAAGCCGCCATGTGCATCAGCTGTGAGCGTTATGATCGTTTTTTGATCATTTGGAAAACATTTTTTGTGCAATGCAGCTATGCGTATGCTGCGTTGCTTGTCCGCTCCAGGACAGGCAAACGATTGGTGCGAAGCGATCCCCTGGCTGACCGGCACTTAAAAGCTCCAAGCGTTAAGCAGCGCATTGAACGCGCAGAACCGGTGCAGAGAGCTCAAGGAAGATTGTCAGTTCGGCAATTTCGCATCGCTGGATGGGGCGGGCCATTGGCCTAGAAGGCGAGATTGTGACGTAAAGCACGCTGGCCGCAACGTTGGCTATTCGTTTTCCCCACGAGAGTGATTGACCGCTTCCTGGCTTTTCGCCGCGACACTCGAATACATCCCGGTCGTACGGAACTCGGTGGGACTCGCACCAAAATAGCGTCGAAACACTTTGGCGAAATAGTTCGGGTCTTCAAAGCCAGACATGATCGACACTTCCTTGACCGAGAGATGTGCCGCCTTTGTCAGGAGTTTCGTTGCCCGCTGCAATCGCTTGCGCAGCACGAACTCCGCGGGCGGCATGCCTTCGCTGGCGGCAAACACGCGCGAGAAGTGCGCGCGGCTGAGCCCGGACACTTCGGCAAGCGTCTCGACGGGAAGGGGATGCGCAAGGTTCGCCATGATATGTTGAATGACATGCTGCATTGTCCGGTATTCCTGGCTGAATACGGGATGGGCGCCGAAAACGTCGTCATAGAGTGCCATTGCGGCCTCGTAGGCGATTGCCGATGCGCTGCCCGGCGCTTCGCCGCCACCTGAAATCAGCCGCAGACTGCAGTCTGCCAGATGCTCGATCGTCTCGGGTTTCAAGTTCAGGATTGGTCCGGTTGTCGAAAGAATGGCCTTGTGGATGCGCAGTGCCTCTTCGCCGTTCATCGATATCCAGAAGAACTCCCAACGACCATTCTGCTCGAGCCAGTAGCGGTGGTTGTGCGGCACCAGCAAGAGCAGCGTCTCGCCCTCGCGCACACGGTGGTTGCGCGCCTCGTAGCGCAGGTTTCCCGCGCCCGAGATCGTATACTGCAGCACGGTAAACGGTGTCTGTCCCCGCTTGCGACCATCCCAATCGTAACTTCCATCCGTGCGGATCTCATAACCCGTGCTGGTCGGCATGGTGTGCAGGCTGTGACGCCCGCGCGGCAGCGAGACCGTCTTCATGGCAGGGCCATTCTCGATCAACCGTTTCAGCATAGAATTACCCATGAAAGCACAATACCTCTCTGGCGACGCCAAGCATTATACGCATAATGCCCTCCAACAAAGCAAGACGGCCGATTTCAGGCGAAGCGAGGGGAGTAAACCGGGAGGGGAACCGCGCTTTGGCGCAACCCTGTCGGCGCACCAATTTTACCCAGACTGCCTTTATTTGGTCGAACGAACAGCGACGAGGACAGCATGAGTAACTTCAAGATTGCCATCATCGGCGCCGGCAGCGTCGGTTTCACCAAGAAGCTCTTTACTGATATTCTCTGCGTTCCGGAGTTCCACGATGTCGAGTTCGCGCTCACCGACGTCAGCGCGCACAACCTCGACACGATCAAGTCAATCCTCGACAAGATCGTCGAAGCCAACAACTTGCCGACCAGGGTCACCGCATCGACCGACCGCCGCGAAGCGATCGCAGGCGCCCGCTATATCATCAGCTGCGTGCGGGTCGGCGGGCTCAGCGCCTATGCAGATGATATCCGTATCCCGCTCAAATACGGCGTCGACCAGTGCGTCGGCGATACGATCTGCGCCGGCGGCATTCTCTATGGCCAGCGCAACATTCCGGTCATCCTCGATTTCTGCAAGGATATCCGTGAACTGGCCGAGCCGGGCGCGAAGTTCCTCAATTATGCCAACCCGATGGCGATGAACACCTGGGCGGCGATCGAGTACGGCAAGGTCGACACGGTCGGGCTTTGCCACGGCGTCCAGCATGGCGGCGAGCAGATCGCCGAAATCCTCGGCGCCGGGGAAGGCGAGCTCGACTTCATCTGCTCGGGCATCAATCACCAGACGTGGTTCGTCGACATCAGGCTGCGCGGTCGCAAGATCGGCAGGGATGAACTCGTCGCCGCCTTCGAGGCCCATCCGGTCTTCTCGAAGCAGGAAAAGCTCCGGATCGACGTGCTGAAGCGCTTCGGGGTCTATTCCACCGAGAGCAACGGCCACCTCTCCGAATACCTTCCCTGGTATCGCAAGCGTCCGGAGGAGATCACCCGCTGGATCGACATGTCGGACTGGATCCATGGCGAAACCGGCGGCTACCTCCGCTATTCGACGGAAACCCGCAACTGGTTCGAAACCGAGTTCCCGCAGTTCCTGGAGGATGCCCGGCGTCCGATCGATGCGACGAAGCGCTCGAACGAGCACGCCAGCCACATCCTGGAGGCGCTGGAGACGGGGCGCGTCTATCGCGGCCATTTCAACGTCAAGAATACCGGCATCATCACCAATCTGCCTGCCGATGCAATCATCGAGTCCCCTGGATTCGTCGATCGCTTCGGCATCAACATGGTCTCGGGCATCACGCTTCCCGAGGCCTGCGCCGCCACCTGCCTGTCCTCGATCAATGTCCAGCGCATGTCGGTGCATGCTGCCATTTCCGGCGATCTCGATCTGCTCAAGCTGGCGATGCTGCACGATCCGCTGGTTGGCGCCATCTGCACGCCAGAGGAGGTCTGGCAGATGGTCGACGAGATGGTGGTCGCGCAAGCCAACTGGCTACCGCAATACGCCCACGCGATCGGCGGTGCCAGAGAGCGCCTGAGCCGGGCGACCGTCAAGACCCGCGATTGGAACGGCGCGGCGCGACGCCAGGTACGTTCGGTGGACGAGATCCGCGCCGAGCGACAGGCGACCAAAGTCCGCGCCGCCGGTTGACGGCTGGCGGGGCCACCGCGTGAGGAGACGCGGACCCTCTTGCCGCCACATGCCCGCGCCCGCGGGACATTCTGAGACTTTCTAGGAGGAGGCCACCCTTCGGCGTGGCAGATAGATGAGGGAGAACCACAGACCATGAACAGCCACCGACTGACGAAAATGGCGAGCCTGCTGCTCGTCGGCATCTCAAGCTTTGCGCTGCAGGCGGCCGCATCGGAGCCGACTGTCGTGCCCGAGCAGCCACCCTTTCCGGCGCAGGGCAAAATCACCTATGTGCCACGCGACTCGATCGCCGAGTTCAAGGCGTTGCCGGAATACAAGGAGCCGGCCTGGGTCACCGAGAAATACGTGAAGGCCGGCAAACTGCCGCCGGTCGCCGAGCGTCTGCCGAAGGAGCCGATGGTCTTCAAGACCGGCAACATGCCCGATGGCGTCGGCGTCTATGGCGACACGCTGCGCCACGTGATCGGCGGCCGGCCGGAGGGCTGGAACTACAGCGCCGGCCAGAGCCAGGGCTGGGGCGGCATCGATATCGGCATGTCGGAATGCCTGACGCGTACGGCCCCACTCTTCCAGGTGGAGGCGAAGGACGTCGAACCGCTGCCGAACCTCGCAAAGAGCTGGGACTGGTCCGAGGACGGACACAAGCTGACGATGCATCTCGTCGAGGGCGCGAAATGGTCGGACGGCGATCCCTTCGACGCCGAGGACGTCATGTTCTACTGGGAGGACAATGTTCTCGATCCAAGCGTGACGCCGCTGAACGGCGCGACGCCCGAGACCTTCGGCGAAGGAACGACGCTGAAGCAGATCGACAAGTATACGGTCGAATGGACCTTCAAGGAGGCCTTCCCGCGCCAGCACCTCTATGCCATGGCCTATGGCACCTTCTGCCCCGGCCCGTCGCATATCCTCAAGACCAAACATCCAAAATATGCCGGCACGACCTATGACCAGTACAAGAACGGCTTTCCGGCGGAATACATGAATATTCCGGTGATGGGTGCTTGGGTGCCGGTCGCCTATCGGCCGGACGACATCATCGTGCTGCGCCGCAACCCCTACTATTGGAAGGTCGACGAGGCCGGCAACCAGCTGCCCTACCTCAACGAGCTCCACTACAAGCTCTCGACCTGGGCCGACCGCGACGTGCAGGCGGTCGCCGGTTCGGGCGATTTCTCAAACCTGGAGCAGCCGGAAAACTTCGTCGAATCGCTGAAGCGCGCAGCCGACGAGGCAGCCCCCGCCCGGCTGGCCTTCGGTCCGCGTCTCATCGGCTACAACATGCACATGAACTTCTCGGCCAATGGCTGGGGTGAGCCAGACGAGCGGGCCCAGGCGGTGCGCGAACTCAACCGCAACGAGGATTTCCGCAAGGCGGTGACCATGGCGGTCGACCGGAAGAAGCTCGGTGAGGCTCTGGTCAAGGGGCCCTTCACGGCGATTTATCCGGGCGGCATTTCCTCCGGTACGAGCTTCTACGATCGGCAGTCGACGGTCTATTACCCCTATGACCTCGACGGTGCGAAGGCGCTGCTCGACAAAGTCGGCCTCAAGGACACCGACGGCAACGGCTTTGTCAACTTCCCGTCCGACAAGCTCGGTGGGCGCGATGTCGAGATCGTGCTGCTGGTGGCCTCGGACACCGGCACAGACAGGAATCTGGCCGAGGGCATCATCGGGCAAATGGAGAAGCTCGGCTTGCGGGTCGTGCTCAATGCGCTGGACGGCAAGCAGCGCGACGCGGCCAACTATTCCGGTCGCTTCGACTGGATGGTGCACCGCAATCAGGCGGAATTTGCTTCCGTCGTTCAAAACACCCCGCAACTCGCGGCAACCGGCCCGCGAACGAGCTGGCACCATCGCGCTCCGGAAGGCGGTGTTCCTGACCTGATGCCGTTCGAGAAGGAGCTTGTCGACATCGTCAACAAGTTCATCGCGACCAACGACAACGCCGAGCGCGCGGAACTGATGAAGCAGTATCAGAAGGTCGCCACGACCAATGTCGATACGATTGGTCTGACCGAATATCCCGGCGCGCTGATCATCAACAAGCGCTTCTCGAACATTCCGACAGGCGCGCCCATTTTGATGTTCAACTGGGCGGAAGACACAATCATCCGCGAGCGGGTCTTCGTGGCGGCCGACAAGCAGGCCGACTTCGAACTCTTCGCCGAGCAGCTTCCGGGCAAGCCTGGTGAGAGTGGGCCGAGCAACTGACGACACCTCGCCTCCTCCGGCCCGCTCTCGGGCCGGAGGAGGAACCCGCCTTCACCCGGTGCGCCGTCTAGCCGGCGCACTGCAAGCCCATCCGACAGAAGGAAACGGCATGTTCAGATTTCTGCTTGTCCGCATCGCCTCTGCCATTCCGGTGCTGCTGGTCCTAAGCGTAGCGACCTTCGCCATCATCCAGGCGCCGCCGGGAGACTATAGCGACTACATCCGCTCGCAGCTCATCAATCAGGGCGGGGCCTCCTTCGAGGAGGCCGATGCGCAGGCCCAGGCCTATCGCAAGGAGCATGGTCTCGATAAGTCGATGCCGGTCCAATACGTCACCTGGATGACCGGCATTCTGACGCGCGGCGATTTCGGCCACAGCCTCTACTACAACAAGCCCGTCGCCGATGTCGTCAGCGAGCGCTTGCCGCGCACGCTCGTGCTTGCTCTCGTCTGCCATATCCTTGCGTCGGTTATCGGCATTTCCTTCGGCATCATTGCAGCGACCCGGCAATATTCCTGGATCGACAGCCTACTTTCGACCGTCTCCTTCCTCGGCATGACGGTGCCGCGCTTCCTGATGGCGCTGATCATTGTTTATGTCCTCGTCTTCCACTTCAATGTCAGCGAAATCAACAGCTTCCACTCCGCCCGCTATGGCGGCGCGCCCTGGTCCTGGGGCAAGTTCGTCGATCTCATCAAGCATGTCTGGCCGGTCGTGGCGATCGCAACCTTCGGCGGCCTCGCCTACAATATGCGCGTGATGCGCGGCAATCTGCTCGACACGCTAAATGCGCAATATGTCGAGACCGCCCGGGCGAAGGGTTTGAGCGAAGGGGCCGTGGTCATGCGCCATGCCGTGCCCAATGCCCTGCATCCGCTGATCATGTATCAGGGCGTCGTCCTACCCTACATGTTGACCGGCGAAATCGAGACCGCAATCATCTTCGCGCTGCCGACAGTCGGTCCCGCCATCGTTGGCTCCATGTGGGTGGGAGACGTCTATGTCACCGCGACCTTCATGCTGGTGCTCTCGGCGACCTTGATCCTCGGCAACATCATCGCAGACCTCTTGCTCGCCGCTCTCGACCCGCGCGTGCGCATGGGGGGAGGAGCCCACGCATGACCGTAGAAATGCACAGCGCCATTCCCCTTACCGTCGACCCCAAGGACGCACAGCACAACGAAAGCTATTCGGCGCTCGTATGGCGTCGATTCAAGCGCTCCTGGACCGGGATGCTCGGACTGATCCTCGTCGGTCTGCTGCTCGTCATGGCGATTTTCGCCGATTTCCTGTCACCGGTTGATCCGAAGGCGACCGGTGTCGGCTTCGCACCGCCGCAGGCAATCAGCTTCAGCGATCAGGACGGCGATTTCGCCTTCCCGCCGCGCAGCTATCCCCTGCGCGAGACCGAAGAGCTCGATCCCATCACCTTCCAGCCGAAGATCGGCCCGGACTATGCCAATCCGCAGGTCCTCGGTTTCTTCGTCAAGGGATCGCCTTATCGCCTCTTCGGCCTGATCCCGGCCGAGCGGCACCTTTTCGGCGCAATCGGCGGTTCACCGGTGCACCTGCTTGGAACCGACAAGTTCGGCCGCGACGTGCTCTCGCGCATTCTTCATGGGTCGCGCATCTCGCTGATGATCGCCCTGATCGTCGTCTCGATCGTCACCGTCGTCGGCACGACCGTCGGCATGGCGTCGGGCTATTTTGGCGGGCGCTTCGATGCCTGGACACAGCGTTTCGTCGAGCTGGTGTTGGCCTTCCCGCAATTGCCGCTCTATCTGGCACTGGCGTCGCTGATCCCGGTAACGGCGCCAACGAGTGTGTTCCTCGCCTTCGTCATCATCGTCATGTCGGCGCTCGGCTGGGCGCAGATGTCGCGCGAGGTTCGCGGCAAGACGTTGGCGCTCGCCCGTATCGACTATGTGCGGGCGGCCATTGCCGTCGGCGCCAGCGACCGGCGCATCATCTTCCAGCACATTTTCCCAAACGTGATGAGCCATGTGATCGTCGCCGTCACCTTGTCCATCCCGCAAGTGGTGCTGCTGGAATCGTTCCTGGGCTTCCTCGGTTTTGCGGTCAAGCCACCGCTGATTTCCTGGGGACTGATGCTGCAGGACACCGCCACCTATTCGGTCATCGGGTCCTATCCCTGGATTCTATCGCCCGTTGCCTTCGTGCTTGTCACAGTCTTCGCCTTTAATGCGCTGGGCGACGGCCTGCGCGATGCAATCGACCCCTATTGAGGAGGAGCGTCTCATGGCAGAAACGATCGACTTCATGGCCGCTGCCCCCGTCGAAAGGAAGGACCTTTCGAGCCGAGACGGCAAGCCGGTCATCGACGCGCGCAACGTCGCGGTCAATTTCAAGGTCGAACACGGCACGGTAGAAGCGGTGAAGGACGTGTCCTTCCAGCTCTATCGCGGCGAGACCATCGCCATCGTCGGCGAATCCGGCTCGGGCAAATCAGTGACGGCGCGGACCATTATGGGGCTTCTCTCCAAGCGCGCGACGATCGCCTCGCAGTCCCGCATCGAATATGACGGCAAGGACGTGCTCAAGTTTTCCGCGCGCGAGCGGCGGGGCCTGCGCGGCGATCGCCTGGCGATGATTTTCCAGGAGCCGATGAGCTCGCTCAATCCCGTCTACACGGTCGGCGCGCAGATCGTCGAGGCGATCCGGGCGCATCGCAAGCTCGGCCGGCGCGCGGCCACCGAGCGCGCGCTTGAATTGCTGCGTCATGTGAGGATCCCGGATCCCGAGCTCAGGCTCAACCAGTATCCGCACCAGCTTTCCGGCGGTCAGCGCCAACGGGTGATGATCGCCATGGCGCTTGCCAACGAGCCTGACGTGCTGATCGCCGACGAGCCGACGACGGCGCTCGACGTCACCGTTCAGGCGCAGATCCTCAACCTGATCCGCGACTTGCAGCGCGAGCTCGGCATGGCGGTGATCCTGATCACCCACGACCTGACCGTGGTGCGCCAGTTTTCCGACTACGTCTATGTCATGCAGCATGGCGAAGTGAAGGAGCACAACACCACCGCCGATCTGTTCGGCAATCCGCTACATCCCTATACGAAGCGGCTTTTGTCGTCGGAACCATCGGGGGCGGCCAATCCGCTGCCGGACGATGTGCCGATCATACTCGATGGACGAAACGTCCGCGTGTCCTTCATGCTGAAGAAGGGCGGCTTGTTCCGACCCCAGCTTTCCGAGCTGGTTGCCGTCGACAGTCTCAGCCTTAATCTGCGCAAGCATGAGACACTCGGAGTGGTCGGCGAATCCGGATCGGGCAAGACGACCTTCGGACAGGCCTTGATCCGCCTGATCAACACCGATGGCGGCGAAATCTTCTTCGACGGCGTCCCGATCCACGACAAGGACCGCACCGCAATGCGGCCGTTGCGCTCGCGCATGCAGATCGTCTTCCAGGATCCCTTTGCCTCGCTCAACCCGCGCATGTCGGTGGGCCAGATCATCGAGGAGGGGCTCGTCGTCAACGGCATAGGACAAAACCGCAAGGAACGGCTCGACCGGGTCGTGGATGCGCTGGTCGCCGCGGGCATGCCGGGCAATATCCTTTCACGCTTCCCGCATGAATTCTCCGGCGGTCAGCGCCAGCGCATCGCCATCGCCCGCGCCGTCGCGCTCGAGCCGGAATTCATCCTGCTCGACGAACCGACCTCGGCGCTCGACCTTTCCGTCCAGGCGCAGATCATCGACCTCTTGCGCCGACTACAGGACGAGCGGGGCCTGAGCTACCTCTTCATCTCCCATGACCTCAAGGTCGTGCGCGCACTCTGCCACCGCGTCGTGGTGATGCAGAACGGCAAGATCGTCGAGGAGGGACCGGTGCACGACATTCTTACCAATCCCAAGACCGCCTACACCGAGCGGCTCGTTCGAGCCGCCTTCGATGTGGCAGCATGATCGTCAGAAAGCAGAGGCAATCCATGACCAGACAACCCAAGATCACTTTCATCGGCGCCGGCTCGACCGTGTTCATGAAGAACATCATCGGCGACGTTCTGCAGCGTCCGGCCCTGTCGGATGCAAAGATCGCGCTGATGGACATCAATCCGCAACGGCTCGAGGAAAGCGAAGTCGTCGTACGGAAACTGATCTCAACGCTCGGCGCCAAAGCCACCATCGAGTTGCATGCCAACCAGCGCAAGGCGCTCGATGGTGCCGACTTCGTCGTCGTTGCATTCCAGATCGGTGGCTACGAGCCCTGCACGGTCACGGATTTCGAGGTGCCGAAGAAGTATGGCCTGCGTCAGACCATCGCCGACACACTCGGCGTCGGCGGCATTATGCGCGGCCTGCGCACCGTGCCGCATCTCTGGAAGATCTGCGCTGATATGACCGAGGTCTGCCCCGAGGCAATCCTCTTGCAATATGTCAACCCAATGGCGATCAACACCTGGGCGATCGCCGAGAAATATCCCCGGATCAAGCAGGTCGGCCTTTGCCACTCCGTGCAGGGCACGGCGCTGGAACTCGCCGAGGATCTGAACATTCCTTACGAGGAGATCCGCTACCGCTCGGCCGGCATCAACCACATGGCGTTCTTCCTCAAATTCGAGCACCGCCAGCCGGACGGATCCTATCGCAACCTTTATCCAGATCTTCTGCGCGGTTATCGCGAAGGCCGCTTCCCGAAGCCCAGCCATTGGAATCCGCGTTGCCCGAACAAGGTGCGTTACGAGATGCTGACGCGGCTCGGCTATTTCGTGACCGAAAGCTCGGAGCACTTCGCCGAATACACGCCCTATTTCATCAAGGAAGGCCGCGACGATCTGATCGAAAAATTCGGCATCCCGCTCGACGAATATCCCAAGCGCTGCATCGAGCAGATCGAGCGTTGGAAAGGGCAGGCAGCGGCCTATCGCTCCGCCGACAAGATCGAGGTCAAGCCGTCGAAGGAGTATGCCTCCTCCATCATGAACTCCGTCTGGACCGGCGAGCCCTCGGTCATCTACGGCAACCTGCGCAACAATGGCTGCATCACCTCGCTGCCCGACAATTGCGCAGCGGAAGTGCCATGCCTGGTGGATGAAAACGGCATACAGCCGACCTTTATCGGCGATCTGCCGCCGCAGTTGACCGCACTGATCCGCACCAACATCAACGTGCAGGAACTGACGGTCGCCGCGATGATGACCGAGAACCGCGAGCATCTCTATCATGCGGCCATGATGGATCCGCACACGGCCGCCGAACTCGATCTCGACCAGATCTGGTCGCTCACCGACGACCTGCTTGCCGCTCACGGCAACTGGATCCCGGAATGGGCAAGAAGCGCAAGAAAGGTTCACGCCGCGTAGCTTTTTCTCCCGGTCGCGCGGCGAGGAAGCCCCGGAACCTCCCAGTTCCGGGGCTTTCCTTCGGTCGCCAGCCGGACGGGTCGATAGCGATCGACATGCTATGCCGGAGCGGGTGATAAACCCTTTGCTACAAACCCCAACTGCGGTTGATTGGTGCCTGAGATTGACTCAATTATCGCGATCGGGTAATGACTGGGTAATCGTTAACCCAAGGACTGCCCGTGACGACCTCATTGAGCGACATTGCTGAACGCGCCGGCGTTTCCATCAAGACCGTTTCGGGTGCGTTGCATGGCGGCTCGGCGCGAATGTCGGAACAAACGCGACTGCGCATCAAGGAAATCGCCGAAGAGTTGGGTTACGTCACCAACCTGGCCGCTCGTGGCATGCGACAGGGTTGGATGCCGCTGATCGGTGTCGTTGCCGATGACTTGATCACCTCGCCCTTCGCCACCGAGATCATCCGCGGACTGGATGGTGCCGCCCGCGCGGCGGACATGGCGGTCTTTGCAATGACGCTCGGCGGAGGTCGCGATGTGGCCTCCGTGCTTGAAGAGGTGCGCCGCTTCCGCCCACGCGCGATTGCCTACGCCGCGATGTATCACAAGACGGTATCGCTGCCGGCGGAGTTCGCAGATACGGTCGGCGTCATGATCAATTGCCGTGAGGCCAATGACAAAGTGACGTCCTTGGTGCCGGACGAGATCGCTGCCGCTCACGAGATCACGACCTATCTGATCGAGGCTGGCCGCCGGAATATTGCCTTCATCAACCTGCCGGGGCTTCTGGCAGGAGAGCTGCGCGAGGCCGGTTTCCGGCGTGCTCTCGACGAAGCCGGGCTTGATGCAGGTCGTGCCTGCGTCCTGCCGGCGGTCCGCCGGGCGATCTATAGCGACCGGGCCCACAGCCTCGTGCTTGCGCACGTAACTGCGCTGATGGACGGACCGGAGCGTCCGGATGCGATCCTTTGCGGCAACGATCGCGTTGCCATGGAAGTCTACGCCGCATTGCGCCGGGTGGGTGCACAAATTCCAGATGACGTCGCAGTCGCAAGCTTCGACAACCAGGTGGACATTGCCACCAGGCTCGATCCCCCTTTGACGACCATGGCATTGCCGCACCGTGCCATGGGCCGCCTGGCAGCAGACATTCTGCTTGCCGAAAATAGCGCCCCCGGCGAGGTGCGCAAACTCGCGTTCCAGTTGGTGGAGCGCTCATCCGTCTGATCAAACTGAAAGACCAAACCCTGTTGAGGAGGAGTTGCAGCGATGGGTAAACGTTTACTTTCAACGTTAATGGGGTCGGTTGCCCTTATGGCCACCGCCGTGGGTGCAGAGGCGAAGACAGTCTTGCATGTCATGCACCAAGGCGACCCAGGTTGGGTTTCGACCTATGGCGAAGTCGCCAAACGCTTCGAAGCCGCCAATCCGGATGTGGATGTCGAGCTGATCTACGCACCGCACGATGCCTACAATGAAAAGTTCAGCGCAGCGGTCATGTCCAAACAACTGCCTGATGTCATGGAGCTCGATGCCCCCTTCCTCGCCAACTATGTCTGGTCCGGCTATTTGCAGCCGATCAAGCCTCTGATCGATCAGGATGTGCTCGATGACATGACCCCGTCGAACATCGCCCAGGGCACCTATCCGATCGACAAGGATCTCTATGCAATCGGCCTGACCGACTCCTCCGTCGTGCTCTACGGCAACAGGAAGTATCTGGAAGCGATCGGCGCCCGCATTCCGAAGTCCGTGGACGATGCCTGGACCCAGGAAGAGTTCGAAGGCTACCTCGAAAAACTGGCAAAGGTCGATGGCGTCAAGTGGCCGATCGACACGTTTCGCGGTTACGGCATCAAAACCGAATGGATCACCTACGCCTACGGCCCGATCCTGCAGTCGGCGGGCTGCGACCTGATCAATCGCACGACCTGGAAATCGACGGGCACCCTTGATAGCGATGCGTGCGTCAAGGCACTGACTATGATGCAGACATGGGTGAAGAACGGCTGGGTCGTGCCGCAATCGTCCGGCACCAACCAGTTCTTCGCCGAAGGCCATCCTGCAGCGCTCGCACTCGGGGGCCACTGGTTCTACGCCGAAGCTGCCGCGTCGATGAAGGACGACATCGTCGTCATGCCGTTGCCGAAGTTCGGGCCGAAGGGTGCTAGCCCCAACGGCACCTGGATCTGGGGCATCACGACCGCCTCCGAGCATCCGGACATCGCCGGCAAGTTTGTCAGCTTCATGCTGAAGGACAAGCTCTACCGGGATTATGCAATCGCCGATTCCGGCTATCCCGGTTTGAAAAGCTTCGCGGCAGCATCGCCCTTGTACAACACCGGTGGTCCGCTCGCCGTCGCATTCGAACAGGCGTCCAAGACCGCGGTCGCGCGTCCTCCGCATCCGGCCTATCCAGTCATCACATCGACCTTCATGCAGGCCGTCGACGAGATCTTCAACGGGGGCGATGCCAAGACGGCATTGTCGGCGGCCGCGGCCAAGATCGACGAAGACATCGAGGAGAACGACGGGTACCCGCCATTCGACGAGCAGCAATAGGCAACCAAAGACGGGACCACGATGGTGCGGCCGCAGCCGGTCTGACGCCATCGTACCCGTCGCCGGCCTGCGCATCGATCCGAGGAGGAGGAGGAGGAGAATATGACATTGCAACAATCAGCCGAGCCGGCGATTGCAGCGCGTCCCGCCTGGCGCCGGGACAAGAGCCGGCTGCTTCAGGAGATGGGCATGCTTGCGCCGGCAGTGGTGCTGCTGACGATATTCCTTATCGTTCCGTTCCTGTTGTCGTTCTGGACGGCGATGACCAATCAACCGCTGGTCCCGCGGCCAACGCCGGTCCGTTTTGTTGGCTTCGGCAACTTCCTGCGCATCTTTAGGGACGATCTCTTCTGGACATCGCTCTGGAACGTCTCGCGCTTCACTTTCTGGATCCTGCCGGTGCAATGCGGCCTGGCATTTGCCACCGCACTGCTGTTGCACCAGAAGATGCCGTTTCGAAATCTTTTTCGCGGACTGTTCTTCCTGCCAGCGATCACGTCGATGGTCGTCGTCTGCGTCATCTGGGGAACGCTCTTTCAGTACCCGACCGGACCATTCAACCAGGTGATCGGTTTCCTGTCGGGCGGAGCCATCGAACCGATCGACTGGCTCGGGGACCCCAACTGGGCAATGTTCTCGATCGTGCTGCTGTCGGCCTGGCAGGCCTACGGCTTCCAGATGATTGTCTATCTCGCTGGCCTTCAGTCCATTCCGGATGAACTCTACGACGCAGCGCGGATCGACGGCGCGAACGCGCTGCAGCGCTTCTGGCATGTGACCATGCCAGGCTTGCGGCCGACCCATGTCTTCGTGCTGGTGATTACGACAATCCAGGCATTCAAGCTCTATACCCAGGTTGCCATCCTGACCCAAGGCGGTCCCAAGAGCAGCACGGAGACCGTTGTCCACTACATGGTGCGTTCCGGCTTCGAGGAGCAGAAGCTCGGTTATGCTTCGGCCGTATCGGTCATTCTCTTTCTCATCGTTCTCGTTATCGCGCTGCTTCAGCGTCAACTTCTGAGGCGTTTCGATGTCTGATATCGCAATTTCCACACCACACGCTCAGGCGATGCACACCCGCTCGGCCGTTGGTTCGCTGCGCATCGTCCAGACGGCCTGCATCCTTGTTATCGCGCTCGTCATCGTCTCCCCCCTGTTCATGCTGCTGATTGCCAGCCTGAAGGACGATCGTTTCCAGATCCTGGCCGACATGGGGAGTTTCAGGGCGTTCTGGGTCTCCGATCCGACGCTCGCCAACTTTGCGGAGGTCGGCAATTTCTCAGGCGAGCTTGCCTTTGGGCGCTATCTGCTGAATTCGCTAATCATCCTCGCGCTGACGGTCGGGTCGGGCCTGATCGTCAATTCTATGGCAGGCTTTGTCCTTGCCTGGGGCTCCGTACGCGGCCGCGCAGTTATCCTTTCGCTGGTCATAGCCCTCTACGTCATTCCGCAGGAAAGCATCATCATGCCGCTCGTGATCATGGTGTCACGCGCCGGAATAACAGATACATTCGCCGTGCAGATCGTGCCCTGGATCGCTAGCCCGCTCTATATCTTCCTCTTCTACCAATTCTTTGCCCAGCTTCCGAAGGAGCTCTTCGAGGCCGCGCAGATCGACGGAGCATCGATCTTTCGCATCTACCGGTCGATTTTCCTGCCGCTCAGCCTGCCGGCACTTGCCACTGTCTCGATCCTGATGGGGATCGAGAGCTGGAACCAGTACCTTTGGCCGATCCTCGTCACCCAGACCGACTATGCGCGGCCCATAGCCGTCGCGATCGCTACGTTCTTTGGCCAGGACAGCATCTATTGGGACCGCGCTATGGCGGCATCCGTGTTGATGATGCTGCCTATCCTCGCCCTCTATCTTGCCTTCCAGCGCTGGTTCGTAAGTTCCTTCGTTGGTTCGGCCGTGAAAGGTTGATCAATGACAACGCATGCAGAAACCGCTTCGGCCGCCGCGGCAGACGTCGAGAACATCAGCGCAGTCCTTGCGGATGCGACCACGATCCACATCTGGCTCAAAGCGAGACAGCTGGGAACATCGGCCGAGATCAAAGCGACCGTGGCCGGCCGCGAAATCGACCGTCTGATGGCGTCCAACAGCGACGAATTCGAGCAGCGCAGCCTGGACCTGGGGCAGGGCGGTCGAACCGTTCTCTCCTATGATCCGACCACAACGCAGGTCTCCGTTGCCTATGCCTTTCAGCACCAGAATGTGCTGACCGAGGGCGTTCAGATCCTGCACAGCAGCCGGGAAAATGCGGCGCCGACGGTCGTCGGCGGGTACCACTTCCGCCCACCCTTCGGATGGATGAACGATCCCAACGGGTTTGGCCGTTTCGGCGACCATGTCCATCTCTTCTACCAGCACTATCCGCACAGCCTGCGCTGGAACACCATGCATTGGGGCCATGCCGTATCGGATGACTACATTCATTGGCGACACTTGCCGATCTTCCTGTTTCCCTCCTCGGACCTTTCGGCCCGCGCCGATGGCCGCGGCGGGGCGTTTTCCGGCTCGGCAATTCCGCTATCGTCAGGTGAACCGGGTATCCGTGTCTTCTTCACGGAGCAGGTCAAGGACCGGGAACCCGAAGAGCAGATCCAATTGACGGCGGTATCGCACGACCAAATCACGGCCGGCGCGCAAGAGATCATTCTTGCCCACCGGCCGTCCGGCCTTGACCTGACGCTCGACTTTCGCGACCCCTATGTCTTCAAGGGCCCGGACCACCTTTGGAAAATGTTGATCGGCAGCCGCGACCGCGCCGGCGGCGTCGTCCTGCTCTACGAATGTGGCGATCCGAACGGTGCTTCCGACTGGACCTTTGTCGGCATTATCCACCGGGAAGACCGGTACGGGATGACGGCGGCGGAGTGCCCGTGCATCGTGCCGCTCGACGGCCCGGCTGATGATCCGAAAACGCGCTGGGCGCTCATCTTCGGACTGCTGACGAGCCGCGACCCGCAGACCGGCCGCCGGAACATCACAGCGGCGACTGTCGGCCGCTTCGACGGCCGCAGCTTCGTCAAGGAATTCGAGCAGGAACTGGATTTCGCGACCGATGCCTATGCTTTCCAGGCATTCGTCGATCGATCCGGGCCAATCGGCATCGCCTGGCTTGCCAACTGGACCGAGGTGTCAAAAAAAGTAGACTTTCCAACGGCAATGACACTGCCTCGCCAGCTGCTGCTGGAAAAGGACGCATTGCTGACGCCGCCGGTCGAAACGGTTGCGACGCTGCGTCGTGACCTGATCGACGACAACAAACTCAAGGGGCAGGAGCCTGTCGGCCTTAACAACGGGGCGGTCGAGATCGTCATCGAACTCGCGGGGCCGGGTGCGCAGTTTCATCTCGAGCTTGATCATCCGGACGTTGGCCTCGGCGTTCAGCTCGGAGCGGAAGGCCTGATCATTCACTACGACCTGCCGGACGGCAAGGGCGCACCGCGCTACATCGCTGTCGGGGCGCAACCGTCGACGCTGCGTATTTTCCTCGATGTCGGCTCGATTGAGGTCTTCGCCGACAACGGTCGCTGGACGGGAACGAAACGTCTGCCAGGCTTTGCCGCCGTCAGCACGGCACGCCTATCAGCGCCCGCGGGCAACATTACCGCCGCCACGATCTGGCAACTCGAACTGTGATCGCGCAAGGGGAGGAATAAGCAATGGCATCTGTCACGATCGAACAGGTTAGAAAGCAATATGGCGCCGTTCCGGTTATTCACGATGTTTCCATTGACATCGAGGATGGCGAGTTCGTCACACTCGTCGGGCCCTCTGGATGCGGCAAGTCGACATTGCTGCGTATGCTTGCCGGTCTCGAAGACATCAGCGGTGGCCAGATCCGCATCGGCGGCCGCATCGTCAACAATATCGCGCCCAAAGAACGCGATATCGCCATGGTCTTCCAAAGCTACGCGCTCTATCCGCATATGACTGTGGCGGAGAATATGGGATTTGCGCTGAAGCTGAAGGGACAGGACAAGGCCGCGATCCAAAGCCGGGTAAAGGAGGCGGCCGATATCCTGGCACTCGAACCTTTGCTCGACCGCCTGCCGAAGCAACTTTCCGGCGGCCAGCGCCAACGCGTGGCGATGGGCCGTGCGATCGTCCGTCATCCCCAGGTGTTTCTGTTCGACGAACCGCTGTCGAACCTCGATGCCAAACTGCGCGTAACCATGCGTGCCGAAATCAAGGATCTGCACCAGCGGCTGAAGACAACGACAGTCTACGTCACGCACGATCAGATCGAGGCAATGACAATGGCAGACCGGATCGTCGTCATGCGTGGTGGTGTGGTCGAGCAGATTGGCCGGCCGCTCGACCTCTATGATCGACCCGTAAACACCTTTGTCGCCACGTTCATCGGTTCGCCCGCCATGAACCTTTTCCACGGCTCGATCCTCGATGGGCAGTTCGTCACAGAGGACGGCAAAACGCTTCCGCTGCCGCCGGGTTATTCCGGCGGTGCTGCGCACACCTATGGCATCCGGCCTGAGCATCTGGCTATTGCCGAGAGCGGCATTCCAGCGACAGTCGGCGTGGTGGAGCCGACTGGCGCCGAGACGCATCTGGTCGTCAAGCTCGGCGCATTCGATACGACATTGGTGATCCGCGATCGAATGGAGCTTCGACCCGGGCAGACCGTGGCGATCGCCCCTGATCTGGCGAAAATCCACCTGTTTTCGTCACAGGGCTCGCGATTGAACTGAGACAATGGTTTGGTCAGTTGACGGGTTTCGACGCCGCTTGCGCACAGTTCGATCACTTGCGCGCAAGCGGCGCTTCTTCGAGGTCGGACGGGGGCAGGACAGCCGTTACCCCTTCCTTCGAGCGGCGATGACGCGCGACCATCGGTCGAGCCGAAAAGGCTAGGAAAACGATCGCCTCTGCTACGGAGCCACCGATTTCGCTATCTGAGACGGATGCCATCCTTGTCGAACAGGAAGGACCGTAATGCGGCGATGCCGATGCTGAGGGTTTCGCGACTGGCGATGTTGCGGACGTCACCGTGTTCGATGATGATCCGCTCGCTGTCCGAGACATGAGCGTAGACATAGCTGGTATTGCCGAGGTGCTCTGCGACATCGACCTTGACTGTGAGATCAACATCACCCTTGCCTTCAGCGAGAAAATGCTCGGGGCGAATTCCAAGGGTGACGACGTCGCCGATGGCAACAGATGTCGATGTAACGGGTAGAGTCAACGCGACACCGGGCTGGCTCGTGAGTGCCACAGTCGCGCGGCCGTCTGCGACGTTTGCGACATGGCCTTTCAGAAAGTTCATGCGCGGTGAGCCGATAAAGCCGGCAACAAAGGTGTTTGCCGGGTCGTCGTAGAGATCGAGCGGTGCGCCCACCTGTTCGACGACACCCGACCGCAGGACGACGATCTTGTCGGCCAGCGTCATCGCTTCCACCTGGTCATGCGTCACGTAGATGACGGTCGACTTCAGTTCCTTGTGCAGCTTGGCGATTTCGACGCGCATATGCACACGCAACTCGGCGTCCAGGTTCGACAGCGGCTCGTCGAACAGGAAGACGAGCGGATTGCGCACGATGGCGCGGCCGATCGCGACGCGTTGCCGCTGACCACCCGAGAGCGCCTTCGGCTTGCGATCCAGCAGCGGTTCAAGCTCGAGAATTCGTGCCGCGTCGTTGACCCGGCTATCGACTTCCTCTCTTGCCATACCGGCGAATTTGAGCGCGAAGCCCATATTCTCACGCACCGTCATGTGCGGATAAAGCGCATAGGACTGAAACACCATGGCGATGCCGCGCTTGGAGGGGTCAACGTCGTTCATGACTTCGCCGCCGATTGTGAGTTCGCCGGAGGAGATGTCCTCCAGACCGGCGATCATGCGCAGTAGCGTCGACTTTCCGCAGCCCGATGGGCCAACGAAAACGACGAACTCTCCGGCATCGATCGACAGATCGACACCCTTGATGATTTCGAGCGCGCCGAAGCGCTTGCGAATGTCGGTAAGACGGACTTCGGCCATGGCGGGTACTCAGCTGACGGTAAAGGTGATGGACTGGTTCTCGAAGCGGCGGCTCGTCACCGTTAGTTCGAGCTTGCCCTTGGCCTCGCCGGCCTCGATCCAGAAGCCGGTCGCGCCGCCCTTCAGCGTATGTTCTGAGGGCCCTATGATCCGGCCGGGGCCATCCAGCGAAAGCAGGACAGGCTCTTCGAAATAGGGCAGCAGATTGCCGCATTGATCGAGCGCGCGCACCACCACGCGCACCGCATCCTTTTCGCAGGCGCGAAGCTCCGTATCGTCGGCTACGACCTCCAGCGTCGCCGGGACCGGGTCGGCCGGAAGGGTCAGCGTCTTCACAGGTTTGCCGTCGACGTAGCCGGTGAAGGTACCTTCGCGCCAGACCCGACCCCAGGTGCCGAATTCTTCCGGCGTCACGCTGCGCAGGTCGAGCACGACGGGAGGATGCGGCAGATGCGGGTAGTTCTCCCTGTCCGGGTAGATCCGCTTTGTCGGCCATTCGCCGAACTTCACTTCGACATAGTCACAGTTCGTCAGCACGATCAGGGGAAGTACGCCGCCGATATTGCGTTCGCCGCGTGCCCAGAAGGTCACCGGCTGAAGCACGACATTGTCCTTCGGATCTCCCTGCGAAGCGTAGGCATAGGCAGCAAGTTTCGGTATCCGGTACATGTCGAGCACACCGTGATAGCAGATGCGGTCGCCGGCGCCGAAGTCCTTGTGGGTGTTGTAATCGAACATGCACCAACCGGTGGAGCCGGAAATATCCTGGTCGCCGGCAACGGCGTTGAGGATCAAGAGGTGACGCGTCACATGCTCGGCCTGGCGCTGTTCCTGGTCGAAGCGCTTGGTCGGATACATGTGGCCATTGTATTCGGTGATCATATAGGGGATCGGCCGGCGAATACCCGTCGTCTCCACCCGATCGCGCAGCACCACGCGCCCGCGGTTGTTGCCCGGCAACTCCTCGTTTCCGAGGATGAAGTCGTTCATCGTGTAAACGTCTTCGAGCAATTCCGAATTGGTGATGAAGCGTACGCCGCCGGTCTGGCGGGTCGGATCAAGCTCGCGCGCCAGACGGTTGGTCTCCGCGTAGAAGGCGTGGTTGTCCTGGCTTTCGTTAATGCGAACGCCCCAGATGATGATCGAAGGATGGTTCCAGTCACGCTCGATCATGCGGCGCACATTCTCGATCGATTCTTTCTGCCAGGCCTCGCCACCGATATGCTGCCAACCGGGGATCTCCTCGAAAACGAGCAGGCCGATCTCATCGCAGCGCTCGATGAACCACTTCGACTGCGGATAGTGTGACGTCCGCACGACATTGCAGGCGAGTTCATGCTTCAGGATGTCGGCGTCTTTTTCCTGCGCGCGCCGACCCATGGCGTAGCCGGTGTGGGGAAAGGCCTGGTGCCGGTTCAATCCGCGCAGTTTCAATGGTCGACCATTCAGCAGAAAGCCTTCCGGTGTAAAGAGCGCAGTGCGGAAACCGAAACGTTGCGTCAGCACGTCTTCGCCGTACTCTGTCTCAAGTTTGAGCGACAGGGCGTAGAGCACCGGGTTGTCGATATCCCAGAGTTCGATATCGGTGAGATCGGGGAAGGTGAGGGCCACCTCGTTGCCATCGAACTTGATCGAGGAAGCCGCAACGTCGCCACCACCCTTGCGGCGGATCTTGGCGGAAAGCATGCCGGACAACGTGTGCCCCTGCGGATTGCAGAGAAAGACACGAGCGGTGACGGACTTCTTTTCGGCAAGCGCATCCGGCGTCTCGATCTTCACATTGGCGATCGAGACGGGGTTTGTCACTTTCAGCCAGACGTCGCGGTAGATGCCGGCATAGCAGAGGTAGTCGATCTGGCCGCCAAAGGGGGGGATCTCGGGGTTCTCAGAGCCATCGATCTTGACCGTGATCAGGTTTTCGCCACGCGTGAGATGCGGCGTCAGTCGCGCCTCGAAGGGCGTATAGCCGTCCTTGTGCGCGATGATCTCCTGGCCGTTCAGATAGACGACGCTGTCGGCCATGGCGGCATCGAAGATGAGCGAGACTTCGCGCCCCTCGAATTCCGGGCGCCAGTCGAGCCGCTTCTGATAGGTGAAGGGCTTCTGGTAATCGGTCTCGTCGAAGTAGTTGTAGGGCAGTTCGACGGCGCTATGCGGCAGCCGCACGGTTTCGCCCGACTGAAGAGCGTGAACATGTGCCGGCTCGAAGCCGTTGCGGAAGACCCAGTCGGCATTGAAGTTTTCAGTAATGCGCATTGACGACGTTCCTATTTCACTGAGCCGAGCATGCCCTGTACGAACTGGCGCTGCATGACGAAGAAGACGAGGAGGGTGGGGAGCGTGGCGAGGATCGTGCCGATCATGACCACGCCGTAGTCGGGGTAATAGGCCGAGGCGAGTGAGGAGACGACGAGGGTGATCGTCTTGGTCTCGTTCGACTGGAGGACGATGAGCGGCCAGAGGTAGTTGTTCCAGTTGGTCATGAAGACGATGACGAAGGCGGCCGCGTAGGTCGAGCGCATCACCGGAACGTAGATGTAGAGAAAGATCTGCCATTCCTTGAGGCCGTCGACCTTGGCGGCGTCGCGCAGCTCCGTCTGAAAGGCCTTCGTCGACTGGCGGAAGTAGAAGATGATGAAGGCGGATGCGATCGTCGGCAGCATGATGGCGATATGCGTGTTGATGAGGCCACTCTTCGCCATCATCATGAACAGCGGGATCATCAGTGCGGCAAACGGCACCATGAGTGTCAGAAGCACGAGCGCATAGATCCGGTCACGCGCCTTGGACCTGAACATCTCAAAACCGTAGCCGGCGAGCGACGACACGACGATCGTCAAAAGCGTTGCAAGCACCGCAACCTTCGTGGAGTTCCAGAAAACCAGCGGCACGTCGACCTGTGCGAAGAAGTTGGTGACATTTGTACCGAAGGCGTCGCCGATACCCGTTCTGCCGCTGATGATATCAATCGACTTGTTCGTCGAACTGATCACCATCCAGATGAACGGGAAAATCGACAGGAAGGCTGCAGCCGCGAGGAAGGCGTATTGCAATGCGGTTGTGGCCAGGCGTGAGGCGTTCATGACCGATCCCTCGCCGCGTAGAATTGGAGGAAGGACAGAAGCGCCACCATGATCACGATGACGTAGGAAATGGTCGCCGCGTAGCCGAAGCTCGGCATGAAGCGGAAGGTGAGATTGTAGATATAGAGCGAGAGGGTGATCGTTGCGTTCGCCGGGCCGCCGCGGCCCTCGGTCAGGTTGTAGACTTCGTCGAACAGCTGGATCGTGCCGATGGTCGAGATGATCGTCGTAAACAGGATCACCGGCTTCAGCATTGGTACTGTGATGTAGACGAAGCGAGCCCATGCCGGCACGCCGTCGATCCGCGCCGCCTCGTAGATCGACTTGTCGATGTTCTGCAAGGCAGCAAGGTAAAAGATCATGTTGTAGCCGGTCCAACGCCAGGTGATGGCCAGGATGACGAGCACCTTGGCCCAGAAAGGTTCCGTCAGCCAGCCGATCGGGGTGGCGATCAGGCCGACCGCCAGAAGTCCGGAGTTCACCACGCCATCGACGGAAAACATGCTTTTGAAAAGCACGGAATAGGCAACGAGCGAGGCGACGCAGGGCAGGAAAATGGCGGTGCGGAAAAAGCCGATGAACTTCAGTTTGTCGTTGTTCAAGACCGCGGCAAGCAGAAGCGCCAGCGTGATCATGATCGGCACCTGGACGATGAAAAAGGTGACGGTGTTTTTCAGAGCCTGAAGAAAGACCGGATCGTTCCATAGCCGTGCAACGTTTCCGAAGCCGGCAAACTTCATCATCATTCCCTTGCCCGAGAAGAAGGACAGGTAGAGCGAGCGCAAAATCGGATAGACGAGGAAGATTGCGATGAGAAGCAAGGACGGGGCGATGAACAGCCAGCCGTTGAGGTCGTAGTAGCGCTTCAATCCGCCTGTTTTGCCGGCAGCCATGGGTGCCCTCAACGAAAAGGGATGATGTTGCGGAGGGCACGCGACGTGATGGCCGCATGCGCCCGAGCGAGAAGGCAGGCGGTTGCCGCCTGCCTTTGAGCCGTTACTGGATCTGGCCCTGCGCTTGGCTATCGACCGCCTTCAGCACGTCATCGATGGGCGCGCCCTCGCCAAGCGAAGGCAGATGCGCCGTTACTGCCGTGTCCACCTCGTTGGTGAAGACGCCGTAATTGACCGCTGGAACCTTCGCCAACCAGTCGGAGAAGTTCTGCCAGACCTTCTCGCCACCAAAGAATGCATCGGCTTCAGAATAGGCGGGACCGTTGCGGGCCGCGAGCAGCGAGCCGACGGCACCGCGCTCCGTCAGGATCTTCTGATAGAAATCGACGTCCTTGGCATAGACTTCGTTGAGAAAGTCGATGGCTTCGTCCTTCTCGGCGGAGCTGGCGGTTACGTACCAGCTGGAACCACCAAGGTTGGACGCATGCGAGGCGCCCTCGACGTCAAGCTTCGGAATCGGTGCCACGCCCCACTTGCCGGACTGATCGGCCTGGGCCTTGACCGTACCGGTGATCCAAACGCCTGTTGTCACGGTGGCGACATCGCCGGAGGTGAAGGTCGCGACCCATTCCGTCCAGCCGGCAGCCGGCTTATGGATATTGGCCTGCAGGATCTTCTGTTCGGTTTCGAGCGCTGCCTTCAGGGCGGCGTTGTTCTCGATCGAAAGATTGCCGTCCTTATCGAAATACCAGCCGCCGGCGGATTGCATCAGGATGCGGATGAAGCCCGCATCGTTGACGTCGAGGCCGAGCATCTTCTTGCCGGTCTTGGCTTCGACCTGCTTACCGATCTCGATGAAACGGTCCCAGGTCAGGTCCTGCATATCATCAGGCTTGAAGCCTGCCTGCTCCAGATAGTCCTTGCGGTAGTAGAGGCCGGTGACGCCGGAATCGAACGGCATGCCGTAGACGGCCCCGTCCATCGTCATCAATTGAACCTTGTAGGGCGCGAAGCCGGAAAAATCGACCTTGCTGGAAAGCTCGGCGAAGGCTCCGGGAAAGGACTGGAGGTACTTCTGCGCACCGTAGTCCTCGATCAGCACGATATCCGGCAGCGCGTCAGTGGTGCCCGACGACAGTGCCGTCTGCAGCTTCTGCTCGACATCGGCCTTGGCGAAATCGACGATGTTGAACGTCGTTTCGGGATGCGTCGCGCTATAGCGCGCCGTAGCTTCCTTCATGATCGCAACGTTGAAGTTGGGATCCCAACACCAGATCGTGACTTCCCCGGCAAAGGCGGCGGTGGACGCAAGCAGGCTTGTTGCGGCGAGCACGCCAGCCGCAACGCGCGACAGGTTCGTTTTGCGGTACATCGTTTCCTCCCTAGAAACTTGCTGAGGGCAGGTTCTCCTCTCCTGCCGTCCGCGCAAGATTTACCGAAATTCAGGCAACACGCAAGGAAGATTTAGTAAATATTTATCAGGCGCAGCGAACAGCTCACAACGGCAAGGATTCCAGGGGCTTGCGGCAGCTGTCGCGCCAAACGAGTTCCGTGGCGATGCGTACCTGCTTGCCGTAGCTGCGGCCGGAAAGTCGCTCGAGCAACAGATCGACGGCTGTCTCGCCGATATGTTCGCCATGGATGCGCACCGTGGTCAGCGACGGCGTCAGGAACTGGGCAACGGGGATGTCGTTAAAGGATATGACGCCAATGTCGGCCGGGATCGAAAGGCCGAATTCCAGGATCGCCCGATAGGTGCCGATTGCCATGTTGTCGTTGGATGTCACGATCACATCCGGCCGGTCAGTGAGCGACAGCAAATCGCGCGCGAGACGATAGCCGGTTTCGAGCCGGAGGCTCTGACCCGATGAGCAATCGGAGAGCGCCAAAAGCTCAGGCGCGAAGGTGCCGTTCTTCTTCTGCCAATCGATATAGGCCACACATCGGCGCTCGGCGAAATGCTGGACAGTGCCGTTGAGGTTCTCGTGGCTGCCGATAAAGCCGATGCGCTTGTATCCGCTGGACTTCAGAGCGTCGAGGATCTTGCACGTGGCGAGCCCCACATCGGAAAACACGCTGTCGATCAGGTCGCTCCTCGGGTCGAAATCGGCAAAAATGACATGTGGAGCATTCTTGCTCAGCCATGCGATCTCGTTGTCGGAATGCTTGCCTATGACGATGACGCCCGATGCGCCTGCAAGCAAAGACGCCTCAGGCAGCGCGTCTGAATGGAAGACCTTGACGATCTCCGTCCTCAGGTCGCGGCAGCGGCTTTCGATGCCAAGCCGCACGCCGACGTAATAGGGGTCGGCAATCTCGTCCGAAGGCTCGAGAAAATGCACGATGACGAGCTTGGTCAAAAGGCTGGGGGCAGCCTGTCCGTTCGCCTTGTTGCGATTGCGCGGGGTCTCATAGTTCAGAGCCTCGGCCGTCTCGATGATCGCTTGCCGTTTTGCCGGTGAGATCGACAGGGCGGGGTCGTAGTTGAGCACCCTCGAAACCGTAGCCGACGACACGCCAACACTCTTGGCGATTTCCTTGATAGTGACCATGCCGTCATTCCATTGTTGTCATAGGGCGATCGTTGTCATTGGCGAATGTGCCATATGCAACGGGATTTCGAAATCGTCTTCAGTAAATTTTTACTCTCAACATTCAATTAGGCGCCAACGCAGCCAAACGCCACCATCACAATGTATGCGGCGCTCAATCTCATCAGCGGCAAGTGACAAGGCATGATCCTGTATGATCTTCTCAAGGGTACCTTGCGGTCCAATGCCCTGAAAAGAGAACTCGGTGACCGCTCACAGCGGCTCCTGATCAAGCAGCTAAGGGAACTCGAAGAGGTTGCCTGGTCGAATGCAAGGTGTTCGCAGTCATCCCGCCACAGGGAGGTCCGGGCGAAGTAACGGGCGGCAAAAACCGATGCCAGCACCTGAAATGCTAATCAGGCCAACGTCGCCAGCAAGCCAAGAGCAATGACCGGGATTATGGCGGCGGATATTCAGTTCGCGGCCCGCCCTCAATGGGTTCGTCCCGCAGCCACTCCATGAGCAGTACATAGCCAACAGCCAGGAGCACAGGGCCCACAAACAGGCCGAGAAGCCCGTCAGCGATCATGCCGCCGATTACACCGATCAGAATGATCGGCATTGGAACGTCAAGTCCGCGGCCGAGCATCAATGGCTTGAGGAGGTTGTCGCTGAGCCCGGCAATGATGGTCCAGATCGAAAAGATGATCGCCGGCGTGGTCGCTTCCGTCGCAAGAACATAGGCTATGACAGGTAGTGTTACCAACACCGCCGGCACCTGCACGATGGCAAACAATAGCACCAAAAGCGTCAAAACTCCGGCTGCCGAAAGACCTATCGCAAAAAAGCCTATCCCGATCAGCAGCGACTGGATGACGGCCACGCCGACTACGCCGACCGCCACACCTCGAATCGTCGCGGCCGTCATTGCAACTAGCCGGGTACCTTGTGCCTTGCTGCCGGTGATACGTTCCAACAGACGTCTGGCGAACTCGGTGGCGCCCTCGCCATAGGCGATGAGCACGGCAGCGACTGCGAACGAAAGCACGAATGACAGCTGACCGGCGGCCAAACCGCCCGCGAACGACGCCAGCCATGATGCAACTCCACCTAGCATCTTGCCGTACTTGGCAAGCGCCGCCGGCATGTTTGTCGCGACGAGAGCCCATGTCTCGGTCAATTTCTGGCCGACCAGCGGGAGGTCGACAAGCCATGTCGGCGGCGGTGGCACCGTCAGGCTGCTGTCTTGCAAGCCCGAGACGAACTCAAGTATGGAAGATCCAAGCGACGTCACAACCATGACCAATGGAACCAGCAGCAGCGCAACGCTGACCAACCCGATTAACGTCGCCGACCAGCGATTGCCGACCCGGGCAACCAAGCGTTGGTGCAGCGGATAGAGCATGACCGCGAGGATCACCGACCACAACAGGATGCCAGCAAAAGGCAATATGATGCGGCTACAGGCAAAGATCAGTAAGGCTACTAGTCCGATCTGAAGTGCTGCGTCGAGCATTCTTAAAAGCGACGGCGCGCGCTCAGGGATTGTTACCTTCGGCTCCATTGTTGCTGGCCCCCTTCCCAGCCAATCCGGATTTCCCAGGTAGCTTGGTACTCTGGCTGATTATTTACCTGTTTCGGTCTTCCTGCAAGGCAGACGCAAAAGTGCTCGCTGGACGCGCCCCCAACAGGCCATTTGAGAAGCCGATGCCACCTCAGCCTGGCTCGGTTCTATGGGCGGATACCTGGGTTATGCATCGCATCGGTGGCCGTTGCGATGGCTGCAGCTTAGGACTAAATTGCCATTCCAACGCAGGTGCTGGCGCAAGGAGAGCCTCGGCGCGACGGCCGCGTGGTCTTAGGGGAAACGTCATGGCGTCGGATACAACTGGGGCCCCTCAAAATGATGCTCCAAATACAGTGAGCGCGCCTGTTAAAGAGAAAAACCCGCAGCGCACGGTCGCAATCACCGTGCTCCTGGTGGCTTTGCTTCTGTTCGTCGTGACGGTGTTCATGGAGCGGCGTACTCCTTCTTCCTCGCAGGCGACCGTCAGTGCATACGTCGTTGGCGTAGCGCCGGAGGTTACCGGGCGGGTCATTGAAGTGGGCGTGACCGACAATAGCGCCGTGACGTCCGGCCAGATGCTGTTTCGCCTGGACCCGCAACAGTACCGGCTCGCCGTTGCCGAGGCGGAAGCACGCCTTGCAGGGGTAGGTCAGACGATCGGCGCTTCGACGGCGTCCGTCGATGTCGCCCAGGCCAAGGTGGTGGAGACGAAGGCAGTGCGCGCCAACGTCCAGGATCAAGCCACCCGCGCCATGGAACTTGTCAGGCGCGGTATCTACGCCCAGGCGAAATATGATGAGGCCGCGGCCGCGCTGGATCAGGCAGATGCAGGCGTGGATGCAGCCACAGCCGACCTCGTGCGGGCTCAGGAGGAGCTTGGACCTGCGGGAAAGGACAATCCACAATTGAAGGAGGCGCTCGCGGCGCTTGAAACCGCTCAGCTTGATCTGCTGCGCACGACGGTTTCAGCGCCGGCGGAAGGCGTCGTCACCAATCTTCAGCTTTCCGTCGGTGGTATGCTCAGCGCTGGCGAGAGTGCAATGACTTTCATCGATACCGGCACGATTTGGATCACCGCCGCGTTTAAGGAAAACAGCCTTGAGATGGTTGCCGCCGGCGACCGTGTGGAGGTGCTTTTCGATGTTCTCCCCGGTCAGATTTTCGCCGGGACCGTTGAAGGCATCGGGATGGGAGTGGCTCAGGGGAGCGTCGACCCAGCGACGGGCCTGCCGAAGATTTCCACAGACACTGGATGGGTGCGAACGCCGCAGAGCTTTCCCGTCCGCCTGGTTCTCGACGAAGGGCGGCCCAAGGGCGTTCGGTACGGTTCGCAGGCGAATGTGGTCATCTATACCGGGGACCATCCGGTCACCAATGCGCTCGGCAGTCTCTGGATCCGAATTCTGTCGGTCCTGACCTATGTCAGCTGACACGTATCTTTCGCACGAGGAGGACCGCGTCAATGTAAAGCGCAAGGGTCTGCGCATAGCGCTTGCCGTTGCGGTCGGCTTTTCCTGTTCAGTTTATTCGGGGGCTATCATCCCCTTCCTCGGGCCATTGTTTGCAGCACAGTTTCTCATCGCCAGTGATCGCCCTATGTCGTTGCAAAAGGCGTTAGCGGTCACTTTGTTTATTCTTGTCGTCGGGGCACTTCTGCAATTCGTAACGATGCTGACTGGCGACCGGCCGCCGGTTCTGTTGCTACTGCTTGGGCTGATTTACTTTGGATGTTTCTACCAGCAGGCGAACGGCAAGGGCGGCCCCACAATCTTTCTTGTTCTGGTCATTGCGGTTATGGTGCCGCTCCTCACAATTCTGAACGAGGATCTCGGCGACACCATTCTAATGATCCTGGTGCAGGGTGTGGTGACCGGAATGCTCTTGATGTGGCTGGCATATGTCTTTATCCCGGACAAAGGCAGCCCCACTGTTAAGCCGGCGACGGCGACGACATATCCGCGTGCGGCACACTACGCTGCCGCCAACACCACCATACTCCTGATCGCGGTGGTTGCCTGTCTGACACGCGAAGCGCTAGCCACGGCGATTGTCATTCCGATAACAGTCGTGTCACTGCTCTCACAATTCGACGCAACAGCCAGCACGCGCGCGGCGCTGGGGATCGTGATAACCAATATCACTGGAGGCGTGGCCGCGTCCGTCGCATTCGGGCTGCTTCAGCTACGGCCGTCCCTCATTTTCCTCTTTCTATTGGTCCTGCTGGCCGGCCTGGTATTTGGCGGTCGTGCCGCCATGCGTGCGCCGGCCGCCAAACTTTACGCGGGCGCCTTGACGATCTTCCTCCTCGTATTCGGAACCGGCGTCTCACCGCTTCCGGGGTCTGCCGCCGAGTCCTTCTCCACCCGCGTCACTTACATACTGGTGGCCATCGCCTTTGCCACATTCATGACGACGTTGCTTTGGCCTCGGCAGGAAGGCAGTCGCGATTGAGTGCTTGTCGGCGGCTGACGCGCGCCGATTGATCGCTGCCTCCTCCTTGGCGAGCCGCGGAGGCTGACAACCCAGCGGACATCATCGCGAACAGCGCCAGAGTGCAGCGTCTCTCGCCAACTAACCCCGTAGTCAACGCGAATGGCCGCTGTTGCCGCGACCGCTTGTGGCGGAAAAAGTCGGTTTTTCTATAAGGTCTGATTATTTGAAGAGTCGTAGAGGCCGACACAGAAAATTGGCGTGGGGGCCTGCCAATTTTCGATCAAGCAGCGTGTAAGCCGTGTAGCGGAATTGATTCAGCATCAAGCAGCAAACATTCACGCAGAACGTGAATTGGCCGACTTTTCGGCAAACCCACGATTTGGGACTTTTTCAACAATATCGGCACAAAGAAGCCCTCGCAGGCTTTGAGAACCGCACTAAGTGCTCTTCTTGTCCCATTCCAACAGCAGTCTGTCCTGAACATCGATCGGCCCATGCAAATCAAGGCTTTGCGGGCATGAAATCAACACCGGTTCAATTGGGACAGCGGAACAAGCCTTCGCGATGGCCCCGGAAAAGGAGGAACGCGTTTCGTGTCCAACAAATCCACTGGCCTCAATTTTAGTATGATGTAATTTTGACGCAGCCATCCATAGGCTGCATCCCAAGCTTGCCTTTCTCCCTTGGTTACGGAGCTATCATCGATGCGCGTCGCATTCGTCGGGACAGTCGAGGGTTCGAGGATCGCTCTTGAAGCGCTCGTGTCTGTGGGTCGCCCGCCCGGCCTGCTCCTCACCCTTCCCGGTGCAAAAGCAGGTCGGCATTCGGATCATGCCGACCTTATGCCGATTGCGCGAAGAGCAGGGATCGAGGTTGTCGAAACCTCTGATGTCAACGACGAGGCCACGCTTGCAACCCTCCGACAATTCGCGCCCGATGTCATCCTTGTCATCGGGTGGTCTCAGATCTGCGGCCCCCAGTTTCGAAGCATCCCTGCACGCGGTTGCCTGGGTTTCCACCCGGCCGCCTTGCCAAGGCTACGGGGGCGGGGAGTCATCCCCTGGACGATACTCTGCAACGAAAAGGTCACGGGATCGACCCTCTTCTGGCTCGATGATGGCATGGATTCCGGCGACATCCTGCTGCAACGATTGTTCGATGTCGCCGCCGACGAGACCGCGCGGACCCTCTACGACAAGCATACGCGCAACCTGTCGGAGATGATCGTCGAGGCGACGGATTTTCTGGAGAAGGGCTCGGCGAAAGGTATCCAGCAAGACGAACAGGGCGCAAGCTATTGCGCGCGCCGAAGAGCCGAGGATGGGTTGATCGATTGGCGAAGTTCGGCCGTGGACATCGAGCGCCTCATTCGCGCCGTCGGCGATCCTTATCCCGGGGCATTCACCTTTTTCGGCGATCGCAAGATCGTTGTCACCCGCGCGACCGTGCACCCGAATGCGGGCAAATATATCGGCCTTGCGGGCCAGGTCCAAGTGTACACGAAAGCCGGCTTCCTCGTCTTGTGTGGAGACGGCAATTGCCTGGAAGTCATTGACTGGCAGGGGGATCGGCCAGCGTTACATGGCAAGCTGACAGATGGCCGCCCGGGACTTTAGACAGGGGCAGCTTGAATCCAGGACGACAGGCGCCAACGGAGGGCTTTAACGATGAGCAGACGGGAGTTGTGCGTTCTCTTTTCTTCCGCCGGACGGCGGGTCGAACTCATCCAGTGCTTTCGCGCCGCGGCCGCGCGGCTTGATGTGACGCTGCGAGTAATCGCGTGTGACAGGAGGCCGGAGCTCAGTGCCGCCTGTCATACGGCCGATCGGGCATACGCCGTGCCCAGTTGTGACGACGAGGCGTTCATCGATGCCGTCGCCGACATCTGTCAAACAGAAAACGTCGATCTCGTGGTGCCGACAATCGATCCCGAATTGTTGCCGTTTTCCCTTAACGCCGAGCGCCTCGCCGTGGCAGGGACACGGATCCATGTGAGCCCACCCTTGGTGGTGGAAATCGCCCGGGACAAGTTGCGTACGATGCACACGTTCCACCGGGCGGGCCTCGCCGTCCCACGCACCGATACGCTGGAGAATGCCCGCCAGGCGATCTCCGACTGGACGTGGCCGGTCTTCGTCAAGCCGCGCTCAGGCAGCGCCAGTCGCTCCATCAGTGTGATCCACGAGCCAAGCGGTCTTCCTAAAGACTTCGCCGAACCGATGATCGTCCAGGAATACCTCTCCGGCCCCGAATACACGATCAGCATGTTCATCGATCGTGATGGCGTGGCCCGATCTTGCATCGCACACGAACGGCTCTCGGTGCGGGCGGGCGAAGTCGAGAAGGGGCGAACTGTGCGCCTGGCGGAGCTTCCCGCGCTTGCGCGCGGGATGGCTGAGGCACTGCCCGACGCACGCGGCGCCCTCTGCTTTCAGGCAATCGCCGATGCAACCCGCGGATTGCAGGTAATCGAACTCAACGCGCGGTTCGGAGGCGGTTATCCGCTTGCCGATCACGCCGGGGCGTGTTTCGCGCAGTGGCTGCTTGAGGAAGTCGCCGGCCTTCCCGTCAGCGCCAACGACGATTGGCGAGATGGAGTACTCATGTTGCGCTATGATCAGGCTCTTTTTGACGGGTGACCAAATGCGCTCCTTTGCTCGCGGGATCATCTTTGATCTCGATGATACACTCTATTTAGAGCGCGACTTCGTCTTCAGCGGCTTTGCGGCTGTCGGCGCATGGTGGCAGCAAAGAACCGGACAGACCGATTTTGCTGCGCGGTGTGCCCGTCTTTTTGCGGCGGGAGTCAGGGGCCAGGTTTTCGATCTTGCGCTTGCGGAAACGGAGGGCGAGGTCGACCCTTCTCTGACAGAGCAACTGGTGACGATTTACCGGCACCATCAGCCATCAATCTCGCTTGCCCCCGACGCGGCGCGTTTTTTGTTCGATCGCCCGAACGATGACTTCATCGGCATCATCACCGATGGACCAGTCTCGACCCAGCGTTCGAAAATCAGGGCCCTTGGACTCGAGCATAAAGCTGACCTCGTCCTCTTTACGGATGCCTGGGGCATATCCTATCGCAAGCCACACCCAAGAGCATTCGAAGCTGTCGAGACTGCGTCGCATTTAACGGCATCGCAACTCACCTATGTTGCCGACAATGCCATCAAGGATTTTGTCACGCCCCGAACGAGGGGCTGGCAGACCGTTCAAATCCTGCGCGACGAGCGCATCCACTGGTGCGACGCGCCGACACCGATGCACCAGGCACAATCACGAATCGTTACATTCGACGAACTCGAGTTAGCGATCGAACGCTTTCCTTAATCCTCTCGCTTGTAGCAATTCGGCACTTGCGAACCTAAATGATTGATCTTTATCGTCGTCTGTCTACGTTATCAAAATCCATCGATGTTGTAGATTACATTTATCGCCCCAAAGGATTAATCCTTCAAAGTTAGTTTACTTTCCAAAATCAAAGTGGTCTCTAGAGTTCAATGCAAATAGGGAAAAGGTAAAACACGCTCCGACACCGAACAGGTCGAGAGCGTATATCTTTTTTATGCTATGGAATTGACGGAACTCCACCAGAAGTAACGCATATACTTTCGGTCGTATTACTCGCCCGGCCCATTCTGGCCACCGGTTAGCGAAGCCATGTCGAAGGAGGGGCGTTATGTTTCGCATTCCGACCGCCTTTAAGGCGTTTTACGGTGCGTGGGCATTTCGTGTAATGAATCATCGAGCCATCGCAGACAGCGCAGCGTTCCCGGCAACTGCCCGGGACGCCGCGATCACACTTGCGCAGCTTGGCGTCAGGAAACTCAAATCGGCCGCTCGTGGCGCACGAAAGAACGCTGCTCTCTATGCGGTGGATTTGGCATCCGCTGCGATCGCGCTTTTCCTCGCACTATTCCTGCGGTATGGGCCTGGAGGCCTGAGCGATCGCCCCGATACGATGCAGATCCTGGCCTGGTCGTCTGCCCAGTATTTGGCGGTCTGCGCGGCCATGTTCCCGCTCTCGGGTCTCTACAGTCGAAACTGGAAATACGGGTCAATCAGCGACCTCGTGATTATCATCCGCGCGGTGGTCCTGACCTCGCTCGTGCTCATCGCCCTTTTGTTCTTTTCGACACGCCTCACCGATATGCCGCGAACTGTCGTGCCGCTGCAATCGCTGCTTTTGATTGCCTTCCTTGCGACCTCCCGCTTAAGCTTCCGCGCAGACGAATTCCTGCCTTCCAAAAACAAGCGTTCGGAAAAGGCCGACGCCGATGGCCATCGCCACCGCGTTCCCCTGCTTCTGGTTGGAGCCGGCAACGCCGCGGATCTCTATCTACGCGCTTTGTTTCGCGATCCGGCGGCGCCCTATGTGCCGGTCGCCTGTCTCGACTCGAGTGAATCTCAAGTTGGCCTGATGCTGCATGGGGTACCGATCGCAGGAAGGCTCGAGGATCTGGAACAGGTCGTCGCCGATCTCAGGGCCGAGGGCAAGCAACCCTGCCATATCGTTTTCACCGAACCCCTGTCGTCCTTCGATGAGACGGCTTCGGGCGAGTTACTCCAGGCCGCCGAACGCCTTGGGATCGCAGTCTCGCGGCTGCAAAGCGCTACGGAGTTCAAGCAGACCAGCAACGAGAACCCATACGAGCTCCGATCGATCGAAATGACTGATCTCCTCGAACGACCGCAGGCCGCCCTCGACAAGGACGCCATCAGGCGCTTGATTGCCGGCCGGCGAGTTCTTATCACTGGGGCAGGCGGGTCGATCGGCAGCGAACTTACCCGCCAGATCGCCGCTTGCGGCCCGGCCGAGATCGTCCTGGTCGACAATACCGAATTCAATCTCTATTCGATCGACCTGTGCCTAAAGGAAGAGTTTCCGGAGATCCGCCATTCGAACTGCCTTGGCAGCGTTCGGCGCAGCCAGAGGGTCAATGAGATCTTCGAAGCGCACTTGCCGGAACTGGTCTTCCACGCCGCCGCGCTCAAACATGTGCCCATGGTTCAGATCAATCCCTGCGAAGGCGTCCTGACCAATGTCATCGGCACCATGAACGTCGCGAACGCAGCCAAGCGATTCGGTGCACTCGCCATGGTGCAGGTGTCTACCGACAAGGTGGTGAACTCCTCCAGCATAATGGGCATGACGAAACGGCTTGCCGAACTCTATTGCCAAGCGCTCGATCTCGATGGTGTCACAAGCGGGCAGGGACCCCGCTTCATGACCGTTCGCTTCGGCAACGTGCTTGGATCAAGCGGATCCCTTATCCCGCTCTTTAAGCATCAGTTGGCCAAGGGCGGTCCGTTGACGGTCACGGACGCGAGAATGACGCGTTTCTTCATGACCATCCGAGAGGCCGTCGAGCTGACGCTTCAGGCATCGGCTTACGGTTTTCAGAAGCAGATAGGCCAAGGCGAAATCTTCGTTCTCGACATGGGCGAGCCTGTGAAGATCATTGACATCGCTCGACGCATGATCCGTCTGGCGGGCTTCGTGCCGGACAAGGACATCATGATCGAGATCGTTGGATCCCGACCGGGCGAAAAGCTGTTCGAGGAACTGTTCGATCCGACCGATAAGCGCATCCAGTCGGCCATCCCGGGCGTGCTTGGAGCGGTCCCTCAACCCGTGCCCTCTTCGGTGTTGAAGAGCGCATTCAATCGTATGCAGCGCGATGCCGAACGATGTGACGAGAGTTCTGTTCTGGCAGCGATCGCGCAATTGTTGCCGAATGCGGAAATCCCCCAAGACATGATTTCGGCAGCAAGGGCGGCTCGTCAATCGACCGGTCGCAGTCCTGGCGTTATCGCGCTTAGCAAAAAGACGGCGGTGCGGCCGCAGACCACCAGCAGGCCGCGTCAGTAGGTATTGGTGTACGCAAGGAAGGAGCATGGCATGGCAGGGATCCCCGTACTTCATTGCATCACGGGGCTGAATGTCGGCGGTGCGGAATACATGCTCGCGCGCTTTGGCGCAAAGCTCGCTCAAACGCCTTACGACCCTTCCGTGCTGTCGCTGATGTCGCCCGGCCCGATCGCGCGCGATTTGCAAGCGGCCAACATCGACGTCGCGACACTCCAAATGAACCAGTCTCGACCAGGCCCTCGTGCCTTGGTCAGACTGCGTGCGATCGTGAGATCGTCTCGCCCGAGCCTGCTTCACGGATGGATGTATCACGGCAATGTCGCCGCATCGCTCGGAGCGCTGCTCGGCGAGCGACAGCCCACCATATGGAGCATTCACCACTCCATCGCCAACCTCGCCTCAGAGAAACTGCTGACACGTGCCGTGATCCGGCTGAGCGCTTCCCTTTCCCATCGCACATGCGCAATTTCCTACTGTTCGCGGGTGTCGGCCGACCAGCACGAAGCGCTGGGTTTCGATCCGGACAAGCGGCGTATCATTCCAAACGGTGTCGATTGCGATCAGTTTCGCCCACGGCCCGACGCCCGACGGTATCTCTGCGACGCGCTCTCAGTGCCCACTGAGCGCTTTCTTGTCGGCAATGTCGCGCGCGCACATCCGATGAAGGACCATGGCACCTTCGTGCGTGCAATCGCCACGCTTCGCAGCCTGGGGCTTGATGCTCACGGGATCCTGATCGGCGACGGCCACGAAAATGGGATCGTCCGACATTTGGCGGCCGAACTCGGCATAACACCGATGATCACCGTCTCAAACGCGCGTGCGGACATTGACCGCCTGATGCCGGGCCTCGACCTATTCATGCTGTCGTCGGCTTGGGGGGAAGCATTTCCACTGGTCGTGGCTGAAGCAATGGCCAGTGGCGTGCCGGCGATCGCCACCGATGTCGGAGACTGCGCATGGCTGCTAGGAGACCGGCAGATGGTCGTTGAACCGGAAAACGCAGATGGTCTTGCAAAACTTGCCGCGTCGATCCTCTGCCTGTCGCAAAGCGCCCGGCGGCAACTGGGAGAACGCGCGCGTAGGCGCGTCGTCGAGCGGTTCTCGCTGAGATCCTACGTCGACAGCCACCTCGCGCTCTACGACGAGGTCCTCGACCAGCAAGCCACCAACGCGGCGCGGCAAATTGGGTGGCAGGCACCGGTCAACGCAGCCCGTCGTATGCGGTAGTGGCCATGAAGGCATCAAAAACCGTTCCCAGCAAAACAGAAGCACCCCGCACCAGGATAGTCCTGATTGCGAGCTTGACGTCGTCGCTAACGAATTTTCGTCGCGAATTGATCAAGGATCTTGTCAAGGCAGGGTTTGATGTCGATGCCATGGCCCCTGACCATGATCCGATCGTGGAAAAAGAACTGGATACGCTTGGTGTGCGTTTCATCCGAATTCCCATGTCGAGGGCCGGGCTGAACCCCTTTGTCGACCTTGTGACGCTCGCCGCACTGGTCCGTCACTTCCTGAAAGAACGTCCGGCGGCGATCCTGCCCTATACGATGAAACCGATCATCTACGGCGGCATTGCCGCGCGGCTCTGCTCGGTGCCCCATAGGTTCTTTCTCGTCACCGGACTCGGCCATATGTTCGCTGTCGAGCCTGACGAAAGCGCCGTTCGCCGATCGCTGCGCTCGATGTGCGTCGGGCTCTACCGATGCGCGATGAAGAAGGCACGGGCCGTCTTCGTATATAACGAAGCGGATCTTGCCGACATCAGAGAGCGCCGGCTGGTCGACGACCCCTCTATTGTCTCTACAGTGCCGGGCTCGGGCGTCGATCTTGATTACTACCACGCATCGACGCCACCGCTTAAGCCGACGGTTTTTCTTCTGATCGCCCGGCTCCTGCGCGACAAGGGCATCCCAGAATATGTCGCTGCGGCGCGGACAATCCGCGCACGCCACCCCGACGCCGTCTTCCAACTGCTGGGGCACTACGATCCCAACCCGACGGCGATCAGCGAAGGAGAAGTCGCTGGATGGGTGCAGGAAGGTGTGGTGCAGTATCTTGGAACCACCCGCGATGTGCGTCCGTACCTTGCGGCCTGCAGCGTGTTCGTGCTGCCCTCCTACTACCGGGAAGGCATCCCCAGAAGCATTCTGGAGGCGATGGCGACCGGACGCGCAATCATCACGACGGATCTACCCGGTTGCAGGCAAACGGTGGACCCAGGTGTCAACGGCGTTTTGATCGAGCCTCGCAGCGTCTCGTCGCTTGTTGAAGCGATGGAAGGCTTCATTGAAAAGCGTTCCGCGATTGCCGCCATGGGACGCGCTTCGCGTCGGATGGCGGAAGAACGGTTCGACGTCAGGCTGGTAAACCGCCTGCTTCTTGCGCGTATGCAAATAGACGACAAAGCGACGACCGCATGCACCGACGATAGTCAGCACCAACCCTCAGGCGGGGCTGCGGCCCAGGCGACGAAGTGAGGGTTGGCGAAGTCGCAATCGCTCACCTGCCGGCACTTGCCATACCTCAAGACCGAGCCGTCCAGGCGCAGCACCGTTCCGCCGGCAGCAGCCAATACCGCATCACCGGCGGCAGTATCCCACTCCATCGTCCGGCCAAAACGCGGATAGACATCCGCCCGCCCCTCGGCCAGCAGGCAGAATTTTAGGGATGAACCAACCGAGGTACACTCCTGGACATGGTGCCGGGCAAGGAATCTCTCGGTTTCCGCGCAGGAATGGCTGCGGCTCGCGACCGCGATCATCGCGGTTTCACGACCGCGCGCGCGGATCTCCCGTCGCTCGCACACGCGACCGAAGCGATCGATCTCCAGACGCTGCGCGATGCCACCGGCCGCAACATAGGCTCGTCGCAAGGCCGGGGCATACACGATACCGGCAATCGGCTTGCCGTTCTCGATAAGGGCAATGTTCACAGTGAAATCGTCACGGCGAGCAATGAACTCTTTGGTGCCATCGAGTGGGTCGACCAGATAGAAGGTGCCTTCCTCAACGGAGGGAGCACAGCCCGCAGCTGCCGCCTCCTCCCCGACGATGGGGGTGCCGGGCGAAACTTTGGCGAGACGTTCGAATATCACCGCCTCAGCTCTGAGATCAGCTTCGGTAACGGGCGATCCATCGGCCTTCGCAACCGCGTCGGCGCCGGCATGATAGACATCGAGAACGGCGATGCCCGCAGCCAGTGCCGTCTCCTCGAAAAGTTCGGACAACGCGTTCATTGCAACTGTCGCCGTGCGAGAAAATCTTCGATCTGGAGGGCGAGATCCGTCGGCTCGCTGTCGATCGTCGACAGGCGCAGCTCCGGATGCTCCGGCTCTTCATAGGGTGACGAGATGCCAGTGAAATTGGCGATCTTGCCGGCACGGGCTTTTTCATAAAGCCCCTTGGGATCGCGGCGAGCGCATTCCTCGATCGGCGTATCCACGAAAATCTCGATGAATTCACCTTCGGCCATCAGTTCGCGCGCCATGCGCCGCTCGTCACGGAACGGCGAGATGAAGGAAACCAGAACGATCAGGCCGGCATCCGCCATCAATTTTGCCACCTCGGCCACGCGCCGGATGTTTTCCACCCGATCTTCGTCGGTAAAGCCCAAATCCCTGTTCAGGCCGTGTCTGACATTGTCGCCGTCGAGAAGATAGGTATGCCTGCCATGGGCATTGAGGATCCGTTCGAGCGCGTTGGCGATTGTCGATTTGCCAGAGCCGGAAAGCCCCGTGAACCACAGGACGGCAGGTGTCTGCTGTTTCTGCGCACTTCGCGCCTGCTTGTTGACGTCCATGGCGTGCCAGTGGACGTTGGCCGCGCGCCTCAATGGGAAATCGATCATGCCGGCGCCAACGGTGTCGTTGGTCAGGCGGTCGACGATGACGAAATTTCCGGTGGTCTTGTTGTCCTTGTAGGCGTCGAAGGCGATCGGAGCCTGCGTCGAGATATTGCAGACGCCGATCTCGTTCATCGTCAGCGATTTGGCTGCCTCCCGGGCAAAACTGTTGACGTTCACGCGATGCTTGAGCTTGGTGATCGTCGCGTTGACGCTGTCGGTTTCGGTCCTCAGGATATAGCTGCGGCCCGGAAGCAAAGGGTTGGCGTCGAACCAGATAACATGAGCTTGCAACTGATCGGCGACGAAAGGCCGTGACGATGGCGACGTCAGCATGTTGCCGCGGGAGGCATCGACCTCATCTCTAAGAACCAGGGTAACGGCCTGGCCGGCCTCGGCGCTTGCGACTTCTCCGTCATAGGTCACGATGGATTTGATCGCCGTCTTTTGTCCAGACTTGGCGACCGTGACCGGATCACCGACGGCTATCCGGCCGGACGCAATCTCGCCAGCATATCCGCGGAACCCGGCATTGGGCCGATTGACCCATTGTATTGGAAAGCGGAAAGGGCGATCGGCGCCCTCTTTGCCGACGTCGACGGTTTCGAGATATTCGAGCAGGCTCGGACCCTGGTACCATGGCGTGTGCAGTGACCGGGAGGTGACGTTGTCACCATAACGAGCCGACACGGGGATGGCCTGCACCGTTTCAAAACCGAGCGTCAGCACGAATTTTCGATAGTGGGTCTGTAGCGCTTCAAATATGCTCGAGCGATAGCCGACGAGATCGATCTTGTTCACCGCAACAACCACATGGCGAATGCCAAGAAGCGAGGCGAGGTAGGTGTGGCGGCAGGTCTGCGGCAGCATGCCGTGCTGGCTGTCGACCAAGATAATCGCCAGATCCGCCGTCGATGCGCCGGTCACCATATTGCGGGTATATTCCTCGTGGCCGGGCGTGTCGGCGACGACGAACTTGCGCTTGGCGGTCGAGAAGTAACGGTAGGCGACATCTATGGTGATGCCCTGTTCTCGTTCCGCCTCAAGCCCGTCCAGCAGCAGCGAGTAATCGAGGTGATCGACCTTTCCCTGCCGTTCGCTCTCCCGTCCCAGGTCCGCGACCTGATCCTCCAGGATTAAGCCGCCGTCATAGAGTAACCTGCCGATCAAGGTGGATTTTCCGTCGTCGACCGATCCGCAGGTGATGAAGCGAAGAAGCGACTTGCTACCTTCGACATCAAGGAGCCCCGCCACTTCAGGCGAAAATACCGAAGGTTGACCGTGCATCAGAAGTATCCTTCCCGCTTCTTCCTTTCCATGCCGGACGCTTCGTCGCGATCGACAAGCCGGTTGCGCCGCTCCGAGGAGCGGCTGAAGACCATCTCCTCGATGATCTCGGGAACAGTCGTTGCCTTGGACGGGATGGCGCCGGTGAGCGGGTAGCACCCCAAGGTGCGGAAACGCACTTGGCGCTGACGGACGATCTCGCCCGGCTGCAGCGGCATGCGGTTATCATCAACCATGATCAGCATGCCGTCCCGTTCGACGACCGGACGTTCGGCGGCGAAATAAAGCGGGACCACCGCGATGCTTTCCTGCAGGACATATTGCCAGACATCCAGTTCAGTCCAGTTCGAGAGCGGGAAGACCCGCATGGTTTCTCCCGGCGTGAGCCTGGTATTGAAGGTCTTCCACATCTCCGGTCTCTGTCGCTTGGGATCCCAAGCCTGACCGGCAGTGCGCAAGGAAAAGATCCGTTCCTTCGCCCTCGATTTTTCCTCATCGCGCCTCGCGCCCGCGATCGCCACGTCGAAGCGATGTTTCTCCAGTGCCTGGCGCAATGCCACCGTCTTCATGAGGTGCGTGTGGACGTTCGAACCGTGCTCGAAAGGACTAATGCCTTGAGCGACACCATCCTCGTTGATGTGAACGATGAGCCTGAGATCGTTGTCCCGTGCGACTTGGTCCCTGAAGGCGATCATCTCCTTGAACTTCCAGGTCGTATCGACGTGAAGCAGTGGAAACGGCGGTTTTGCAGGAAAGAATGCCTTCATCGCCAAATGAAGCAGCACGCTTGAATCCTTGCCGACGGAGTAAAGCAGCACTGGGTTGGCGGATGTTGCCGCGACCTCCCTCATGGTGTGGATGGCTTCGGCCTCAAGGCGGGCAAGATGCGAAAGAGCCATGCGACAACCCCTTTGTGTCGCGTTGCGAAATCGACCGGCGCAAATCAATTGTCGTCGGGAAAGCGGCAAAGCGGCTTCCCGAAACAGGTTTCGTAAATGATGTTCGAATTTAAGGTCCGCGCCGCCCCGGTGGCAATTAGCGAGAACGGGTTAGCCTAAAAGGGTAGGTCGGGTCAGGCGTGTCGCCCCTGCGCCCCCTGGTAGTGGGCGATAATGGCCTTCGGGGAAATCGGCGCCTGCGCTTTCCGACCATAAAAATACACGCCGCTTGCGCCATCCTCCGCAAAGCGTGCGGGAATGATCGCATCCAGATATTGCGTCCAGAAGAAGGCGAGCTTTGCAAGCTTGCCCAGCATCACCGACCGAAAGACACTGCGAACGAGATAGTCAACTGACCACATGAACTGCGTGCCGGGGCCACCATTGGCCCCAGATGAAATCGTCTCGAACCAGCGGAACAGATATCGATGGCCGCTTTCGCTGAACCGGGTGAAATCGAATGCTCCCTCGTGCACCTGCTGCATGAAGGGCGTTTCAGCGTAGACGAGCCCCTTGTCGCTCAGGACGCGCCAGATCTCGGACACGACCTGGGCAGGCTGGAGGACGTGCTCAAGAACGGCCTGGATGACCACTGCGTCGAAAAAATCGTCCGGCAAGGGAATCTGATGGGCGTCGGCTATGAACTGGGTGAGGGGGGATGCATAGACGTCGAAGGAGTAGACGCTGATCTCCGGATGCTCATAGAGGGGTTCCATTCCTTGGCCAATACTCCCGCCGCCGATGACAAGAAGCTTGGCCGGGCGGGCCGCGGTCATCTGCAGGTCATCAACCAATCGACTGACGTTGGAGACAGTACTCTTTTTTGTCGGCGAGAGCAGTTTCTTGAAGAACCTCGTCAAGCGACCGTATTGTTTGCGCTCGATGGGGCTTGCCGCCTTCGAGCGTAAGAAATCGCCTTCGCTAAACACGGATTCCGAAAAATCGATCATAACCGGCTTGCCGTCGACCAGGCGATAGGACATCTCGGGGTTCTCGGGACAGACCGGTTTCAGCACATCGGGTGAAACGCGCGCCAGTTTCGAACCGGTGCGCGGGCAACGCAATGCTTCAAGGCATTCTTCCACTTCGACCAGCATCACTTATCCTCGCCCTCAGCAACTGGAACCGCATCTGACAGTTTGCGTTGCGACAGAAACTTGCGTTCCTTCAAACAGTTCCCGCGCACGAGCTAGCGAATAGGACCTAACCCTGACCTAGGGCGTCCGCCCCGCAATATTCGCGCAGGCGTTAGCGCTCCATTGCCGATGCTCCTTTTCTCCACAGCGCGACAATAGCTTGTTGCCAGTCCTAGCGTAAGGATTATTGGGACAGTCCAGAACCGCCCATAAAGGTGAGGAAACGCATTAGCCATCAACGCGAACATAGACACGCTGACAAGCGCGCAGGCAGCGTAAGCTGCACCTCCCGGCACGCGATACGTCCGCACAATCGGGAGAAACGTGGCAGCAATCATAACACTAAAACCTATGGCGGCCATGATTCCGCCTTCGGTCGACAACAAAAGATACAGGTTGTGCACGGGCTGCCTGATGGCGCTGGTGACTTGGTATTGATCGGCGCCGACACCTATCCACAATGTATCCTGCACTCGACCAAGGGCCTCATGCATCAATTCGACGCGATGGTCGAAGGTTCCAGCCTGGCTTAGATCGCCCGTTTCCAAGGCGCCGAGCACGCGTTTTTGAAAGACCGCCGGCAGGTAGTCGCGGCCGGAGTGCACAATCCAAATGGCAAAGGGTGTCAAACAGGCAAGGCCGACCACGACATACTTCCAGCTGCCGCTCAGGACCATGAACCCGAGGAAAGTGAACGCAAAGCCGGCCAGACCGGTATTCGAACCCGTCAGCAAGATGCCATAGGCCATGGTCGCCCCAATGACGATCGCATAGGCTTTGCCGATCTTTCCCTTGGAAGCCAGCAACATAAGCATCGGCATCGCGAGCGCGATTACTGCCGCGCATTCGTTCTCCCTTTCGACAAATCCCGTCAAGCGACCATTGCCGCTTACGAAAGCGGTGTTCTTCTGGCCATCGATATGGATCAGGTAAATCCCATGCAAGCACATGAGGAAGATCGACGCTACGTAGACCTTGGCGAAGGTCCACATGGTGCCCAGATCGCGCCCGCAAACAACAAGGGCAACAACCAGATAGGCGAACAGATACTGCCCGACGATGACGATGCCCCGTATCGGGGCGGTGGACAGAAGGCTGCTGATCATCAGCCCGGAGCACAGCAACAGCAGACCGCAAAGCCACACAGTCGCCGACGCGCGCCCCCACAGCCGTAGCGGCAATCCACCGGTAAGCGCACGCAACCCAAGAGCGGCGCAAAACAACAAGTCGCTCAGGGTGAAATAGAACATGTTCGTGCGCAAGAAATTCACCGCCGAAAGGAAAACGGCACACACGGCACAGGCGAATTCAATCCTTTGCCAAAAGGTGTGTCGGTCGGAGGAGATCGGCTGAACACCGGACGTTCGTGTCATGTGCGTCATTGACGTCGACCACAACCACTGGGAAATGAGCTCGTTATTCTACAGGCCACATATTTGCACACATGCTTGAAATGAATCCGCTAAAATTCCCTTTGACATTGTTCCCAAACTGCTCCCAAGTAAATAGGCGAATGTGAAGCCTAATATCACTTGTTGACCGACCGACGTGGACGCAGATGGCTCCAACGGAGGACTCGGGATAGGCCATCATGCTGTTATATGACCGAGAGTACGAAGCCGATGAGAAGGGTGGGCGCCGATTTGGACCAGTACCGCCGGTCTCGCGCGACACCTCGTCCTATGAACTTGCGGATATCGTCGACTTCTTCCGGCGCCACGCCAAGCTCATCTTGATTACAGCCCTGACGGGCACCCTGCTCGCTACCATCATTACCCTGTCGCTCACAAAGATCTACACGGCCTCTTCGACGCTCGTCTTCGACCGCAACGATATCCGGCCGTACGAAGCCGTCATCGAGTTGCAAAAACAGGAACGTGACAAGTCCGCGATGGAGACCGAAATGGATCTCATCAAATCTCGCGAATTCCTCGGCTTTGTGGTTGACGACTTGAATTTGATGGAAGACCCATACTTCAATGCCAGATTGTCAGCAGACGCTCAGCAAGACGCATCGTCGTTTTGGGGATGGCGGTGGTCTCCACGCAAAGCGCAGGCAGGACCGCGGCGCGTGACGGCGGGCCAGAATGTTCATCGACCCACTACCCTCGACCCAGTCAACCGTGATCGGGTCATCACAAAACTCGCCGATGCCATCTCTGCCGATCGCAAGGGCGAAAGCCTTGCGATGACAATTTACGTTCAGCATCCCTTGGCGCTTTATGCAGCCGAGATCGCCAATGGCGTAGCAGCGGACTACGTGGTTTGGTCAACCCAGATGAAAGAACTTGCAGCGCATGCGACTGTCGATACCCTTCGCACCCAGGCCAAAGATTTGGTGCAGTCGATAGCCAAGAAGGAACGCGAGATCGCCGACTTCACGATGCGCAGCGACCTGACATTCGATCCACGTGACGATGTTCTGCGTGCCCGCACCGAACAGCTCAATCAGCAGTTCATCCTGGCGAGGGTCGACGAAGCCGGCGCATGGGCGAAGTATAATGAGGCCAAGAACATTCTTTCAAAGACCGGCATCGACTCCGCCGGCCGCGTTATGACGTCGGACCTCCTCAGCTCGCTGCGAACCGAACAAGGAAAGCTGGAACGCGGCCGGGCCCAACTGGCCTCAAAATTTGGCAAGAACCACCCCCAGGTAGTCGAGGTCGATGCGGAATTGGCGTCGAATCGCCAAGTGATCGAAGGTGAAATCAATCGCACCCTCCAGGAACTGGAAAACGATGCGAAAGTCGCAACTGTCAGGGTGCAGAAATTCCAGGAGGAAGTCGGTCGGCTGCAGAAACAAATGCAGGACCGAAATCTCGATGAAATTCGCCGTCGCGAATTGGAGCGTGACCTACTGACCGAGCAGAAGCGCTATGATGCAGTGGTCCTGAGGCTCGGCACGCTCGATCCGGAGAAGGATGAGATCAAGGCCACGGCCCGCATTGCGTCGTTCGCCGAAGTTCCGATCGATCCGTCGTTTCCCAAGCCCGGCTTGCTCATTCCCATCGGCGGCTTAGCTTCGCTACTGCTGGGCATGGTTGGCGCGATGGCGGTCGAGGCGGCGGACGGACGCGTTCGGACGGCCCGCACGCTCGAAGCGATCGTCAACCAGCCGAACTATCTCTCCATCCCCGATCTAACGGCGACGTTGAAACCGGATCAAACGCTTTATCGCTCCATTCTCGCCGACCCACGCTCACCATTCGCACGCTCAATGCGCTCTCTATGTCTCGGCTGGAAGAGCCAGGACGCATCCAAAGTCGTCATGTTCTGCTCTCCTTCAGCCAATGAAGGCAAGACAACTTGTGCCGTGGGCATGGCGACCGTTGCCGCTCTGAACGGTTTGCGTTCCGTTATCCTGGACATGGACCCCGGCCCTACGGGGGCGACCACGATGATCGGAGCGCCGCAAAGGCCATTCAATCTCGATCTTGTAGCCGATGGCGCCACCGATCTGACCTCAATTAGCGCGCAAGCGCCTGACTTTCCTTTTGTTCACGTTCTCACCTCGCGTCTGACGCTCCAAGATCAGGAGCGTATTTTTGGAGAACTGCGCAGGCACTTCGATCTTATCATCGTCGATACGCCTGCGGCCGATAATGATGACGACGCGATCTGGCTCGCAAGCCATGTCGATGCGGTGTTTGTGGTTGCGGCGGCGGAGCGGACCTACGAGAAGAACCTCCTTGACCTTGTCGAGCGACTAACGACAAGCCGCGCAAGGATCATCGGGAGCATCCTAAATTTTGCCGGCATCTATCGGCCAAAGCCGGTGTGGAGATCGCCGCATGACTGGCTCAGGAGCAGGTTGGGCTCATGGAGGAGAACGGACAACTTGGGTTTGCAGGTCCGGCGCTCCTAACCCGAGTTCGAGCCATGGGTGGCGCCCCAAAAGCCTACACCGATGGGCGCTTGACATCTTCCATGGGGGCTTTCAACCAGTCGCCTAAGTCGCGGCCAAGCAAACCTGCAAGGCGGTCGGTCTCGTCCTCATAGTAACCGATCATTCGCGAGGTCAATTCCTTGTTGAGCGGTACATACTTGAACTCTGCCGAGATCATTGATCTCAAAAATTCGAAGCCTTTCGTGTCACGCAAGGGGGCAACGATCGGTTTAAGTGGCTTGAGTATCTGCCGTAATCTGGCGTCCACCAGAGGTTTGGTCTTGTCCTTTACCCTCTGAGCGACTGGCTCAAAAGCGGGGTTTCCGTCAAGGCCGAGAAACTGCCGCAGGTCCTGAACCTGCCCGGCGGCATCCCTCTTGAGGTCTTCGTAAAACAGAACGAGCAGCCTTTCCCGAGGGAAGAACTCGAGAAACCGGCGCAACTGCCGGAAATACAACCCACCCTCGAGGAACCTGCCGCCCGCACCCTGGCGCGGATCGAGATAGCGCTCGATGTCACCAGTCGCCTCGCCGCGGCGATGGAGCATGCAGTAGTCGGAATAGGCCCGCTCAACGGGATTTCTCAGCTGTGCCACCAGCAAGACGTGCGGCAGACTTTGGTGGATACGCGCCGCGGCGGCAGGGGTATCAAGGTAGGAGTTCGACTTCTCACCGATGACAAGACCCTCGCTGGTCGGCTTGAAATTCTCCAGATACCAACGATCTCCGCGATCGTGGTAGCGACTGAAATAATGGATCTCCGGATCCGGCATATGGACACGTGGATCCAATTGCAGCGATTGTTGCAACCAGGTGGTGGCGCTCTTCGTTGCGCCAATGATCAGGAAGTTGATATCGCCCATTTCCATCGTCTGCTCCTCAAGGCCAAACTCAGGGTGCTGTCCTTCTTACTCCAAAGCTCCGGTACTCGCGTCCAACGATGCGCTCATAAAGCAGGCTGATGCCTTTGACATGAGCCTCGGTGCCATATTTCGTCAAAGCGTTTTCACGAGCCGTCGAACTGATGCGGCGATGTTCCCCGGCGTTCATCAGCAGTCTCGCCAGCGGATCGACGAAGGCCTCCGGCTTTTCAGGCTCAACGAGGAAACCAGTCACACCGTCGACGATTGCCTCGATGTTGCCGCCGTGGCGGGTCGCAATCACAGGGGTCTCGAGCAACATGGCTTCAATTAACGTCCGCCCGAAGGGTTCGTTGATGGCCGGAACCAGCAATGCGTCGAGCGCACTCATGCAAGGCGCGACCGGCGCGCGAAAGCCCATCATTTTGATACGCCGCTCGACTCCAAGTTCCAGCGCGCGCGCTCGCATCTCCGGTTCCGGGTTCGGAAGGTCTGGTGATGGGATTCCGAAGACGAGGCCAACCAGCGGGAAATCCGGAAAGCGCTGGAGGAAAGCGTGGATGACCTCGACAAACCTGACCGGGCGCTTCCTGTCGATCAAGCCCCCCACATAGCCGACGAAGCGGGTTTCCTCGGGCAGGTCGAGTTCCCCGACGAATTCGCGCCTGCAGTCTTCCCGATCGGGCAAAATGGTTGGGTGATCGAAGGGGCTGTGCAGTACGCTCAGCTTATGGGAAACCGGCAGGATCGGCCGCGTCGGCTGCACGTAGCGCGAGACCGTAGCAATGTGATTTGCCAATAGAGGCGCCATGACGTTAACGCCGAAGGCATCGGGATCGCCGCGATGATGCCAAAGCAGCCGCGCGCCGGAAAGGCGAGCCGCCAGGGCCCAGGTCGCGTGCATCTGGCCGTCGTTGGTATGTACGATATCAACCTCATGTTCACGAAGGAATGAACTGAGTAGCGCAGTGGTTCGTGCATATCCAAAACCGCGCGAGAGCTTGCCAGCCACGCCATATGAATGGCGAGGCGACATCACCGCAACTTCGGGCGACTTGACGAAAGACACTCCACGTTCTGTGAGATAGGCTTCAAGTGCCTTTCCGGGCTGATGCAGAATGACAAGTGGTTTATATTTCGATTGATCGAGCGCACAGATCAAACCAACGGCGGAGATGTGGCTGCCGCCGACTTCATCTCCCACAAATGGATAGGCCACTACGAGACGGTCAACGTCGCTCAGGATATTTCTCCCCGGATCGCCTCTCCCTGGGAGCCACGGTCCTTTCTGCGGTTGAGCTAATCTAACGCGGCTTCTTCCGATGATCCATTACAATCCGACTGCCGGCTGTCGATCGCTCGCCGCTGCAGTAAAGACCATCGTCAGCCGTCCAGCCTTCATGTGCAGACCCACCCCTGAGGGCTGGAAATTGGTAGGTTGAGGCAGCGACGGCGGCTTGTTTTGCATTTTCAAGCAATCCCGGCCAGTTGGGCCGCAAGCTTCGGCAAGTATCCTGACGAAATCGTCGCCGTCGGCCACAAAGCGCTCATCGAGCCAGAAGATTTAGAAACCTGGGAACCGATATCAAAAGTATCGCATTGGGTCAGCCCGTCGCTTCGACCAATGATGGGCGGTCTAGTGACAATCAAGCGGCATTGTGAATGCAAGTCCCACAAACGAACGCAGAGTGGTAGACGTTGATCACCGTCTCGAATGCCGATTTTTGCTAGCCGAGAACAACGATCTCCCGCCGCAGCTCTTCAATTCGGGCATCGATATCACCCAGTTTCGGACGTGCCGCGCCAACGACCGTGCATCCCGTTCGCATCGGAAATTTCCACCGATATATCCAACGACATATACTCTGCCAACGGGGAACGAGTTACAGTCTTTTGTTGAATGGCTGGCGGATAATCCGATGGGTGATTTGCTGTGCGATGACTGTCCTGCGTACGGCGGTATTGCCAAGTCGGAATGATTGGGCTGGAGTTGACCATGTTAGGTTGCAGCGTCATCGAAATCATGCCATCGAACGGGCGGGTCCCTGCGGAATTGATCGAAGCAGGCTATCGGTCAAGCCAGTATGGTCTCGTCGTATTTATCCTGAACAACGTGACCTACCAGGCTGTTAATTTGGTTCTCGATCCGGTCGTCAGGACAATGCCACTGTCAATCCCAGGCGTGCTTTACGTAAAAATTGGCGACGAGCAACGAGTGCGCGAAGCGGTAACTTCAGCTTCGATCGTATATTTCGCGAGCAATTCTCTTTACAACTTCGCTGCAAATTATGGCGCAGCGCCCAAGCTGGTCCATTTAGATTTGCCCCCGCAGTCGAATGACACAGACGAGTTATCAGCTATACGAGAACATATTCCCCCACCGGAAACCGTCGATTGGCGCCACCACAGCTTTCATCATATTTCCGCGGCATAACTCAGACTTCAATTCTGCTGTGAAGAAGACAATTGTCAGTTGCTCCGAATCCCAAATGAGCAAGAAGGCGACGCTGGCGAAAATGGGCCTACCAGCCCGTTGAAAAAGTCGGTCGTTGGCACGGGCAAGGCTATGCAATTGATCATTCGGTTTAAGTTCATTTTTTAGTATGTTATGCTGACGTAATTAAGCGTTTCAGGCTGGAATGCAGCAAATCCAGTGTCTGAGAGGAAGCAACCGCCGGTCTCGTATAGAGCAGATAGCAATCAATAGCTTAATTCTGAGCGCCGTTTACGAGCGAGGGTAAGGCGGCCCTAGCTCGGTCATCGCTGGAGACGGGCCATGCGTATGAATGCCTGGCGGAACTTCATACTTAGGGGCAACATTGCCTCGCCTCTTCGACCCCAAGGTTTTAGCAACACCTGCGACGCGGACGCAGCACGCGGTCGAACGACCTGGATCAACACACACCGTGCACGTGCGGATAAGGTCATTGCTATTGGCCGTATCATGTCAGTGATCGCAAGCCTCTCGATAGCCTGGCTCGGCGCGATGCATCAGCCGCGTCCTCCCCAGTTTGTACTTCCATTTCTGTCGGTCTACCTCGCATACGCGATCCTCTGCGCAATCCATGTTTGGCGAAGCAAGATTTCGCGTGTAAGCGGCACCCTGATACGCCATGCGGTGGATGTCGTTACCTTTGTTTTTTTCATGCTACTAACAGGTGGCGCTTCCAGTCCATTTTTCATATTCATGCCCTTCGTTCTCCTGAGTGCAACGCTGCATTGGCGTTGGCGAGGTGCGTTTTGGACAGCGCTCATCTGCATGGCAGTTCCTGTTTGCCTGGTAGCGTTCGATACCGGTGCTGACGTGACGACGGACGTCTCACACATCCTATTCGTGACTGTCGCCGGCGTTCTACTGGTCTGGCTCGGGGCTCACCAAGAAGTAGTTCGCGCGGAGATGCTGCGCCTGGTGGAGAAAACTCCTGCGACACCCGAAGGACCCGAGTGGCCCGCTGGTGCCGCTCTTGAATACGCAGCGCACGTGATGCGCTCGCCCCGCGCACTCCTGATCTGGAGCGACCCGGACGAGCCATGGACCTACGTAGCAGTTCGCGAGAATGGCGCTTGCAGTGTCACGCAATTGCCGCCGGACGCCTATTGGCCATGGGTTGCGGAACCATTGCAGCGTGCCAGCCTGCTAATCGCCGACGCCAGCCATTCTCAAATCCTCATCCACCGGGGCGAGGGATATTTCGACGAATGGGCCGACACAGTGTCGCCTGTTTCACCTGTTCTCGCTGGCGATTTTTCGATAGCCTCTGCGGTCTCGGCGCAATTTCGAGTGGGTGATCTTGAGGCACGCATCTTTCTCTTGGATCCACCGACACTTTCGCTTGACGACGTGGCCATTGCAGAGGTCATCGCCGACAGGATCAAAGCATTGTTCGAGCAGGCTATCTTGATGCGCAGGCTTAGCGATGCAGCGGCTGTTGAGGAACGTATCAAGATCGGGCGCGATCTTCACGACGGAGTACTTCAAGCTCTGGCCGGAACGGCGTTGCAACTCCAGTCCCTGCGTTCGTTCACTCTCGGGGAGGATCAACAGATCGACGGGCGTGTGACGGCCATCCAAGCCATGCTTGCCGATGAGCAACGCGAACTTCGCGCTTTCATCCGCGCGCTCGAACCAGGCCAAGGATACCGCAACTTCGCCGAATCTCATTTAGCACGGCAATTCGAGGCATTGGCTCGGCGTTTGCGCAAGCAATGGTCGATTGATATTCGCTTCGCTTTAAGCCCCATAGATCTGCGTCTTCCCGCCACGATGGTCTACGAGCTCATACGCATGGCTTCCGAAGCGACGGCTAATGCGGTGCGTCACGGTGGTGCGAAAACACTTGAAATCAACTTACAACTGGATGCCGGTACGATCTTGTTAACGGTCGATGATGATGGATCAGGCTTCGGCTTTGAGCGACGGTTTGATCATGCGGAGCTGAAGAATACCAAGACCGGACCTCGCAGCCTTCGCGAACGCGCCGCAGCGCGTGGTGGAGAGCTTTCGATCGACAGGGTTGCGCAATGGACACGGATCTTGATCAGATTGCCGGTGCACCAATGAGCCTGCGCGTTGTCATTGTCGATGATCACCTGATTGTTCTGGACGGGTTGCGCCGCATGATCGAGACCGAGGAAAATACCTGGGTGGTCGTCACATGTCGAAGTGCGTTCGACGCGATTGCTGCGATCGATCGGGAACGGATTGACCTCGTCGTCGTAGATCTGCGAATTCCCGGAATGAGCGGACTCGAGTTGATTCATTACATCCGCACCCGTGGGTCGGACCTGCCAATTGTCGTTCTTACCGCGGATATCAGCGACGAAGATCTTGCCATAGCAATGCAATATCGCGTGAATGGCATCGTACTGAAGGAACAGGCACCGACCATATTCCTTAACTGCCTGCGGACCGTTGCCACCGGCGGCACATATTTTACGGACAGAAGCATGGCCTGTGCGCTGGACCGGCTGCGCGAACGTGAATCCCAATACAACTCTCTGCTGCAAGCATTGACACCGCGTGAAGTTGAGGTTTCGCGTCTTGCCGCCGATGGATTGCGTAGCAGGGCGATAGGGGACGAGCTTGGGATTTCTCCCGGAACAGTCAAGCTTCATCTTCACAGCATCTACGGCAAACTTGGTATTTCAACGCGGGTGGAGCTCGCAAACCTGGCGAAACGGCAATGGCTGACGAACGAGACCCGATCTTAAGAAGACGTGAGGCGCGGTTTGCATGAAGCGAGCTTTGAAGCGCAAAGGCGAGAAAGCGGAAACGTTGTGATCAAGCGAAACCTTGGCATATTAATATGCGTGCTCATTGCAGTTTATCTCCTGGTGAGCCCCGCATATGCGCTCCTAAATTTCCGGGATTTTGCCTCGGATGTTCCACTTTTCATTCGCTACGTTGCCATCCCCGGCCTGCTTGGAATCGCCTTCCTGGGAATAGGTTTGTTGGCCAAACCGTCTTTTGCAATGGCTGTTGGCGTTTACGGTCTGAGCGTTCTCGTGGCCCTTTTCGCATTTGAGGCGTTTCTCGCCTTCCAATCGATCTCGGTGCGACTGGCTATGCTGGGTCAACTCAACCCTGCTCAGGCTGAAACAGTTGAGCAGGACAAGAACATCGTACGAGGCTTCGCCCTAGGCAGTCTGAACCGTTTTTTGCAAACACAAAAGCTATCGACAGCCCTTTTGTCGGGCTTCCCAAATACCAGCGTCGTCCTGTGTACACCTGACAATCAAATCATAAAGTACACTGCGGACCGCTATGGCTTCAACAATCCGGACGATGTTTACGACCTCCCGATGGACCTGATGCTTTTGGGTGATTCCTTCGTCGAGGGATTTTGCCTGCCACCAGGCCAGGATCTTGCGTCGCGTCTAAGGGCCAGCGGTTTTTCAACGGCGGGCGCGGGAATTCGCGGCAACGGCCCTTTGCTTGAGCTCGCGACGCTGGGCCGCTTTGGGCCACTCTTTCGACCACGCCACGTGGCGATGGTTTTCTTCGAGGGCAATGACTGGGAGAATTTCGAGAATGAGCTCAGCAAACCTTGGCTGCGCGATGCGCTTTCGCCAGCCGCCCACTTTGGCACACAGTCAACCGCACAGCCGGCATCGCTTCAGGCCAGAGTCATTTTGAACCGGAACAACAGCAAGCCCATCAACTACATTGATATACTGACAAGAACAGCGATGCTTCGAAACTTCCTGGCCCTGCAGCAAACTTTTACTCGGCTCGGATTGATTTACCCAAAGGCGGCTCGTGAAATGCCGGAATTCAGGGAGACCTTGCACCGAGCTAAAACAATTACCGCCTCATGGGGCGGCAGGTTCACCCTTGTATATGTGCCGCGGGTCGACCGCTTCGTCGGCCCATTTTCTACAGACCGGGTATACGATCAGCTCCGCACAATCGTGACCGATGCCGCGGCGGCCGAGGGAATCGAGGTCATTGATCTTCGCAATGCGTTAGAGGGCAAACCTGACCCGGCGCGCATGTATGCCCCGGACAGCCATTTCAGCCGCGAGGGGGCAGCCTTTGCCGCTGATGTCATCAGCCGACATTTGGAAATCGTCGACAGGTCGTCCAGGATGGTAACGAATATGAGGTAACTGCGAGAAGCGATGTGGGGCGACGTCTATATCCATTGGTATATTGACCGAGACTTTGCGCACCTGTTGAATCCCCGCCAGACGTATGAAACCATAATCGAGCTACGCCCGTTACCGTCTTCTGTTCTGTACATTCTGGGCAAGAAACAGTGAGCGAATCGCACGAGCAATTATTCGAGGATATTCCGCAAGGGCCATCGAATCGTAACTTCGGTTACACGGTGGGCGGTATCCTCCTTTGCCTTGTTGTGGCGAGATGGATAATCACCGGAACAATGACACCGGTCATGTTGGGCTTTGCGAGCGTCGGTGGCCTTCTGGTCTTGCTGGCTCTTATTTACCCGGCCTCTCTCACAATTCCCAATGAGATTTGGAGCAAGCTCGGCCTGCTCCTGTTCAAGGTCGTCAATCCCGTCGTGATGCTCATCATCTATGTAACAACGTTCGTGCCTATAGGGTTGCTCCTGAGAATGCGAGGTTACGACCCTCTCGCACTGAAATTTGACCGGGCGGCGGTCACCTATTGGGTCAACCATCCGTTAGAAGAGGCGGAGCCGTCCACAATGCGAAATCAGTTCTGACGACGCGGTTTTTTTGCTGTGATCGAACGTCGAAGAAGGACCGAAACATGGAAATGGTACGCGAGCTTTTCCACTATATGAGCGTCCGCAAGAAGTTTTGGCTGCTGCCCGTCTTTATCATGGTCGCAGTCTTTGGAGCTCTTTTGGTCCTGACCCAGGGCACCGCGGTTGCTCCCTTTATCTACACTCTGTTCTGATGCGGAGAGGGTGAGTGCGAGTTCTTGGAATCTCGGCCTTCTATCATGACAGTGCGGCGGCCTTAGTCGAGGACGGACATATCGTCGCTGCGGCGCAGGAAGAGCGCTTCACCCGAAGGAAGCACGATGCGTCCTTTCCAATGAGGGCGGTTGAGTACTGCCTAGCCGAGGCAGGCTGCGGCATGAGCGAAATCGACCACGTGGTCTTTTATGAAAAGCCATTCTTGAAGTTCGAGCGATTGCTTGAAACTTATCTCACAACGATCCCGAGGGGCTTTCTCTCTTTCAAGACCGCGATGCCGATATGGATCAAGGAAAAATTGTTTCAAAAGAAACTTCTGCGGCAGAAGCTCGGAAAACTGGCTGGCTCGAAAGAGTGGACAGGCTCGCTCCTGTTCACCGAGCACCATATGGCGCATGCGGCGAGCTGTTACTTTCCGTCTCCTTTTTCGACTGCAGCCGTGCTGACCATGGACGGCGTGGGCGAATGGTGCACCACATCAATAGGGCATGGCACCGACGATCGCCTCGCCATATTCAAGGAGATACACTTCCCCCATTCTCTGGGCCTACTCTATTCCGCTTTCACCTATTACACGGGATTCAAGGTAAACTCAGGCGAATACAAACTTATGGGCTTGGCGCCTTACGGGCAGCCGCGTTTCGCCCAAACTATTCTAGATCATCTGATCGATTTGAAAGAGGACGGCTCGTTTCGCCTCGATCAACAGTATTTCGACTACTGCACTGGTCTTACAATGACTTCCCCGGCCTTCCATCGTCTCTTTGGAGGCGAACCACGAAAACCGGAATCCGCCTTAACCCAGCGCGAAATGGACCTGGCTGCGTCCATCCAAGCAGTGACCGAAGAGGTGGTCCTGAGGCTCGCACGCTTTGCACAACTTGAAACGGGCGAAAGAAACCTGTGCCTTGCCGGTGGTGTCGCGCTGAATTGCGTCGCAAACGGTAAGCTCCTTAAGGCAGGCATATTTGACAATATCTGGATCCAGCCGGCAGCCGGCGACGCCGGAGGTGCTCTTGGCGCGGCCCTTACTGTTTGGCACGGTTTCCTCAGCAATGGTCGGAAGGTCAATGGTCGCGATAGCATGGAGGGCGCATATCTTGGGCCCGCCTACGGCCAAAAAGAGATCGAACAGCGCCTTACTACCGCCGGAGCCGTCTACGGCGTTCTTTCGGACAGCGAGGTTACCGAGAGCACCGTCGATGCTCTCGTTGAGGAGAAGGCTGTGGGGTGGATGCAAGGCCGCATGGAATTCGGGCCGCGAGCGCTCGGGGCGCGATCCATATTGGGCGATCCGCGGTCGCCTACCATGCAGAGAACGCTAAATCTCAAGGTTAAATATCGCGAGAGCTTTCGCCCCTTTGCGCCCTCTGTCAGGCGCGAGGATGTATCGGACTGGTTCGATATCGATGTTGACAGTCCCTACATGTTGCTTGTTGGCGACGTATTGGAAAGTCGAAGACATCAACCGAACACTGATGAGCAGGAATTATTCGGCATCGACCGCCTGAACGTCTCACGATCGCAGATCCCGGCTGTTACTCACGTCGATTATTCGGCCCGAGTGCAGACGGTGCATAGAGAGACCAATCCCCGTTACTGGGACTTGCTGACTGCCTTTAAGGCGCGCACCGGCTGCCCGGTTCTAGTCAATACGAGCTTCAATGTGCGTGGCGAACCGATCGTCTGTACTCCAGAAGACGCTTTCCACTGCTTCATGGGCACCGAGATAGAAAGGCTTGTCATTGGAAACTGCGTCCTTCGAAAGGAAGATCAGCCCGACCGCCTCAAGCAGGACTACAAGGAGCACTTTGAACTAGACTAACACCTTGATTCACATTGCCGCGCTGAAACAGGCATAGGGCCTTTCGGATGAAAATTGGTGCCGCGCGCTCGTCTCGCTTCTCAGGCAACGGTGGAGAATTGGGAGAGCCTTGATCAAGCTGGCAGTACGCCAAAACTTAAGAACGCCCCGATCATTCCCAGCCGAGCAAAACCGACGGTAGCACTGTGCGATTGTGAGGAAGCATGCGACTTGCGTTAGTTGAAGCAGGCCTCGGCGCCGGAGGAACGGAACGGGTCGTCAGCCTCATCGTGAAAGACCGCCACGCGCGCGGCGATGAAGTCCATGTATTCGCCTTCAGCTCAGATGAGGATGACATTTACTTTTCCTTGCCAAGCGGCGTGACTGTCCACCGATTGCCGGACGCACGAGAGGGCCCGTTTTCAAGGAGCTCTGTCAAAACCGTCAATCGGATTTTGCGCCTCCGTGCAGAACTCCGGAAGCTTCGCCCGGATGTCGTGCTTTCGTTTCTGACGAAGATCAACATTGTCTCCCTGCTTTCCACGCGCGGCCTAGGCATTCCGGTGCTCGTTTCGGAACGCAACAATCCCGGTGCTCAACCCAAGCATTTTCTCTGGAACATGATCGAACCTTTGGTTCTGAGCCAAGCTCACCGCTTGATCATGCAAACGGAGGCCATTTCCAAGACCCTGCCCACATCGCTGAGGACAAAGGCGGTCGTCATCGGCAATCCTTGTGACCGAAGCCGTATCCTTAAACCTACCCGTAGAGCTTTACGTGTCGTGGCAGTTGGGCGGCTGGTGGATCAGAAGGGCTTTGATACGCTTATTGAAGCCTTTGCCAATGTCTGTGCGGAGGTTCCCGAATGGTGCCTGACGATTTACGGCGAAGGTCCGGACCGACATCAATTGCAAGAGAGGATCCGGGCTCGGCACATGCAGGACAGAATCTCGCTCGCAGGGGTGACGGCAAAGGCCGGCTCCTGGATTGATGACGCCGCCCTATTCGTTCTCAGTTCGCGTTATGAAGGATTTCCCAACGTTCTGATGGAGGCGATGGCGGCAGGGCTGGCGGTTATTTCCACTCGGTGCGACTTTGGTCCGGCGGAGATCATTGAGGACGGGGTGTCAGGTCTTCTCGTTCCCGTCGACGACGTCGACAGTTTAGCGGCAGCATTGAAGCTCTTGATGCTGGACGAAAGCCTGCGCGCAAGCTTTGCGGAAGCCGGCTATCAAACCGTCCTCCGCTTTTCGACCGAAACCATCATGGCAAAATGGGATTCCTGCATCAGGCAGGTGACTGCAGCCAACCGGCGGAGCCAAAGGCGCCCGCTGAGAAGGGGGCGAGATGAACTTCGATCGGGTGAATGACAGCGGAGGAACCGCACCCGCGGACGCAAATTTCGCCGACATACTTATCCATATCGGCTATCACAAGACCGGATCGACCTACCTTCAGGACCATTGCTTCCAGCCCATCAATGGCTACTCCAGCAACATAGGCGGGTCGAGAACGCGCATTGTGAAAGACATCGCATTCCCCGACAATTTCGTCTTCGACCCCTTTGTGTGCCGAAGCCTTTACTTACCCTATATCCACACCGCGCGCGACAATGGTCTGCGCTTCGTCCTTAGCCACGAACGGCTCTCCGGATATCCGCCAAGCGGTGGTTATGATCGCATGCTCATTGCGGACCGGCTCGTGCGTACGTTCCCCGCGGCAAGAATTCTGATCGTGGTGCGAGAGCAGGTATCGCTGATCAGATCGATATATAGCCAGTACATTACCGACGGCGGGGATCTCTCGCTCCAGCGGTTTCTTGAGACGCCTGAACCACAATTAGGACGCATGCCTGGGTTCCGTCTCGAAGTCTACGAGTTCGACCGACTGATCCGGCACTATCAGGAGCTCTTTGGCAGCGTTCTAGTGCTACCTTTCGAGATGATGGTGCGGGACTTGGAAAGCTTCGTGGGGCAAATCAGCCAGTTCATGGAAATGCCGCCTCCCGCCTCGATCGCAAAGGTCGTCACTAACAGCAGGCGTCCAGTCACGATGCAGTTCGTTCAACGCTTTGCAAACCGTCTCATGAGCAACAACGAACTCAGCCGCGGCGGGATAGTTCAAATCCCCCGCTTCGCGCGGCGTTTCGCACGAATGAAGCCGGTCTTCGAACGCCTAACTCCGCAATCATTTGACGAGCGGCTAAACAGGAAAATTGACCGCAACATACGCGCATTCGTTGCCGGCCATTATCGTGATAGCAACTGCCGTGTTATGGAGCTAACTGGCTTGGATCTTGAAAAATTCGGTTATGCGGTCTGATCACCGTTTGTAATCCAACATTGAATGCCGTGCCAATCGACGGACAACCTCCGCCCACCTTCTATAAGCACCCTGTTTCTACAACATCGACGGGCTTGTAATGATAATCCGGGAGTGACAGGGGAGGGATAGTTTCGGAGAGTGTAGGATACTGTGGCGTAGGTTTTTCGTAAGCGGTGTCCGCTTACACCTTGACCGAGCTGCCTATTGCAGTGCCGAGTGATGGAGGACATGACGGGGATGGCAACCATGGCCCAGACCAGTCATCATAAGAGGCCCCTTTTGAGACAAGCTTCGGTCTGGAAACACGGAGGTTAGCCGTTGCCTTACGTAAAAGTTGAGATCGCAAAAGGGATCGCCAGCGTCGATCAGAAGCGCGCTGTCATCCGAAGGATGACAGAGGTTCTTGTCGAAGAGTTGGGCCGCAATCCCGAATATGTCTTTGTCGTGATCGATGAAATAGATACCGATAATTGGGGCAGGAAAGGCGTCACGCTGACCGACTTGTGGCAACAGGCAAAGACGGACTAGCCCGTTGCCCCTTTGGGCCAACTGCAGGCATTTACGCGGCCGGGTGGCGGCATAACTCCGATTGTTGGGTCAAATTCACGGCGCAGTGCGCACCTATGCGCCAGATCCAGTGTTCATGGAAAAAATCGTGAAACCCTCGCACGCTGCGAAAGCGAGTTCGAGGGTAGGCTGGTGCCCTTCGTTGACTTGAGTTAAAACCACTATCGTTCGCCCAGCCTTCTTGTCCCGGCGAACCGATGTGGAGCCTTAGCAGGAGATTTCACATGACAGACGCAGCGAAGGCGGTTTCGAATTCGAATTGTTTGTTGTTTCGCCTGCCTTTCTTTCGTAGGGGCAGTGCGGTCGCCGGCGCTTTCCTTGCGCTGACGTCGGCGGCGGGACTGTCCCTGGCACAGGAACAGCCGGCATTCCCGGGCGCTGAGGGCTACGGAAAGATGGCAACGGGAGGAAGGGGCGGGGCGATCATCCCGGTCACCAACCTCAACGACGCTGGCCCCGGTAGCCTGCGCGCCTGCATCGATCTCAGTGGCCCGCGCAATTGCGTGTTCAAGGTCGGCGGAACCATCAAGCTGAAAAGTTCATTGGTTGTGCGCGACCAGAACGCCAATCTGTCCATTCTCGGCCAGACTGCACCGGGTGGCGGCATCCTGCTGACCATCGACCAGACAAACAGCGAGGGTCTACACACGCCCTTCGTCGTCAAGGGATCAGTCAACGTCATCATCCGTCATCTGCGGATGCGGCCGCAGTTTTCCAATTCGATACCGAATGTTGATGGCGTGACGATCGAGGACAGTCGGCTGGTTTATGTCGATCACGTGTCGACGTCCTGGGCGACGGATGAGAACTTCAACGCCTATGCCACCACGACGGATCTAACCGTTGCCAATTCCCTGTTTGCCGAAGGCCTGAACAAGCACAGCAAATGCGCGCTTCTCGGCTCGGATCCGCGGGGCCCACAAAACATCAGCTTCTGGAAAAATGCTTGTGTTTCCAACAGAGACAGGAACCCGGACAATAACCACTATGGCGGCTCATGCATCGAGATCGTCAACAATCTCTTCTTTAACGCAGCGTCCGAGTGGGGCGAAATATTCTCGCAATTTCCCGGGGGGACGCCGATCTCCTTTGTCGGTAACTACTTCAAGGCAGGCCCGAGTACCAACGAAGTCACCTATGCGATGAACTGGAACGACACGGCCAGTGTCGACAACCCGAAGCTCTACCAAAGCGGCAATGTTACCTGGAGTTTTGGAAAAAAATCGATCGTCGCGATCGCGCCCGACACGCTCGGCTTCGTCGTCGACAAGCCGCCTTGTCCGTTGGCGATTGCCAATCCCGAGCCGGCCGAGGCGGTCTATGCCTCCGTCACGGCGACCGCGGGCGCCTTCCCGCGTGATGGCGTTGACACACGGGTGATCGCCGAAATCGGGCCCATCGGGCAGAAGGGCGGCGGCAAGATGGTCAGCGTGCCGGGTGCCCTGCCGGAAATCGCCAATGGCGAGCCTTATCTCGATTCCGATGTTGACGGCATGGCCGACGCGATCGAGCCGCAGTTTGGTGCCGCAGCGGTCAGCAATGACCCTTGGGTCGACGGCGACGGTAACGGGTGGTCGAACTTCGACGACTTCATGCAGTGGCTTTCTGAAGAGCGCATCGCCGGACGCTATCCCACAGACTGAAGATGTTCGGCTAGATGCGCCGGCGATAAGCCACATACATCATCGCCAGCCACACGACTGACATGACGATATGGGCAACATTGGCGCCCATGGCGCCAATCTGCGGAATGAAGATCAACGCCGTCACGTAAAAGCCCACGACCGAAATCAACACGCTCGTGAGGACTCTGTGTTCCTCTCCTATCGCCAACAGTGCTGAGCGGAAGACGGCACCGACGAGGGTTAGTGTTACGGCAATCGACTGGACAATCACCAGTGGCGCGGCGCCGACGAATTGCGGTCCGGCTGTCCATTTCAGCAGCGGCTCGATCGAGACGTAGAATGCACCTATCATCGCGACGCCGAATGCAAGGAGCAGCCACTGCGTCTGGGACACAGCGCGCCGGAATTCGGCGCTCGCGCCCGCGGCCCATGCGCGAGCGAGTTCAGGATAGAGCACCGTCTGGACCTGGCTACCTGCCTGTTGCGCCAGGCGACCGACGCGCTTGGCGATGTGAAACAGCCCTGCTGAAGCCGGGTCGGCGAGGTAGCCGACCAGCAATGTGTCAAGTTCGTTGGCGCTTGCGCGAATAGTCAGCGAGACATTCGCCGATATCGCGAATTTCCATAGGCCGGGAAAGCGGGTCCGAAGCTGTGCCATTGACGCCGACGCCAGACCGTGAAGCAAGCCTTCGCGCTTGAGGGCAACTAGGGAAAAAGTAACCAGCGAAATGGCGCTCAGGATCTGCGCTGCCATCCAGATCAATGCGAATTCGAACAGCCCAGCACCGGTTATGTAGCCGAGAAAACAGAGGATGACGCGCAAGAGGCTCGAAATTACCTGGCCGTAGGCTAGGGAGGTGAACCTGCCAAAAAGCCTGAGGACCGCGGTCGGCATGCCGGAAAGCTGAAAAGGCAAGACGAAGCAGTAAACGAGTACCAGTTCTTTCACCGGCTCCGAGAGGCCGAAGAAGGGTGCGGCGAGAAGAACCAGCAAGATTGCGATCAGGCAACCGGCGATCGCGGCTGCGACATCGAGAAGGAGTCCAAACTTCAAGATGGCGCGCAGATCGTCGTTACGCCCGGCCTCTTTTGCCTCGCTCCCGAACTTAATGAGCGGCTGCCAGGACTGAAAGCTGACCAGCCGCTCGACCGCCCTTATGTATGCGAAGCACAGCGCTAACATGCCATAGTCGGCCGGACCGAGTGCGCGCGCGGTCAAGGCAAAACCGGCGAGCCCAATGATCGAGCCGAGGAAATTGCCCGTCATCAGATGAGCGACCGCCTGCAGCCTCTCCTTAAGGCTTTTTTCCCGCCTCGCGATGTCGCCGAACGCCTTCATGGCGCGTCGTAGTTTCTTGCGGATCGTCACGCGCGTTCCAGAAGATCATGCCGGGGGCGCCGGCGAGAGAAGGGACAGTCTAGGTAGCTCTTTAGGGGTAATCCATCGGGGTAATAAAAATCGAAATTACTCTCCCTTTCGGGATATGTATTATAATGTTACCGCATCTTTTTATTTTCAACCAAAATCCTTTGACGGCTCGGCGAACGTCAGAATATAGTCGCCGACAATACGATCTCCGAGCGTTGTCTTTTCTTTCGAGAGGCGCAATCGCATGACCGGAATCACGAGCTCATTCGACAGGAGCCTGGCGAGAAGGATTTCCAAATATCTTCTCGCAGCGATCCTGTGTTTTCTGCTCAGCGTGACGACGGGGGGAGGGCTTTCCGCCGACTATCGGCTGTCTACTGGCGATATCCTCACCTTCGACTTCCTGGACGACGCCGAGATTCCCGTGACGGTAACGATTTCGAGCGACGGCGATGCCCAATTTCCTTTGATTGGATCCGTCAAGATCGCTGGATTGACGGTGACCGCGGCCTTGGAAAAATTACGCTCCGAGTACCGTTCCCGGGAAATCCTGATTGATCCAAAGCTCTCGCTCAACATCTCCACGTTTCGTCCGATCTTCGTTCTCGGCGAAGTGCGAAGCCCCGGTTCCTTCCCCTTCTACGGCGGCCTGACGGTAGAACAGGCCGTGGGTCTCGCTGGCGGCACCCAGATCGCATCCGTCAATCCGTCCGACCGGATCGTGGCGCGCGCAAGGCTCCGCGGCGAGATTGAGGGAGCTGACGCGCAAATCGTCTATGAGGCGATTTACGCTGCCCGTCTGGTTGCGCAACTGAAGAACAGCGCGAAGATCGACCTGAAGGACGTGCCGGAAGTCGCCAGGGGATACCTCGCCGACCTGCCTCTCAAAGGGGTTATCGAGGTCGAGGAAAAGATCCTGAGTGCCGATCTCGCCGCCAACAAATCACAGAGCGCCATTTTGTCGGAAGGAATTGTCCAGGGGCAAGGCGCGATAGACATCCTCGATCAACTTGTGGCTCAACAAAAGGAAGTGGTCGACATCAATGAAAAGGACCTGGCGCGGGTGAGCTCGCTGCGCAAGCGTGAACTCAACACCGAAAGCGACCTTTCACGCGCCAGGAGCAACGCATCGAACGAAAAGTCCCAGTTGCTTGAGACCTTCGCGACGCTTGCCCGTTCACGGCGGGAGCTGAGCGAAATGAAGCTGGAATTCGCCAAGCTCGGGGCGGATCGCGAGAAGGAAATTCTCATGCAACTGCAGGAGCGCGACGTGGAGATCAAGAAACTGATCGCGAGCAGGCAAGCTGCCCAGGAGCAAATTCTGCTGATGGCGGCGGCGAGCGCCGATGAAGCAAACAAATCCAAGATCAGTTACACCTACGAGATCCGCCGCAACCCCGTCGGCGGCAAGCCGGCGAGCATTGAGGCTTCCCCATTAACGGAAATGCTGCCGGGCGACGTCTTGGTGGTGGCAATAACGGGCATGTAAGCAAGCACGGTCACGGCGGCACCGCCGACCAAACAGACGACGTGACGGAGAGCGGATTGAGACGGAACGGCCGACATGCACTCGAGATGGGCCCTATAGCTTTACCAGCTGAAAATGGCCGGGTAGACAGCGTTCTCATCGCCGGCGTGTTGCTTATCCTCTGCCTGCCGCTGATGCTGTTGGCGGCCGCGATTGTATTCGCCACACTCGGTCGGCCACTCATTTTTCGACAATTGCGTGCCGGTCTCGGGGCTAAGCCATTTTCCATCGTCAAGTTTCGCACCATGCGCGAAGGTCGCGATGCGAACGGACACCTGTTGCCCGACCATCTGCGCGCGACGAGACTGACATGGTTTCTGCGACGCACGCGCCTCGACGAATTGCCGCAATTCCTTTCCGTCGCGCGGGGTGAGATGGCCTTCGTCGGACCGCGCCCGCTTGGTCCCACAACCATCGCGGAATTCGGTGAGCTCGGCCGGGTCCGTTGCCGGGTACTGCCCGGCATCACCGGATGGGCGCAGGTCAACGGCAATACACGCCTGTCGAACGAGGAGAAACTGGCGCTCGACATCTGGTATGTCGATCATGCGGGCCGATGGCTCGACACGCGCATCCTCGTCATGACCGTACTCACCCTTGTCGCCGGCGAGAAGCGGAACGACAGGCACTTGGCAGAGGCACGGCGTCATGTCGCCGAACGATACGGCGCCGCCGCGCCTTTCGCACCACTAGGAGAAAGCCATCGATGAGCAAGCGAGCCAAGGCAAAGAGGGGTCCTGCGTTGCCTGTTCCGCTCTCGTTTGGCCGAACCCTGGTGATCGCGCCACACCCGGATGACGAGGTGTTGGGAGCGGGCGGAACGATCGCTCGACTGACCGCGGAAGGCGAGCGGGTGTTCGTGGCGATCGTAACCGAGGGGCGGCCTCCCGCCTTCACTTCGGAAAGCATCGCTCTAGTCAGATCGGAGGCCAATCAGGCCCACGCATTGCTAGGCGTGGAGGAAACATTCTGGCTCGGTTTCGAAGCGGCTGGACTCGACCTGGCCGGGCATTCCGCCGTCAACAGTGCGCTCTCGGATCTCGTTCGTCTCCTATCTCCCGAGACAGTTCTTCTGCCATTTCCCGGCGACATTCATCGAGATCATCAGTTGGCGTTTCTTTCGGCGTTGGTGGCAAGTCGCCCCCACCAGGAAAGCTTCCCTCATCGCATACTGGCCTATGAAACATTGTCCGAGACCAACTGGAACGCGCCCTATCTGACTCCGGGCTTCACGCCGAACGTCTTCGTCGACATCTCGAGCTATTTCGAAAAGAAGCTCGAAGCAATGCAGTGTTTTGCGTCCCAGATCCGCTCGCCGCCACACGAGCGATCGACGAGAACGCTGTCGGCGCTGGCGCAATTGCGCGGTGCGACGGTGATGAGCGAAGCGGCCGAAGCGTTCGTCCTTGTTCGTTGGATGCTGCCACAGACGCGCTCATGACAGGGTGGAGTTCGGGGGGACACAGATGCATCGATGGCCCATCTACGATGAACAGCAGATCGCAGACGTCTGCAACGTGCTGCGAACCGGCGAGGTCAACGCCTGGACTGGACCTCACGTTCGCGCCTTCGAAGCGGCCTATGAACATTATCTGGACATGCGACATGCGATCGCGCTTGCAAACGGAACCGTCGCGCTTGACTTGGCACTTCATGCACTCGACCTGCAGCCCGGCGACGAGGTCGTCGTTACACCCAGGAGCTTTATAGCTTCCGCATCCTGCGTGGTCATGGCCGGGGGTAGGGCGGTGTTCGCCGATGTCGACGAGGAGAGCCAGAACATCACGGTAGAGACGATCGGCCGCTGCCTGTCGAAAAAGACCAGAGGCATTATAGCGGTTCATCTCGCCGGCTGGCCCTGCGACATGCCGGCAATCATGGCGCTGGCGGCCGAAAACGATCTCTGGGTGATCGAGGACTGCGCCCAGGCGCACGGAGCCTCCATAGCAGGCCACCCCGTCGGAACGTTCGGCGAGATCGCCGCATTTTCGTTTTGCCAAGACAAGATAATTTCGACGGGCGGCGAAGGTGGCCTGATCGCACTAAACGACGAGGCCATGTGGAAACGCGCCTGGAGCCGCAAGGACCACGGCAAGAGCTACGATGCCGTGTTCAAGACGGAGCATCCCCCGGGGTTCCGTTGGCTGCATGAGACGATCGGCACCAACTGGCGCATGACGTCGATACAGGCAGTGCTCGGGACGGCGCAGCTCGCCACGCTTGCCGACACTCACGATATCCGTGCGGTCAACGCAGCAATCCTTCACGACGCCATCAAGGATCTGTCGGCGCTTCGCGCCCCAATTCCGCCGCCGGAGTTCGTCCATGCGTGGTATCGCTTCTACAGTTTCGTGAAGCCAGAAATGCTGCGCGACGGATGGAACCGGGATCGGCTTGTGGCGGAGATCAATGGCCGCGGCGTGCCGTGTTTTAGTGGCAGTTGCTCGGAAATCTATCGGGAACAGGCATTCATCAACGTCGGCATGGTGCCGGCGCACCGACTTCCAGTCGCCCGGTCTCTCGGAGAAACGAGCCTGGCCTTTCTGGTGGATCCCAGTTTCGACGAGCAGGCAATGAGGACGATCGCGGACGTCGTCAGGAACGTCGTCGTGGGCGCTACGAAGTGACCGCGTGGTCAGCAGCTCGTTCGCGCATGCAGAGAGCTGCGATCGGTTCGAGCATACGGTCTGCTCGCGACAGAATGGACCGAAACCAGATTCTGCCGGATTTTCGGCGAGAAACGAGGAACGCGTCCGCCAACGCAGCATGAGAGGTCACCCGAACACGCTTGAGATGCCCCTTTGACACCCTGCAAATGCTGCTCATCGGCACCCCCTGACGGCGCACTGAAGCCGTCGCGGCAGCGGGTAAAACAGAATACACTGCAACTGCGATCCGGAATGTAACAACCATCATCTAATTGACCGAGGACGTGTGGAACGCGACGGGGAACATCAACGAATGGCAACGAGCCCGTATTGTGGCGCGCACGACCATCCGGACCAAAAAACGACCAGAACCACGATCGTCGTGCCGGCACTCGGCGCCGGCGGTACCGAGCATGTCGTTAGCCTGGTGGCAAATCACTGGTCACGGCAAGGGCATGAGGTAACCATCATTACCTTCGAGGCCCCGACTTCGGAGGCATATTATCCGATTGATCCGCATATCGATATCTGGCGGCTCGGTGGGGCAGGGCGGCCTCGATCGAACCTTCATTCCGGTCTGATGGCGTTTCGCAGGATGCGAAAGCTTACAGCCGCGCTTCGAGCGTCCCGCCCGACCTTCATCCTCAGTTTCCTCACGCGAACAAACGTTCTCACACTGCTCGCGGGCTGGCGGCTTGGTGTGCCGATCATCGTTTCCGAGCGCAACAATCCCGAACTGCAGCCCGTTGGACGCGGCTGGAAGCGATTGCAGCGATGGCTCTACCCGCGCGCCTTCGGCTTGGTAACGATGACGCGCGGGGCGCTCGAAACCTTTCCACCCATCATGCGCAAGCGTGGCTGGGTCGTTCCTAATGCATCCGATCTGCCGCCGGGTTGGAACAGCAGACGACAGGATAACACGTTGACTGCCGTCGGACGCCTGACCCACCAAAAAGGCTTCGACCTGCTGCTCGAGGCATTCGCCAAAATCGCGCCGGATCTGCCGGAGTGGCATTTGCGCATTTGGGGGGAAGGGGAGGAGCGGGCAAACCTTGAGGCGCAAAGGAACCGGCTTGGTCTTGCCGACCGGGTGAGCATGCCTGGCGTCACGAAGCGGCCAGGAGAATGGGTGGAGACGGCCGACGTGTTCGTGCTCTCGTCTCGCTATGAGGGATGGGGGATCGTGCTGCTGGAGGCGATGGCCGCCGGAATTCCCACCGTGTCGTTTCGGTGCCAATGGGGGCCCGAGGAAATGATCAGCGATGGCGAAGATGGAATCCTGGTCGAACGGGAAGATATCGACGCCCTGGCGACGGCCCTCGGAAGGATCCTGCGGGATCCGCTGCTGCGATACCATCTTGGGCGCGACGCGGAACAAAGTGCGCGGCGGTTCACTCAGGAACGAGTGCTGGCGGAGTGGGACGCGGTGGCCGCCGCGGCAAAAGCCGCTGGAAGGATGAACTCATAAAGAGCCACTCATCCAGAAATTGCCACGTCGCGGGCTCGGGCTATACGGCTATCAAGCTCCTCGAGCCGGCGAACAAAACCGATATTGGCAGGCTGAAGTGCCACGGCCTCGGCAAGCATTTCCCGCGCGGTAGCGAGTTTACTGTCGCGGATGTGACGGTTGGCCCGATGATATAGGAAATTAACGCGCTCCACGGGCGAGAAGCCCTCGCCAAAGCGAGCCTGCAACCGGTCGGCGCAAGCGGGATGGCGAGCGATTGCCGAGACCGCGATTTGGTAGGGCCTCATGGGTGCGGCGACACGAACCACGCGGGCAAGTTCCCGTAGGCCCGTGAGGTTGTCTGCTCGGCAAGAGTCGATGAGCGAAAGAGCCCGCGCTGTCCCAGTGAAGGCTCGCACGGTGCCATGTCCGGTCATATGGACCGGAACGAGCCGCGTCTCTGCTTGGAGCGCCGCGATCTGCTCCGCGTGCCGGCGATCGACCGAATGGAACGGATCGAAAAAGACATAGCCCCGGCCGGCCGCTTGGTCGGGGGCGATCCCCATACTGGTGTGGAGCTTGGGCGAGAAATGTCGCGTGAACCGGCGATCGAACGGTACCGCATTCGGGTCAATCGAGGCTTGCGGGCAGAAGGCGATGGCGACGGTCGCGTCGAAGCGCCGACGATAACGCAGCGCCGCATAGCCGCCCTGTGAATGACCGTAGAGGACACGCTCCGGCGCGGCACGCAAAATGGGTTGCGCCGCGTCGACCGCCTTAACGATGCTCGCTGCCGGAAACCAATTAGGCCGCCGGCTGATGAAGCCGAGCGCGGCAATGTCGGCTTTTTCGCAAAACCGTTGCGCCCAGAACCGACTGCCGTTCGCCTGCATCTCCATCTCATTAAAGGTGACAAGAAGATAAGGCGATGAACCCGCGCGGTGAATTACTTCAATATTCTCGTCGGAATAGATGAGCATGCGGTCCTTCCCTAGTTGACCTCAGTATACTTCTAATTTTGAAACATTTTTTCTTGTCGGGCGAGCCATAGAATATTTGAACTCTTTGAAAACTCAATCCACGGGGCATCGCACCGATCAAAAAAACACCAAAACAGTGGTGCACCTGGGGCGAAAACGCTCGCCATGCCGATTGGTGGACGATCGATTGCTGACACGATTCAGTTGCAGCACTGGCTAACACTGGTGCCGGACACAAAGAGCGCGCAGCGCTTGTTAATCAAAGACCTGACTGAGCTTGCAAGCCGTATCACCGGAGAGGCCGACGAGCTGCTGGCGGCAGTTACGGAAGAGGGTATCGCCCATGGGATTCTCAAGACCATTCGCGGTGTAATCGAGGCACGCGCGACCCATTTGCTGCTCATTACGCAGAGTGCCTGACAGGACAGCCAAATCCGTGTTTCGCCGCTCGAAATGTTCATTCGCTCATTCTAACGCGCGGGGGGTAACGGCAAGGTCGGCCATCAGGTTGTCAGCGAGGAAGGACATCCGGTCTTTCGCTCTCTTGGGCCTGCTGTCGATACCGGATCAATACTCTCCAAAAGTGCCACTTGAATCTTCTCGAGTTGAGGGACGCCGCCGGTCTTTTCGGCGCTCGCCCGGGAAGACCGGCGGCACGGCATCTCCGATACTACTCTCGATGGTCGAGAGGGGATTGGCGGTCATCAAACTCGGGGAGATAGTCATAGTCTTAGATTTACACCGGCAGGGCTTGTCGGTGTCTGCGATCGCCAGGCAGACCGGCGTCGATCGAAAGACAATCCGCAAATATATCGAACGGGGCCTTGAGGCACTTGCCTATGGACCGCGGCCTATCCCGGTCTTAGCGGACGGCGGCTCCTGCGGGAGCTGAAGGAACGCGGATATTCCGGCGGCTACACTGCAGTCACGGACTTTCTCAGAGACGTCCGCCCGTCCTCCGAACACGGGTTTGAAGTTCGGGTCGAAACGGCTCCCGGCGAACAAGCTCAGGTGGATTTCGCCCAATTCCATGTTGTCTTCACCGATGAGCCGGCAACCCCCAGGATCGTTTGGCTGTTTTCCATCGTGCTGGGCCATAGCCGTCTCATGAAATCCGATCCTTGCTCATGAAAAATGATTCCTAAGAGACAATTTCATGAAAAACGATGACATGCATGCGGACAAACGCCGACCTTCGCCTTGCGCCCTAAGAACTGGCTCCTTTAGTTGGCTGTAATTGTACATACTCATGGGAGGACCATGAACCGCACCGGGTCTGCCGGGGGCGCATTCAACAGCTTCGAAGTTGCGCCAAGGCCCGCGTCGACTGGGTCACGCGGACCTGTCTCGGGACCATATTTGTAAGTTCCATAACAAAGCTTACGCGATCTTATCGTGTAGCCGCAAAGTTGAAGTGTCCTGATCCTGCAAAGTAAGAATGTCACTCTCCCCGGGTTTTGATGACCTGGGAGATTGCGGATGGGATTGATTGCGATGAGCGAGCGTGACCTGCAGCGGATTGAGGTCTTGTCGAAAGTGATTGCCGGGCGGATGACGCTGGTGTCGGCGGCCCATGTGCTTGGCTTGAGTACCCGCCAGGTGCGTCGTCTGTTGGACCGGATCGGCGCTGGCGGTGCGGCGTCGATCCGGCACCAGGCGATCGGCCGGCCATCGAACAACCGGATCTGCGACGGCGTACGCGATTACGCCATGGCGATCGTGCGCGAGCGCTATGCGGACTTTGGTCCGACGCTGGCGGCCGAGAAGCTTGCGGAGCGTGATGGTCTGACGGTGTCGCGCGAGACCTTGCGCCAATGGATGTCGGAGGCCGGCCTGTGGCTGTCGCGCAAGCAGCGACGGACGTTCCATCAGCCGCGGCTGCGGCGCGAGGCCTACGGCGAGCTGGTTCAGATCGACGGTTCCGAGCATCGCTGGTTCGAAGATCGCGGTGATCCATGTTCATTACTGGTGTTCATCGATGATGCGACCGGCAAGCTGATGCAGTTGCGGTTTGTACGATCGGAAAGTGCGTTCAGCTACTTCGAGGCGCTGGAACTCTATCTGAAGGCGCATGGTGCTCCAGTCGCCTTCTATTCCGACAAGCATTCGGTGTTCCGGGTTGCGAAGAAGGATGCCAAGGGCGGCCAGGGCATGACCCAGTTCGGGCGTGCACTTTGCGAGTTAAACATCGAGATTCTTTGCGCAAACTCGAGCCAGGCCAAGGGCCGCGTCGAGCGGATGAACCGGACGCTACAGGACCGGTTGATTAAGGATCTGCGCCTGGAGGGCGTCTGCGGCATGGACGACGGCAACGCTTTCCTGCCTCGGTTCATGGAGCGCTATAACCGCCAGTTTGCCATTACCCCTGCCAGATCTGATGATCTGCATCGGCCGCTGAACCTTGCCCCGGATCGGCTGCGCGACGTGCTATGCAAACGTGAGCAGCGTTATGTCGGTGCCCAGTTGACGTTTTCGTTCGAGCGCCAGCGGATCA
>NZ_PVZR01000140.1:0-462 GCF_003024455.1 Ensifer sp. NM-2
CGCCTCCGAGGGCAGGCGGTGCCGGCGCCGCGTACGGGCGATCGACACGGGGTCGAAGTTCGCGGACTCGACCACGATCGTGGTGGTGGCGTCCGTGACCTCGGTGGCGGCCCCGCCCATGACGCCCGCCAGGCCGATGGGGCCGGAGTCGTCCGCGATGAGCAGGTCCTCGGGGTCGAGCTCGCGCTCCTTGCCGTCGAGGGTGGTCAGGGTCTCTCCGGCCCGCGCGCGGCGCACCACGATCTCGCCGGAGAGCGTGTCCGCGTCGTAGAAGTGCAGGGGCTGGCCCAGCTCCCACATGACGTAGTTGGAGATGTCCACCGGCAGGGAGATGGTGCGGATGCCGGCCAGGCGCAGGCGCGCGGCCAGCCACGGCGGGGTCGGGCGGGTCGCGTCCACGCCGGAGACCGTGCGAGCCACGAACCGGGTGGCCCCGGGCTCGCCGTGGATCGGCGCGTCGTC
>NZ_PVZR01000141.1:0-458 GCF_003024455.1 Ensifer sp. NM-2
GGTGGCCCGGTTCCTGGACTCCGGCGCCACGTTCACGATGCAGATGTCCCTGCAGTCCGTCCTCGTGGTCCTCCTGCCCATCGGCGCGGGAGGGCCGTTCGTCCGCAGCCAGGACGCGATCGTGGGCGGCGTCCTGGCCCTGCTCGTCACGTTCCTCTCACCCCAGGACGTGCGACGCCCCGCGGTGCGTCAGCTGGGTGGGCTCTACAACTCGATCGCCACGGTGCTGCGCGACCTCTCCCGGGCCCTGCGGGACGACGACTCCCGCACCGCGTGGATGGCGCTCGTGGCCAGCCGCGGCACGCACACCACGCTGGAGGCGCTGCGCAACGAGCTGCGCGTCACGCATGAGCAGACCGTGTTCAACCCGCTGCACCGCTCCTCGCGCTCCTTCGTGGACGACGCGGTGAACGCGGCGGATCGCTCGGACCTGGCGGTGCGCTCCCTGCGGATCGTGG
>NZ_PVZR01000142.1:0-458 GCF_003024455.1 Ensifer sp. NM-2
GTATCCGAACCTGCTGGTCAACGGCTCCTCGGGCATCGCCGTCGGCATGGCCACGAACATCCCGCCGCACAACATGCGCGAGGTGGCCGCGGGCGTGCAGTGGTACCTCGAGCACCCCGAGGCCACCCGCGAGGAGCTGCTCGAGGCGCTCCTGGCCCGCGTCCACGGCCCCGACTTCCCCACGGGCGCCCAGGTCCTGGGCCGCAAGGGCATCGAGGAGGTCTACCGGACCGGCCGCGGCCCCATCACCATGCGCGCCGTGGGCAACGTGGAGGAGATCCAGGGCCGCACGTGCCTCGTGGTCACCGAGCTGCCCTACATGACCAACCCGGACAACCTGGCCGCGAAGATCGCGGAGATGGTGCGGGACGGCAAGATCAGCGGCATCGCGGACATGCGCGACGAGACCTCCGGCCGCACCGGCCAGCGCCTGGTGATCGTGCTCAAGCGCGACGCCG
>NZ_PVZR01000143.1:0-451 GCF_003024455.1 Ensifer sp. NM-2
CTCACACGAACGCGCCGACCCCCGTGATCTCGCGGCCGATGATCAGCCCCTGCACGGTCTCGGTGCCCTCGTAGGTGTGGATCGCCTCGATGTCCGCGAAGTGGCGAGCCACCTCGTTCTGGATGAGGATGCCGTTGCCACCGAGCAGGTCGCGCGCGTTCGCGGCGATGGACCGCGCGGCGCGCGTCGCCGAGTACTTGGCCATGGACGCCATCGGCCCGGTGAGCCGGCCCTCGTCCTCGAGCCGGGTCGCACGCAGCACGAGCAGCTGCACCTGGGTGAGCTGAGAGAGCATCTCGGCCAGGCGGGTCTGCACGCTCTGGGCGGCGGCCAGCGGCCGGCCGAACTGGACGCGCTGCCCCGCGTACTGCACCGCCGCCTCGTAGCAGCCCACGGCCTTCCCGAGGGCGGACCACGCGACGCCCGCGCGCGTGGCGAAGAGGACGCGGGA
>NZ_PVZR01000144.1:0-447 GCF_003024455.1 Ensifer sp. NM-2
CGCGCGTGTCCACCACCGACCAGGACGCGTCGCTACAGATCGACGCGCTGGGCGCCGCCGGCTGCTACCGCGTGTTCGTCGACACCATGTCCGGGTCGCTGCAACACCGGCCCGAGCTCGACAAGCTCCTCGACCAGCTCCGCCCCGGCGACACTCTCGTCGTCTGGCGACTCGACCGGCTCGGTCGATCCATCCGGCACCTCATCGACCAGCTGCACGCACTCGCCGAACGCGGCATCGGGTTCCGGTCGCTGCAGGAGACCATTGACACCACCTCACCCGGTGGCCGGCTTGTGTTCCACGTCTTCGCTGCGCTGGCGGAGTTCGAACGGGACCTCATCAAGGAACGCACCAACGCCGGCCTCGCCGCCGCCCGAGCCCGCGGCAGAACCGGCGGCCGACCATCTCGGCTCTCCGCGGACCAGGTGCGCACCGCACGCCGGCTCT
>NZ_PVZR01000145.1:0-446 GCF_003024455.1 Ensifer sp. NM-2
AACGTTCACATCACTGCATCCCCCACGCCTCTCCACGATGCGCAGGTGGGGGATTTCTCTTTCGCCACGGGGCCCGAGGCGGTTCTTCCGGAGCTGACGTTGCCTTCGCCGTCATAGATGGCCCCCCCACCTCCCCGGTCGCTCGCGAGCATCGCGTAGACGAGGGTGTCCGTCCACTCGCCCTTGCTCCACCAGTTCTGGCGGTGGTGTGCCTCTCGACGCATACCGAGCGTCTCGGCCAGTCGGGCGGACGCCGTGTTGCGGGCATCCATCTGTGCCACCACCCGGTGCAGGCCAGACGTCTCGAACCCCAGGTCCAGCAGCGCAGCCGCGGCCTCCCGGGCGAAGCCTTGACCGGCATGCCGCGGATCCAGTGCCCAGCCGATCTCCGCGACACCGCGCTCGCGGTCCGTCAGCCACAGGATCACGTCACCCACGGGGACGCC
>NZ_PVZR01000146.1:0-444 GCF_003024455.1 Ensifer sp. NM-2
CGCACGCGCTCGACCGGGACCTTGGAGGCGATCAGCTCGGCCAGCGCGGTCTCCTCCAGCGTGGAGGTGCCGAAGCCGAGGCCGCGGTCCACGGCGGCGTGCACGGCCTCGACGACCTCGGGGTGCTGGTGGCCCAGCAGCATGGGGCCCCACGAGCAGACCAGGTCCACGTACTCGTTGCCCTCGACGTCGGTCAGGTACGGGCCGCGTGCGCCGGCCATGAACCGGGGCGTGCCGCCCACCGAGCCGAAGGCGCGCACGGGTGAGTCGACGCCGCCGGGGATGACGGCCTGGGCCGCGGCGAAGGCGGCGGCGTTGGTGGTCGGCTGGGACGCGGTCACAGGGACCCCTCCTTCATCCAGCGGCCGAGCTCGGCCGCCCAGTAGGTGAGCACGGAGTCGGCGCCGGCGCGCCGGATGGAGAGCACGGACTCGACGATCGAGG
>NZ_PVZR01000147.1:0-443 GCF_003024455.1 Ensifer sp. NM-2
GTGGTCAACCGGCAGACCGGCGCGATCGTGTCCGGCCCGGACGTCCACGCCCGCGGCGTCGCCGAGGACGAGAAGGTGTTCGAGGAAATCAAGCCGAAGATCGTCCGGGCGCTCGAGGAGGCCGTGCAGTCCAGCAAGGACCACACCGCCCACCAGCTCCAGCAGGTGGTCCGCCGGACCGTCGGCACGTGGGTCAACCGCAAGCTGCGCCGCCGCCCGATGATCATCCCGGTGGTCCTGGAGGCCTGACCCCTCCGGGTCGCCATGCCTGCCGTGTCCGCGGTTCGCGGTAGTTTGGTGGGCATGGCGACCCGTACTTCCCCCACGCGTTCGTCCTCCTCCTCCGCCACGTCCCGCTCCGGCTCCGCCGGACGCCGAGGCTCCGGACGGAAGGGGTCGACCGCGACCGTCCCCGAGGCCGACCTGCCCGCCGCGCCCCTGCG
>NZ_PVZR01000148.1:0-438 GCF_003024455.1 Ensifer sp. NM-2
GCCACAACGTGAAGTCGATGACGCCGCTCGGCGTCGAGGCCAAGAAGTACATCGACAACGGCGACTTCGTCCCCGATGAGGTCACGAACCGCATGGTCGCGGACCGCATCGCCCAGGCCGACGCGGAGCACGGCTTCCTGCTGGACGGCTATCCGCGCACGAAGGGCCAGGTCGAGGCGCTGGACGCCATGCTCGCCGAGGCCGGCCAGTCGCTGTCCGCCGTCGTCGAGCTGGAGGTGCCCGACGAGGAGCTCGTGGAGCGCCTGCTCAAGCGTGCCGAGATCGAGGGCCGCGCGGACGACACCCAGGAGGTCATCGAGCACCGCCTGGACCTGTACCACCGCGAGACCGAGTCCGTCATCCAGGAGTACGTGGAGCGCGGCATCGTCGCCCGCGTGGACGGCACCGGGCAGATCGACGACGTCACCGAGCGCCTGC
>NZ_PVZR01000149.1:0-436 GCF_003024455.1 Ensifer sp. NM-2
GATCCCGCCCGAGCACCGGGACACGGCCCTGCCCGAGCGCCTACGTGCCGCCGCTGACGCTGTGGTGACGTGGGCTGTGCGCGGGTGGTGGGACTACGAGGACCACGGCATGGGTGAGCCTGACGCGGTGAAGGCCGCGACGGACGCCTATGCGGTCCAGTCTGACGCGGTGCGCCGGTTCATCGCCGAGAACTGCGTTGTCATGGCGGGCGCGTCCGCGCGCTCCAGCGACCTGCACCAGTCATGGGCGGCATGGGCGGTGCAGGACGGTGCAGACGCCCTGAGTGCTAAGGCATTCGGGGCCGAGCTGGACCGGCTGGGATACCCCGCCAAGCGGACGAACGTGGGCATGAGACGGGCCGGAATCGGGCTCGCCGCCGAGTGCGAGGACTGACCGAGTGAAGGGTGGTGAAGGGTGTTTGTAAACCTCCCCACG
>NZ_PVZR01000014.1:0-197017 GCF_003024455.1 Ensifer sp. NM-2
GGCAGATCTTCCGGCACAGGCGATCAAGTATGTTCGCCAGGTCGAGGAACTCATCGGTGCACCGGTGGCTCTTCTTTCGACCAGCCCGGAGCGGGACGACACAATACTTGTGACGGACCCCTTTGAGAACTAGGAGGAATCGCTTCCCAGTTGCCCAGGCAATGCGCATCCTGACAAAAAGTCGAGTGCAACTGGCTGCAGCTTTCCAGAATCGAGTGCATTCATCGACACAGCAAAATTCCGAGCAACCGTCCCTGCAACTCCGAGCGCTCGGAAGGGGGAGGTGGCCGCCAGTCGCCACCTCCCCTCCCTAGCCTCTAACAGGCAATGGGCAGGCCTGATGCCCCCTACTCAAACATCAAGTAGGGTGGTAGGAAAATTGCGCAGATCACCCTGACTTTATTTGGAAGAATAAGCGCGCACTGGGCGGAATTCCGAAGACCCGTGTTGGCGTCCGCAGCAGTACCGCAGTCGATGCAGCCAGTGGATATGAAATGATCATCCGGCAATACATGCAACAGACTGCCACTTGACCTCGAAAAAGAGAAAGACACACGTGACGTCAAGAAAGCCGCCGCGCAGATCTTTCGATGGCGTCTGCACACGCGAATCTGGCAGTCACCCATGACCACTACGCAAGCACTAGTAAATTGATTCTATCTGTCGTACATTGAGTACATGAAAAAAACTTCCGCTATTCATGATCGCAGTCGTGTTCCCCTCTACGTCCAGGTCGCTTCCGTTATGCGGCAGCGAATTGAAACAGGGCATTGGTTGGAAGGCGACAAAATATCGACACTCGAGGAACTCGAGGCCGAGTTCGGCGTGGCCCGCGTCACCATTCGGCAAGCCATCGAATTGTTGAGGGACGAAGGCCTGCTCGACGCCCAACAGGGTCGCGGTACTTTCGTATCTGGGAGGCCGAAGCACAATCGTTGGCTCAACCTTGCCAACGACTTCGATAAGGTTGTCGCCTCAATCAAGGACAACGTTATCAAACGGGTCCACATCGAGGAGAATGTTGCCATTCCGGACTTGGCCGAGGGCGAAGGTGTCCCTGCGGCTGCCTACACATTTTTGCGCAGCATTCAGTACAACCAGGGAGAACCTTTTTCCGCAGTCAGTCTCTATCTTGCACAGCACATCTTCGATCGGGATCCGAAGCGCTTTACCAATGCGGCCGCTCTGCCAATGATTGTCGAGATGCAGGACGTAGAGATCGCGCATGCCTATCAAACGCTGACTATCGGTGTGGCGGATCCGGAAACCGCTGAACAACTGAAAATTGGCCTTGGCGAACCCACGGCTGATTGCAGGCTTGTTCTTCTGGACAAAAACGGAGTCGCGCTCTACGTCGCCGACATTCACTACCGGAAAGATTGTTTTGCGCTACGAGTCGACCTGCTTGACAAATCAAGAACGCGAAGCAGAGCCCTCGCCTGAACCCCAGCGTGAACGTTGGCCGCGCATAACCAGGCGCGCGGCCAACATCGGTAACTAGACCGCCTCAAGTACTCGTTTCGGAGCAAATCCGACGATCGCCTCGTACCGCGCCTTATCCGTCGCGCCTTCAGTATTGATCACAAAGATTCGCGAAGACGCATCGAGTTGAAGTGCGGCGCGCTCCCGGGGGTGCTGTAACACGCGCAGAAGGCCCGCCAGTCCTGCGGCACCGCTTTCCCCTGCAACGATGGCAGGATCACCGGCCAAGGGCTGAGCAAGACGCCGCATCGTCTCGGCGGCGTCCTCCTCGCCCACAGTCATGAATGCATCGGCTTTCCTCGCCAAAACGCGCCACGCAACAAGCGAGGGCTCGTAGCACTCAAGCATGGCCATGATTGTCGGCTCAGCGTGGTCTACCTTGACCAGGTGGCCAGCGCGCGCGCTTTCGAAAACGCAGGCGGCACGGTCAGGCTCGACAACGATAAATCGCGGGCGGCTACTGCCAAACACGATATCGAAATAGCCCGCTACTGCCGCCGCCAGGCCGCCGACCCCCGCCTGTATGAAGACATGGGTAGGAGCTTCGGGAAGTGCACTGATCGCTTCGCGCAGCATCGCCGTGTACCCCTGCATCACGAGAGCAGGAATTCGCTCATATCCCGGCCACGAAGTATCGGAGACGACGACCCATCCATTCTCGTTGCAAATCCGCTCGGCCGCGATAACCGAGTCATCGTAGGTGCCTTCGATCCGGATCATCTCGGCGCCGTACTGAGCGATCGCCGCGACACGCTCGTCTGTTACGCCGGAATGGACGAAGATTGCGGCCTTGGCACCAACCAACTGGGCACCCGCTGCCACGGACTTGCCGTGGTTTCCGTCCGTTGCGCAGCCAACGGTCATGGTTTCGGCTACACTGCGCACTTCGGGCGTACCCAGTTCGCTTACCTCGACCGCTCGTCCCAGCCGTCGAGCCGCCTCCTCGAGCACAAGCCTGATCACGGCGTAGGAACCGCCGAGCGCCTTGAAGCTGCCCAAGCCGAGGCGAGAACTTTCATCCTTGACGTGGATGGAACCCACTCCGATTTCCCGGGCGAGACTACCGAGCGACCTCAGCGGCGTGGGAACATGGTTGGGCCGATAGGAAAGAAAGCGCTCGACTTCTTCAGCGGCCGCCAGACTCAGAGTTTCAGCATCGGCTTCGTGGAGCGGAAGATTGTAAAGCGGATGCGAGTTTTGAATGAGCATTCAGAAGTTCTCCTTTGTTGCGAAATTTTGTTGCATTCTGGTTCGTGATTTGGCTCATATGCAGAGCTCTAATGAAATTTTCTTGCACGGAGGCTGTATGCGGCACGGTTTTGGCAGCGCGAAACTTGATCGCCACGACCGGGCGATCCTCGATATTCTCCAGTCGGACAACATGACTCCGCAGCGCCTCATCGCTGAGAAGGTCAACCTCTCGGCAGCTGCTGTGCATCGACGGATTCGCCGACTGCAAGACGAGGGTGTGGTCGTTGGCAATGTCGCGGTTGTCGATCCGGTTCTGATGGGATGCGCGCTCACCATGGTGGTTGAACTGCACGTACGGCGGACGCAGGTGGCGGCGCTTGATACCACATGCCAGAGCTTCATCGACGATCCCGGCGTACAGCAATGCTACCGCGTGACCGGCGGCGCCGATTTCGTGCTCATCGTTAATGTGGCGTCGATGAGCGCTTATGAAGCGCTCACGCGTCGTCTGTTCCTCTCTAATCACAATGTCACGCAGTTCCGAACCTTGGTGGTAATGGATCGTGTCAAGGCCAGCCTCGCCATGCCTTTGTGCAGCGATTAAAAGTCCCCGGCATCGCTGCCGGGGCCAGGCTTGGGGAACTCCGATCAGGAACCGGCGAGAATGATCTTGCCGTCGACGATCCTTATGAGCGTGCCGTTCGTCATGTACTGGCCACTTTCCTGCCCCTCGGGACCGTCTTTGACGAACGTCACCGTTCCGTTCAATGTCGGCACTTCGACGTTCCAGAACGCGTCCCTAATGGCCTTCGGTTCAGCGACGCCTGCCTTTTCAATAGCTGCCTTAATGACGTAAATGCCATCATAACCACGGTAGCTCTCGGTGAGCCCTGCCTTTGTGTGCCCGGCCTTTTCCCACGCGTCGATGAAAGTCTTCGCCTTTTCCGGATGTGCAGATTTCTCAGGTGCCCAAGGAGCGAAGAAGACCATGTGGGTCGTGTTGTTGGCGGCGGTGCCGGCCTGTTCGATGAGTTGATCCGGGTTCTGAGAGCCGCCCGTTGTGATGATCTTCTTTGTGATGCCGAGAGCAGCGGCCTGCTTGAGGACCAGCGTCAGTTGCTCAACCGCTGTCGTGACAATGATCGTGTCCGAATCCGAGGCCTTGATTTTCGAAAGCTGCGCGCTCAGATCCTGAGAGCCTTGGTCCATCATTTCCGTCAGACCGACCTCGATACCTTCCTCGGTGAATGATTTGGAGAAGTCGCCGACGGTGCCGCGCCCCCAATCGTTGTTAATTGCGAGAAAATCGACCTTCTTTATCTGAAGTTCGGGAAGGTGTTTCTTGAACAGTTCGGCCTCCACCCACGACGGCGGGGAGATCCGAAAGATATAGGAGTTACCCTGTTTCGTGATCTTGGACGATGACGACGTTTCGACCAGCATGGGTACACCATACTGCATCAGCTTCGGCATGACTGCCAACGTAAGGCTCGATCCCCACGCGCCCATCATGACGGGAACCTTGTCACTTTCGATTAGCTTTTCAGCGACTGATGCCGCCTCGGTCGGATTGCTCTTATTGTCCTCGATGACCAGCTCAATCTTCTCGCCGAGCACACCGCCATTGGCGTTGATCTCTTCGACGGCGAGTTTTGCCCCATCAACGATATAAGTCCCCGACGCCGCAAAGGGCCCGGTCAATGGCTCATTTACCCCGATCTTGATCGGTTCTGCATATGAGATTGCCGTCGATGCGACCAACAATGCGAGGGTCACGCCGGCGAGATGTGTGCGCTTATTCAATGAACTCTCCTCCCGTCAGAATAGGCAGATAAAACCTAGCCGGCAGCGGCGCTCCCCCTTGGATATCGAGCCGAAGCTCACAGAGCGCGGCAGACCGATTGCTTTGGCAAAAGTATTGTTCTATCTTTAGGACTATCTGTCAATAGTATCAATTTTGCAGCTCGCGTGACGCGGCGCTGCGACTGCCGCTAGCCCGTTTTTCGCGATGCGCCTTGGCGAAGGAGGAGAGAAGTGAACGAACCAAGTCTGGCGGAACCTGCAGCCGCTCTCGACAAGAAACCCAAGGTAGCGTCCTCCGGCGTTTCGGAGGTGCGGCAAGATACGCGCATCCCGCGACGCATAGGTCGCCCGCCAAGCTTGTCTCCGGAGCAGATCGCCTGTGTCCGAACGCTCGTAGTCCAGGGACATTCGGTAGGATCAATCGCCAGGACGCTCAACACCACCAGACAGACGATCATCAGGACAAAGAAGCAATACTCGAACAGACCGACATCCAGATGAGAAAGATCGTCGCTGGAAAACGTCGCGACATCCGGGTCACCGACGCAGACCTGGAGTACCACGGCTCGATAACGCTCAACCCCGATCATTGCGAAGCGGTGCGCGAACGCAAGTCCTTCGGTTTGCAATGGCCGACGTGAGAAAACGGAGAACCGGCATGCAGCCTACCGATGACAACTCAACCACCTGGTCCTCCGACCTCGAAACAGATCCTTTGAGAATTGCCGAAACTTGGTATCAAACCGGTCGACATGTAGCCGTCGCCACGGTGTTCAAAACCTGGGGCTCCGCGCCGAGACCCGTTGGCAGTCATCTGGTGATCGACGAACGGGGGAACTTCGAAGGATCTGTTTCGGGCGGCTGCGTCGAAGGCGCCGTGATCGCGGAAGCTCCCGAAGTCATCGCAACAGGGAAAGCACGGTTGTTGGAATTCGGCGTCGAAGACGAGACCGCCTGGCGGGTCGGCTTGTCGTGCGGCGGTCGCATCGAGATCTATTTACAGAGATTAAGCATTGCCACGTTGCGCCAACTCAACCAAGCGCGAATGAAACGCGAGATTGCTTTAACGGTCACGGCGCTTGCGACGGGTGAATCGCAAATCGTCCATCTTGGGGACCCGCGCCCCCCTGCGTGGCAGGATGCCATCTCAAAGTCGCTACATACGGGCAAAGCGGCAACTTTCGAGGCCGTTGGCGAAGCATACTTCGTAAATCCATATATCCCGCCGCCGCGCATTATGATCATCGGTGCTGTCCATATTTCACAAGCGCTGGCGAGGATGGCGGAGATCGCCGGATTCGAGGTTACGGTTATCGACCCCCGAGCCGCATTTGCTGCCCACGACCGCTTCGAGGGCATCGAGATGATTTGCGCCTGGCCTGAAGATGTTCTGCTCCAACGGCGCTTGGATCGGACTACGGCTTTGGTGGCTGTTACACATGATGCGAAGGTTGACGAAGAGGCAATTCGTGCCGCACTCGAAACTGACTGCTTCTATGTCGGGGCGCTCGGAAGCCGGAAAACGCACGCTAGCCGCGTGGAAAGGCTCATGGCCGCTGGTGTGCAGCGCACGGATCTTGAAAAGATCCGAGCGCCGATCGGCATCGATATTGGCGCCGAGACGCCTCAGGAAATTGCCGTAGCTATTTTGGCCGAGGTCATTGCCGCCCTGCATCGAAGGGATGCGCCCATTGACAGAGGGGTGCCGCGATGAGGTTTGGCCGCGTCAATCTTCGGGATGCGGAAGGAGCGATGCTGGCCCACTCCTTCACGGTTGAGAGCGGCCGCTACCAGAAGGGTCACCGCATCACCAGCCTCGACGTAATGACGCTGTCGGCCGCCGGCGTTGAATCTCTCGTCGTCGCACGCCTCGAGAAAGATGACGTCGAGGAAAACGACGCGGCTGGGCAGATAGCCGACCTCCTCACCCAAGGACATCTGCGCAACACGTCTGCTACTACTGGGCGGGTCAACATCCACTCCGCCGTGTCGGGTCTTTTCACTGCCGACTGCGATATCATCAATCGACTAAACCGCCTGGATGCGGCCATCACGATCGCTTGCCTCGCCGATCATAGCCCTGTTCGCGCAAATGACATCGTTGCGTCGGTGAAGATAGTCCCGTTTGCAGTATCCCGCCAGCAGATCGAGCAGGCGCGAAGGCTGGCGTCATTGATCATTCCCTTCGAAGTGAAGCCTTTTCTGCCACACCGCGTCGCTTTGATCGCGACCACCTTACCTTCCTTGAAACAACAGACGTTAGTGAAAACGCGAACGGTGCTTGCCGAACGTCTGACACGACATGGCAGCAGTCTCGACCGCGAATGGAGAGTGGGACACGACGAAAGCGAGATAGCGGCCGCGATTGAAGCCGCCCTCCCCGACCACGACCTAGTCATTATCTTTGGAGCCTCGGCGGTGGCGGATCCTCACGATGTCCTCCCAACTGCCATACGCCGCGCCGGTGGTGTGGTGGAACATGTCGGCATGCCCGTCGATCCCGGGAACCTTCTCGTTCTTGGACGGGTGAACGAAATTCGAGTGATCGGCGCTCCAGGTTGTGCGCGCAGTCCGCGCCACAACGGTCTGGATCTGATCCTTCATCGAGTTCTGGCTGGCGAATACCCGACATCTTGGGATGTTATGGGGTTAGGTGTTGGCGGCCTACTGGCAACGTGAGAGGTGGATCAGTTCGCTCCCGCCCAACTAGGAGCCCTGCGCCATCAACAATAGCTGTTCGGATTTGATTTTCTCCAGCGTTTCACGCCGAAGGGTTCGGCGGTCGAGCCTGCAGCTCGAGCTGGGAGAGTTTCAATCCTCTTACGACTTCGAGAGCCACTTCGGGGGAGCCGACCGGCAGCAGAAGAATACGCATCACGCGGTCCGCACGGCGGAATGATCTTCGGCACGCCGACGTCGCGCCTTCGAGGCACCAGACGCCTGTGCGCCAGCTGCAGAAACCCGCCATCGTCCGCCTGAGCGGAACAAGGTGTCCTGCCGACTTTCGGCAGCCCCGGACCGTTGCTCCGTACAGCATCGGTGAAGACGGACGCTACAGGGCGCATTTTGAACGTTCACATGCGCGCGTCCCCACACATCGAATAGCCAACCTGGCGGAGCCTCGTCGCTGCTCGTATCGTGCTCAACGACGCCGAACGAGCTTGGCAAAAAGGCGTTTGATTTGGCCAACAAGCACCGAGGACATCAGTGAACCGGCATCAAACTCGGTTATGACGGGGGCGGCTTCCGCAGGCTTGCCCTCGGCTTGATGAGTCAAGCGGGCCTCAAGATTCTGTACGAAAACGGCGATGAGACGATTGGCGACGTCCTGCACAAGACCTGATCGGCTGAACTGCGCAAGCATACCTGTCAGTGTAAAGCCGATTGAGACATCGACACGGGTCTCGCCCGGTCTCGCGCCTTCCTTGACCGCGTAGCCGATGCGGCCCCGTGTCGCCGAATTACTCCGCTTATCTTTGCCAGTGCCGTCAATGGTTCCGGTCCGCGTGGCGTCGTTGCGGGCGATGTCCGCCACGCCGTGGAACTCGGCGCTGATTGGACCGACCTTGACCTTTATCTGGCCTTCGACGTGGCCGTCGACTGGCTCGCCAACCAGTGAGGCGCCTGGCAAGCAGGAGGCAACTTCTCCAACCCGGCCGAAGAAATCCCAGACGACGTCGATCGGATGCGCGACCGTGAAGTTCTGCTCAAACGTGGTTTGTGGTTTCCAACCATCATCTTTACGGGATGCCGCCGGCGCGGTGCCCGGAACCGTTGTTTTCGGTAGCGACGATACGGCCGCAGTGCCACGAGCGACCTGGCTGGCGCTGACCGCCCCGGCATTGCCGGAACCTGCTGGTCCCAAGCGAACCCGTCCACCGTCGGGTATGGCCGCAATCCCGCGGGCACGGCGGTCAGAAATGACGCTCTGTATGGCCCGGGTAATCCCGACGTAGCCGGTGCAGCGACACAGATTGCCACTCATGATGAAGCGGATGTCGTGCTCGGTAGGGTCCTGCATACGCAGGATAACGTCACGCGCGGAAACGAGCATGCCGGGTGTGCAATATCCACACTGGAGTCCATGCTCTTTCATGAAGGCGGTGCGCAGCTCGGCAGCGATCTCGTCGGTGTCGAGCCCCTCCACTGTCGTCACCTCAGCGCCGTCGCACGCTGTCGCAAAGGTGATACAGGAACGTGCTGGGACGCCGTCCACCAGAAGCGTGCAGGCGCCGCAAACGCCGTGTTCACAGCCGATGTGTGTACCGGTGAGGTTGTGATTGTCGCGCAGAAAATCGGCGAGATGGGTGCGAGGCTCGCAGTTCGCACTCGTTGCTTTGCCATTTATGGTGAGATTGACCGTATTCATGCCGTGTACGCTCGCTCGATGGCGCGCCGCAGAGCGGCGACGTGAGTTTGGCGATTGAGCGGATCAGTCATCCCTTCCGCATCAACCAGATCCGCTGCCAATTGGCTATCGAAACGCAGTTCGGATTTCCCATCTCCAATCAGCTGTTTTGCATCCTTGAAAACAAAGGGGCGGCTTTCGGTGGCGCCGATAACGGCACGGCTCACGCCGCGCTCAGGATCCACCATGAAAGTACCGATCGCATGGGCGAACTCGCCGGTCTTGCGGCAGCTTTTGTAGTAGCCCCATCGCGCGGACGGGCTGAGTTTGGGCACAGTCACCGAAATCAGCATCTCGCCCGGTTGAAGGTCTGCTTCCAATGCGCCCAGCATATAGTCCTCGACAGCCAGCGTACGGCTGCCAGCGGGCCCGCGCAGCGTCACCTTTCCGCCCACCGCCGCTAGAATGGAAATCCAGTCCGCCGACGGATCCGCGTGTGTGATGCTTCCACCGATGGTGCCCCTGTTTCGCACGGCGCGGTAGGCGATGCCACGCGCGACGCTCGGAAGCGCGCCGCGGGTGACATCCGGTACACGCAAGTCCTCGAAATCCGCGTGTGTGACGCAAGCCCCCACAACAATCTCGTCGGATCGTTCTTCGATCTTGCGCAGTTCGGCGATACCTGTGATGTCAACGACGAGGTCGGGCTGCACAAGCCGCATATTGAGCATGGGCCCGAGCGATTGGCTACCGGCCATGATCTTTACGCTGCGACTTTCATCGCCGATCAGCGTCAGCGCGGCGGCAACGTCCCCTGGACGCGCGTAGTCGAAATTAACCGGTTTCACGCCAGTTCTCCCTGCACACTTTCCATCTGGGTCGCCTCGCCGGCACCCGACGACCTACCACGGGCCTGGTGAATGGCTTTGAGAACACGATGCGGCGTCATCGGAGAGTGCAACAGTTCGACACCATAACTTCGCAGCGCATCGTTGACCGCGTTACCTATCGCGGCCGGTGGAGCGATCGCACCTCCCTCGCCAATCCCTTTGACACCGAATTCCGTATAAGGCGCCAAGGTCTCCATGTGTTCGAGTCTCGGGGCCGGCACCTCGGTTGGACCAGGAAGCAAATAGTCCGCGAACGTCGACGCAAGCGGCTGGCCGGAGGCATCGAAATTCATTTCCTCGTAAAGAGCCGTCCCTATGCCTTGGGCGAGACCGCCATAGATCTGGCCATCGACAACCATCGGGTTGATGAGCTTCCCACCGTCCTCGACGATAACGTAGTCAAGAATTTCGATGTCACCCATTTCCGGATCCACGGCCACGACAGCCACGTGCGCCGCATAGCTGAATGTACCGGAATCGCGGAGCGGCTTGTGCCCAATCGTCACCTCCAGCCCGCGCGGATCTACGGAGGGAGGCAGGTTTTGCGGCTTGCGGTACCAAGTGTGGGCGATCTCCTCGAGCGTCACGCTACCCGAAGACGCGACGACTGAGCCGTCGACCAAGTCAACGTCCTCGATTTTAGCCTGCAGCAAATGCGCCCCTATGCCCTTGGCGAGCTTGGCCAGCTCCCGCGAGGCAGTGGCGACCGCCCCCCCGGACATTACTGCACAGCGCGAGCCCCAGCTGCCCGTCGAGTACGGCGTATACTCGGTATCCCCGTGAACGAGCTTTATCTTGCCGATGTCAATGCCGAGAACTTCGTGGGCCACCTGCGGCATGGTCGTCTCCATGCTCTGGCCGTGCGAGTGAGCACCGATGCGCAGCTCCAGCCCACCATCCGGCGTCATACGTATCGTCGCCTGCTCATGACCCGGCACCATTGGAATGCCCCAGCCGGCGTAGACCGAGGTGCCGTGTGCGCCCTGCTCGCAATAGATCGAATGACCGATACCGATCAAACGGCCGTCCGGTTCTCCGCGTCGCTGCCGCTCGCGCAGGGCGGGCAGATCCGCAGCCGCTATCGCCCGCCGCAAGGCTTCCGGATAGTCTCCGCTGTCGAAATGCTTTTTGGTGATGTTATCAAAAGGCATCTGCTCGGGCCGGACGAGGTTCTTGAGGCGGACCTCATGGGGTTCCATGCCGCATTCACGAGCAATCGCATCCATCATCAGTTCAATGGCATAGCACACACCGGTCCGGGCGACGCCACGGTACGGCAGGATCGGACATTTGTTGGTCGCCATCGAGTATGTGCGACACCGATAGGACGGGAAGTCGTAGGGGCCGGGCAGAATGCTGGCAACTTGTGCGGCTTCCAGGCAGGCGGAGAATGGATACGAGGAGTACGCGCCGGAGTCGACGTGCGCCACACAATCTACACCACGCAACGTGCCATCCCGATCTGCATATACGGTGATGTCGTAATGGTGCTCGCGACAATTGGCGCCGGCAGTCAGATGCTCGCGGCGATCCTCGATCCAACGGACGGGATGGCCGCACTTCATCGCGTACCAGCCAAGGCAGATGTCCTCAGGCAGGAGGATGCCTTTGTAACCGAAGCCGCCACCAACGTCCGGAGAAATAATGCGAACCTGACGCTGCTGAAGGCCTAGGCATTCCGCAAGGCCAGTGCGCACGATGTGCGGTAGTTGGCTCCCCGTATAGAGCACGAGTTGCTCCATGCGATTGTCCCAGTAGGCGACGGTGCCACGCCCCTCCATCGGTGCCATGCTCTGGCGCGCGGTGGAGATTTTTCGCTGAAGCTTGATTGGCGCATCCAACGCGGCGTCGATGTTGATGTCGACGAATGTCTCCAGGAAAACATTGTCACCCCAGTGTTCGTGCAGGAGCGCCGAGCCGGGCTTGTGCGCTTCCAGCATGTCGTGAACCGCTGGAAGTTCCTCAAGGTCGAGCTCGACCATGGCCGCGAAGTCTTCTGCCTGGGCCCGAGTTTCGGCCACGCACATGGCGACAAGCTCACCAACCTGACGGACTTTTTCGTAAGCGAGAATGGGCTGGTCAGACGGCTTGAAACCAGCCAGTCCGGATACGGCGCGGATCGGCTTGACGCCTTCCAGATCCGCGGCCGTTACAACGTGCTCACGGATTTCGTCCGGCAAAAACACACCCTTGATTTTCGCATGGGCAAGCGGCGATCGGACGAAAGCGACATCCTTCATGCCCGCCATGCGGAGGTCGGCAACAAACTGGCCGCGACCGCGTAGAAGCCTGTCGTCCTCCCTTCGAAGGATCGAAGCGCCGACCCCTTGTGCTTTCACTTTTTGTGCAGCCATTTTCACTCCTTAATGCTCCCAGGAAGCCAGTACCGGTAGCTCGCTACAACGACTGCCTCCCCCCGGCGGAGGCATATCATCTTATTTATAGGACGACAGCAACACCTTATTTCAAAAACGTATGAATGGGACCGTATGCTGCACTCAAGACCATCAGGCCAGCTTGACCTCGGCACCAAGTTGCATGATCGATTGTTTTGCGTCGCCGAAGAGCATGTTGGTCTTCGGCGAGACGAAGAGATCGTTCTCAACGCCCGAGAAGCCTTTTCCACGGCCTCGTTTCAGCACGATGATGCTCTTGGCGTCCTGGACGTTGAGTATGGGCATGCCGTAGATCGGAGAGCTCTTGTTGGTGCGTGCTGCCGGGTTCACGACGTCGTTCGCGCCAACTACCAGAGCAACGTCAGCGTCGGAGAAGCGCTCGTTGATGTCTTCCATGTCAACCAGCTTGTCGTAGGAAATGCCGGCCTCGGCGAGAAGCACGTTCATATGCCCAGGCATGCGGCCTGCGACCGGATGGATTGCAAACCTGACGTCAACACCTCGCTTTTCCATCAGGTCAACGAGTTCGCGGACCTGGTGCTGCGCTTGCGCAACGGCGAGTCCGTAGCCGGGAACGATGATCACACGCTGCGCGAATGCAAGCCTGAGCGCCGCGTCATCGGCGTTGATCGCCACCATTTCGCCCACGGCGCCGCCAGCGGCGGGGCCTCCGTTGTCTCCCTTCTCCGCGCCAAAAGCGCCGAAGAGGACGTTGGAGAAGGAGCGGTTCATCGCCTTGCTCATGGCGACAGACAGGATAAAGCCGCTGGCCCCGTCAAGCGCACCAACCACGATCAGGATGTTGTTGTCGAGCGCAAAGCCAGTGGCGACGGCCGCCAGACCGGCATAGGAGTTGAGCAGCGATACGACCACCGGCATATCGGCACCGCCAATCGGGACAACCAACAGGACGCCCAAGAGCAGGCCAATGACCCCAATAGCAATGAAAAAGGGCGCGCTGTAAGGATCGACAACCAGCCAGAGAAGGCAGACGACGCCGCCCGCAAAGAGCGAGAGGTTGAAGACGTTCTGCCCACCGAAGGTTATCGGGCCCCCTGGCAATAGCTCTTGCAACTTGCCGAAAGCCATCAGGCTGCCGGTCACGGTCAGCGAGCCGAGGAAGACCTCGAAACCAAGCGCGACCGTCTGGCCATGAGTCAGAGTGTGCTCGTGCAGTCCGTGCAGATATTCGCCAACACCGACAAGTGTCGCAGCAAGGGCGCCGAATGCGTGGCTGAAGGCAATACGTTGCGGCATGGCGGTCATCGGAACCCACATGCCCATTGGATAGCCGACAACGCCGCCAACGATAACGCCCACCGCCAGCCACTCATAGCTAACGATACGCTGATCCAGTAGCGTCGCGCAGACCGCGATGAGCATGCCAAAGGCAGCCATTTGCATGCCGCGGCGCGCAGTTGACGGCTGCCCAAGCGAACGAAGCGCGAGAAGGAACAGGGCAGAGGCGAACAAATAGGCCAGTTGGATGAGGGTCGGGATCATTGATTTTGCGTTCCCTTGCTTTCGACCTTGGCCGGCTTGAACATGGCGAGCATGCGGTCTGTGATCAGGAAGCCACCAACGATATTGGCGGTGGCGCAGCCGGCCGCGACAGTGCCAAGCACAGTGCTGAGCAGGCTCTGATCGGCTCCCGCAAGAACCAGGGACGCTACCAGCGAGATGCCCGAAATGGCATTCGTTGCCGCCATCAGGGGGGTGTGCAGCAATGGCGGAATACGGCTGATGGTCTGAAAGCCGACAAACCCCGCGAGAAGAAAAACGAAAAGTTGAATGACGGCAGTCGACGTCATGACCAGTCTCCAAATTGTTGAGCACCGCTGTTGACGCTTTGCGGCGCGAGAATGTGAGTCACAGTCCGGCGGCATCGGCCAGACACCGGATCAGTTGGCATTGGCACCCTTGAAAGCAGGATGGACGATGACGCCATCCCGCGTCAGGTTGGTGCTCACGACGAGTTCGTCCTCCCAGTTGATCGCGAGCGCCGATTTGTCGCGGTCGATCATGGTGGACACGAAGCTAAAGAGATTTCGGGCGTAGAGGCTGGACGCCGTCGTGCCCACCTTCGAGATGTTGGAGTTGCCGAGGATCTTGACGCCACGGCTGGTCGTCACAACCTCGCCGGCCTGCGAGCCTTCGATATTGCCGCCATTCTCAACAGCAAGATCGACCAGCACGGAACCTGCTCGCATCGCGTCCAGCATCGCCCTGGTGACAAGCCGTGGCGCGGGTCGTCCCGGGATCAAAGCTGTCGTTATAACGATGTCCTGCTTGACGATATGGGCGGCGACGAGTTCGACCTGCTTGGTCTGATATTCCTTCGACATTTCCTTGGCGTAGCCGCCGGCGGACTCCGCGGCCTTAAACTCTTCGTCTTCGACCGCGATGAATTTCGCGCCGAGCGAGGCGACCTGCTCTTTTGTCGCGGGACGAACATCGGTCGCCGAAACTACGGCACCCAGGCGGCGGGCAGTTGCGATCGCCTGCAGTCCGGCGACGCCGGCACCCATGACGAAGACTTGCGCGGCTGGGACCGTGCCCGCGGCCGTCATCATCATTGGCAGCAGTCGGGGAAATTCGGCAGTCGCGTCGATAACCGCGCGATAGCCAGCCAGGTTGGCCTGGCTCGACAGCACATCCATGGATTGCGCGCGCGTGATGCGCGGCATGAGTTCCATGGCAAAGGCGTTGACACCGGCGTTCGCCAGCACGTCAAGGGCTCCGTTCGCCCGATGCGGATCCATCGTTGCAAAAATCGAGGCTCCCGGCTTGCACGCGCGGATCACCGCCTCGTTGGGTCTGCCGACGGCAAGTACGATGTCGGCATCTCTGACGGCCGAGAATGCATCGGAAACCACGCGGGCACCGGCCTGTTCGAACTCCTGGTCGGAGATGCCGGCACGATTCCCCGCCCCCCTTGAATGTGAACCTTGCCCCCGAGCGCCTCGTATTTTCGAACGGTTTCAGGTGTGATCGCCACCCGCGTGTCGGTCATTGTTTCGGACAAAACCGCAATGTGCATGACTCTCATCTCCTTGGTTGAACCTGCGGTGGGAGCGGCGGACGCCTGGTGCTCCTCATCGTCAACTCACTCTGGCGTGAGCCTATCTTTAAGTCAATCTATTTATAGTAAGATAGAATCAATTATCGAATTGCTTCGAAGCTAGTCAGCGCAACAAAAAAGGCGCCGGAAAGCCGACGCCCTTCTGCGAAAGAAGCTGTTGCGGTGCGCACCCTAGGCCCGCTGCAGAGGAGCTCCGTTGCACCAGTCGTAGATACTGAGCGCCATGACCTTGATGGACGTGATGTAATCGTCGATCGACACGTATTCGTCATTGGCGTGCATGATCGCTGTCGAGCCGGGGCCGAAGATGACCGTCGGTGTCTCGCCATAACTATTGAGGAAGCGGGTATCGGCAGCTCCTTGACGACCGCTGATGGTCGGCTCCTTGCCGGTGAGCTCCGTGTAGACATTCCCGACGGTGTTGACGATCGCATGGTCGCGTGGAATCTCGGCCGCTTCTGCGTCATAGCCGACGAAGCGGACGATCGGTGGGTGATCTCTCATCCACGGGTCCTCGGCGGCGCATTCAGCGATTTTCTTGACCAGGCTCTGCTTGACGCCCTCATGGTCTTCGCCGGGCAAAGTACCGATCGACCCCTTGAGCAACGCCGAGGCGGGGAATGCGCTTGGGTAGTTGCCTGCCTGGAAGCTACCAATGATGCACGGCAGCGAGTCGATCGCGCTTGGATAGAGAGGATGCTTGACGGTCGCAACGCGGTGATCTTCAAGCTCCTGAACGGCTTGTACGATCTTCTGGCCGAGCGCAATGCCGCTGACGCCGAGATAGCGCTGCTGAATGCCGGCTGGCTTGCCCTGAATTTCAATTTCGAACCAGATACGTCCGATGCAGGCCGGCTGAACGTGCAGGTCGCTGGTTTCCCCCGAAATGCCGGCGTCCGCCTTATAGCCGCGGATAACCGTATCGAGCGTGCCGTGACCGCTGACTTCTTCATCGATGACGATGTTGATTAAGACATCGCCTTTCGGCGTCAGTCCGAGGTCTTTAAGATATTGGACGGCGAGAACGTGGCTCGCGACGCCGCTCTTCATGTCGCAAGAGCCGCGGCCATAGATCCGGCCGTTCTCGATCTTGGCCGACCAAGGATTGTCGCTCCAGCCTTCGCCATTACCAACCGGGATGACATCGGTGTGGCCGTTCAAAAGCAGAGAGCGCCCGCCGCCGGTTCCCTTGAGGGTCGCAACGATATTCGGCCTGCCCTCGTAGCCGCGCGAAACAGGGCGATAGCCAGGATGCTTCTTGAGGTCGTCCCAGTCGGTCTCCCACATATCGACGTCGAGACCGATACCGGTCAGGTAGTTGTTCATGAAGTTCTGAATGGCGACTTCGTCGCCTGTGACGCTTGGGATTGCTACCATGTCCTGCAAGAACTGGATGGCGTGGTCGCGCGAGGCGTCGATCTTTTCGAGAATTCTCTGACGGTTCGGATCGGTCATTGACTTTAATTCCGCGTTGATTGGACGGTTCCGCTACCCGCTGTCGGGTAGCGTCTGCTTGTCTCGGAGGTTTGTTTACCGGCCAGCCCTGAGGCGCGGCACGATCTCGCGCGCAATCGTCTCGATCTGCTCCGTTTGGTACTTGTAAGGCACGAAAATGATCTTCTGGACGCCCGCGTCGAGGTGTTCACGTAGTTGCTCGACACATTCGTCGACGGAACCCATGATTGCGCTTTCGCGGGTACAGTCGCTGTGTTCCGGGAAGTCCCACTCTTTGTTCAACCAGTCCATCATGTCGTCGTGAACGGCGGCTTTAGACGGGCCAATCATTATGGGTAGCTGCGAGGCGTTCATCATCGTGCCCGGATCCTTTCCGGCCTCCTTGGCAAAACCGAGAACTTTATCCCAAGACTTCTTGAAGTCCTGCGCACGATAGAAATATGTCAGCCAGCCATCACCGCCGACCCCGGCGCGCTTCAATGCGGCATCGGCGTATCCGCCAATCAGGATTGGCAGCCGCGTCTGGGCGGGCTTCGGGTACATCACTGCCTTTGAAAGATTGTACTCAATCTGGAAATCGCCTGACTCCTTGTCGGCCACCGTATATTGCCCGGTGACCAGATCCTCCGTCCAAAGGCGACGCATGACGTCAAGGTTCTGGTCCATGATCTTGCCGCGCTTGTTGAACGGCAGCCCCATGGCGTCGAACTCGCGCTTATACCAGCCGCCGGCCATGCCCATGAGCAGACGCCCTTCTGACAGCTGATCCATGCTCGACAGTTGCTTGGCGAGAGCGACTGGGTTGCGCAGCGGAAGAACCAGGATCCCGGTACCGAGTTTGATGCGTTTCGTTCGAGCGGCGACGCCCGTCAGCACAGTCAACGAATCGATGATCGGGAAATTCGGCTCGACGCCGAGCAACATATGATCCCAAACCCAGAGAGAATCGAAGCCGAGCTCTTCGATGCGGACGCCATAATCTACGAGCGCGCGGGCATTCGGCATTTCCGGATAGGCGGTGAAATTGCGCGCGGCAACGCCGAACGTGTTGGAAATTGCAGTTGTCATTCGTCTCCTCCGAGATGGTTTAGGCAGTGAACAGCCGCTCGGGATCGAGCAACCGCAGGGTTTGGAGTTCGTTGTCGGTTGGGGGTTCGGTCAGCGCGATCTTCTCATCGAAGTCGAGCTTGAAGCCGGTGTTGTCCTGCACTTCTTCGCGGGTCACGCCCGGGTTGAGCGCGAGGACCTTCATGTGGCGGGTCTTGTCGTCGAAGCCGAACACCGCAAGCTCGGTGATTACTCTGAACATTCCGCCCGCCGGCAGTCCGCTTTCGGCGCGGCTGCTGTCGCCGCGAATGAAGCCCGGGCTTGTAATGAAATCTACCTTTTCGACGAACCTGCGTTTTTCGTGCTTCATCGCAACGATCATGTTGGTGAGGCTAGAAATGTCGTTGCCGCCACCTGTGCCCGGCAAGCGGGTCTTGGGCGCCGCCGGATCGCCAATGAATGACGAGTTGAGATTGCCGAATTTGTCGATCTGGGCTCCGCCCATGAAGCCGACGTCGACGTAGCCGCGTTGGAGAAGCAGCAGCACGTCAGCGCTGCCGAGAACCATGTTCGCCCGTTTGGTGCACCGCTGGTCGTTGGTGGACGGGGGCAGCTTGCCTGGTTCAACAAACGCGCCGACGACGCCTCCTTCGAACAGGATCGTCAAGCCGGGGCAGCGAAGCCGTTGGGCCAGCGTCGCGGCGAGAAGAGGGATCCCCACGCCTGCGAAGACAACCTGCCCATCGCGCAGCTCGCGCGAGCTCAAAATCGCGAGAATTTCTGTTGCGGTATAGCGTTGCGCGTCAGTCATTGTAGATACTCCGACCTCTCTGGCTTGCATCGAGAAGCTCTTCCATACCGATCAAGGCGAGGTATTCGTTCCAGGATTTCGGCTCGTAGAAGTAGCGTTCGAGGTACTCGCGCATGCCGTTGACGGGGTCGGCATTGACCTGCGCCACATAGGCCTCCATGTGCTTGATCATCGGTTCGTAGAGGCCAAAACACTCGTGCGGCGCTGAGCCGTAGGGCACTTCGACAACGGCATCGACACAGAAGAAAGGAATCTTCGTGTGGTCGGGAGCCCGCCGGATTTGATCGTTCGAGACGATGCGCTCTGTCGTCAAAATCACGCGATTGGCGGCCAATGCCAGATCGATATCCATGAACTGCAGACCATCGATCTGAGCATTGCCATAGGCGTCGCAGCGCTGAACGTGGATAAGCGTGACATCGGGATTGAGAGCTGGCACGAGGAGGAGCTTTTCGCCGGTGAAGGGGCAGTTAACAGGTTTTGCCTCGGGCCGCTGCTTCATGACATCGGAGCCGAGCATGGCGCGCATCGGCAGGAATGGCACACCCATGCCACCCGCGCGGAAGCGCATTCCTACGCCCATGTGGCTCCATTCCTCGTAGTTCTTCCCCTGCGTCTCAACGTGATGACGCATGACCTTGGAGAGTCCCCAGAGGATGCCCTGTGCGAACCAGCTTGTGATGATGTGATCGGATACACCCGACCCGAACAAGAGGTCGCCGTCGGTTGAAACTATACAGCGCGAGCAGGACAGGTTTTTGCGGCGTTGACGGATCACTTCCCAAATCAACGCCATCGGCGTGCGCGACATCGTAGAGCCCCCGATGCCAACCTTCATGCCATCCTGCACAAACGACGCCGCCTCCTCGAGCGACACCACTTTTTCACGCAAGCTTCTGTCGCGCTTCGACATGTTCTCCCTGAGCCGGGTGTACGGCTCTAACTGGGCTTCAAGCACAAGTTCCTCCTTTCGTCGGCGGCATACCGACTGCTGTTAGTTCAGACCGACTTCCCCGTTGAATTCGGTGATTAACCGGTCCCAGACCGGGACCGAGTGGGCTATGTCTCGCCAGAACGCTTGCTCTCTGCGGGCGTCAAAATCGTCGATCGAGACGCCTTGTTGCTCGACCCAGGTGTAGTAGCCGAGGTTGAAAATGCGACGCCGCTCGGCGTCGCCGAGTTCAAGAAGCTGGGTGCCGACGAGTTCGGAGAGACACGACGAAAACACACGATCGGCGTCGGTAGCAGTGAAGCCCTCAGGGAAAAACCTCTGCTGCGCGCCAACTGCCTCTGTCGCGTACATGCGCGCACTGTCGGTCGCGATCGTCACGATGACATCATCCGGGCCATACTTCATGTGACGTGCGAGCTTGATGGCCGCTACGATGTTGGCGAACCCCGAAAGGCCGACTTCCGAAAAGGCATCGACGGCTTCGGGCGGGAGGCCGCCCTGGCGCGAGATGGACTCTCGGCCGACCTTCGAGTTGAAGAGCAAGTTCAACCGATCGGTGACGTGGTCCGAGACTGCGACGACGACGTCTGTGTTCATCACGTTGTGAATGAGTGGAATGTGCTTGTCGCCGATCCCCTGGATGTTGTGCTCGCCATAGCCATTCTCGAGCATGGTGGGGCATTCCAGCGCCTCGACCGCAACAATGCGAGTACCGTGAAGTGTCTTCAGGTAGTCACCAGCTGCGATCGTGCCGGCCGATCCGGTTGCCGAAACGAACGCGGCGAGGCGTGCGTTGCCACGGGCACCCCTAAGTTCGGAGAAGACTCGGTCACAAGCGGAGCCCGTGCAGGCGTGGTGAACCATATAGTTCGAGAACGCGGAAAACTGGTTGAGAATGACGTTGTCGTCACTCGCCGCAAGTTCGTGGCACTTGTCGTAGATTTCCTTCACGTTGCTTTCCGTTCCCACGGTGCGCACGATGTGGGAGGGATCGGCGACCCAGTTCTCGAGCCATTGGTACCGTTCGCGGCTCATGCCTTTCGGTAGCACCGCAACGCCGTCGCAACCGAGAATGCGCGAGATTGCGACCCCGCCACGGCAGTAATTGCCGGTCGAAGGCCAGATGGCGCGATGGCGTCCCGGATCGAACTGACCCGTCACCAACAGGCTCACCAGTCCGGCATAGGCAGGTAAGACTTTATGAGCGCCGATCATCGGGAACCGAGACCCAAGCAGAACCACGATCGGTGCTTCTACTCCGCTCAGCGCCGGTGGAATGATAAGGTGGTCCGGAACCTCGATCCGCGTGCGGCGGTTCGGAGCATTGAACCAATTCACCCGCCACAGATTGGATGCGTCCTTCTGGTCTGGGTCGACCGAAGCAACCTTCTGCGCGACGGCAGCAGGCGTCCAGCTTTCGCCCGCCAACTCGGCAAATGTCGGAAGGATGACGCCGACCTGGCGCGCTCGGTCGATTGCGGCGGAGCGCGTGCGACCATCCAATACCTCGCCCTTCGCGACCAAATCCGCTGCAGCGTGAGCCATTTCCGAGCACTCCATCTTTCTGTTCCGCTAACCCGCCGGGCGGAAAGTCAATCTATCTTCCTATAAATAGAACCTATCATTCTATTTATAGGATGTCTACATGATAGAAAGACTTTTTCCCTGCATGGCTGTGCTCAGACGGGATTGGTCAGTCGGCGCTCGCAGACTGCAGCGTTACGGCAAGATTTCCCGGCTGGGGTTTTGGGACAGCGGCAAAGGACCGTTCGCGTAGCTCGGCGCATGCGTTGCCGTAGAGTGTATTGCGCTGGCGCGGCAGTCTGCCGGAGGACCGTATGATCTCCTCCATTCTCTGCGGCGTCATTTCCTGCCCATGGCTCGCACCAGCCGAACGCGAAATGCTCTCATCCATCAGGGTTCCACCGAGGTCGTTGACACCCGCATCTAGGCACCGCCGTACCCCGTCCGGACCCAATTTCACCCAAGAAGCCTGGATATTGGTGATGTGAGGATGCAATGCCAGACGCGAAACCGCATGCATCAAAATCGACTCCCGAAACGTCGGACCTGGTCGCGATCTGCCCTTCAAGTAAATAGGCGCCTCCATATGCACGAATGGTAGCGGAACGAATTCGGTGAAGCCGCCCGTTTCCATCTGCAGATTACGAACACGGATCAGGTGCCGCGCCCAATGCTCATAGCGGTCGATATGACCGAACATGATGGTCGCGGTCGAGCGAAAGCCCAAGCCATGAGCGGTGCGCATAACCTCCAGCCATTCGTCGGTGTTGATTTTGTCAGCGCACAGTAACGCCCGCACCTCATCGTCCAGAATCTCCGCCGCCGTTCCAGGCAAGGTTTTAAGACCCGCTGACTTCAGATCCGCTAGAAACTCTTCAACGGAGATGCCGAGCGTCCGCGCGCCCTGCCAAACCTCGAGAGGAGAGAAGGCATGCAGATGCATGTCTGGCACGGCCGCTTTCACGGCTGCACAGATTTCGAGATATTTCTGCCCGGTGTAGGAGGGATGGATGCCCCCCTGCATGCAGACCTCGGAAGCGCCGCGGTCCCAGGCTTCTCGAACCCGCCGTGCCACCTCATCCATGCTGATATCGTAGGGTTTGCCGCGCAAATTTTCGCTGAGTTTACCTTTGGAAAAGGCGCAGAACTGACATTTGAAGTAGCAGATGTTCGTATAGTTGATGTTGCGTGTGACTACGTAGCTCACGACGTCGCCGTTCACGCTTCGACGAAGTTCGTCTGCTGCGCGGCATACTGCGGTGAATTCATCCCCGCGCGCTCGAAAGAGCCTAACAATATCCAGCTCGGTCAGCAGTTTTCCGCCGAGCGCATTTTCCAGGATCGGCCGCACCTGGGTGGTGCCGGGAGCGGGGGAGTGACCTTTCACCAAATCAACGTCAGAGGCTGGCAGCGGATCCGCACGACCCGGACACCAACGATCAGTGCGTGGCCAACCGTCAGCATCGACAAGATCGTATAGCGGGGTGCGTGCTTTCTCGTCTATCCAGCGAAGCGGGTGGCGGGCATATGCCGGATAAACAGCCAGCCGCTCCGTCAGGTCTTTTCCCGCAGCTTTGGTCGCTGCAGCGAGCTCCTTCAGGTGCGGCCAGGGAGCTTCCGGATTGACATGGTCCGGCGTGACCGGCGAGACGCCACCCCAGTCGTTAATACCCGCGTCAACCAGTTGCTTGAGCGCATCCGGGCTGAGGTTCGGCGGCGCCTGAATATTCATTTCGGGATCGAATATTAGCCGCGCGATCGCGATGGTCCAGAGATGGTCGTCAATCGACGGGGCGGCCACATTCGCCATCCGCGTGCCAGGCTTGGGGCGAAAGTTCTGAACTATGATCTCCTGAATGTGCCCATGGGCGTCGTTGAGCTCGCGCAACGCAAGCAGGGAGTCGATACGCTCCTCGCGTGTTTCACCGATGCCGATTAGGATACCGGAGGTGAATGGAACGGCGTGTTCCCCTGCCCGGCGGATCGTATTGAGGCGCGCGGACGGCACCTTATCAGGAGAGCCATGATGCGCGCCGCCCCTGGCGCAGAGGCGCTCGGAAATGCTTTCCAGCATAATGCCTTGCGAGATAGAGACGGGCCGCAATGCTCGAAAGTCCTCGTCCGTCAGAAGTCCCGGATTGACGTGCGGCAACAATCCCGTTTCTCGCAGCACGAGATCCGCTACTTCCGCGAGGTAGGATAGCGTGGTTTCGTGGCCTAGCGCTCGCAACTCGTCGCGGGCGATGCGATAGCGGAGTTCCGGTTTGTCACCGAGAGTGAAGAGTGCCTCCTTGCAGCCCGCTTTTCTTCCCGCCTCGGCGATCGCCAGCACCTCCTCACGCGTGAGGAATGCCTTTTCACCCTTACGCGGCGGATGTGCGAAGGTGCAGTAGTGGCAGACGTCCCGGCAAAGCTGCGTCAGCGGAATGAAGACCTTGCGCGAATAGGAGACGATGGCGCCGTGAGCAGCGTCGCGCCTGCGCGCGGCTGCATCCAATAGCGGCGTGATATCCGCAAGACCAGCGAGGCCCACGGCCTCCTCCCGGCTCAACCTATGGTCAAGTCTGAGCGTTCCAAGTAGCGCTTTCTGGCTCATGGTTGCGATATCTCCTTGCATAACCGCGTTGTCGGTGTTGAATTTATCCGAGCCATTTGCCTTAGGTGGGCGCGCGTTCGCACAGCCGGGCTTTGCCCCCCGTCGACGAACAGGTCGGATGAGACGTCGATGTCATGGCCGGCCCCGTCGAGATGAAGCACATGCGCCTCTACGCCGGCTTCACGGGCCACCGCCAGGTGGCGGACGAAGCTGTTTTGTCCATAGGCGACCTGAATTACCCCCGGCGGAGCCATCGCAAGGATGTTCGTGCCACCATCGCGGACTGCCGGCACGAGGACGACTGAACCTGTCCGAAGCTTATCGAGGACGGAAACGATCTCGACGGGTTCGGTAAAGGGAACGTCACCAGGCACCACTACGGCTCCATGAGCGCTGTGCTTCCTCAGCCAGGTAAGAGCACATGTGACTGCCGGGCTTGTTCCCTCATCTCGGGGGTCTGGTAGCGTGATGGCCCCGTGCGCGCGGGCAAAATTCGCGGCTCTAGGATCGTTCGTTACAACAAGAATCCCACTCAGTCCTGGCACATTGCCAAGCGTATCAAGCACATCGCGGAACATGGCCCAAGCCAGTTCCTCCCGCTCCGCCGAATCCAGGAGGTTCGCCAGCCGTGACTTTGCGCGATCGAAGCGCTTGACCGGCACAACAGCCCACACGCCCGATAGGTTCGCCGTGTCTCTCATCGACACCCCACCTCTCTCGATCCGGTGGCCATAGATAGGCGATCCACAAAGTCGAGCACTGAGCGAGCCAAGCCGTCCCGGTCGGCTTCGGTTTTCATCAACGTCGGGACAATGTGTGTCTCGATTGAGAGATTTGCGACCTCGTCGCCATCAGCGACGTCGACCACCAATCCGTCCAGAAGTCCGCCATAGCGCTCGACGATTGCTCGCGAGGTGGTTGGCACCCCGAGCTCTGCCATGATCTTGTCGGTCGGCCCCTTGACCGCCTTCCCGCCGATGATGGGCGATACCGCCACCACCGGGACACCGGCCACCTCGATCAGGCGTCGAAGTCCTGGCACGGAAAGGATCGGATCTATGCTGAGAAACGGGTTGGACGGACAGATGACGACCGCCCGGAGGCGTGGATCGTTCAGTGCCGCCGTGACTTGCGCCGTAGGCTTGGTTCCTGATGCTCCGTCGAAGACGATCTTTTCAACGACTGGAGCGCAGCGACGTTCGACGAAATAGCGCTGGAACGGCATGACACCATCTGTGGTGACCACTGTCGTGCGCATCGTATCGTCGGTCATTGGCAGGATCTGGGCGGCAATCCCGAAGCTGTTGGCGACCTCGGCCATGAAGCTCGTTAACGACCTGCCGGACTTCAACTGATGCGTCCGCTGAACATGTAGGGCGAGGTCGCGGTCGCCCAACTGGAACCACGTCTCCGAACCGAGATCCCGCAGAACTTCCATGAAGTTCCAGCTTTCGTCGGCGCGCCCCCAGCCAAGCTCCCTGTTGGCTAGTCCGGACAAGGTGTAAAGGACAGTGTCGAGGTCCGGCGAGATCTGCAACCCCAGATGCTCGAAATCATCGCCGGTGTTGACGATCACTGTCAGATCGCTGCCAAGCAAGCGCGAAAGGCCAAGTGCAAGCTTCGCCCCTCCAACACCGCCGCACAGGGCGACGATGCGGGTCTTTTTGCGATCGGCTTTCTCAGTAGCGGTCATCGGAACATGTCTCTCTCTCGATCGCGGATCAGCGCTGCTGCTGGACGGTCTGGCGCACACGATCTGAAGCCGCGCACTAGAACAGCGGGGACGCCTTCCGCGGCCTGTCCCATGATCAGGGATGCGGCAGCAGCCAGCTCGTCTGCGACAGCGATCTCCGTCACTTTCAACGTGCGGCCGAAGAGATCGCTTGCGCCGACCCTGTCTACAATTGCCGGGACGCCGGCGGCCCCGAGGGCGACTCCCACGACACCATTCCGCCACGGTCTGCCGAAGCTGTCGTTGATGATGACCCCAATGGAAACACCGAACTTCGCTTCAAGGCGGCCCTTCAGCTCGGCTGCAGAACCGTCCGGGTCGAGCGGCAGCAGCAATACGCGTCCGCCGCCGTCACCGTGGCTGATGTTGGATTCATCGATACCGGCATTGGCCATCACGAAGCCGAGCCTGTGCGCGGCAACAATGACATTCGGACCGACCTTCACGATTTCGTCGGATTCGGAGAGCACGACCTCCACGTGGCGAGGATCCTTGCGAACCTTTGCGCCAAGCGCATGGGCTTGCTCTGAAGGATTGACATCGTCCAGGTTGACGTAGCGGCCCTCCGCCTTTGAGACAATCTTCTGCGCCAACACGAGAACGTCGCCATCCGCCAACTCTAGCTCGTTGTCACGCAAACTGTGGCTGATCAGGGCGGCAAGGTCGTCGCCCGGCTCGATGAGCGGAAGCCCAGACAGGGCGTAGAAGGAGACGGGCGAGACCAACTGCATTTGCATCAGGCCTGCACGGCTTCCTCAAGGCCGGTGATGCTGATGCCGGCGCCGAGAACCTTGTACTGGCGATTGATCCAGATCAGCACAGAAGTGAGGGCCTCCCCCGCCGCGGAGTTGGCGAGCGAGCCGCCCGCGACCCCACGATTGGCCACGGCGGCCGCTAGTTCGATCACTTGATTTCGGGCCTCCTTGTCGTCACTGAACACCAGAACATCGCAGTCTGCGCGCCCGCCCTTGTGAAGCTTTGCAGCTCCTACATTGTGGAAGGCCGAAACGACCCGCACGCCATCACCGAGGATGCGCTGAGCGATCTGAGCTGCGGAGCCTTCGCCGGGAAGTTGGACGACCGAGACTTTCGGCGGCACGAGAGGCACAGCCGCATCGACGACGATCTTGCCCTGAACCACGTGCTTGATCTCTTCCAGAGATGCGTCGTGATTGGCGAATGGGACGGCCAGGATAACGATATCGGAGATCCGGGCGGCTCCGACGTTGTCCTCGCCGATGACGTTAGCCCCCAATTCGACTGCTGCGGCGACTGCCTTTTCACGGGAGCGTGATCCGATCACGACGTTGTAACCGGCTGCCGCCCATGCTCGCGCCAGGCCCGAGCCAAGATCTCCAGTTCCACCAATAATACCGATTACCGGCTGCGACGTCTGTGCCATGTCTTTCCTGCCTCACCTTGTTGTGGGGGCGATGACCGGCGGGAATGTTGGCCCGGGTTTCCGGAGAAGAGCCCCGCCGGACTCGCCATACTCGAAAGGTACTATCATTAGTAAGATAGATCAAGTGAGAAACGGGCGGAAACCGCCCGTCTCGTCAAGCGTGCATACCCGCTCCGAGATAAGCCTCGCGTACATGCGGATCGTTGATCAGTTTCTCGCCAGGCCCCTCGAGGGCCATCGTGCCCGCCTCAAGGAGGTAGGCGTAGTCACACATATCGAGCGCGGCGAACGCATTCTGCTCCACCATCAGCACGGTCGTTCCGGCTTCACGGATGCCCTGAATGATCGAAAACGTTTGCTCGACGATGTTTGGCGCGAGGCCAAGTGAGGGTTCGTCGAACATGATCAACCTTGGCCGCGACATCATTGCCCGACCAATCGCGAGCATCTGCTGCTCGCCACCCGAAAGCGTCCCAGCGACCTGTTTGCGCCGCTCCGCGAGCCGGGGGAACAGGCCGAGAATGTGGTCAATGTCGCTGGAAATACCTTTGGAGTCCGAACGCAGATAACACCCCATCTCGAGATTCTCGAGAACCGTCATATCCGAGAATACCTTGCGGCCTTCCGGACAATGGGCGATCCCCCTCGCAAGAATACGGCTCGCCGGCATTCCTGTGATGTTCTCACCATCGAAGAAGATCTCGCCCCCTGCAGCAGGAACGATCCCGGAGATGGCACGAAGCGTCGTGCTCTTGCCCGCACCATTGGCGCCGACCAACACGACAAGCTTGTTTGCGGGCACTTTTAAAGAAATGCCCTTTAGGGCTGTAACCTTACCGTAGCGGCAAACGAGGTTTTTGATCTCAAGCATGCTTTACCCCTCCCCCGAGATAGGCCTTAATGACGTCGGGGTCGCTCTGGATTGCCGATGGCGGACCATTTGCAATAATGCGGCCGTAGTTCAGCACGACGATCCGATCCGAAATGCCCATGACCATGGGCATGTCATGCTCCACCAGCAGAATTGTCGTTCCCCTAGCGCGCAGCTTATTGAGCAGCGCAATGAAGCGCGCCGTTTCCGATGCGTTCATGCCGGAAACCGGTTCGTCGAGCAGCAGGGCACACGGACCTGCAGCAAGGGCCAAGGCGACCCCCAAGAGCCGTTGATCGCCATAGGGCAAGCTTCCGCCGGGCTCGTCCGCCTCATGCTCGATTCCGACAAGCCGCAGGATTTCCCATGCTTCTTCGCGCAGCGCTTCTTCGGCGCGACGCTCCTTCGGTAGTGAGAGGAGCGTGCCGAACAGACTGGCTGCGGTGCGTCGGTGCAAGCCGATCAGGACATTGTCGAAGACCGAGATCTTATCGAAGACGCTGGTGCGCTGGAACGTCCTGACCAGACCCAGGCCGGTGACTTCATGCGGTTTCAGACCGTTGAGTGATGTGCCACGGAATGTCACGTGGCCTTTGGTTGGCTTCTGGAATCCGGTGATCACGTTGAATGCCGTGGTCTTGCCCGCGCCGTTCGGCCCTATAAGGCTCACGAGTTCCCCTTCGTGAACCTCGAAGTTCATGTCCGAGATGGCAACAAGGCCACCAAAATGCACGGCCACGTGCTCGATGGTGAGGATCGGGGCGGATGTTGTTGTCTGGGCGCTCATCACTGTCAGCCTTTCTCGGTCTGGAGGGCCAAGGTGGAACCGTTCTTTTCTGCGGCTTTCGAGCCGCGGCTGAACCACCGCTCGATCGCCGGGACGATGCCGTCTGGAAGAACGAAAACAATAAGGATCATCAGCAGGCCGTAGAGGATCCACTGAACCTCAGGGCCGACGTAACCTCGCAGAACTACGGGCGCGATGCCGAAAATGAGTCCCCCGACGACTGGGCCTGCGAGCGTGCCCTTGCCGCCGGTAATCACCATGATCACCATCGTGACCGTGTTGAGGAACATGAACACCATAGGATCGATGATCTGGATGTAGTGTGCATAGAGGCCGCCGGCCAAACCCGCCAAGGCACCGGAGAAGATGGCTCCAAGTACGAGATACTTGGTGACGCTGATGCCCACAGAGACCGCCAACGTCTCGTTTTCTCGCAGCGCGATCATTGCTCGGCCGAAGGGTGATTGAACCAGGCGCTTGATGATCAGATAGGCTATGGCGAGGAATGCGAGCACAACGTAATAGTTCTGCGACTTGCTCCAGAGAGTGAGATAACCCGTCCATTCGAAGCCCAAGGTCAGCGGCGGGATACCGGGCAAGGCTAGAGGTCCGTTGGTAAGCTCGACCCAGTTCAGGGCCACCAGCCGCACGACCTCAGCGAAGCTGACGGTAACAATGACGAAGTAGGCGCCGCGCACGCGAAAGGCGAGCTTGCCGATCAGGTAACCACACAGGCCCGCAATTACTGTACCAAGAGCGAGCCCTAGCACCGGTGGCCACGGGTCGTGGGTGATTTGGTATCCGAAGATCGATACGCTGAAACCAAGTGAAGTCAGCGCGCTGACATAGGCGCCTATTCCGAAGAACGCGACGTGGCCAAGGCTCAGCTGCCCTGTATATCCGAGCAACAGATTTAAGCTCATGGCCGCAAGCATGAATATCCCGGCCACGACAAGCGTGTGGAGGTAGTACTGGTTGTGGAGCCAAAGCGGCACCGACGCGAAGAAAACAAGGGTGAGATAGGGAAGATAACGGTTCATCCGACGCGCTCCGTGCGGGCGAAAAGACCCGTAGGTTTGAAAATAAGAACAATCATGATGATTACGAAGCCCATGGCGTCGCGGTAGCCCGACGAAATGTATCCGGCACCGATCTCCTCTGCGAACGCCAGGATGAACCCGCCGATGGCGGCGCCCGTGATGTTACCGAGGCCGCCGAGGATGACAATTGCGAATGCCTTCAGCGAGGCCAGATCGCCCATGGTTGGCGTCACCACGAAGACAGGCCCGAGCAGCGCTCCAGCGGCGGCAGCTAGGGCTGAGCCGAGACCGAAGGTCATCGTATAGATCGCACTGGTGTTGACACCCATCAGAGAGGCGGTGCTGCTGTCCTGGAACGTCGCCCGCATCGCCTTGCCGAGTTTGGTACGGTTGATGATCACATAGGTCGCGACGATCAAAGCTAATGCGACGATGAGCACCATGGCGCGCAGCCATGACAGCGAAACCGGACCGAGAACCAGTGGCGTCTCAGGCAGCGGCGACGGAATCGACTTGGCAATTCCGCCCCAAGTCAGTTGCTCGAGGTTCTGGAATACGATCCAGGCGCCGATCATTATCAACATCGTTGTGTCGATGTCGGCCCCGCGTTTCGAACGCAGGAGCGTATATTCGATGATTGCGCCTAGGACCATCCCCGCAGCGATCGCGAAGGCGATCGAAACGAAGAAATTCATCCCTATGACTGTAGCGAAGAAATACATCATATACGCACCGAACGTATAAAGCTCGCCGTGCGTGAAATTTACGATCCTCATGATCCCGAAGATCAACGTAAGGCCGATACCGAGCAGCGCATATGTGCCGCCCATTATCAATGTATTGACGAGATGTTGTAGTAGTTGGTCCAAGACAGTCTCCTCACCTGTTTGTACCGACTCAGGCCAATGCTGAGACACGCCGAAGCAACGCTGCCGCTGAATCGGAAACGTCTCCCACAGGACCTAAATCGTCAGATTAGCGTAGTCGTGCTCCACCTGGCCGGAGCTCGACGCCTATTCGCAATCACTCATAGCGTTCCTCCGGGTAACGTGACGGAAATCCATGCCCACACGTCAAAGGGGTGTCCTCTGACCGGCATTCTTGCTTGCGCCGGCGGCATGTCTGGATAGCGTACAGCATTCGGCGGCTCAGATAGGTAATATCATACTATTGTTAGAAACATAATACGATATTGACTGAGATAGCGCAACCCTGATGTTGCCAACCTCTCGTCAACCCGAGGACGGCAAACTCCGTCGTGTGCGTTGGGAGTTGTCAGGGCCTTCTAGCCACCACCCAATACAATGGGAACAGCGGATCAAAGACCTTGATTGGACCCGCCGCGGTATGGATCTCGCAGGGAAATGAAACTGGATCGGATTGGCGCACGAGAGTGACCATTTCGGCAGTGATCGGCACGCCGTACCAGGCGGGGCCGTAAATTGAAGCGAAGGCTTCGAGGCGATCGAGTGCGCCCTCCTGCTCAAAAACCTGTGCTAGGCAGCTGAGCGCATTGGTCGCGTTAAACACCCCCGCACAGCCGCAAGCGCACTCCTTGGACGAATCCGTATGCGGTGCCGAGTCGGTGCCCAGAAAGAACCTTGGGTCGCCCGAGACCGCAGCGGCGCGCAAGGCGAGTCGATGACGCTCCCGTTTGGGGACAGGGAGACAATAGTAGTGGGGTTTGATGCCCCCGGCGAGAATAGCGTTGCGATTGATGATGAGGTGATGCGGCGTGATCGATCCGGAAAGATTGGCGCCCGAGGCCCTGATATAGTCGACACATTCGGCGGTTGTCACATGCTCCATGGTTACCCTGAGCTCAGGAAGACGCCGATGCAGGGGGTCAAGGACCGTCTCCACGAAGACCAGCTCGCGATCAAATATATCCACGTCCGGCGAATTAACTTCTCCATGGACGCATAGCGGCAGGCCAATTTTCGCCATGCGTTCGAGGACCGGCATGACATTGGCGATGCTCTGGACCCCAGACTGGGAATTTGTCGTCGCCCCCGCCGGATAGAGCTTTACGGCCCGGACCAGACCGCTCGCATATGCTCTCTCGACGTCATCCGGCTCAGTCATCTCCGTCAGGTAAAGGGTCATGCACGGTTCAAAGCGGTGGCCACCCGGCAAGGCGGCGGCGATGCGGGCGCGATAGCTTTCCGCGTCGAGCTTCGTGACGACCGGCGGCACCAAGTTCGGCATGATGATCGCTCCGCCAAAGACGGCGCTTGTCTCGCCGATTACCGCGCGAAGCACGTCACCGTCGCGCAAATGGAGATGCCCATCGAAGGGCCGTTTGATCGAGATGGTGGTCGGCACTTTCCCCTCCAAATTCAGACTATGATTAGATTGTTCCATCATATATATCTTAGAATGTTTAGCGGCAACCGACGGAATCACTCGATGGACGGAGAAGCGAGATGCGACGTGGATCGGCTGTCGGTAGGGTTGGCCGATGTCGAACTGGCGATCGCCAAAGCACGGTGGGCTCACGATCGATGGGTCACCGCCGCCATCAGAGCAGCCGGCGGCGGTAGCTTATCTGGGGCGGAGGTCTTGATCTTGCTGGCGGTTTGCCGCGCCAAACGTACCGCCTTGGCGGATGTACGACTGGTTCTTTCCTTTGAGCACACGCACTCGGTCTCATACGCAGTTCGCAAGCTCTGTTCCGCCGGATTGATGTCGGCCGAGGGCACCTCCCACGGGAAATTGCTGCAGATTTCCGACATGGGCGCAAAAGTTTGTTCGAACTACCTGGCGCTTTGGAGAGATCTCGTGGCCAATTCGATGAATCGCGTATTACCGGCGGACGCCCCCCTGTCGGCGACCGCGGACGCTATTAGGCTTCTTTCGGGTCTCTACGCCCAAGCGGCTCGAAGCGCTGCGCTGTTGTAAACACTCGTAATTCATTCTATCATAGGGATCATAGAATGATGGAGTGAATGATGACGATTTCAATGCGAGGATTATCCTCTGACACGCGACGAACGCCGGTCTGGGGATCGCCTGTTGCACAGTGCGAGCGAGCGGCATCAGAACTACGTTTCGGACGGCCTGTTGTGTTGAACAGCGACAGTCACACGATCGCATTTATCGCGCTCGATGCCATTGGGCCGTTAGAACTGGAACGCTTTCGAGCCACCGCCTCCGATCGACCCGCGTTGTACTTGTCGAGATTTCGATCGGATTCTCTCGGGCTCAAAAATCAATGCCACGGTATAGCCATTCCCTTGGACGACATGGATCTCGATCGAATTTCGAGCCTTGCATACGCTGCACGGTTCAGCCCCCCGGAAAATTGGCGCCCGGCTTCGCCTGACTTGGCGATAGCCGCCGACCTGGCCCACCTATCCCTCCTCCTTCCGGCTATTATTTTTGCAAGCATCGAAGCAAACGCTCTCGAATTCCGCGACTGCGCAACGTTGTGCGCCAATGATCTCGAGAAAGCCAGGAGCACCGCTACGCTCTGTTTTAGCCAGATCGCTCGTACGAGCGTTCCTCTAAGCGAGGTGGGAGCATGCGAGTTCATCGTATTTCGGGGGGGCATGGCACAACGTGACCAAATCGCAATCATTGTTGGCGCCCCGCGAATGGGAGGCACAGTGCCCGTTCGAATTCACTCGTCGTGTATCACTGGAGATCTCTTGGGATCACTAAAATGCGATTGCGGCGATCAACTCCATGAGAGCTTACGTACACTTGCCCAACTTGGCGGAGGCGTTCTGCTTTATCTTGACCAGGAGGGTCGCGGCACAGGCATCGCAGCCAAGCTTCGCGCTTATGCCAGCCAAGGCGAAGGTCTCGACACAATTGATGCCGATGCCGAGCTTGGCTTCGGTCCAGACGAACGTAGCTATGGTGCGGCAGTCGCAATGTTGAGTTCACTGGGAATTCGACGCGTGAATCTCCTGACGAATAATCCCGCAAAAGTCGAATATCTCACCAATTACGGAATCCAAGTCGTAATGACAACTTCTATAACTGGCAAGTTTCAAGCCCAGAACGCCAAGTATCTAACGACGAAGGCAATACGAGCCGGTCATACCTTTCCATCTGAATATCTTTCGTCGGGTGAATTTCATGCGGGACCGAGAGTAAAATATTATCGCAAAGGTTGATCGGGTCGTTATCAAAACGTGCGACTGGTAAGTCGCAGGATCGAAGGGTTCCAGGCGAATGAACCAAGTAAGGATGAAAAACAGGGTAACGGACCTAGACCGGTTTAGCCTCGAGCAGGTCTGGCGCCCATTCCAAAACATGATCACACATGAACAGCGACTTAACGCACCGCCTTGCTCGTTGGACGAAACAGCCTTGAGACTGACAGAAGATACGGAATGGAGCCGGCGTGTTCTATGCAGGATTAGAGCGATCGGTTTCGCCATCCCGTCCTATATCCACCATCCATTGGCGGACGTCGTGCGTGCGGTGTGCGATGAAGAAGAGTCTCCGATCGATCGTCTTCTCGATCGTTCATTCGGATCAGAGGTGGTTCAGGTGACGTCGCGCCAACAGCGCAATTTCTGTTGATTGGTTTCTGCAATCAACTGCGTCGTCTTGTGAATTGGCGGAAATCAGCGGCTTGGTCTGCGGTAGACGATCAGCTTCGACACGAATCGGATGCTCCGAGCATCGGCATCATTCTATGCAAGGGCAAGAATGAGGTAATCGTGGAATATGCTCTTCGAGATTCGACAAAGCCGATGGGCGTTGCGGAGTATAGGCTATCCGCCGCCCTCCCCCAACTTTTGCAAACAGAGCTACCAACCGAAGCCGAGCTTGCGCGCGAGTTCCCGTTAATGTCGCTGGTGAAGCTCCGTATAGAAATTGAGCATGAAATCCGATTGTTGATGGCCGAGCATACCGAAAGTGAGCGACCGGCCGCTAACGGCCCGATGCTAACCGAACTCCAGCGCCTCGGGCTAGCGCCCCAATCCGCAGATCAATTGCAAGACGCCCTTCACGCGATGAACAGAGCGGCGCATGGCCTGGACGTCGCTCCCACCGACGCATTTGAGGCGGCCGAGGTTGCATCCGCCTTCCTCGCCGAGCTTCAAGCTATCCGCAACCGCCAGCCCTCGTGATTGGCAACGCCCGCGGCTGGTCACTTCGAAGATTATCTCGTCAATTGCTCGGCGCAGTCTATTAGCCGATGACCCGTTCCGGTCGATACATTATGCGATTTTGTTGCGGCAACATCGTCGCCATATCGTTCACACTGGCGAAAGCATCCGTCGACGCATGAATTTGTTTGGCTGAATCTGTAGTCGCTTGACAAAGCAATCGAGACGCGTTCTATTCCGCTTGCAGACTAAAGATGTAAGACTATCTGCAAGATGGTCTTACTGTGTCTGGTTCCTGGCAAAGTGTCCTCTTGCAGATGTCATAGCGACGTTGGGAGGACGCCGTAATGCACGGAAGCAAGATAGCCCTTAGGGGCGTACCAGATATTATTTCCCACATTGATGCGAATGACGGTATTCGAGGCCGCGCCGGTGTTATCTGGTGGCTCGCCCTCGGTGGCCTGTTCCTTGATGCCTTTGCCAATTCTGCCCTGAGTGCCGGTCTTGGACCAATGACACGCGATCTAGGATTGGATGCGGCGCAGGTCGCTCTGATGACGTCCTTCGCCTCGTGGGTGTCGATTGCGTTCAATCCGATCGGTGGCTGGATGGCCGACCGCTGGGGCCGCATGCGCCCGCTGATCCTCGCGAAATTGATCGCGCTCATTGGGGCGGTACTGGTGATGACGGCCCACTCCTATGAAGTCATCCTTCTGGGACGGTTCTTTGTTGGCGCCGCCTACGGTATCGATTTTGCTATCGCCATGGCTGTGCTTGCCGAATTCACGCCGGCGCGCCTGCGCAGTCGCCTCAATACCTGGCAGGGCATCTGGTACACCGCCGTGTGCACAAATGTGCTTCTCGCCATGCTGTTTTACAGCTGGGACGTGGGCGACTCGATCTGGCGCTATTCCGTCGCTGCAACCGGCGTCTTTGCTTTTGCGATCATGATGCTGCAACTGGTGTTCATGGTTGAAAGCCCGATCTGGCTTGCCCGCAAGGAGCGGCTGGAAGAGGCTGCCCGCGCGATGACCCGCATCTATCATCGTGATTTCATTGCTGCCGTGCCCGAAGACCGTTTGCCGGTTCTGAATCAGGCCCGTCGCGGCATTGCCAATGTCGCCCTGATTTTCCGTGGCATCTATCTGCCGCGCACCATTCTTGCCGCGACCGTCCAGATCGGACAGTCGATTCAGTATTTTGCCGTGGGCTGGTACTTGCCGCTCATCAGTGCAGCGCTCTTCGGCAAGGATTTCCTCTATGCCATGACGGGTACGCTGGTGTTCAACGTATTCGGCATCATCGGCGGCTTCTCTTCGCCGGTCATCGGCCGCGTACTCGGCCTTCGCAAGGCTTCGGCCATCGGCTTTGGTGCGGTTTTCGTCATGCTGGTCATCATGGGCCTGTTCCACGACACTATGCCGATCTGGCTCGCGATCATCGTGCCTTCGCTGTTCATCCTTTTCCACTCCGGTGGTCCAGGCGCAAATGGCAAGAGCCTGTCGTCGCTGTCGTTCCGCAGCGAGCTGCGCGCAGGTGCCAACGGCGTTATCGGTGCGCTTGGCGCCATGGGGGCGGCCCTCGGCTTGCTGGTCTTCCCGATCTTCCGTGAGACCTATGGTCTCGGCACGACCTTCCTGATCCTTTCGGTGGTTCCGCTGATTGCCTGCATCATCTGCTCGGTCATTCAATGGGATCCGACCCGCACCACGGTCAGCCCGGACGCCGAACCGGATGCACCACAGTTCGAAGGCGACAAGTAACAAGGGAGGGGAATGTGAACGGACGCAGACAGGTCATTCTGGCCATTGACGAAGGAACGTCCGGAACCCGGGCCGCGCTTGTCGCGGCCAACGGTTCGGTCTCCGCCGTCAACTACACTACGCTTGCCGTATCTTCGCCGCGTCACAACGTAGTGGAGCAGGACGCTGATGTTCTTTTGCAAAAGACCATCGACGTCTGCGGCAAAACGATTGCCGCGGCTCGAGATACGGGCCTAGAAATTGCAGCAATAGCAATCGCCACGCAACGCGCAACCGGTGTTTTGTGGGATACCGAGTCCGGCCGGGCGCTGGTTCCAGCCATGGTCTGGCAGGATTCCCGCTATGCCGACGAGCTGAAGCCGCTTGGAGCTGTCTGGGATGCGAAACTCGTGGCGCTCGCAGGGCGCCCGGTTGGTGGACGGGCGATCTATCTATGGGCTGCGCGCCATATGCAAAAGACGCCCGCCGTGCGTGAGGCATGGAAGGCAAGAAGGCTTGCCTTCGGCACTGTCGACAGCTGGCTGCTTTGGAACCTGTCTGAAGAACGGAAAGCCTTCACAACACCGACCAACGCCACATCCGCCGGCGCCTATGTCCTCGGTGAGCATCGCTATTTCACCGACTGGATAGAGGCGCAGGGCTTTCCGGTGGAACTGTTGCCTGAACTGAAGCAGGACGCTGATGATTTCGGCTACACGAGAAAGGAAGTCCTGGGTATTCGCGTGCCGATCAAGGCGTCGTGCGGCGACCAGTTGGGCGGACTTGTCGGTCTTGGCTGCCACGATGCCGGTCTGGCCATGTGCGTGCACGGTACGGGCAGTTTCGTCGATCTTGTGATCGGAAAGCAGACGCCCAAAAATCCCGGCCTCTATGAGGCGACGTTCACCATGACGGCCTGGCGGAGCGACAATCTCTCGCATTTCGCGGTCGAGACCTATGCCGCCACGACCGGATCGGCGCTCAACTGGCTTTGCAATGAAATGCGCTGGTTCGAGAATGCCAAAGAGGTTAGCGAACTGGCTTCGACGGTTTCGTCTTCCGATGGTCTCTTCTTTATGCCGACGCTGACGGGATTGCGCCAGCCGAACATCGTGCCGGATGGCAGAGCATCGCTGACCGGGCTTTCTTTGGCCCACAGCCGAGCGCATCTCGCGCATGCCATTCTGGAGGGCATTGCACATTCGGTTGTTTCCTGTGCTGAGGCGAGCTCGGAGGTAGCAGGCGTTCCGGTTCGGGAAGTAGTGGCTGGCGGAGGGCTTTCCTCGAGTGATGCGCTGCTGCAGCTACAGGCTGATCTGAGCGGGGTTCCGGTGCGGCGCATGGCGGATCAGGATCGTGCCAGCCTACGTGGCACGGCGTTTCTGGCTGGCAGCGACGGATTGCTCTGGAGCGACCTTGCGGAGGCTCGCGCCACGCTACCCGAAGGCAATCTTTTCATCCCCAAGGCCAGCGAAGCGGAAAGACAGGACCGTCGAGCCCGATGGCATTCCCTTACGGATGAGGAAGTCGCACGCGTTCAATCCGGTCACTACCGCTAGTTTTTTTAACGCGCATTTTTCCGAGGAACGATCACACTTTTCGGAATGCGCTCTAACAGGAGTTGAAATGCTGAATCTGCGCTCCCGGCGCGCGGACAAGGAACGCGCCCGGATGATCCGCACCGAACCACTAAGGTTGAACCGGTCGGAACAGGAAGACCGTCTTGCCGCTGAAACCTACGATATTCTGATCGTAGGCGGCGGCGTGACCGGTGCCTACTGTGCCTTCGATGCAAGTCTGCGCGGCTTTCGTGTCGCGTTGATCGAGAAAGATGATTTTGCATCAGGTACATCGTCAAAATCATCCAAGATGGTGCATGGCGGCTTGCGCTATATCGAACAGGGTAATCTTGGGCTCGTGCGCCATTCTCTGCTTGAACGCCAGCGCCTCAGGCGTAATGCAGGCCATCTGGTTCAGCGCTTGCCTTTTCTGTTCCCTATTCTTGAACGGGATGGCGTGTTCGATGCGCGCTTCGCCAAGGCGTTTGAAGGGTTACTCTGGACATATGACCTGGCTGGCGGCTGGCGCGAAGGCATTCTGCACCAAAAGCTGACCGCCGCCGAAGTGCTGGCGCATTGCCCGACTTTCAAGGACGAATATCTGCGCGGTGGGCTCCTGTACTTCGATGCCCGCGTTGATGATGCACGCTTGACGCTGGCGCTTGCCCGCTCTGCCGGCTTCCATGGAGCTACGGTTCTCAACCACTCGAAGGTCGCCGAGATTACCCGCAGTTCGGGGCGGGTCGACGGTGCAATCGTTCACACCGTTGAGGGCAAGGAAATTAGGGTGCACGCCAAGACCGTCATCATGGCAACGGGGGTGTGGCTACGAGACTGGATGGGGCTTGGCAAGGACGGCGAAAAGCCGTTGCATGTGCGCCCAGCCAAAGGCGTTCACGTGGCGATCCCTTGGTTGAAGATTCGCAATGACTGCACTGTAACGGTGCCGGTGCCGGGTCGCAGCCGCCGTGCGACAATCACGCGCTGGGGCAATGTCTCCTATCTCGGAACGACCGACGAGGATTACCAGGGAGATCTTGACGACGTGCATTGCACGCGTCGCGAGCTCGATTTCCTGATCGAAGGCGCCTGCAGCGCGCTCAATATTGACCTGACGCCGGACGATGTCGTCGGCAGCATTGCCGGGTGCCGTCCGCTGGTGGCCGCTTCATCAGGTGGCAGCACCATGGACGTCAAACGCGACCATTCCGTGCATGTTGCGCCTGACGGCCTCGTCACGATCGTGGGCGGCAAGCTGACGACCTCTCGCCATATGGCCGAACAGACGGTGGACGCCGCCGCGAGAGTTCTCGGCGACCGCCGCCGCTGTACCACGAAGAAGGCATTTCTGTTGGGCGCTGCCGGCTATGACGCGCAAGCAATCGTGGCGTCTGGCGGTATGGAGGCGCATCTGGGCGAGCGTTACGGCACGGAAGCGCGCTTTGTGAGCGATCTGATCGCCGCGCGCCCGGAACTGGCCAAGCCGGTTGTGAATGGCTTGCCCTATACCGGCGGCGAAGTCGTCTACGCCGCGCGGCACGAGCTTGCCCGGACAATCGACGACGTGCTTTCGCGCCGTATGCGTGCCCGTCTGATGGCGCGCGATGCCTCGGCCCGCGCGGCCGCGAAGGTGGGCGCCTTGCTGGGGGAGGAACTTGGTCTTCCCCAGGCCGAAATCGACCAACAGGTCGCCGCCTATATTGCCGCGACCGAAAAAGAAAAGTCCATTCTCACAGGAGCGAACTGAACATGATCAGCAAGGAAGCCATCAAGCGCGGTTACAATCGCGGAAATTATGTCGTCGGTGCCCCGACCCAACCGCACTATGCCGGTAGCATCACCGAAATTGGCACCAAGGCCGATCTGGCTCAGAATGCCGTTTCAGTCGAAGCTGCTCTCGTGAAGAAACTGCGCGAGATTGCAGACGAGGTTATGACCGAGCGGGATGATCTCGTCGTGAACACTCGGGACTGGTGGGCCCGTACGATGATCGCGGAAACGAGTGGAAAGCCCGCGACGGTTGATGGCGTGTTCGTCCGTGTTTCGACGGTTGAGCAGGTGCAGGCTGTCATGCACCTTGCGCATGAAGCCAAGGTGCCGGTCACGGTTTCTGCCGGGCGCTCCAACGTCACGGGCGCGGCCCTGCCTCTGCGCGGCGGCATCGTGCTCGATGTCTGCGCGCTCAATCGCCTTGTAAGCTTCGATCCCGATAGCCAGATCGTTGAAGTTGAAGCTGGCATGTTCGGCGATATTTTTGAGGAAACCATCCAGCGCGACTACGGCATGACCATGGGACATTGGCCGTCCTCGTTCGGTATCAGCACTGTCGGAGGCTGGATCGCCTGCCGCGGCGCGGGCCAGCTTTCCACTCGCTACGGCAAGATTGAAGACATGGTCTACGGCATGGAAGTCGTGCTGGCCGACGGTTCGCTGGTGACCGTCGGAAACTATGCCCGCGCGGCCGTCGGGCCGGATCTGCAGCAGCTCTTCATCGGTTCGGAAGGCACGCTCGGCATCATCGTAAGGGCGCGCCTGAAACTGCATCGCCTGCCGGACTATGCCCGCGCCATCGCATTTGGCTTCAAGAGCTTTGCCATCGGTCTGGAAGCCTGCCGCCGTATCATGCAGGGCGGCGCCAATCCGGCAGCGTTGCGTCTTTATGACGAGCTGGAAAGCGGTGTGCAGTTCGGTTTGCCGGAAAGCAACGTGCTGCTGATTGCCGATGAAGGCGCGAAGGAAATGGTCGATGCCGTGATGGCGATCAGCGAAAAAGTGTGCGCCGAACTCGGTGACAAGCTCGATGGCGATACTATCTTCGAGAAGTGGCTCGATACGCGTTATCTCACCGGCAAGAGCGCCGAGGGCTTCAAGCGCAGCCGAGGCTTTGTTGCAGATACGCTGGAAATGACCGGCTGCTGGCGTGATCTTCCCGCAATCTACGACGAGGTTGTTGCCGCCATTAACGCAGTCCCGGGCACACTTGCTGGTTCGGCGCACCAGTCGCATGCCTATGTCGATGGTGCCTGCCTCTACTTTTCGCTGCGCGGCGACGTGGACGTGGAAAAACGAGCCGAGTGGTATCGAGCTGCATGGGATGCTGCCAACGCTGTACTCATCAAATATGGTGCGGCATTGAGCCATCATCACGGCGTTGGGATGCTGCGCGCGCCCTATATGAAGGACGCATTGGGATCAGCATTTCCGCTACTGGAGACCGTGAAGCAGGCACTCGATCCGGACAATCTGCTCAACCCCGGCAAGCTCGGACTTTCGCTCGACATGCCAAGAGACTGGAATTAACGGAATGACATTGGACAGGACGATCGGCGAGCGGCTTTTGCGGGCGCCAGTCATGGCAACGCTATATGGTGTCGATAATGTTCAGGCTTTTCTGGACAGCAAGGCGGAGGTAGGCATCGTCGCCAACATCGCTTTGCGACATGTTGCGGAGGTGCTGAGTGCGCTTAAGAAAAGCAACAAGCTGATCGTTCTGAACATCGACAGTTGCGAGGGCCTGTCACAGGACAAAGGAGCCATCGAATTCCTTGCCGACATAGGCATTTCGATTTTGCTTTCGACCCGCGTCCCAACAATCCAGAAGGCTGCGCAATGCGGCCTTCTCACCATGCAAAAGGTCTTTGTGACAGACCGCTCCACCTGGCCTCGTAGTGTTAAAGCGATTGCGCAAAGCGCCCCCAACCTGGTGCAGCTGATGCCCTCGCCGATGCTCGACTACTTAGGGATGGATGAGAAGCGGAAGCTGCCGCCGATCGTAGCATCCGGCTTCGTCTGTAACGAGGCCGACGTCGAGACCGCTCTATCGCGCGGTGCGGTCGCCGTCTCTTCAAGTAACAAGGCGATCTGGAATTTCAAGCGTTCGAAGATGCCACCTCATGGTCGCCAAAGGTAGGACATGCCCAAAACTTTTTATCAGGTAATCGCGTACTATCACTCCAAACCCGGTTGTGGCGATGCTGTGGAGGCCAGACTTCACGAATTGGCGATGGCCAGCCGAGCCGAGAGTGGGAACATCGCCTACGCGTTTTATCGGTCGCCGGAGAACACCGATCATTTCGCGATTCTCGAAGAATACGTCGATGAAGCTGCCTTCGGCGCTCACCGCTGCAGCGCGCATTTCCAAACGATTGCATTGGAGAAGATCGTGCCAATGCTCGAGACACGAAACGTCAAGGGATTTGTGTGTTCGCGCTGACGGTCAGTGACCAAGTCTACACGAATGGAATGACCATCATGAAAAACTTTGTCTTCAATACCGCCAAATCAATTGTTTTTGAGGCGGGCGCCAATGCGCGCATCGCCGAGATTGTTGGACTGACGCTTGGTCCACGTGTCGTGCTCGTGACTGACAGGGGGCTGCGCCGCCTTGGCCTCATCGATCCCGCGCTGGCATCGTTCGCGAAAGCCGGAATTGAGGTCGCTATTTTCGATGACATCGCTGTCGACCCACCAGAATGCAACGTCCAGGATCTCGCGGCCTTCATCACGGCGTGGGGGGCAACCGGCGTGATTGCTATCGGAGGGGGCTCGCCGATGGACGTGGCCAAGGTGGCGTCACTGGTCGCCAAGACCGGCCAGTCGCTCAACGAGGTATTCGGGGTAAACGTTGCGAAGGGACCGCGCATGCCGCTGGTTCTTGTGCCGACCACAGCCGGCACCGGTTCCGAAGTTACGCCGATCGCGATCATAACGACCAACGGAGCTGAAAAGAAGGGAGTTGTCTCCCCACTCTTGCTTCCGGACATTGCGATTCTCGACGCCGAACTGACACTTGGCCTGCCGCCAACGGTGACCGCGGCGTCTGGCATCGACGCTATGGTGCATGCCATCGAATCCTATGCGTCTGCTTCCCCCACGAACAATCCGATCTCCAGCGGCCTGTCCAAACAGGCACTGCAATTGCTTGGTGCCCACATTCGCGAAGCTGTATTCAATGGTCATAATACTGTGGCACGCGGCGCGATGCTTCTCGGTTCGCTGCTTGCAGGACAAGCCTTTGCTAACTCGCCGGTCGCTGCCGTGCATGCGCTAGCCTATCCAATCGGCGGGCATTTTCACGTACCTCACGGGCTCTCCAACGCATTGGTACTAACGCATGTGCTTCGTTTCAATCTTCCGCGGGCGGCAAATGCGTACGCTGAAATTGCGGCTTACGCTTTCCCTGATTTGGCGCAACTGCCCTTCGAAACGCGGGCGACTGCCTTCATCGATGCGCTCGATCAGCTTGGCAGAGAGCTGAACATTCCACGGACACTGCGGGAGGTGGGCATTCCAAGACATGCCTTACCTATGCTTGCGCGCGAGGCGATGAAGCAGACCCGTTTGCTCGTGAACAACCCTCGAGATGTTACCGAAGCTAACGCGCTAGCGATCTATGAGGCTGCTTTTTAGCAGTTACTTCGAAGCCTAGAAATTCGATTTTCTCGAGAAGCGAAGTGATCGAAAAAATGCGCAGTCGCAAAGCTCCTGACGCGAGCTTCCGAAGTTCTCCTTGATCGCCGCCCTGAGATTTTGGACCAGATGAATACGGTCAGCCACCTGGCGTGCTAGAGGTTTTCGGCGTCAACGATATCGAGACGGCCGAGCTGATCGCGCGTAGGGTCGGCAAGACGGATGTCAATTACATCACCCGGCCATGGAGCGAAGGCAAGAACTCGTCGTCCGAACACATCTCGCCTAGTGACCTCATCAACGCGGATGAGATCATGCGCGTACCGGAAGGCAGGATGATCCTGCTGAGACAGGGGCAGCGGCCGGCCTGGGCCAAGAAGCTTCGATATTACGACGACCCGGAAATCACAGGCCCGTATGATCCGTCATGAATGACGGGACAGACCGGCGTCGCCAACTTTTGTTCCTTGTAGGTCCGAGATATCATCGGCCGTGACATCGCCGGAATGCTGTCCTCGAGAGGCCAGCAAAAAAGAACGCACCAGGCGCCGGCAGCCTCGCGGCCAGAGCCAGTTCGCGCGTGGCTTGACCGGTTAAGATCCTCGTTTCGGAGGATCAGCATCGCGGCGGCCAACGGCCGGGATCCGGCAAGCCTAGGCCCGGCAAGTCACTCCGCTTGATCGTTGGGGCGTGGCCAACGATTTGAACAAGGGCTTGTCCGGCCCTCATTGCAATGGAGCGCGCGCAACGTTCGCGTGCTCTGAGGACTTGTCCGAAGATCGGTCCGCAGCCCAGCTGCGGGCCGCTTTTGATATGCATGATTTCGTCGCCATCCCTCACTCGGGGGATGGAGCGCTCCGCACCGCAATGGCCTGCAACTGCAACTGCGACTGCGTGAATGTCTTCATGTCAGTCCTTTCTCGCCTCCAGTTTGAGAAGCTCACCTACCATTTTCGAAACACTCATGAGCGCGCGAACTCCAGCAAGGGTCCGATATCGTGGTTATCGGCCGCCCGAAGTGCAGCAACATAACGGGCTCGGGTCTTGCCCGCATCGACCAGATTTGCCCGGCCCCAGCTAAATGGCGGTCGTCCAAGCTGGCGCCCGAGCAGATCGCCCGCCAGGCGAGAAAATCGGCCGTTTCCGTTTGGGAAGGGATGGATTGCCACCAGCCTGTGGCTGAACCGGACAGCGATCTCATCGGGTGGAAAGGTCTCGTGTTCGACCCAATAGCGCACGTCGTCAGCCACCTGCCTGACATCCATTGCAATGCGATAGGCATCGACGCCGATGTTTCTAGGTGTTGTCCGGTACTGGCCAGCCCAATGCCAAACGTCCCCAAACATGCGGCGGTGCAACTCACTGAGGAATTCCTGGTCGAGCAGGTCCCTTTTTCGCGACGTCGCCCATCGCAAGCCTTCGCCGATGTTAACTTGCTCGGCCTCGTTCAATTCGTGCCGCAAGGTGATGTAGGAGGGAATGAGCTGCTCCCGTTCCTCAACGGTTAGCGGCGTATTTGCTTCATCGTCGTCCTGGAAAAGAGGGTCGTCCTCCTCCATAGAGTCAATCCTCTTCCCACAGGCGTCGCCCAGCGTCTGCAAGCAAAGCGTCGATAAGCCGGCGACGTTCGTCCTCCAGGTCCGACTTGATCAACGCCTGGTTTTCCAGACGCATCGTATGATCGAGTCGCGTCATCTCCTCACCGACCTTTTCGGCCGCGCGCTCGCGAAGGATATCGTCAAGCGGCTTGATCGGCACGAAGGCGTAGACAAAGGTGCAATTCATTGCCGCGGCCGCTTCCCGTAGCGTCCTGATCGTTGTCGCTCCCGAAACTTCAGCCTTCTCGATCGCCGGTATGCGGGACGGAGCGGCACCCATGCGCATGGCGAGCTGGCGCGTAGTCATGCCGAGGGCCTCGCGGATGGCCTTCATCCAACCACGTGGCGGCGAAATGAGCTCTAGGTCTCGCACCGGCGCCAGACGTCGTTCCAACTGTTTTCGAGCGAGGGCCGCTTGTTTTTTGTTCATCTATTTATGTCCATTTTCGAACAAAATAGCATATAAAAATGAGCAAGAATATCCGAATTGAGCATTTAAAAGTATTCAGCGTGAGTTAGAGCGATCACAAATATATGCGCAATAGCTCAGCAGCTAGGTCCTGATAGCCGCGAGTTTCGAGCGATGGACAATCGGCCGAGCTGTCGTTGGAGAAGCACCGCCGCCAGAGAGGCGAACGATGAGGCCTTGCGCCGAGCCGCTGAAACCGGCATGCCACTTTTACGTGTTCGCGACCTCGTCGCGAATTGAGGAGAGGCAGCATGGTACAATTCTAGGACTGGTGCTATTACAACGACACGCCTGTCGGAAATCACTACATCCGGGTCATGAGAGGTCGCGGAGCCGATGAGCAGGTCACCAGTTCAGGTGCGTTCAAAGCCAAGCACGAAATCGACAACCTTCGACGATGACATTTCGCAGGGCCTCAGGATGGTGCGCGCGTCAGAGAGCACATAGAGGTTGAAACTGACGACATCCGCTCCGCCCAGCTCTTCGCCATACAGCCACACTCGCCTCCAATCGGCCGAGCGCCTGACGGTTGCACTCCATCGGCGGCCCTGGAAAATTCCGTGCACGTAGCCCTCGGGAAGCTCCGCAAGCGCCTTCTCGAACTTAACCAGAAACGCAGACGACAGCTCGGACGCCGACTGCGTCATGGCGCCAGGCACTCGTCACAAATGCCACAACCGTCGGCGTCCATCCACGATGCCGAGGGCCACAGGTCAATTCACCAAGCCGATATCTCCACCCTCAGGGGCGCAGTCCAATAAGGGGTGAATTTTGGATGCTGATTGACAGCCGGCCAGCGGCCAACCAATCTGGCGCGTGCCATTCGCGCCCGTATCGAACCCCTCGGGGGCGTAGAGCTCAAGGTACCTGCACGCGACCCGATTCGTGACGCTCCGGATTTTGGCGCGTGATTACTCTTGACACCAATGTTTTGCCAGGAGCTCCTGGCCCCGTGCCCTCGCCTGCTGTTAAAGCTTGGTTAGGCGACCAACCGCCGACTTCTGTCTTCACGACTGCCGTTACCGAAGCTGAAATCCGATATGGTATTGGGTTGATGCCGGACGGGCGCAGGCGGCAGAGCCTGGAAGCGGCGATCATGCCGATATTCAGCGAAGACCTGGCCGGCCGAATTCTACCCTTCGACAGCGACGCAGCTGCCGCCTATGCGACGCTCGCCATCGCGCGACGCAAGGCTGGCCGCCCCATCAGCCAATTCGATGCACAGATTGCCGCCATAACCCTCTCACGCGGCGCCGCACTGGCGACCCGCAATGTCGCCGACTTCGAAGCTACCGGTGTCGTAATCATCAATCCGTGGGGCTATAGAAGCTAAGGGAGACCAGGGTGGCGGAAGCGGCAGGCAAGTTGATCAGCGGGGATCCGGTTCTCAAACGTGCCGAGGAGCTGGACGCGCTCGACGCCATCCTGCCGTTCGACCGCCGCGACCAGCTTGCTGCCCTTCTCACGGACGCCGATGTCGCGACGCTGAAACACCTCGCCGGCGAAGGCATGGGCGCCAATACGCTGAGGGCGCTTGCTTCGGATCTCGGCTATCTCGAAGCCTGGTGCCAGCTCGCCACCGGCGCTCCTCTCCCCTGGCCGGCGCCCGAAAGCCTGCTGTTGAAATTCATCGCCCATCACCTCTGGGACCCGGCTAAGCGTGCCGAAGATACAAGCCATGGCATGCCGGCAGAGGTGGAAACGACGCTGAGCGAAAACAAGGTCGCGCGGCCCGGCTGATCACCTGAAAGCGCCGGTCATGCCGGCGGAGGCGTGTGGTCCTGGACGTCCGGCCAGAGGCACCGCTGGAGCAGAACAAACACTGCATGCAGTAAGCTGCAGAATCGCAATGGGCTCAGGTCTGGAGGTTGTCCGCCGACATCTTGCCGGACTTGCGGTCTTTCACCAGCTCATAGGTAATCTACTGGCCGTCGTTGAGTCCGCGTAGACCAGCTCGCTCCACCGCGGAAATGTGGACGAACACATCAGCAGTTCCGTCATCCGGCTGGATGAAACCGAAGCCTTTTGCTGTGTTGAACCATTTTACTGTACCGGTTGCCAAAGTATCCTCTTTTGATCATCGTCCTGTCGGACCGATAGGCTCGAATGACACTGGTGCGCTCACATTAGTAGACGGTTCCGGCGTCAACGGAAAGTCATGCGAGCTGCCGTGTCTTGGCCGAACGCAACCAACAGCCGGCGGTCCTGCTATATCGCGTCTATCCCACCGGACCTAAATTCCGGGTCTTGGTTGCTTACCTTTGCTGTAAGCACGGTAGAGCCGACGTATTATGGCTGCAAGAACAGACGCGCTTATTGCGCCGATGCGCCTAATCCCAGGACAGCTGATCCTTCGGAAGCCGACCACTTGGGTCATGTGCCTGCACTTTATGCGGCAGGCTGGGGCCCCAGTTCCAAAGCACCAGGTTTCGATCTCCCTCTTCGGAGCCAGGCGCAAAACTGGGTACTATGATGCCTGCCGTACCCCTCGCCTTCAGTCGATCGTATATCGACCAGGATGGGGGCCTCCTTCCTTCGGAAAGCGCGGTGGCCCAACTGCAGGCCATTTCCTCCACCGTAACACTATTCGCGGCCCGACCAACGTCAGAAGTAAGGTCCGCGATGTCATCACAGTCGACATCGTAAGAACAAAGTACGCAGGGGTCGATACGATGAGCAAATCCTTGATTGGCTTCCTTAATCGCCGTCATGACACTGAGGCCGAGATAGAGAGCCGGCACGCCTTTTGGGTTGAACCGCGCGCCCCTTATAGCCGCGCCATCTCCTGAAACCGGTTTGAAAGCCCAGCGTGGATCGTGCGCACGGTAACAATTGCCCACAAACCTCAAGCGAAGCCCCCTAGGGCCATATGATCGAGGTAATCTCGCACCGCCGCGGCCTTGCCGTCTTTTACGAGAGCCTCGGGCGTACGCCCGCCAAAAGCTGGTAGAGGTTGAGCCCGGTACCAAGCCATTGCTTGCTCCTTACCACCGGCCCAATCTGAGACGCGACTGATAATCTCCAGCATTTCCCGAAGGCGACTCTGCGTTTTCGCGCCCAGGCTACGCTCGCTTCTATACAGCGTTTCGCGGGCTAGGCCCGCCGTCTCGGCCAACTGGCTCTTAGACATGCCGAAGCCGGTTGCGACCCGTTCCACAGCGATCTTTCCCGAGCGATCCATATAGGACAGGACCAGGGGACCGCTTTGCTCTAGAGATTTCAGAACCTGAGGCATGATCATTCCGCCATATCGAGTAACTCATTTATTGTGCAAAATATATGACTCTATTGGCGACAACGCAAGCGACTACGACAGATTCGCCGGGGTAGCGAGAAGCTTCAGGTTGCTGCCCTCCAAAGAGCCGTTCGCTAGGCGCTTCGAGCAATCACCGGGTTCGCCCGCAATAGAGCCATCAGCACCGGTCCGAGCGAAAACTCCCCTCGCCGCGCCTTATCCGTCAGATTGCGAAGATAACCGCCGGCCGAGTTGATGTGCCCTGCCCTCTCGAGAATGCAGGCCATCGTCGCGGCCGCAAGAGCGGCTGCGGCGCCTCGCAAATGCCGGAAATCGCGAAGTGCTTCTCGAGGAACTGGCGGCGAGCCGTAAACGCTGGGCGAAGCTCCCGGTGCTGAATAAGCGCTCTGCCGATGAGATTTTGGGGTATGACGAAAACGGCCTTCCCAACTGATGGTCGACACATCAGCAATTGTTGCGATCGCGTTCAACGAACCGGACGCAGAAACCTACGATCAAAAAGTAGTCGACGCTCCGCGGCGTTTCATTTCAGCTGCGACAATTCTTGAACTGTCCATCGTGATCGAGGCTCGCCTCGGCGAGGCGGGCGCTGCCGAGCTCGATCTATGGCTCTACAAAGCGGGTGTCGAAGTCGTCGCTGTCGACGCGGAACAGATTACTATTGCAGGACGTGCCTGGCGCAACTTTGGCAAGGGCCGGCACCCGGCGAGCCTGGATTTTGGGGACTGTTTTTCCTATGCGCTGGCCAAGTCGCGCAACGAGCCATTGCTCTTCAATGGTGACGATTTCTCGGGCACAGACATAGAGGCAGCATGACAAACGACGAGCGGGGTCGTCGCACACAAACGGTGAGCGGAGCCCCTTGCCCGGGGTCGATCGCGCCGACCGTTCAAAAATCGAGGGCGGCGTTGTCGACCACTTCCTTCATCACGAAGAACGTCCTTGTCTGGCGGACGCCCGGCAGCGCGATCAGCTGCGTCCCGTGGATCCGATTGAAATCGGCCATGTCACCCACGCGAATTTTCAAGAAGTAGTCGAAGTCGCCGGCAACGAGATGACAGTCGAGGATGAACTTCAGCTTCTCGACCGCCTTTTCAAATTCGCGAAAACTCTCCGGCGTCGAGCGATCGAGCACCACGCCGACCATGACCAGCGCGCCGCGATCGACCTTCTGCGGCGCCACAAGCGCACGCACATTGCTGATGTAACCTTCCTCGAACAGCCTCTGCGTCCGTCGGTGGCATGTCGCAGCACTGACATCGACCATTTGCGCCAGCTCCGCATTGGTCAGCCGGCCGTTCTTCTGCAGCAGGCGCAGCATCTTGAGATCGATACGATCGAGTTCGCCTTGCATGGAAGAATCTTCCTTATTTGTCGTGATATGCGGATGCAATCCGTGATCTTATGCAATTTGCCGGGGCAACTTGCAAAATCTTTCATGATATTAGAGAGCACCTTCCACGTGATGGGTGGTAGCGTTTCCTGACTTTCAAAACAGAAGGAAGGGAACAACATGCTGGAAAAATTCGAACGTTACCCGCTCACCTTCGGGCCGACCCATATTGAGAAACTCGACCGGCTCTCGGGCCATCTGGGCGGCAAGGTCGAGATCTACGCCAAGAGAGACGACTGCAATTCCGGCCTCGCCTTCGGCGGCAACAAGCTGCGCAAGCTGGAATATATCATTCCGGATGCGCTCAGTTCCGGAGCCGATACGCTGGTGTCCATCGGCGGCGTTCAATCGAACCACACGCGCATGATCGCCGCCGTTGCCGCCAAGATCGGGTTCAAATGCCGGCTGGTGCAGGAGAGCTGGGTGCCGCACGAAGACGCCGTCTACGACCGCGTCGGCAACATCATGCTCAGCCGCATCATGGGCGCCGAGGTCCAGATGGTCGATGAAGGTTTCGACATTGGCATCCGCCAAAGCTGGGAGGCTGCGATCGAGGACGTGAAAGCGCGTGGCGGCAAACCCTACGCCATCCCCGCCGGCGCCTCCGTGCATAAATATGGCGGACTCGGCTATGTCGGCTTTGCCGAGGAGGTGCGTGCGCAGGAGGAAGAGCTCGGCTTCAAGTTCGACTACATCGTCGTCTGCACCGTCACCGGCTCGACCCATGCCGGCATGCTGGTGGGCTTTGCCAAGGACGGCCGCCAGCGCCGGGTCATCGGCATCGACGCTTCATTCACCCCGGTGCAGACAAAAGCACAGGTTCTCGATATTGCCCGCAGGACCGCCGAACTGGTCGAACTCGGCACCGATCACACCGAAGAGGACGTGGTGCTGCTCGAGGATTATGCCTATCCGGTCTACGGCGTGCCCTCCGACGAGACCAAGGCGGCGATCCGGCTTTGCGCCCGCCTCGAGGGCATGATCACCGACCCCGTCTATGAAGGCAAATCGATGCAGGGCATGATCGATCTCGTTCGCAAGGGCTATTTTCCCGAGGGATCAAAGGTTCTTTATGCCCATCTCGGCGGCGCCCCAGCGCTCAACGGCTACGGCTACACCTTTCGCAACGGCTGATATCTCCGCCGGCCGTTGGGTATCTCGATCCAGCGCTTCGAACGCTACGGCCGGGCAGGACTGTCCGGCCGTGGACAAGAGGACATCAATTCAGGCGAGAGCGCGATCGACCGCCGCAAGCGCGTGCAGTTCGGTGGTGTCGAAAACCGGAACGGGGCTGTCGGCTTGGGAGATCAACAGCATGATCTCGGTGCAGCCCATGATGATCGCCTGGGCGCCGCGTTCCACCAGTCGCTGAATGACCTGACGGTAAGCGTCGCGCGACGCGTCCTCGACACGGCCGACCACGAGCTCCTTGTAGATAATGTCGTGGACGGTTTGCCGGTCCTCGTCGCCGGGCACCAGAACGTCCAGCCCGTGCCGTTCGATCAGCCGCCCCTTGTAGAAATCCTGCTCCATGGTGAAGGCCGTGCCGAGCAATCCGACACGGCTGAGGCCGAGCGCCTTGATCTTCTCCGCCGTCGGGTCGGCAATATGCAAGAGCGGAATGGAGACGGCTGCGGATACAGCATCGGCCATCCGGTGCATGGTGTTGGTGCAGATCACCAGGAAATCCGCGCCTCCGGCTTCAAGGCGGCGGGCAGCATCGGTCATTTCGCCCGTCAGGGCCGACCAATCGCCAATATGCTGCAGCCGCTCGATCTCACCGAAATCCATCGACCACATCAGGCTCTTGGCCGAGTGCACGCCGCCCAGGCGCGCCCGGACTTCCTGATTGACGATACGATAGTATTGGGCAGAGCTTTCCCAGCTCATGCCGCCGATAAGTCCCATGACCTTCAATGCGCTTGTCCTTCCCGATTGCGAGCAAACCTCAAGCTCGGCGATCCTAATTTCTGCCACATCCGCCGCCGCACAAGCAACACACGCTAATGGATCTCGTGCCAGAGCTCCGCCCCGCAGCGTGGACAAGGCGGCACCATTTCGCCCGGAGAAAGCTTGAGGACTTCTGCGCACTGCACGCAGGCAAGACGGCGTTTCTCCCGAACGGCGGATCCGGACCGGAACTGCGTCGGCTTGCTGACGTCCCAGGGTGGCTCGATCAACAGCCCCTGCCTGGTCGACGGCTCATCGAAGGTGAAAACCGACAGCAGCCCGTTGGTTTCGAAATAGGCGGCCCGCACCTGTCCGAGATGCCGCACCTGCTTCAGGCGGAGCTGCTCGAACAGCTCGTCGTGGCCAACGTTCAGCCGCTTCAGCGCCTTCCAGAGGATTGCGCCATCGCGCACCACCTCGACGCTGACGCCCTCGATCACGTCCTCGAGCTTTCGGTTGCGAGCAACGATGTAGCTCAACGACTTGTCCAGCAGCACGACCACGGTGATGACGACCATGCAATGGACGAGCGGGACGTCGGGATAGAACATCGCATCGCCAACCGCAGAGCCAAGCGCGATCACCAGCAGGAACTCCACCAGCGAGAGCTGGCCGATCGACCGGCTGCCGATCCATCGGATCAGGAACAGCGTGTAGGCGTAGATGATCAGCGTCCTCAGCGCGATCTCGAGCAGGAAAAGCGGCGGCTCGTCGCCGATCATCATCCTGCCGAGATCGAAAGCCACGAACGGCTCATTCATGGGAACACTCCTCCACAAGGCGCCGGGAGGCGCTGACGGTTGCTCGTTTCTATCTGTAGCGCTGGATGAGAAAGGCGAGAGCGAAGTGCGGCCCGGGCGCGTGCGGCGTCATCGCCGTCCCGAACTTTTTGCCCCAACGATTGAACCAAAGCCGACACGAGGCGTTTGCCTTTCAGTGCAACCACAACGTCAGGAGACCCGCAGATGGATTGGAATCGTGTTGAAGGCAATTGGAAGCAGTTCAAGGGCAAGGTCAAGGAACAGTGGGGCGAGCTCACCGACGACGACCTCGATCAGATCGCCGGCAAGCGGGATCAGCTCGAAGGCAAGATCCAGGAACGCTACGGCATCGAAAAGGACCGCGCTCGCCGCGATATCGACGAATGGTATGGACGTCAGCTCTGACCGTTCAACGATTTCAGAAACCCCGCTCCGGCGGGGTTTTTTCTGAGAGCACAACGGAAATGGAACTTTGTCAGGCCAGCCGGGTTGTTGGCGTGGCCGCAACAGTGGCCGCATCATGACCCCAGGGAGAAATCCGACAACGATGGGAAGACCCGTGCAAGAGAACCGGCCCGTGGCTCAAAGAGACGTGGTATACGGCTGGAGCAAGATCTATGATCTTACCGAATTCATCCGCGCCTATGATCTGCCGCCGCTCGAAGCCCGGCCCTTGTTTGAGAAATATGGCCCGTCGCGGCAGGCCCTGGATGCCGCCATGAAAGCACGCAAAAGTTGTACATGAGAGCATCTTTCGAAGACCGGAGAACCCCTGCAAGGAGAAAGAATGCGGCTCTTCCAGTGTAGCGCCTGCGGTCAGACGATCCATTTTGAAAACCGCAGCTGCATGCGCTGTGGATCGACCCTCGGGTTCGATCCAGGCGATGTGGCGATGCACGCGCTGGTGCCACTCGACGACGGACTGTGGCAGGTCCACGGCGGCGGATCGCGGACCTTTCGCTTCTGCGACAATGCCGTCATCGATGTCTGCCATTGGCTGGTGCCGGCCGATCAGCCCGATCGCTACTGCGTCGCCTGTCGTCACAACACCATCGTGCCGACAATCGACGGCGTCGGCCTTGAGCGCTGGCGCAGAATAGGCCTGGCACAGCGTCATCTGTTCTATTCGTTGTTGCGCTGGCGGCTGCCGCATCCCACCCGCGAGCAGGATCCGCAGAACGGGCTGGCGTTCGAATTCCTCGCCGACACCGTCGATACCTACGGCAACACCGTACCTGCCCGAACGGGCCACAAGAATGGAATGATCAGTCTGCGCGCCTCCGAGGCGGAGGACGTCGTTCGCGAAAGCGTGCGAGTATCGATGAACGAGCCTTACCGCTCGCTGCTCGGGCACTTTCGCCACGAGATCGGTCACTTCTACTGGCAGAAACTCGTCGCTGACGAGGCGACAAGGATCGAGGCGCGCGCACTGTTCGGCGATGAGACACAGGACTATGCGGCAGCACTGCAACGCCACTACTATCAAGGCCCTCCCGACGACTGGCAGGAACGGTTCATCAGCCCCTATGCGAGTGCCCATCCGTCAGAGGATTTCGCCGAGTGCTGGGCCCATCTCTTCCACATCGTCGACGCCTTGGAGACCGGGCGCGCCTTCGGCATGGTCCTCGATCCGATCGGGCATGATTCGCTCGAGGCCGAAATCCCCTTCGATCCCTATCGGGAGCCGAGCGCAGGCGTGCTTGTCGAGGCGTGGGTGCCGCTCAGCGTTGCGCTCAACGCCATCCAGCGGTCGATGGGCCAGCCCGACAGCTATCCCTTCGTCCTGTCGCAGCCGGTTATCCAGAAGCTGGATTTCATCAACCGGCTGATCCTCGGCGCCGCCACTTCGAGCCGGTAAAGGCCTCCGGATTTGACGCTGGGGCGTGATCACCGAGCCGCGTTGGACAGGATGCAAGCGGAACAAAATCGCATCGCGCCGCGTTGCCCTGCGTTAGCAAGCGCTTGCGGAGGGAATTATGAGCGGCGCAGAAGCATTGGCGGCAGCGCTGGCGGGAGCAGCGGGATCGCAGACGATCGAATCGAGAGCTGTCCTCGACAGCCTTCCGATCGCGATCTACACCACGGATGCGGCCGGGGTCGTCACCTATTTCAATCGCGCTGCGGCGGAGTTGGCGGGACGCGAACCACGCCTCAATGCGGACCGTTGGTGCGTCTGTTGGCGCCTGCATCGACCTGACGGCACGGTGCTGCCGACCGATCAATGCCCGATGGCCGAGGCGCTCCTCAGCAAACGCGCCGTTCGTGGCGACGAATTGACCGTCGCGCGTCCCGATGGGACAACGGTGGCGGTGCTTCCTTACCCGACACCGATCTTCGATGCCGAAGGCGAGATGATCGGCGCCGTCAATGTCCTCATCGACATCGGCAAGCACAAGGCGGCGGAAGAGGAACTGCGCGCCAAGACCGACCGCATTCAGGCGCTCGATCGCATCTCCAGGCTTTTAGCCAGCGACCTCGATATCGAGCATATCGTCCAGACCGTGACCGACAGCGCCACGGAACTCAGCGGCGCGAAATTCGGTGCGTTCTTCTACAATGTCGTCGACGAGACCGGTGAGCATTTTCAACTCTTCACCCTGTCCGGCGCACCGCGGGAAGCGTTCGAAAAATTCGGCCCGCCGCGCAAGACGGCAGTGTTCGCGCCGACCTTCAACGGCGAAAGGGTCGTGCGCAGCGACGATATCCGCAAAGACCCGCGCTACGGGTTGAGCGAGCCGCATCTCGGCATGCCGCCGGGGCATCTGCCCGTTGTCAGCTACCTCGCCGTTCCGGTGATCGCCCGCTCCGGGGCCGTGCTCGGGGGATTGTTCTTCGGCCATGACGCACCGGGTGTCTTCACCCACGATTCCGAGGACATCGTCGTTGCCATCGCCGCCCAAGCGGCCATCGCCATCGACAACGCTCGACTGCTTGCCGACAGCCAAAAACAAAGCGAAAGCCGCCGGATTGCCGAGCTTTCCGCCCGCCATCTCGCATCGATCGTCGAATCCTCTGATGATGCCATTGTCAGCAAGGACCTGAACGGCGTCGTCACCAGCTGGAACAGGGGCGCCGAGGCACTGTTCGGATACAGCGTGCAGGAGATGGTGGGAACCCCGATCATGCGCCTCATTCCGAAGGGCCATGAAGACGAGGAAATGCAAATCCTAGACCGGATCCGCAAAGGCGAACGCGTCGATCACTATGAAACGAGACGGCAACGCAAGGATGGCACCCTCATCGACATATCGCTGACGATATCGCCGATCCTCGATAACGAGGGGCGTGTCGTCGGCGCTTCGAAGATTGCCCGCGATATCAGCGAACGCAAGGCAGCCGAGCTGGTGCTTTCCGAGCGCCTGCGCGAGCAGGCTTCGCTCTATCAGTTTACCGAGCGAGTGCACCGTGCGCGGTCGATCGCTGCCGTCTATGAGGCTGCGCTCGACGCCATTCAATCGGCGCTGCGCTGCAGCCGGGCATCGATCCTGCTCATCGACGAGACCGGCACCATGCGTTTTGTCGCCTCCCGCGGACTTTCGGAACGCTATCGCCTCGCCGTCGACGGCCACACGCCATGGAGCGCGGAGGCGCAGGATCCCAACCCAATCTTCATCGAAGATATTGGCCTGGCCGACATCTCGGATGAGTTGCGCGCAGCCGTTCGAACCGAAGGCATCGGCGCTCTCGGCTTCATTCCGCTGGTCTCGGCAGGCCGACTGATCGGCAAGTTCATGACCTACTACGACACGACGCATCACTTCGCCGCTTCCGAGGTCGACCTCGCTCAGACCATCGCCCGCCAGCTGAGCTTCAGCGTGCAGCGCATCCGGACCGAAGAGGCGAGACGGCGGGCCGAAGATCTGCTGCGGCACAACGAGGCAAAGGAGCGCGCCAGGGCGACGGAGGTGCTCGCGCTCATGGAAGCGGTCCCGGCGCCGATCTGGATTGCCAGGACCCCGGATTGTCGGGTCATCAGCGGCAACAGAAGCTCGTTCGAGCTGCTGCGGCTGCCGCCTGAGAGCAATCCCTCCCTCTCGGCACCGCCCGGCGAACGGCCCGCGCACTTCAAGGTCTATTCGCAAGACAGGTTGCTTTCGCCGGACGAATTGCCGGTCCAGCGGGCGGCACGCGGCGAAGAGGTGCGCAGCTTCGAACAGGAGATCCGCTTTGACGACGGCACGTCCCGGCATCTGCTAGGCAATGCCACGCCGCTGATCGACGCCTGGGGCATACCGCAAGGCGCAGTTGCCGCTTTCGTCGATATCACCGAGCGCAAGGAGACCGAACAGGCGATGCGCGATGGCGAGCGGCGGCTGCAGATGGCGCTCGAAGCCGGCCGGATGGGGGCTTGGGAATGGAACTTCGACACCGGCAAGGTGATCTGGTCGCCGGGCCTCGAAGCACTTCACGGGCTAGAGCCGGGCAGTTTCGGCGGCACGCTCGACGACTTCAAGGCGGACATCCACCCTGATGATCTCGCCATGGTCGAGCTTGAGATCCAATCCGCCATCGAAAGGCGCGAGGACTACCACACATCCTATCGCATCCGCCGCCCCGATGGATCCATTCGCTGGCTGGAGGCGTTCGGCCGTTTTCTGCAAGGCGCAGGACCCTCCTCGCTGCGCCTCGCCGGCGTCTGCATGGACATTACCGAACGCAAGGACGCCGAGGCGCAGCGCAATCTGCTGGTTGCCGAACTCAGCCACCGTGTCAAGAACACGCTCGCGACCGTCACCTCGATCGCCCGCCAGTCCTTCGCCATGACCCCCGACCGCAAGGAGGCCGAGCAGTCGTTTCATGCGCGCATCCGGGCTCTCGCCCAGACGCATACCCGGCTCGCGGAAGCAACCTGGGCCGGCGTTTCGCTGGAAACGATCCTTTGCGATGAGCTTGCGCCCTACAAGAACGAAAACGCCGGCAACGTCTCCTTCGGCGGACCGGCGATCATGCTCTCGCCACGGCACGCTCTGGCCCTTGGCATGGCGGCCCATGAGCTCGCAACCAACGCCGCCAAGCATGGCGCGCTTTCGGTGGAAAGCGGGCATGTCGACGTCAGCTGGAGCCTGGATCGGGCCAACAAGGCGCTTCACATCGACTGGTGTGAAACCGGTGGTCCCGTAGTCGCCCCGCCTTCCAGAAACGGTTTTGGCCGGCTGCTGCTGGAACGCGTCGTCGGCTCCGACCTCGGCGCCGACGTCGAACTGGATTTTGCAAAGAGCGGTTTGAGGTACACGATCCACATGCCCTACGCCGCAGGTGCTGAACGATGAATGGCGGACAACGGAGCGTCTTTGTTGTCGAGGACGAGTATCTGCTGGCGATACAGATCCAGGACGACCTGCAGGCCGCGGGTTTCGATGTTATCGGCCCCTTCACCAGCCTGCGCAGTTCGATCGCCGCGGCAAAGCGGGAGACACCGCAGGCAGCGACGCTCGATGTCAATCTCAACGGTGAGTTCGTCTATCCCGTGGCAGACGAGCTGCTGGCCCGCGGCGTTCCGGTGCTGTTGCTGACCGGCTACGCCGCCTCCGACCTTCCCGAGCAGTATCGCAACCTTCCCCGCCTTTCCAAGCCGTTCAACAGCCGAGACCTCATCCGCACAGTTGAGGGCCTGCTGGCCGGCAAATGATCACGACCCAACTCAGGTCGCACGCCTCTTCGCGCGCGCGGCGTATTGGAGGAACCGCAGCAGGCGATCCTCCTCGGCACGCAACAGGCTGCTTTGCCTTGGCCGCGCCTCAAGCCGCCGCAGGTTGATTTTGCCCTCCCTATCGGCAAGGGCGATGATATCAGGGTGAACATAGCTCTTGCGGCAGACAGCCGGGGTGTTGTGCAACACGTCGGCCGCCGCCTCGCACATCCGCTTGACCGAGGGGCGCCGCTCCTCCGCCAGCGCCAGGCGCGCCTCGGTAAAAGCGGCGACGCTACCCGCCCAGGTGCGAAACGTCTTGGCCGAGATCGGTGCACCGGAGATGTCAGCGAGATAGCGATTGAGCCGACCGGAATCGATCGGATGCAGATCACCGTTCGCGTCCCTGCTGACGAAAAGCTGGCGTCCGGGCAGGTCGGCAATATCTTCGAGCAACCGTTGCAGCCGCGGACTACGCAGCCGGCGAACGACACGCTTGCCGCCCTTGCCCATGAAGCGAAGCTCGATGCCCTCATCGCGCAGCTTGAGATGCCGTTTCAAAAGCGTCGTTGCGCCATAGGTGCCGTTTTCCTCGACATAGGTGGCGTTGCCGACGCGCAGGCTCGCCTGATCGAGCAGTGTCGAAAGGGCGGCGAGCACGGTGCGAGCATCGTCAAGCGGCCCATCCATATGGCGGCGAAGGGTCCGGCGAATTTTTGGCAGGGCCGTGGCGAAGTCGATCAACTGATCGAACTTGGCGTGATTGCGCATTTCCTGCCAGGCATCATGGTAGCGGTACTGCTTTCGCCCGCGCGCATCGAAGCCGGTCGCCTGCAGGTGGCCGTTCTGCTTGGAACAGATCCAGACACGCTCATAGGCGGGTGGCAGGCCGAGCGCTGCAATACGCGCTCGGGTGTCCGGATCCTTGAGGGTCGAGCCGTCCGGAAGGCGATAGCTGAAGCGCTTTCCCTTCCGGTAGCGCCTTATGCCCGGATCGGCGTCGGTCACGTAGATGAGGTCGGGTTCCATCGACGCGGATGACAAGATTTACGCCACCGTCAGATCCGTCCCAGGAGCAGGAGGATCAAGAGAACGACGACCAGAACGCCGAGTATGCCCGATGGGCCATAGCCCCAGTTGGTCGAATGCGGCCAGCTCGGAAACGCACCGATCAGCAGCAGAATCAATACGATAAGCAGAATGGTTCCAAGCATGGCTCCACCTTCCCTAATGCGTTGTAACGTGTTGGGAAAATGCGGCGGAGGCGCATTGGTTCCGTCGCCCGTGCAGCAGCCAAGACGCAACGAGCCGCGACCGTCCCAGTGTGACCGCCATCGGCATGCTCCCTGCACCTCTCGTCCCGATGCGAATTGCGCAGCGTTTGGAACCGAACCGTTCTCTCGCGAATTGTAGCCAGACCACAGGTCCATCGACGAGGGAGGAACGGGACCCGAATATGCTTGATCGAACAGGTGATAAACGACAGGACTTCGATGAAGACAGCTGGTGGACCGTGCATCGCGGCGACAGTCCCGTCGTCGCTACGGCGATACACGACGGGCACGGCCTGCGCGCCAATCTGCGGTCGCTGATAGCCCTTGCCGATGAAGAGCGCCTGCGGGAAGAGGATCCCTACACCGCCTATATCATTCAGGACTTGGTGAACCGGGTGATCGTGCATCGCTCGCGCTTCGAGGTCGATCTCAACCGTGCCCGCGACGGCGCGGTATATGTCGACCCCTTACAGGCCTGGGGGCTTACGGTCTGGCGAGACGCGCTTCCTCATGAACTTCACGAGGGCTCACTCGTCTTGCATGACGAATATTATCGCATGCTGCGATCGATGCTGCTGTCGATCGAGCGGCGGCATGGCAGCTTCGTCGTTCTGGATGTGCACAGCTACAATCATCGGCGCGGTGGGTCGACCGCCACACCCTCTGATCCCGAAGGTGCGCCCGAGATCAACATCGGCACCCATTCGATGAACCGCGACCGTTGGGCCGATGTGCTCGCGACACTGCTCGACACCTTTCGCCGCTTCGAATTTCAGGGCAGGCGTTTCGACGTTCGCGAGAATGTCGCGTTTCAGGGGCGCGGCGAACAAACGCGTTTCATCCATGAGTACTTTCCGCAGACGGGCTGCGCGATCGCCATCGAGTTCAAGAAATTCTTCATGGACGAATGGACCGGCGAGCCGGATTTCGAGGTGCTGGAGGCATTGCGCGCGCTAGTGGCATCGACTGTGCCTGATCTCGTCAAGGCACTGGATGCGCGCCGATGAAGAGCGCAGCGACGCCAAGGCATCACAGCGCCCGGGATCATCAGGAAGCCGGGCACCGGGCACCAGATGATGTGTGGCTCGGCGAGGTGATCGCCTGCCTTGAGGCCGGCAAAGCGGTGCGGCGCGAATTTGCCGAGGGCGGGCGCCTGCACATCGACCGACCGCTGCCCTTTCTCTGCGTGTTTATCGCCGAGGCGAAGCAAGCCGTCGTGGCACGCGAGATCACCCAGTCCAACGCCTCCTACCTGATGGCACCCGACGCCGCGGCGGCTGCCGCTGTCATCGAGGCCGTCGGAAGCGCGCTTCGACAGCGTCTCGGCGCTTTCTTCGTGCTCGAATATGGCGAACTCGAACGGGACGAGGCGCCCGCCAAGGACGCGCCCTATCTGCCGCCTTTCACGATCGAAGTCACCGCTGGCGAGGACCCGGCTGCTGAGGCCGCCGCAAAAGCCTTCCTCGGCTCCGTCAGCACGATCGAAGGCAAATTTCGCACCGCCCACATGGACCTGCTGTCGCCACCGCCGCAAGACGCCAACGGCAAAGCGCTGACGGCGTTCCCCCACATCAGTGTGCGATTTGCGCCGATCTATCGCGAGCCGGGCACGCGACGGATCTACCCGGAACTAAGAGAACGCCTGATTGCCAACATCTTCGATGCCGGTCTCAAGGCGCTGGCGGCAGCGACCCAATGCGCGACGGACACGCGCGTTTCGACGCACCGGGCCTTCGGCCGTAAAACCTTCGTCGAGACCGTGGCCCGCACCGACCGCGCCATAGACGAGATTGCCTCAAGTTTCGATTTCCTCCTGGCGGTAACGCCGATCAACGCCGATGCGGCCTGGGCGGAGTTTGTTTCGAGCCGATACGAAGTCGGTCCGCAGCTGCTCTATCGGCCGCTGACACTTGAAGTCGAGGCCGCAAAGAAGAAGCTTTTTTCGATCAGCTTCGAGCATCTCGAGGACCCGTTGCTCTACGCGCTCTATCGCCAGAAACAACAGGAGCTCGACCTGCAGCTTTCGATGATCTCGGCCCGCGAGAGCCGCACATTCGTCGAATTCGGCCGGGCGCTCTATGGTCCGGTGGAGGCTAAACTCCTCGACGTCGCCACCGATATCCTGGTGCAGACACAAAAGCGGACCGGCAAGCCCGGACAAAAACCGGCGGCTGACAATGTGGATTGCGACTACGTTCGCAACCGGGCGCAAACGATGGTTTCGGCCTATAAGCGGCAATATGCCGATTTCACCGCCTCGGTAGAGCTGCGCGACGACATTCCCGCCGGATTGCTGGTGTCGAGGAGCCAGCTGTTGATTTCGCGCAGCACGGCCATGAGCCGGCACCGCGTCGAGGCCCTGCTCAATCACGAAATCGGCGTGCACCTGCTGACCTATTTCAACGGCTCGGCGCAGGGGCTGCGGCTCTTCCGCTCGGGCCTCGCAGGCTACGAGGGCATGCAGGAAGGGCTTGCCGTGTTTGCCGAATATTTGAGCGGCGGCATGACGCTGGGGCGCCTGCGGCTGATTGCGGCGCGCGTGATTGCCTGCGCGGCGATGTTGAACGGTGCGCTTTTCCCGGAGACCTATCGGCTGCTCGTCGATCAGCACTGGTTTCAGCCTGATGACGCCTTCAACATCGTCCTGCGGATCTATCGCGGAGGCGGGTTGGCGAAGGACGCGATCTATCTGCGCGGGCTTCTTCAGCTGCTTGCCCATCTGGCCGCAGGCGGCAGTCTTGAACCCTTCTGGATGGGCAAGATCGCCGCCTCACATTTCGCAGCCATGCAAGAGTTGAGCTTGCGCGGCTTGCTGGGTGCGCCGGCGGTGCGCCCTATATTTCTGGATGACGCCCATGCACGTGCCCGGCTGGACCGGGCGAGTGGGGGAATAACCCCGCTCGACATGGTCGCAGAGTAGGAGATCCGATGCGCATAGCCTTCTTCGTCAACTCGATAGACTCCGAGACAGCGTCCTACACGACGACGGCGCTGGCGCTTGCCGCCCTTTCCCGCGGGCATGAAATCTGCTACGTCACCCCGGCGGATTTCATCCTGCGGCCCGACGACAAGCTGATGATCCGGGCGCGCAGCCTCAACGGTACGAAGCCGAAAAAGCCGGAAACGTTCATTTCGGCTTTGAAAGCCGACGATGCGAAGATGAGCGTCGTCGACATCAGCGAGATCGATGTGCTGTTTCTGCGCAACGACCCGTCCGAAGATGCGGAAGGCCGGCCGTGGGCCGCCAATGTCGGCGCCAACTTCGGGCGCCTCGCCTCGGAGCGCGGCGCGATCGTCGTCAACGATCCCTCCGGTCTGTCGCTTGCGCAGAACAAGCTTTACTTTCAGGATTTCCCCCTGGCCGTGCGCCCGACGACGCTGATTTCGAAGAACATCGAAGAGATCCGCGCGTTCATCGACGATCATCGCGACGGCGTCATCCTCAAGCCCTTGCAGGGCTCAGGCGGCAGGAATGTCTTCAAGATAAAGTCGAGCGAGGAAGCCAACCTCAACCAGATCTTCGAGGCCGTAAGCGAGATCGGCTATCTCATTGCCCAGAGCTACCTGCCAGAAGCCACGGCAGGCGATATCCGGCTTTTCCTGATGAACGGCCGCCCGCTCGTTCGCGACGACGTCTATGCCGCTTTTCGACGGGTCCCGGCCAAGGGCGAGGTGCGGTCCAACATCCACGCGAGCGGCACCGCCCAGGCGGCAACCATTACCCCGGCCATACTGGCGATTGCTGAAAAGCTGAGGCCCAAACTGATCGACGACGGCATGTTCCTGGTGGGCCTGGATATCGTCGGCGACAAGATCCTGGAGATCAATGTCTTCACACCCGGTGGTCTGCAATCCATTCGGGCCCTGCATGCGATCGATTTCGCCGAAGAGATCGTGATTGCCCTGGAAAACAAGGTAGCCATTCGCGAGGCCTATGGCGGCGCCCTGTCCAACCGCGCGTTGGCGACGCTCTGACATGGCCTTCACATCGCCTGGCCGACCAGGAGACGAGTTCCGCAGCAGCGGGACCTACAGCGCCGCGCGTCTTATTAGACGCGCAAAGGTCGCTGTAGCACCTTGAATTGCTGCATGTTTTTATCCCTAAATCGAAGGATTAAGGGGAACATGCAGTGGTATCACTCCTGGCGCGACGCCAAGAGCTTGTCGATGCGCATGCCGTCCATGTCGATGATTTCGAAGCGCCAGTCCTGGAAGTCAAAGGTTTCGCCGACATGCGGAAGATGGCCGAGGATCTGCAGCGCGAAGCCGGCAATGGTGTGAAAATCGCCCTCCGGCCGGTCGTGAATGCCGAGCCGCTCGAAAGCGTCGTGCGCCGACATCAGTCCTTCAATCAGCAGCGAACCATCCGCGCGGGTGACGATGTCAGGATCGCTCGCCTCCGTATCCGGCAGGTCGCCTGCAATCGCCTCCAACAGGTCGGTCTGGGTGATGATGCCTTCGAGGCTGCCATATTCGTCGACGATGATCGCCAGACGGACGGGCGCGGTCTTGAAGGTTTCGAGGACACGGAAGACGCGCGCCGATTCGTGCAGCACCAGCGGCTCTCGCATCGCCTTCATCGGATCGAGCGTCTGGCCGTCGAGCAATTGATCGAGCAGATCCTTCTTCAGCACCATGCCCAAGGGATAGTCGATGCCGCCTCGGCCGATGAGCAACTGCTCATGGTGACAATCCCTGACGGTGCGCAGGATTTCCTCCCGCGTGTCGTCTGCATCGATCCAGTCGATTTCCATGCGCGGGGTCATGAAATCGGAAATCCGGCGGTCGCCGATGTTGAAGATCCGTTCGACCAGTTCCTGCTGGGCAACATCGAGGAGACCGGCCTCCTGGCTTTGGGCGACAAGCAGCTTCAGTTCGGTGGGCGAATGCATCGACGCCTCGCCGGTGCCGGGCCGCAGACCGACCAGTCGAAGCACGAGATTGCCGAGGCCGTTGAGAGCCAGAATCGCCGGACGCAACAGAAACAGGAAAAATCCGAGCGGACGCACGACCGCAAGGGCCGTTCCCTCGCTGCGCTGCAGCGCCAGGCTCTTCGGCGCCAGTTCTCCGAGCACGATATGAAGCGCGGTGATGATGATGAACGAAATCGCGACCGCGATCGCATGCGAACCGAACGAGGCCCATGCCATCGGCAGGCCGCTCAACAGCGGCTGGATCAGATGCGCCAGAGCGGGCTCGCCCACCCAGCCGAGCGCCAGCGACGATATGGTAATGCCGAGCTGAGTGGCGGCCAGGTTGGCGTCGAGATTGTCGACGGCATGCTGGAGCGCACTGGCGTTCATTCGCCCCTGTGCCACCAATTCGGTCACGCGGCTGCGGCGGACGGAAACCAGCGAGAATTCGGCCGCAACAAAAAAGCCGTTGGCGGCAACGAGCAGAAATACGGCCAGTATCCCGAGATAGTCGAACATACTGCCATCCGAGCCGGACATGGTCTCCCTTCGGGCGCGTCGCGCCTCGCATTGTTGAAAATGCGATCAGCCTAACATGCTCTTGCCGTACACGTCAGACGGGACGCAGGCGATCTTTGTGACTTCGCCCGCATCCCGGAATGCGCCCGGACGGCCCTGTCGGCCGGGCGTATCGCTTCGTCCTAGTTGCCGCCTTCAAGATTCTTGAGCGCCTCCAGATCCGCATGCGAAACGAACTCGCAGGCGAGCAAGGTCTTGCCGGGAATGGCTTCGCTTTCGCGGGCAACGATCGACACGATGCCCATCTCCGCTGTCGGCTGTTCGGCATCGGGCAGAACCCGTGCATAGCCCTTGGTGGACGTGCCGAGAATGCTGCTTTTTTCGCGCTCCAGCTGGTAGCGGGCCGCCAATTCGTCCGCCCGCGCGCCTTCGATCAGCACGCCGACGGAGCTGCCGGCGAAGATAACCTCATTCGTCTTAAAGCCATCACGCCCGATGTCGGACGGCAGCTTGTAGACATAGGCCGTCAGCAGCGACGTATCGGGTTTCACCAGCTTCTCGGCGGCGTCATAGAACTCGGTTGCCGATTGCATCGTGTAGGGCGGGTTGCAGAGGGCGCCGTCATAAAAGGCCGCGACATCTTCGGATGCAAAGGCTGCGGGCACGCCTGAAACGGCGAGGACGGCAAGGGCAGGCAGAAAAACTCTTGAAAACAAAATCATGACTCCAATTGCCCGCGAGGTTACTTCCCCGCTCGGCTGACGGCTGATCGACAGTTGTACACATGGCGCAACACCGAAAGGGATACAACAACTTGTCATGGCAGATCACGACAATCCCGCACGCAGCAGGCGTCGATTCGGCGGGTCAAACCGTCGCAGCGACCGGGGACGCGGTCACCCTGTCGCTCCGGACGGCCATATCTCGCAGAAGCATCGAAGCGGCCTTGCTCCCGCACGACATCGTCCTAACTTGCCAACTATCGGTTGCCGGCGAGACCACGCGGTCGAACGGGCAAAATCTTTTACGCGGGAGCACACATGACATCTCTTGAACCCCGTCTGACTGAGCTTGCCCATGGCGGAGGATGCGGCTGCAAGCTTGCGCCCTCGGTTCTGCAGCGGCTTCTCGCCAATCAGCCGGCCATGCAGCCCTTCTCCCAGCTTCTCGTCGGCAACGAGATGGCGGACGACGCGGCGGTCTGGCAGGTCGACGACCACACCTGCATCATCGCCACCACCGATTTTTTCATGCCTGTGGTCGATGACCCGCATGATTTCGGGCGCATCGCCGCAACGAACGCGATCTCCGACATCTACGCCATGGGCGGCAAGCCGATCCTGGCGCTTGCGATCCTTGGGATGCCGATCAACAAGCTTTCCCCCGAGACGATCGGCAAGATCCTCGAAGGCGGCGCCTCGATCTGCGCGCAGGCCGGCATCCCTGTGGCAGGCGGGCATTCGATCGATTCGGTCGAACCCATCTACGGCCTTGCCGTCATCGGCATCTGTCGCCCGGAACAGGTGCGGCGCAATAGCGGCGCGAAGCCGGGGGATGCCTTGATCCTCACCAAGGGCCTTGGCGTCGGCATCTATTCCTCCGCCTTCAAGAAGAAGGCGCTGCCGCGGGCTTGTTATGAGGAGATGATCGCCTCGACGACCCTTCTCAACCGGATCGGGTCCGAGCTTGCCGCCGATCCGCATGTGCATGCGCTGACGGATGTCACCGGCTTCGGTATTCTCGGTCATGGGCTCGAAATGGCCCGCGCGTCCGGCTTGACCGTGTCGCTCTCCCTCGCGAACATTCCGTTCCTGTCGCAGGCCGAAACGCTTTCCCGAGAAGGCTTCATCACCGGCGCGTCGGAGCGCAACTGGGCGAGTTATAGCAGCGAGATCAAATTGCCCGATGGTATGGCGGACTGGCAGCGTCTTTTGCTCGCCGACCCGCAAACATCAGGCGGACTTCTGGTGGCCTGCGATGCCGCCAGCGCTGACAGTCTGGTCAAGACGATCCGGGACGCTGGCTACCCGCTCGCCAGCATCGTCGGCTACACGCAACCTGGCCCCGTGCAGGTGGAGGTTCGCGCCTGAGTGAAAAGGGGGGATGGAACAACCGGCCGCAGCATCCCGTTGGTAGAGCAACGCTGAAGGAGAATGCCATGCGCGATCCCCGATTTGCCCTTGCCACCGCTCTCTTCCTCGCCTGTCTGGGCATGACTGTCCCTGCACATTCGCAGGAGAACGATGCCAACACCGGATGCGATGCGACCGCCGGGAAGGCGGACCCGGCGACGGAGCCCGACCGTTTGAGCGCGGATGGTACAGCACCCGGCAACGCCGGCTCGACCGGCTGGACCGGCGGAACAGGCGGCGCCCTTATCGGTACAAATCCGCAAGGCGCGTCCGAGGACTCCCCGACATGGCAACCACCGACCGCGCGTGGCCTCGATCTCGCAATGACGCCCGAGGATATCAAGAAAAACGGTTGCTAGCCTGCGCATGATTGCACTCAGCCTTCAGCACAAAGGCCGTGAACCGCTATTGCCGAACGGGACAAGACCGAGACTGGAGATCAATGGGGCTTGATCTCCTCAATCGACAGCCGCAATCCGTCGACATTGAAGAACTCGCCCTCGCGGATCAGTGAGCGGTCCTCGTTGAGATTGCGAACCAGAAAGGCAAGCCGTCCCCTGGCGACATGGTCTTCGACAAGACCCTCCGGGCCGGCGCGGTAAAACACGACGCCGGACCACTTGACGCCGGCGCCGGCGAAAAGAGCGGCCATATCCTGCCATCGGGTGTCGTCGCCGACGACGTGAAGATAGGCCGAGCGCAGGAGGTCTAAACGGGTCTCGCCGATCGCCAGCAGGACGAAGAGCATGGTGAAAGCGCCAGCCTCGCCATAGGTGGAAACGATCCAGTCATCGAAGTCGGTGCTGCAGGGCGCATAAACCATCAGCGATCTCCCGATGGCGGAAGAGAATGGGAGTCGAACCCACCCAAGACAGCCTCGCTGCCCCACCCGGATTTGAAGTCCGGACGCCCCACCGGGGACGAATCTCTTCCTTGCTTCGCCTCGGGCGTGGCTCCGTCATAAAGGTCGAGCCTGTGGGGATTGACGCGCCGGATGTCGCCGCGCCGAAGCGTCACTCCCTGGCGATCGAAGAACTCCAGGATCTCGATCGCCACCTTTCTACCGCTGTTCACGCGATCCCGAAAGAGACCGGCGGCAAATTCGCCCCGTTCGGCCTTGCCCGCGATATCCCTTATGATTTCAACCATTTCTGCGGTGGTGGAACGGATGAAGAAATGATCGTGCCGGATCTCATCGACACGTCCGAGCCTCGCCCATAGTTTGAGCACGCGCCGGATCTCCCGCTCGTCGACGCCGAGCACGTCTGCAAGGTCGCGCACGCGCGGCGGGCGAAAGCGCTCCTCTCCTTCGAGATGCGGCAAGATTTTGCCAAGTAACGCCTCCTCGCTCTCGCTTAAACGAACCTCATGGCCCGGCAGGCGAACGAAGGCGCCCTCGAGTACGAGGCGTCCGGCGGCCTGTTCCTGCCTGAGCAGGAAGAGAAAGGCAGGCATCGGCAATCGCGGCGTCACCTGCAGGCGCAGGCGCTCTCGGCCGATGCCTTGCAGATCCGGATTTTCGACATGGAAATCGGCGAGAATTCGTCCGACGTCCTTCGACAGGTCGTCCAACAGCGACACAGACAAGGCATGGCGCACATGCCCGGCCTCGATCACGATGGCGTGGGATAACTCGACGGCCTCGCGTAGCTCCTCCTCCGATACGGCCCTATTGCGCGCGAAGGCATCGAGATCGACGATATAGGGCGGCGCTTCCAGATGCGCTGCAAGGGCCGGGCCCGTTTCCGCAACGCCTGCCGCATCGAGATAGGCTATCCGCTCGGGTGTCCGGCGCTTGCGCAATGGCGCACGCAGATCGAGAAGCCGCCCGCCTCCGATGGTGCGCCGGGCGGAAACGTCGCGCAGGATGTAGCGATCACCGACCGCGGCGGCGATCGGCCGATCGAGAACAAGCTGGACCTTCGCCCGCTCGCCGGGACCTACAGGGTTTTCAAGCGGCACAATACGGACCCCGACTTCAGCACTGCCATGATGCAGGCGCGCGGAAAACCACTCGCTGATCGGCTTCGGCTCACCCTTGAGCACAAACAGGCCCGCATCGATGCGTGTGGTCGGCGCATGCAGATAGGGATCGAGCACCATGTCGCCGCGGCCGACCTTGTCCTTGGAGATGCCGTCTCCCACCAGATTGAGCGCGCAGCGTTGACCCGCGACCCCGCGTTCCGACCGCTGGTCCTGGGCATGGATCGAGCGCACGCGCGCCCCTTGTCCGGATGGCGAAATCATTACGTTGTCGCCGACCGCAACCGAACCGGAAAGGACCGTTCCCGTCACCACCGTTCCGGCGCCCGAGAGAATGAAGCTGCGATCGACCGAAAACCGAAACCGGCCCGCCGCATTTGCTTTCACGGTTGCCCTTTCGGCCTCGGCCAGGCGGTCTCTGAGATCGGCGATACCGAGGCCCGTGGCGGCGGACACGGGAAGGATTTCGGCGGTGCGAAGGCCCGTTGCCGAAAGCATATTGCCGATCTCGACACTGAGCCCCAGCAATCGCTCCGCATCGGCAAGATCGGCCTTGGTGATCGCGACCAATCCCCTTTCGATGCCGAGCAGATCGAGAATGGCCAGGTGTTCGAGCGTCTGCGGCTTGATGCCGTCATCCGCCGCAACGACGAGGAGGGCGAAGTCGATGCCGCCGGCACCGGCGAGCATCGTATGGATGAAACGCTCATGGCCCGGCACATCGACAAAGCCGGTGACCGCTTCGGCAAATTTCGCATAGGCAAAGCCGAGATCGATGGTGATGCCGCGTGCCTTCTCCTCCTTGAGGCGATCGGTATCGACGCCGGTCAAGGCTTTCACCAGACTGGTCTTGCCGTGGTCGATATGACCGGCGGTTCCGACGATCATGGTCGCGCCTCCGCCGGGGGCTCAAGCGCGCGCCTCTCGGCGATGCCGATCTCGCCGGGCGACAAGCTCTGGCGCACCGGCCCGATGAAGGGTTGCGCCAGGGCACTGCCCCCATTGGTCGCGCGGATCAGCCAGACGAGTGCCGCGACGCCGTCGCGGGCCGTGCCGGCGCCCATGTGACAGGCGGCGCCAAGCATCGCCTGCGCGTCGGCATCGCCCGCCATGGCGCCGCGGCGCCACCAATCGACGGCCCTCTCCGGATCGCGATCGACACCCGAAGCGTTGTGATAGAGCATGCCGAGCCGGGTCATCGACGAAGCAATGCCCGCTTCAGCGGCACGTTCCGCCCAGTGGCGCGCCTCGACCGGATCGGACGGCATGATTTCGCCTTCGAGCAGCATCCAGCTCAGCATGTCCTGTGCCGGCGCGTCGCCCTTCTCGGCGGCGCGGCGATAGTAGTCGGCGGCAATACTATAATCGCCATCCGCGTCCTGCATGTGGAAGGCTGCATAGTTGCGCTCGCCGACGGGATCGCCCGCTTCGGCCGCCAGCCGCAGCCATTTGCCCGCCAGGGCCCGATCCTGCGGCACGCCGAGCCCCTCGGCAAAACAGGCGCCGATATTGTTCTGTGCCCGCGCGACGCCGGATTGCGCCAGGGGCTCCCATAGGCGCAGGGCGGTCTCATAGTCGCCGTTCCGGGCGGCAGTCAGGGCTTGTGTCATCTCATCGGCGTCCGACGCCGCCTCGGGCATACGCCCTGTCAAACGGTCAAGCCAGTGCATGTCCGACGCCCTCGGAGAGGCTTTTCAGGAACTCGCTCTCGTCGGAAAGACAGCGAAGATCGAGGATGAGCGCCCCGTCCTGCAGACGCCCCAATATCGGGCGCGAAAGCGAACGGAAAAGCGCCGCGAGCGCTTCGAGCGCGCTGCCGCTTGCAGCCTCGATCCGGAGGCCGGCGCTTTGGATCGTGTCGACCGGCAGCGCGCCCGAACCGATCTGGCTCGAACAGTGGCAGATTTCCACCCGATGTCCGCTCGAGGCAAGAAGTCTCGCCACCTCGGGCGCGAGCCGTTCCGCCTGCGCGCGGATCTCGTGTTGCGGACGCGCCAGCATGCGAAGGGTGGGCAGCCGCGCTGCGAGCCGATCCGGGTCGCGGTATAGCTTCAACGTCGCGGCCGTCGCCGCGATGCGGATCTTGTCGACCCGCAAGGCCCGCTTCAACGGATTGCGGTTGATCGCGGCGATCAGATCGCGGCGACCGACGATAAAGCCGGCCTGCGGGCCACCCAGCAGTTTGTCGCCCGAAAATGTAACGAGATCTGCACCTTCGGCCACGGCTTCGCGAACGGTCGGCTCCTTGCTAAGGCCATAGCGCCGGAGATCGACGAGCGTCCCGGAGCCGAGATCGTTCAGAAGAACCAGACCGGCTTCGTGCGCGATCGCAGCAAGTTCGGCGCCGGAGACCTCGGCCGTGAACCCCTCGATCCGGTAATTCGACGTGTGCACCTTGAGGATGAGCGCCGTTTCGGGGCCGATCGCCCGACGATAGTCCCTTGCATGGGTGCGGTTCGTGGTGCCGACCTCGATGAGCGCCACACCTGCACGTTCCATGATATCGGGCATGCGGAACGCACCGCCGATCTCGATCAGTTCGCCGCGCGAGACGATCGCCTGCCGTCCGCCGCCAACCGTGCCCAGTGCGATCAGCACGGCGGCGGCATTGTTGTTGACGACTGTCGCGTCCTCGGCGCCCGTCAGCTCGCAAAGCAGGTCACGCAGGTGGCTGTCGCGCTCGCCGCGCCGGCCGGTGTCGAGATCGAACTCCAGTGCCGCCGCCTCTCGCATCGCATCGACGGCAGCGGCAATCGCCTCCTCGGCCAGGAGGGCACGGCCAAGATTGGTGTGCAGCACGGTGCCGGTGAGATTGAAGAGCGGGCGCAGATTGGAGCGATCCCGATAGTCGAGCCGGCTCATAAGTGAGGCCATGACGCCGTCCGCATCGGGGGGCAAGCCGCCACTGCGAACCATCTCGCGGATTTCGCCGAGCACGAGGCGCAGCTCTTCGGTCACGACGACACGACCATGCCGCTCGACAAGCGGCGCGACGGCCGGCGCCTTCAACATCTGGTCGACGGACGGCAGGGTGCGGAGTTCGGCAAGCCCGGCCATCCCGTCAATACCCCACCAGGAATGGATTGAAGCCCGCGCGTTTGTATCCGGTATCCTTCATCAGCGCGTCGAGGCCGAGACTGCCGACATCGTCGGCCACGGCATCGAGTGCCGGGTTCCTGTTCTGATACATGATCTTCGTCCAGCCGTGGCAGCTGTCGCAAACCTCTGCCTTAACCGTGGCCTCTTCATCACCGGTTTCGACCGCGCGGTATCCTATGCCCTTGGTCGAGCCGCAGGAGAGGCATTTTACCCGGACCTCGTTCCATTTGGTCGAGCAGCAGGCGCATACCGCGTAGCGGGTTCCTTCCGCGCCGTGGAAACCGACGACGAGCGAAGCGACGGGCCTGCCGCCGCAGGCGGGACAGACGCCGATGCTGACCGGCACGAGGCGACCAGGATCGAGCCCCGCGGCCAGGCGTGTCGCATGGACCTGCACGGCCGCGGCAACGAAAAGATGGTGCGCAAGGCTATCGAGCGGCAGATTGTCGGCGGCGATATTGGCGATCATCCACGCCAGCGCCTCGTCGTCAGCGGCAATGATCTGGGCAAGCGCTTCGGCCGCGGCCTTTGGCATTTCCAGTTGCTCCACCCGCGCAAGGAACTGTCGGACCGTGTCCCGGCACTCGGCAGAAGCGCCCATGGCCGAGCGATCGATCGGCGGCATCGCATTGTCGCGCGCCCGCTCGCGCTGTTCTGCGGAAATCGGCTCCAGCGGCGGCAGGCTGGACAGGAGGTCACTCTGGATTACTGCTGTGCCTGCAAGGAAGCGTAAGTAGGGAGCAAGCCGGCTGCTTTCCGACAGCACTTGGAAACGCTGGGCGCGATCCCCGAAAAGGCGCGTCAGATTGGACATCAAGACGAAGGGAGCCTTGGGAATTCCACCGATCATCGCGGGATCGGGCTGCACGGACGATATCGACATTGCACCTCGCGGGCCGACCGGCCACCGCTGTTATGTCGTTATTCTGCAGGATCAATCCGGCCCCGTCCAGCAAGTTCCTTCAGCCATTTGCGATGGTGCCGCCAGGCCCAGCCGCCGGTGACCGAACCCCGCGTCATCGCCCGCAGCGTACCGCGGGTCCAGATCGCGGCATAGACATGCAGGATGAAGATGAGAATGATCAGCACCGCGGAAACGGAATGGGTCAGCATGGCAATGCGCCTCACGTCGATGGGTGTGGCCTCGCCAAAATACTGGTCCCAGATGATGATACCGCTGACGATCAGCACGATGATGAAGAACGCCATGCCCCAGAAGATGAACTTCTGTCCGGCATTGTACTTGCCGATCTCGGGCAGCCGCTCCTCATGGCCTTTGACCACGTCGCCGATCTGCGACACCCACTGCGCGTCGGTGCGGTTCGGCAGGTTGGCCCGCCAGAGTTGGGCGAAGAAAATGAAGAAGCTCAGGAACAGAACGACCCCGATCCAGGGATGCAGCATGCGCGTGTTCTGACCGCCACCGAACAGATCCGTCAGGAAGAACAGCGACGGATGGAACATCGAGAGGCCGGACAGCAGAAGCAGGATCAGGCAGGAAGCGGTGATCCAATGGTTGAGGCGCTTGCCGGGTCCATAACGACCGACAGTCACCGGCGGGCCGCGATGGATCGCGTCTTCGGACTGGATGTCGTTCGGCTTGGCCATCAGGCACCCTCCCTGAGATCCTCGGCTTCCTCGACGAGCTTTTCGGCACTGACCTCGTCTTCAGGTGCGACCCGGTTCGCCTTGCCGAAAAGGCCGTGCAGGATCGCGCCCGCAGCCGCCAGCCCCATCGCCGCAAGGCCGGTATATTTGGTCACGCCCTTCCAGGCCTCGATGACGGCGGAAATCTTCGGGTCATCAGGCAGGTCGGCGTAAATATGCGGCTTGTCGTTGTGATGCAGGACATACATGACATGGGTCCCACCGACGCCGGGAGGATCGTAGAGGCCGGCATTGGCGTATCCGCGCGATTTGAGATCGGCGATACGTTCGTCGGCATGCTTCATCATGTCGTCCTTGGTACCGAACACGATCGCCTGTGTCGGGCAAGCCTTGGCGCAGGCGGGGCCCTGCCCCATTGCGACGCGATCGGAACAGAGCGTGCATTTGTAGGCGCGATGATCGGCCTTCGAAATGCGCGGAATGTTGAACGGGCAGCCCTTCACGCAGTAGCCGCAGCCGATGCAGTTTTCATGGATGAAGTCGACGATGCCGTTGGAATATTGCACGATCGCGCCGGGTGAAGGACATGCCCTGAGACAGCCCGGATCGGCGCAGTGCATGCAGCCGTCCTTGCGGATCAGCCACTCCAGATTGTCCGTTTCGGGGTTCACCCATTCGGTAAACCGCATCAGGGTGAACATGTTCTCGGTCAGATCGTGCGGGTTCGTATAGACCCCGACATTCTCCTCAATATCCGGATACGTGTCGTTCCACTCGATACAGGCCGACTGGCAGGCCTTGCAGCCGATGCATTTGGAAACGTCGATCAGCTTGGCGACCGGCGTCAGCTGCCGCTCCGGCGGCGGCAGCTCGCTCGTGGCGGAGCGGCGAACGAGATCGCGCTGCGTGAGGTTGCTCTCCATCGGCTGGACCGGCGGATTGCTGACGGCTGTGCGCGGGCTATCCATCACACTGTGGCCTCCTTGTCCTTTGGCGGCGTCGAAGGCTCGATATTGACGAGGAAAGCCTTGGACTCAGGCGTCTCGATGTTGGCGTCGCCGACGAAGGGCACCAGCGAATTGGGGCCGAAACCCTTTTTCGCAGAGCCGGTGAAGCCCCAATGCAAGGGGATGCCGACCACATGGACCGGCTTGCCGTCGCAGATGAGCGGCCGGATGCGCTTGGTCACCACCGCCTTGGCCTTGACCTCGCCGCGCTTCGACCAGACCCTGACCCAGCCACCATTGGTTATGCCCTTTTCCTGCGCCAGCTCCTCGGAAATTTCCACGAAGAACTCCGGCTGCAGCGCCGAGTTGACGCGGTTGTGCTTGGTCCAGAAGTGGAAATGTTCGGTGAGCCGGTAGGAGGTGGCCGCGTAGGGGAACTCGTCTGAAAGCCCCAGCTGCTCGGCATCGTCCTTGAAGATGCGGCTGACCGGATTGCCGCGCATCTGCGGATTGAAGACGTTGGCAACGGGCGATTCGAACGGCTCCATATGCGCGGGGAACGGGCCGTCGCGCATCAGTCCGCGGGTGAACAGACGCGCGGTGCCTTCCTGGTTCATGATGAAGGGACCGACATCTCCAGGCTTGGCCGTCGGCGCAATGTCGGGAATGTCATAGCCGGTCCACTTGGCGCCGTCCCATTCCAACAGCTTGCGGCTCGGATCCCAGGGCTTGCCCTCTAGGTCCGCCGAGGCGCGGTTGTAGAGGGTGCGGCGGTTGAGCGGCCAGGCGAAGGTCCAGCCGAGATAGGTGCCGGTGTCGTCGGGATCCTGATTGTCCCGCCGAGCCATGTTGTTGCCCTGCTCGTTGAAGCAGCCGGAATAGATCCAGCAGCCGGACATGGTCGAGCCGTCGTCGCGCAACTGCGAAAAGTTCACCACCTGCTTTCCGGCCGGCACGAGAACCTTGGTCGGGTCGGTCGTGTCCATGACATCGCTCAATGCTCGACCGTTGATTTCCCGGGCGAGTTCTTCTGCCGTCGGTTCGTTCTCGTCGGCATACTCCCACGACAGGTTGAGGATCGGATCGGGGAAGGCGCCGCCCTCCGTCCGGTAGAGTTCGCGCATTCTGAGGAAGATCTGCGCGATGATGTAGGTATCGTGCTTGGCTTCGCCCGGCGGCGTACCGCCGGCCCAATGCCACTGCAGCCAGCGGCCGGAGTTCGTCAGCGAACCCTCCTCCTCGGCAAAGCAGGTCGTCGGCAGCTGGATGACTTCGGTCTGGATGGAGGCCGTGTCGACCGGGTTGAAATCGCCGTGGTTTTCCCAGAACCGCGCCGTCTCGGTTTCCAGCGGATCCATGGTGACAAGCCACTTCAGGTTCGAAAGAGCCTTGGTGTTCTTGGCACGATTGGGGAAGGCCAGCAGCGGGTTGAAGCCCTGACAGAGATAGCCGTTGACCTTGCCGGCATGCATCAGCTCAAACACGCGCAGCACGTCGTAGGATGGCACGTCGAGCTTGGCGAGGTAGTTGAAGGCCCAGTCGTTGTCGGCCCGCGCGGCATCGCCCCACATGGCCTTCTGGAACGAGACCATGAACTTGCGGTAGTTCTGCCAGTAGCTTGTCTGGCCCGGCCGAAGCGGCTTGAACTGCCGGGTCGACATGTAGGTCTCGAAATCCTCGTCCTTCTCGGTCGGCGCCGTCAGGTAGCCGGTGAGCAGGTGCGACATCAGGCCGAGATCGGTCAGGCCCTGGATGTTGGAATGGCCGCGAAGGGCGTTCATGCCACCGCCGCGCACGCCGATATTGCCGAGGATCAGCTGCAGCATCGCCATGGCGCGGATGTTCTGCGAGCCGTGCGAGTGCTGGGTCCAGCCCAGGGCGTACATCGACGTCATCGTCTTTGTCGGCGTCGAACATTCCGAGATCATCTCGGCGACTTTGAGGAATTTCTCCTTCGGCGTTCCGCAGATGCGCGCAACCATCTCGGGCGTATAGGGCGCCAGATGCTCCTTAAGCAGGTTCCAGACACAGCGGGGGTTCTGCAGCGTCGGATCGGTGACGACGAAACCATCGTCGCCGAGCACATAGTCCCAGGTCGAACGGTCGTAGTCGCGCTTCTCGGCATCATAGCCGGTGAAGAGACCGTCCTTATAGGCGAAGCCGTCCTTGACCAGATAGGCTGCGTTGGTGAAGGCCTTGGTGTATTCCCACTGCACCTTGTCGTTGTCGATGCAATACTTCATGACGCCGTTTAGGAACGCGATGTCGGTTCCCTGGCGGATCGGCGCGTAATAGTCCGAGACCGAGGCGGTGCGGGTATAGCGCGGATCGACGACGATCAGCTTTGCACCGCGATGGGCCTTGGCTTCCGTCACCCATTTGAAGCCGCAGGGGTGGGCTTCCGCCGCATTGCCGCCCATGACGACGACGAGGTCGGTGTTCTTGATGTCGGTCCAGGAGTTGGTCATTGCTCCACGGCCAAATGTTGGGGCGAGACTCGCCACCGTAGGGCCGTGTCAGACGCGTGCCTGATTATCGAAACCGACTATTCCCAGGCTCTTGGCGAATTTGAAGGTCGCCCAGGCCGTTTCATTGGTTGTTGCAGACGCCGCCAGCATGCCGACGGTCGTCCAGCGATTGACCGGAAGGCCCTTGGCGTTGGCCGCAATCAGGTTCGCATCGCGATCGTCCTTCATCAGGCGGGCAATGCGATCGAGAGCATCGTCCCAGGAGATCCGTTCGAAAGTATCGGAACCGGGCTTGCGCAGCATCGGATATTGAAGGCGGGTCGGCGACTTGACGAAGTCCTTGAGTGCCGCCCCCTTGGGACAGAGCGTCCCGCGGTTGGTGGGGTGATCGGCATCGCCCTCGATATGCACAATGTCCGCCGTCTCGCCTTTTCGAGGGTCACCCTTCGAATAGATGATGACGCCGCAGGCAACGGAACAGTACGGACAGGTGTTGCGGGTTTCGGTCGTGGTCTTCAGCTTGAAAGCACGCACATGCGCGATTTCCGCCGCCTCGGATTCGCCGAAGCCAAGTGCTCCGACGGAAGTTGCCACGACACCCGCTCCGGCCAGCTTCAGGAAGCTGCGCCGCGAGAGGTCTATGTTCATAGATGGCCTCCCTTTCCCGATACTTCGTACCTTGAAGTCTATTGCTAAGTGCTTGCAAGTCAAGGTGCGTTGGTTGCCCGCCACCCACTCTCCTGACGATCGGCAATGCCATCGCCTCTTGTCTGGCCGGGTATTTGCATGCGCAGAAAGATGCGCATATATTGATTGCTCAAAAGGAGAACAATCATGGCCGAGCATGCTCGATCTGCCTCTGCAAAGCGCGCAGCCAATTTGACGATTGACGCCGATCTTCTTGCAGAAGCACGGCATTTCGACATCAATATTTCTCGCGCTGCCGAGGCAGGGATCGCCAGGGCGGTGTCCGATGCCAAGGCTGCCCGTTGGAAGAAAGAAAATAGCGAGGCTTTGCAGAGTTCGAATGCCTTCGTCGATGCAAATGGCCTGCCGCTGGCGCAGTTCCGTCAATTCTAATGGCGCGTTATGACGTCTATGCCAATCCTGGCGGCGGCCTCGTGCTTGATGTGCAGGCCGACGTGCTGGACGAGTTGAAGACGCGTGTCGTCGTCCCGCTTTTGCCAATGGAAGCGGCTCCTAAACCGGCCAAGCGCCTCAATCCCGTGTTTGAAATATCCGGCGTTCGCTACACCTTGGTCACTCAGTTTCTGGCTGCGATACCCGTATCGGCACTTGCAGAACCTGTTTCCAATCTATCGGAGCGGCACGACGAGATCGTCGCCGCTCTCGATATGGTTTTTCACGGCTTTTAGCGAACGGGTGACAGCAAGCGTCGTCACGCTCCAAGCCGCTCTCAACCAGCCTCCCTGCGCGATCATCTGAACAGCAGCCGGCTCAGGAAACCAGTTGTCCCCTGGCCACGCTCTTGTTTCGGTAATGGCTCGGTGGTGCCCCGATGATCTTGCGGAAGGCGCGGCTGAACGAGGCCTCCGAATCGTAGCCGAGACGGCCTGCGACAAGGGCCACCCGCTGTCCTTCCTGTAGCCATTGATGCGCCTGGTGCATCCGCATGCGCGCAACATAACGGGCCGGCGTCTCGCCCATGGTGTCGACAAACCGCTGGGCAAAGCCCGACCGTGACGCACCCATGAGCTTTGCCAGTTCGGGCACGCTCCAATCCCGCGCAGGTTCAAGGTGGATCGCGGCAAGGACGCGCCCGAGCTCCGGATTGCGGACGGCCGCCAGCCAGCCGGTCGCCGTGCCGCAGCCATGCTCCACCCAGGTTCGAATGAGCGTTGCAGTCAGCACATCGGCAAGCCGCGAGAGAATGCCGCCCGAGCCGACGCGCTGCATTTCTGCTTCGCGCATCATGGCCTCAAGCAGTGCCGGTATCGAAGGTTCGCTCGCAGCAAGGTCGCTCGTGCGCATGACGGCGGGCATCAACTGCAGGAGAGGATGCAGACGATCGACATTGAACTGCATCACCGCAAAGAAGATGAGGTTCTTGCTGTCCGTCGACGGGCATTGCACATCGATGATGCCGTCACAAAGCTGTCGCCTCGGCAGGTCGGCTATCGAAACGGCAGGAATGCCCGGCTTGCTGGCAAGCACATGCGCGTCACCCCTCGGCAACAGCACCGCGTCGCCCTGGGCAAGCTCCATCCATTCACCATCCGGTGTCTGAAGATGGGCTGAGCCTGCAGCCAGAAAATGGAATCGCGCGGGCTCCTGTGCCGGATAGGCCGTCGCCCAGGGCGCACAGGGTTGGCAACGCCCGTATTCGACGCCGTCGAGCCTCAGCCCGCGCAAAATCTCGGTCAACGCATCGCTCATAAGGTGCTCCGCAATTTTGGACAAACGGCACAGTCTTTTGGATTTTCTAGCATAGAAACTCCTGATGGTCATGCCTACCTTCGCCATTAACAATCGCGGAGATGAAAATCATGGATGGCGTCGTGACGAAATCAGGTGCCCCGACGGACGAGCGGAACAAAGCCCGATGGGGCGCTGTCGTTTCCCTTTCGCTTGGGGTCTTCGGCCTGGTAACGGCAGAGTTTCTACCGGCAAGCCTGCTGACGCCGATGTCGGCGGATCTCGGGGTCAGCGTTGGAGCTGCCGGGCAGTCGGTGACCACCACTGCTGTCGTTGCGGCGGTCGCCGGCCCGGCGATCGTCGTCTACACAGGCCGGTTCGACCGGCGCACGGTGCTTCTGGCTTTGACGGGCCTGCTGGTCGTCTCGAGCCTTATGGCGGGCTTTGCACCCAACCTTCCTTTCCTGCTTGCGGCCCGCGTGTTGCTCGGTATCGCGCTCGGCGGCTTCTGGGCGATGTCGCTGGCGCTGGCCATGCGGCTCGTTCCCGCCAGGCTGATGCCCCGCGCCATGGCGATCGTGATGTCGGGCGTCTCGATCGCAACGGTTTGTGCCGCCCCCGTCGGCGCCTGGATCGGCGCCACGCTCGGATGGCGCTATGCTTTCCTGCTGGCAGCCGTAGTCGGGGTGGTTACCTTTATCGTCCAGGCGCTGACCGTCCCGTCGCTGCCGCCGATCGGGACCACCGGCCTTGGCACGATCGTGAGGGTTCTCAGGCGCCCGGCGATCCGGCTCGGCCTTGCCACGATCCTACTGGTCGTGACCGGTCACTTTGCCGGCTTCACCTATATCCGCCCCTATCTTGAGCAGGTGCCGCGTTTCGACGTCGAAATGATCACCGCGATCCTGCTCGCATTCGGTATCGGCGGTTTCTTCGGCAATATCGCAGGCGGCTTCCTGGCGGAGCGCAACACCCGCCTGTCGATGACGCTGGCAGCCGCGGGCATCGCTGCCACCGCGCTCCTGCTTGCGGTCGCCGGCGTGCTGCCGGGCATTGCAGCCGCAGCGACGGCCGCCTGGGGCTTCGCCTTCGGTGCGCTCCCTGTCAGCGTCCAGTCCTTCATCAGTCGGGCCGCCGGCGACGAGGCGGAAGGCGCTGGTGCGGCGACGCTGACGACATTCCAGATCGCCATCTCCACCGGAGCAATCCTCGGCGGACTGATCGTCGAACTCCAGGGGCCTGCCGGCGTCTTCATGTTTGCGGCATTGGCCGCACTGCTGGGCGCCTCGCTCGTCGCCGTCTCCCGCAAGGTGGCGCTCCAGCCGGGCTGAGAGATGAAGGACTCTATGGCCCTCCCGATCCTGAATTCCTGCGGGATCGGGAGAGCCATCATTAGGCCCCGTACTCAGCCGCGCTCAAGTCTCACTTGCGCGTCAGTGGCAGGGCCAGGAGCTGATCGGTCGTGACGATATCGCCGAAGGTGTCGTCGATCGAAGCCAGAGCTGCGCGGTGCAGCGCAACATGCGACACGGTCTCCCCATCTGCCGTATCGACGTCCCGCGTGGCGCAGGCGTCGTCGGCCACGATCACATTGTAGCCGAGGGGGACGGCATCGCGGGCAGCGCCGGCCACGCAGGCATGGGTCATCAGGCCGGCAATGATGAGCGTATCGACGCCAGCCTGTTTCAGCCTCTGGTCGATGTCGGTGGTTGGAAACACGCTCACCGACGATTTGCGCACCACCGAATGGTTGGCTGATGGCTGGATCTGGTCGTGGAACCGGGAGGTCGCACTGTCCTCGGCAAAGACCGGGCTTCCCGCCGGTGTCACGTGCTGGACATGATAGACTCTCATGCCGTCCTGATCAGCACGCTCGATGAGGCGCTTGGCGTTGGAGAGCGCCTTTGCGCCATCCGGGATCGGCATCCTGCCGCTGAAATATTCGTTCTGAAAGTCGATCACCAGCAGGGCGGTCTTGGCAGGATCGAGACTTTGCGGCGCTGTGGCTCCAGCCATGGTCCGGATGGTGGGGTGCTGCATCATGAAAGCGTCCTTTCGCATCGTTGTTGATGGCGGAAAAATCCTGCATGCGGCGGCTTCGCGAAAGTGGCCAGAATGACAATATGTGCTAGGTTCTGGCCAATTCATTAGATTGGGATCGCCACGCCGATGCACACCGTTGCCGTCATCGCCTTCGAACGCATCAGCGCCTTCCACCTGTCGGTGCCCTGCATCGTGTTCGGCGATGAGCTTTTGAAACTCGGAGCGCCCCGCTATCGCCTGTTGATCTGCGGCGAGAATACCGGGTCGGTTGCCACTGGCTCCGGCTTTCGCATTGAAGTGACGCATGATCTGAGCCACCTGGGGGAGGCCGACACCGTCATCGTGCCGGCCTGGCGGGATCCGGACGAGCGTCCTCCCGAAGCCTTGCTGCGGAGCGTCAGGGCCGCCCATGCACGCGGCGCGCGGCTGGTCGGGCTTTGCCTTGGTACATTCGTACTGGCGGAAGCGGGCGTGCTGGACGGGCGACCGGCATCCACCCATTGGGCCTGGGCGGAGGAGTTCCAACGAAGCTATCCGCGGGTCGCCCTGGATCAGGATGCGCTCTATATCGATGATGGTGACATCCTGACATCGGCCGGCACGGCCGCGGCCATCGACTGCTGTCTGCATATCGTACGTCGCGATCATGGGGCAGATATCGCCAACCGCGTCGCCCGGCGGCTGGTGGTGGCGCCGCACCGGCATGGCGGCCAGACCCAATATATCGAGAAGCCAATGCCTGCCGCCGCCGGCGAGGCGCAGCTCGGCGCGACGATCAATTGGGCAATCGAGCATCTGGACGAGCCATTGTCGCTCGAAAAGCTGGCGGCACGGGCCGGGATGAGCCTGCGCAGTTTTACCCGGCATTTCAGAAAGACGACCGGAACCACCTTTACGCAATGGCTCTTGAACCAGCGGCTGGCGACCGCGCAACGGTTGCTCGAAACCGGATCCTGCTCGATCGACCGGGTCGCAGAGATGGCCGGCTTCGGCTCAACGGTATCGCTGCGCCAGCACTTTACCCGCGCCTTCTCGATCTCGCCGGCAAGCTACCGCCGGCAGTTCAGGAAGAGACCGGATTTAGGGAAGCATTACGGTCACGGCTTTCCACTCCGCCATGGCCTTGAGGCGGTGAATATGGATGACCAGCGCTGAGTGATTGGAGCGTGGTGGATCCGTGCGCCTGCCATCAGGACGTCTCGGACACTGGCTATGCGGATGCGCGAATTTCAGTCATGCTTTAGGAGAGCCGCCCAGCCCTTGCGTATCGGCAATATGCGCGAGTGCTGCGTCTTCGGGGAGCAGGTAGACCTTGTCGATCGTCTGGTCGAGCAGGTTGCGCTCAATGGCCAACGCATCCTTCCGGCTTTCCGGCAGCACCGCTTCGAGATCGTCGATCATCGCGTGCAGCCGCCTTGCGATCTGCAGATTTTCCGCTCCATAGATCCGGATCTCTCGAAACGTAAGTTGCACGAAATCTTCCCAGTTCGGCGTCGGGAACACCACACGAAGGCGTCCCTGGGCATCGCGGACGTACTCGTTGCTCAGTTCGCGCCCACCAACGCTGCGTAGCAGTCGCTGCAACTGATCAATGGCAAGCACCGCTGTCGTCGGGTCGTTTATAGCCTTCGAAAGCGCCTTGCTGGCGATGTCGACAATAACCCTGAAGGCGAAGGTCGGATCCTGCTCGATGGTCCGCTCACGCCCGAAGACGACACTGTTGCGAAGGTCTTTGGCTGGTATTGCCTTGGCGCCGCCATAGAGGCGGAACAGTGGCTGCCCGGATGAGACAAAATCGCCGACGCGCGCAGCAAGTTCAATCACGCCGTCCGCTCGATGTGCTTGAATGGTCAAGGCCTTCACGTCGACTGCAAGAATGATGTCCGACGACCCGACATGCAAAACGATGTTTCCCGGCTTCTCGCACGGCTCGTCCGGTTGTGGTCGCTCGTCGGCATCCGACAGCGGGCCAGGATATACCGCCTCGATAACGGCAAAGCCCTGCTCGGCGACGCGATGAATGATGCTGACGGGACGTAATAGCCGGGCGGAATAATCGATGAAATAGAGGAAGGCGGCCAGCGACAGAACGCCAAGAATCCCCGAGATCCACATGATGGGAGACAGGGCCTGCGTACTGACGCGACTGATCGCCCCGATGGCAAAGAGAAGAGTAAAGATGAACAAGCCCACGGTGAAACGGATCACGTTATCGCGCAGCAGCGTGGTCGCGATAATCCGGGGCGTCAGCTGCCCGCTCGCAATCTGAATGGCGACGAGCAGGGAGCCGAACGTGAAGACGATGAACGAAAGCGCCAGGCTGATGATCGCCTGCATCGCTGCAATCGTACCCTCTGTCTCCAAGGGCCATATCGGCACCCATTCTGTCCACAGTTCGAATACAAGCACTGCGCGGAAGAAGGCTTGCTGCAGAACGAGCGCGAAGAAAGGCACGACCCACAGCGAGGACCGCATGTAGCTCTTGAGCGCATACAACTTGTTCCAGCGCATTTAGCCCCATCCCTCTCGTGTGGCCCTTCGAGCCGGAAACGGTCAAATCTGCCACAAGGGCACCGTACGCGACCAACTCCCGATACGAGACGATCGGCGCAAGCGACCTGGGGCCTAATATATACTATGCTGTCTCGTCGGGCCGCGAAAATCACAACTTCAGGTCACGGCTTCTCCCCCGAGCCGCCTCCGCAGCTTGAGCCTTTTTCATAGCCTGCCGAGGTTCTGTCACGTTGTTCGAAAAGGGACGGAATGGAGCATCGGGTCGTGATTTAGGTGGGCATTACGGTCACGGCTTTCCACTCTGCCATGGCCTTGCGGCGTTGGATATGGATGACGAGCGTTGAGTGTTTGGAGCTTGGTGCAACATGGTGGTTCATGAGCAGATCGGAAACACAGCGTTCGACCCTCCACTGCTGTCCCTCGAGCCTGTCCTATGCCATCTAGAAGAGTATCAACGACATATTCGCAGGCGGCACTATCGTGAAGAAAATCGGATTCCTTTCCTTCGGCCATTGGACCCCCTCCTCCCAGTCGCAAACCCGCTCGGCAGGCGATGCGCTTCTGCAGTCCATCGACCTTGCAGTTGCCGCCGAGGAGCTCGGCGCTGACGGCGCCTATTTCCGTGTTCATCACTTTGCCCGGCAGCTTGCCTCCCCCTTCCCGCTTCTGGCTGCCGTCGGCGCAAGGACGAAGCGCATCGAGATCGGCACGGCCGTCATCGATATGCGCTACGAGAACCCGCTTTACATGGCCGAAGACGCCGGTGCCGCCGACCTGATCTCCGGCTCACGCCTGCAGCTCGGTCTCAGCCGAGGATCGCCGGAACAGGTGATCGATGGCTGGCGATATTTCGGTTACCAGCCGCAGGACGGCGCGTCGGATGCGGATATGGGCCGCAGCCACGCCGAAGTGTTTCTCGAAGCACTGAAAGGCAACGGTTTCGCCCAACCCAACCCACGGCCGATGTTCCCGAACCCGCCAGGACTTTTGCGCCTCGAGCCCCATTCCGAAGGGTTGCGCGACCGCATCTGGTGGGGTTCCAGTTCGAACGCCACGGCCGTCTGGGCGGCAAAGCTCGGCATGAACCTGCAGAGTTCGACCCTGAAGGACGACGAGACCGGCGAGCCGTTCCACGTCCAGCAGGCAGCACAGATCCGCGCCTACCGGGAGGCGTGGAAGGAAGCGGGCCACACCCGCACGCCGAGGGTTTCCGTCAGCCGCAGCATCTTCGCCATCGTCGATGATCGCGACCGTGCCTATTTCGGCCGAAGCGGCAAGGAGCAGGATACGATCGGCTTCATCGATGAGAACACTCGGGCGATCTTCGGCCGGTCTTATGCGGCCGAGCCTAACGTGCTCATCAAGCAGCTCGCCGGGGATGAAGCCGTCGCCGAAGCCGATACGCTGCTGCTGACGGTGCCGAACCAGCTCGGCGTCGACTACAATGCGCACGTCATCGAGGCGATCCTGAAGCACGTGGCGCCCGCGCTCAGTTGGCGTTGAGCGACAAGACGCGTTCGTTCGCACCGGCGATCGAATTCGACTGGCATGAAGATATCCGCGTGCGCCGACCTACCGCATGTTTCCTTAAATCCAATTCGATTTCAGGATAAAGTTGCGGCCATTCAAAGTGCTGCAGTGACCTTTGCGCGTCCAATAAGACGCGCGGCGCTGTCGTCGGCGCACACGGGCTTCTCATGCCAAACTGACGTCGAGTGTTATCGGAACCGCACCAAGTGCCTTTGACACCGGGCATCCCGCTTTCGCCTTGTTTGCCAGCTCAGTGAATTTTGCCAGATCCGCGCCCGGCACACGGCCCTTCAACGCCAGGTGGATAGCCGTGATGGCAAAGCCATCGGCGACGGACTCAAGCGTGACCTTGGCGGTCGTCTCCATGCTGTCGGCCGTCAGGCCAGCCTCCCCAAGGATCAGTGACAACGCCATGGTAAAGCAACCGGCGTGAGCCGCACCGATGAGTTCCTCCGGGTTGGTACCCGCGACGCCTTCGAAGCGCGCTGCAAAACCATACGGATACTCCTTGAGCGCGCCGCTCTGCGTCGAAATCTGACCCTTACCGTCCTTGAGACCGCCGGCCCATTTCGCCGATCCTGTGCGATTGATCTGCATGCTCTTCTCCTCGAGGTGAAATCCACAGGCACCAGATAGAGCAGTGGCGTCGGATTGGTATGTGTGGATAGCTTACGCTGCTACCCGCCAGCGCCCGAATACACGGCTTGCGGCCCAGCAAACGGGCGCAACGTAACGGATTGCCGGTTTCGCCCCTCCGCCATGCACCGTGGCCAAGCGTTCAACCGGGAAAATTATTCCACCTATGATTGGTCCCGAGCCAAACGGTTGCTTATCCTCTGTCACAACCTTGACTAATTTGTCGCCGTTGCGGAAGTTTCCTCCCGAACGCTCTGCTCCATCAATCAATCGAGTGTGAATCGTGTCCCAAGCCACTATCAAATCCCCGCCGAAGCCGTTTTTCATGTCCTTCGGTTTCCAAGTTCTGGCAGCCATGGTCATTGGACTGCTGCTCGGCCTCATCGCCCGAAACATGGGCGTCGATGCGGCCGGCAACCCCAACTGGTTGACCGTGACGCTCCAGACGATCGGCTCCATCTTCGTGCAGCTTCTGCGCGCGTTGGTCCCGCCGCTCGTGTTCACGGCGATCGTTGCCTCCATTGCCAATCTGGCGACGCTTCAGAATGCAGCGAAGCTCGTCTGGCAAACCCTCCTCTGGTTCGCGATCACCTCGTTCATCGCTGTCATCATCGGCATCGCGCTCGGCCTCATCATCCAGCCAGGCGTCGGCTCGGCGGTGTCGCAGGAGGCTGCCAAGGCGCCGTCCTATGCCGGCTCATGGCTTGATTTCCTCAAGGGCCTGGTTCCCGGCAACATGCTGGGCCTGGAGGCAAGCACCAAGCTGACGGAAGGAAGTGCCAGTACGTCGTTGAATTTCAACGTGCTGCAGATCCTCGTTGTTTCCATCGCCTTTGGTGCCGCCGCGCTGAAAGCAGGCGAAGCGGCCAAGCCCTTCCTTGCCTTCAACCAGTCGCTTCTCGCGATCGTCCGCAAGATCCTCTGGTGGGTCATTCGCCTGACGCCGATCGGCACCATCGGCCTGCTCGGCCGCGCCGTGGCGCAATATGGCTGGGGAACGCTGGCGCAACTCGGCTGGTATGCAGCTGCTGTCTATATCGGCCTCGCCATCGTGCTCTTCGTCGTCTATCCCGCGCTGCTGATCGCGCATGGCCTGAAGCCATCGCGCTTCTTTGCCGGTGCATGGCCGGCAATCCAGCTCGCGTTCGTCTCGCGCTCCTCTGTCGGCACCCTGCCTGTCACCGAAACCGTGACGGAGAAGAGCCTCGGCGTGCCGCGCGAGTTTGCCGCCTTTGCCGTCCCGCTTGGCGCTACGACCAAGATGGATGGTTGCGCGGCGATCTACCCGGCAATCTCGGCGATTTTCATCGCGCAATTCTTTGGCGTACCGCTCGGGCTGCAGGAATATGTGCTGATCATCTTCGTTTCCGTGCTCGGCTCGGCCGCGACTGCCGGCCTGACGGGGGCGACCGTCATGCTGACGCTCACCCTGTCGACGCTTGGCCTTCCGCTCGAAGGTGTCGGCCTGTTGCTTGCCATCGACCCGATCCTCGACATGGGCCGCACTGCCGTCAACGTCGCCGGACAGGCGTTGGTGCCAACGATCGTCTCCAAGCGCGAAGGCATTCTCGACGAGACCGTCTACAATGCCGGCAAGTCCATAGAGGATCCGGAACCGGCTGTAGGCCTCCAGACGGCCTGATTGGATTCACACCCAGAGGAAGCCGGCATCTCGCCGGCTTCTTGATTCTATTGCCTGGCTAAACCGCTCGGTGCCTCGGATCATTTGCGGCAGTCTCGTTCTCACATGAGTGCTGGTTCAAGCTTCCACCGGCACGGTTTGGCGCGCGCCAGCCAAACCGCCTGCATTATCCTGAGGTTGAGCAGCGCTTGTCGCACGACCGCGATGTTGCAGTTCGAGGAACCTGCGCACGCACCGGCTTCTAAGATGGCTGCAACGCCTCGCATCGATAGCGTCAGTGAAGCAGGACCGAAGGTCGGCTACCCCAAATCGTGGCAGATCATTCCGAACTCAAGACTGGCGGATTGCCGGTAATACTCGCGCTTCAATCAGCGCGTTTGAATTACTATCAGCAATACCGTAGAGTTGTTATCTGCCAGCGATTGGAATACTGAATGGCCGTGATTTCTGCCTTAACAGCACGTGACAAGCGGAGCTTGAATGCCGGTCATCTTCCAACGGATAAATGAAGACCACGCGTTGCGGGCGGCGGCCATCATCGTGAAGGCATATATCGGGCCGCCTTGGAACGAGGCGTGGACCTTGGAGAGAGCGACGGCACGGATGGGCGAGTTGTCGACCACTCCCGGTTGGCTCGGCGTCGGGGCATTGGAAAATGGCGCGTTGCTTGGCTTTGCGATCGGCCTCCCCCATACGTCGGCGGCCGGCAGGGGCCTGTACATTCCTGAAATCGCGGTTCTGCCTTCTCACCAGGGACGTGGCATCGGCAAGCAACTGCTAAGATTTCTTGAGGCTGAAGCCTTGAGTTCCGGCTTTTCGAGCGCGTGGCTTTTGTCGCAAAGTGAGGGCGCCACTGCCGAATACTATAAGGCGAGCGGCTACAATCAGGCTACGAAGCTCAGGATTTATTCAAAGCCGCTAAAGTGGAGTCCTGAGTCAGCGCGCTGATGATTTGTGATGTAACCGGCCCGTGCCTGAGTTCGCTTGGATGATTGCTAGGCATCCCCCGCGCTGCATACGCTCTGGCGCCAGCAGTCCAAACTCGGGGCGTACCAAGTCACGCCGAGGCTTCACACCAGCATTGCGCTGCACCTTGACCCCATGGCCGAGACAATCCACGCCTTCAGCCAGGCTTGTGCTGCCGTTTTTTAAGCCGGCGCCCTACCCTTCGTAGTGCCCCGACGACGCGGCGGCAGCCGACTTGACGACCAACGCCACGTCGGCCCCCTTGATCACGCTCACCCCGGCGGCACGTAGATCGGCAACCGTCTTCAGTCCCCCGGCCTTCGGTGAATCCAGCGGCTCGACGCTGCGAGCCTTCAGATCGACAATCCAAAGGCCGTCCTCACCTTCGATACCTATCACAACAACTTTGGCCATCCGTATTCCCCTCTCACTATGGATCTGCTCGGTCTAAAATCCTGCCCTCTTCAAGCCTTCTCTGTAGAGGTCCTTGTGCCATTGTTCCTTGCTGGGAACGGCGGCAAGCCACGTGTCCAGGTCGAAATTGGGGTTGGCTTCGCGCACCCGGCGAACAAAGACACGCGCTCTGTCCCTATGGCCCAACATCGCCCAGTTCGCGGCCGAGAGCCTGTCGGCCAGGCTCGGATCGGCCATACGTCCGATGTAATCCAGCGATGTCTCGAATTCACTCAACGCGTAGTTCGCACCTGCGGCGGTCCAGAGATAGGAGTCCGGGCTCAACGGATTGAGCTCAATCGCATGTTCGATCTTTTCCAACGCCTTGCCGGGAAGCGAGCAATGGACGAGTGTATCGGCATGGTCGGCAATGATATCGGCATAATGGGGACCAAGCGTCTCCGCGAGTTCCATTGCTTCCGCGCTTTCATCGAAAGCCCCCTGCAACAGCTTGGCCACGCCGAACTCGCGATAGCCGTCTGCCAGATTCCGGCGGGCCCCGATGGCACGCGTAGCAAACACCTCGGCCGCCTTCAGCAGTTCGAGGTCGCCACGTGCCGTCAGCAGCCATTCCTTTGAGTAGGTCCTGGCGATCGAACTCAGCGCCGGCGCAAAATCGGCGCTCGCATGGAGTGCGGTCTTCATCTCCTTGCGGGCGCGCCGCAGGTCCGGCAGCGTCAGCCGGTTCAGGTGCCGTCGTCCCACGAGATAGCTGTGGTACGCTGCCGGATTCAGCTCGCGATAAAGACGCGCCGCCTCATGCCGCTCGATCTCGCTTGAAACCGAAAGCGCGATGTTTCGTGCGATCACACGCCGGGTGGCGACGAGTTCCGGATGGCTCAGGCTGAACCTTTCCGCCCACACGACTTCATTATCGGGAAAGAAGATGAGCTGGACGAACAACGTCCCTTCGCTTGTCTGACTGCTGATCCGGCTGTCGAGGATGTAGTTCAGAGAAAATCGCTCAAAGAAATCAGCCTGGTCCTCAAGCTGGCGCCCGATCCGGACGGCAGAATGGTGGGCGATCACCTGAAGGCTGTTGAAGGCGCAAAACCCGATGGTGATGTCCTCGATCAGGGCGCTCGCGATGAAGCCAAAGTCCGGGCGCCCGACATAGTCGCTTGGAGGCAACAGCACCAGACGAGGGATTGCATGACGGTGCGTTTGTCCAGATCCAGTCTGAAAATCAGGTTCGGACATGCTGGCGGCACGAGCGTACGGCCGTGCGACCGGTCCAGGTCCGGCATCCCGGCTCGCCAAGGTGTTCACGAGATCGGCACCTCGTGCAAGCGCATCGCGTCGCCTCTCGAGAATTTTCCTGAGGTGGTCGACTTGCTCTTCGGCTTGAAAGATTTCGACAAGCAACTGCAACGTATCGGGATTCGGATCCGCGTATTCCGCCTCGATGAGCAATATCCCCGCATCCTTGAGAACGTCAGCCTCTTCCTCCGAACGCGGCGCGCGCGCCGCTTTTCGCAACAAAGCTTTGAGAAGGGTATTTTGGCGGTCTTTCTGTTCCGCGAGCCAGCCATAAAAAGCGCGGCTCTGACAGCCGACCGCCCCCAGGAATGACCTGTGCATCAGCGTTGCAAGGCTGCGGAGCTGGGGCAAGGGATCGGCTATTTCGCTATCGGTCGCCGGATCCATGTCCGATGACAACGACGCGCGATCCATATGGATCATGCTACTGGTAAAGGAGAGGAATTGCGCTCCAATTTCGTCCTGGCGGACCTTTATCCTGGAAATCAACTTGCGCATGTTCACGAGCGGAACGGCACTGTCTTCGTTGCCCCACAAGAATGCGGCCATCACCGTTCGGTGTTCGGCTCCATCTTTGGTCGTGAGCAAATAAGCGAGAAGTAACAAACCTTTCTCGGGATAGGCAATTTGCCTTCCCTCTGAATCGACGAGCCTCAAGCCCCCAAAGGTTTGCAGCAAGAAAGCCATTTGTACCTTTAAGCCGTTCCGCCAATATTGATTGGCATCCGCGTGCCGAAAAAAATTCAACAGCAGTATCTAAGCCCTTCGGCCACTAATCTAGGAAGCGATTGGACAAACGATTGCGCGACAGAGTTTGTCTTAATACCTCACGCAATTCAACCGGGAATTTACTGTGGGAGAAGGGAGTTTCCATAGCTTACCAGCACCAATGGGTAATCGACAGGCGGTCTATTCTACGTTCCACTCCAGGTTTTATTCCAATTTTTGACGCAACGACAGGGAATCGCGGCCGATGTCCCGCGGCGAAGGCCCTGATCGCTCTCTGCGTTCATCGAAAGCACCAATGCTGCAGCGGGGCTTGGCTGCTTGGCGCCACGGCTTGACCGAAGACCGCCAATGCACGCTCAGGGTGACTTGGCGCTCCGAGCCTATCGCGCTTGCGCAGTTACGGTTGTCATGCCGGCGGCATGTCCCTGTATCCGGGCACGCGTCAAGGCTCTCGGCACGACCTCAGGGTTGGACGGCGCTTATTCGATACCGGATGCAGCCGGCTCATCCGTTGGATCCGGTTCGGATTGCAACTCCTCCGCCGGCAAATCTCGTCTCAATGTCGCAATCTCTTGTCTGCCCCAGGCTTCGGCTCGATCCATCAGCGAGCGCATCTCGCTGTTGAGAGCATGCGAACGCATGACGTCGTCTGCATGGCTGGTATTGGTGCGCGGATCGTAAAAGCTACCGATGTCCGCACCGGCGGCGCGTCTGGCCTGCTCCAGCTGCGCTCGTAGCTCGGATAGCTCAGCTTTTGCCGCGAAATATCGTCTCATCACGTCGATGAGTTCGCGGTCGCGTGCCTTTGTCTTCATGGAAGCCTCCCTCAATACGCAGCCTGAGTGATCCCACAAGATGTCAAAATCTGGGTACTTCGCCCATGCGGGCGTGTTGCCTGTGGACGGATTGTCGCGGCGCCGGATTGGCAGCGGGTCACGAAGCATCATCGTGATTGGACTTCGCGCCCAACAAGAGTCACGCTTTCGGTAGGGTGAAATGGGCTGGCGCAGAGCATCTATCGTCTAAATGGAGGCAACAATGAAGCACCATACACGCGAGCAATTGCAGGTCTTTGCACAAATCGAACCGGAATGCCGGCCGCTGAGCATGTCTCGCAGGGAACGCCTCGAACGTTGGGCGGAGGTTCTCGAGCAGAGCCCGTCCCGACACTTGGCGACATTGTATGAAACCGAACACCAGTCCGCTGCCGTGCGCGATACATTGCGCAGCGACGGCTCGCCGATCTCCGTCGCGTTCGAAGATACCATGCTGCGTGCCGCAGGCATGGAAAACGACACCTATGGCGAAGCCCTCAGGTTCTTCGAGTTGCGCGACTGGCAGCTGCACGGCGTGATCTGCTACTGCCATTTCGGTGCAACGGTGAACGCGCAGACGGCCGCAGAACTCGTCAGGTCGATCTCGACTGGCGAACGCAGCGGCCTATTCGCCCGGCTGCGCGCGCTGTTCGTCGGCTGACGCGAGCCGCATTTCACCATGTTGTGAGATGCTGCGCGGCAGGATGGTAGTTCGCCGATGTAGAGATGTTGGCGAGATTAAAAGCGCCGGGCCATGCCCCCGCTTGCTTCAAGTCTTCGTCACTCGATCTCGGCGTCGCCAGGCACCGAGGCCAGCAGGGATCGGATCACGTGAAGCCCGCGCTCCAGGTCCTTGAGCGGCGGAGCGGAGATCGCGACGCGCACCGCGTTTGGTGCACGCCCTGGGATGGCACTAAACACGCCCGCAGGCGTGATGGCGACGCCTTGTACAGCTGCCGCCGAAACGAACGCCCCGGCACTCCAGATCTCCGGCAGTTCGAGCCAGATATGAAAGGCGTTGCTTTCCGCCGACGGCGACACGTGGCCGAGAATGCGCGCCGTCAGCAACTGCCGATCGCGCCCATCCTTCCGCTTCAGCTCCGAAACATGGGCGGCTGTGCCGTCAGAGATCCAGGATAGCACCAGGTGCATTGATAGAGACGACGCCATCCAGCCCCCGGCACGCATCACCGCGGCAATGCGATCCTTGACCTGCGGCGGCGCGACGACAATGCCAACGCCAACGCCCGGACCAAGCCGCTTCTGCATGCTGTTGACGTAGACGACACGCTCCGGCGCATAGGCCGCAAGCGGTGCCGCGTCGGAAAGGAATGCAAAGGCAGCGTCCTCGATGCAGAGCAGCCCGGTCTCCTCGAGCGCCTCGGCGAGGGCAGTTCGTCGTGCGTGCGACATCGAAAAACCGAGCGGGTTATGGATAGTCGGCTGGATGTAGATCGCATCGAGCGGCTTCGCACGATGCACCCTGATAAGCGCCGCAACGTCGACGCCGTCACCGTCGATCTCAAGCGGCACGAGCTGCAAGCCGAGCCGAGCCGCCATGCGGATGACCGAGGGATAGGTCAACGGCTCGACGCCGATGCGATCGCCAGGCTTGCAGACAGCTGCCATGGCGCATGCAATCGCTTGGCGTCCTCCACCGGCAAGAAGGATGCCGTCAGGCCTCGGGGACCAATGATCGTGCACGAGATGGCGCGTGACGATCTCGCCGGCGCCCTTTGGCCCGAAGGGACCGAGAGCGTCCATGGCGTCAAAGAGTGTTGCCGGGTTGGCCATGTTCTTGAACGCCGGCGCCATCAGGGCCGCCTGCTGCAGGGAACCCGATGTCGCCAGTTGCAAATCGATCGGCGCGTCGGCGATCTCACTAATCCGCGCAGATTGCAGCCGGTCCGGCGTCCTGACGAAGGTCCCACGCCCGACTTCGCCGATAACCAGACCGCGGCGAACGAGTTCGGCATAAACACGGCTGGCGGTCGAGACCGCTATTCCTCTCTCATAGGCAAAGGTTCTTTGCGGCTGCAGCCGCGAACCGGGCGGCAGCTTTCCAGAGGCGATCTCGCTGGCGACAACGTCGGCGACGGCGCGGTAATCCAGCATCTCAAATGCTCCGAGGGCAATAAACCAATTGAACTCTTATGACATCGGTGCATTTGTAAAACAAATTGCAGCGCCGGATCAACGTCATGCCATTCTCCACCGTCCCGACAACTTCCCTGCCAACTCTACACGATGTCGAAGCGGCCGCCCGCCGTATCGGCAAATACTGCATCGAGACGCCCCTGCTGGAATCGCAATATCTCAACCAGAAACATGGTGGCCGGTTGCTGCTCAAGGCTGAAAGCCTGCAGGTCACGGGTTCGTTCAAGCTGCGTGGCGCGGTCAACAGGGTGGGGTCGCTGACCGACGACGAACGGCGGCGTGGCGTCGTCGCCCGGTCTTCCGGCAATCACGGCCTTGCGATTGCCTATTGCGCCGGCCTGATGGGCACATCAGCCGTGGTCGTCGTGCCGGAGACCGCACCGGCGGCAAAGGCCGAACGGATCGCGGCCTATGGAGCACGCGTCGTGAAGGTTCCGATGAAAGACCTCGCCGACGTGGCAGCTGAAATCACGCGTCGCGAGGATCGGGTGCTTATACCGCCGGCCGACGATTTCTGGGTGGTTGCCGGTGCCGGCACCGTCGCGCTTGAAATGGCGGAACAGGCCGCGAGGCTGAATGCCCAGATCGATGTATTGCTGACCTGCTGCTCCGGCGGCGGACTGACCGCCGGTTGCCTGCTGGGGTTGAGCAAGGCGTCTCCGTCCACCAAGGTTTATGGCGTCGAGGCCGTTGGGTTCGAGAAGATGGCGAAATCGCTCGCAGCCGGCAAACGCATCAACCTGGCACCAGGCGGCCATTCGATCTGCGACGCCATCAGCGGGCTCTACATGGCAGAGATTCCCTTCGAGATCATCAGACCTGATCTGGCCGGTACGCTTGCTGTCACGGATGACGAAGCAAAGGAGGCCATGCGCGTGGCCTTCAGCGAATTCGGCTTGGCTCTCGAGCCTGGAAGCGCTGTCGCGTTGGCGGCTGTGCTCGCCCGCAAGATACCGCTCGAGGGACGTACGTTTGCCGTCACGCTATCCGGCCGGAACGTCGATTTGGATCTTGCCGGCGCCATCCTGGCGAGTGGAGAGCCAACGGTCGGCAGGGCATGAACATGTTCAGCCACGTCACGGTTGGTTGCAGCGACCTTGATCGTGCCTCCGTCTTCTACGACGCCGTTCTCGCGCCTCTTGGTCTTGTCAGGCGAACAGTTGCTCCGGATGGCGGACCGGCTGCAGCGTGCTGGATCGCATCAGGTCAGGCATTGCCGCGCTTCTACGTCTATGAGCCGTTCGACAGGAAGCCTGCCAGTGTGGGAAACGGTAGCATGGTCGCATTTCTCGCGCCGACACCTGCGGCGGTCGACCAGGCCCATGCTGCCGGCCTTGCGGCCGGCGGTACGGACGAGGGCGTTCCCGGTCCGAGGCCGCACTATGGAGATGGCTACTACGGTGCATATCTGCGCGACCCCGACGGCAACAAGGTGCATGTCGTCTGTAGAGATGACCTTCTGCCCCTTTTACCGTAACGGTCCGAATGGCCGGCGCGTAAAGCGGGACGCAGCCTTATCGGCCTGCTCCGGCAACGATCGCCGCCGCTATCGTGGCATTAAACCCCACTTCTGCCAGCACCTCGGCCGTATGTTCACCAAGCGCCGGTGCCGGACGCCGGAAGCGTCCCGGTGTTTCGGACATGCGCGGCACGATGTTGTGCATGGGCAGCGCACCGTGCTCCGCATCATCCAGCGATACGATCACCTCGCGCTCGGCAAAATGTGCGTCCTCGGTGGCGTCGGCAATGTTGTAGATCGGCCCGACCGTTGCGCCACTGTCGCGCATGGTGGCAAGGGCTTCGTCATGCGAGCGCACGGCAAACCAGGCTCCGATGGCGTCATCGACCAGATCGCGATGCTTGAGGCGTTCGCTGTTGGAGCGGAAGCGCGGATCATCGTTCATGTCGGCCCGGCCGATGATCTCGAATATCCGCCGGGCGACCGCCGGCGTCGAACCGGAGAGCGCGACGTATTTGCCATCGGCGCAGCGGTAGACGTTGCGCGGGCATGCGGTGTTCGAGGCGCTGCCGATGCGTTCCTTGACCGTGCCGTTGAGCGCGTAGATGCCGGCCTCGGGGCCAAGCACGGAAAAGATCGGCTCCAGCAGCGACAGGTCGATGACCTGCCCGCGCGCTCTGCCCTTTTCGCGCGCAAAGAGCGCCGTCATCGTCGCCGACATGCCGTAGACACCGGCGATCATGTCGGCGAGCGCGAGCGGCGGCAGCACAGGTTCGCGGTCGGGAAAACCGGTGCGGTAGGCATAGCCGCTCATGCCTTCGACGATGGTGCCGAAGCCGGGAAATTCCGCATAGGGGCCTGTCTGCCCGAAACCGGATATGCGCACGACGACGAGATCGGGATTGCGCGCGAGCAGCGCCTCCGGGCCAAAGCCCATCTGTTCGAGCGTTCCCGGGCGAAAATTCTCGATGAAGACGTCGGCGCTCGCAACCAGCGCCCAGAGTGCCTCGCGGTCGGCCGTTTCGCGCAAATTCAGGACGACAGAGCGCTTGTTGCGCCCATAGGTCTTCCAGAACAGCGACAGGCCTTCGTCTTTCCATTCGCGCAGCGGATCACCGGCCGGCGGTTCGATCTTGATCACGTCGGCGCCGAAATCGGCAAGCTGCAGCGACAACATGTTGCCGGCGACGAGACGCGAAAGGTCGAGAACCTTGACCCCTTCGAGAGGCCCCTCGGCGTTCGGATCCCAGTGTTTCCTGGCAAATTCGCTCATTGGATGCGCCCGCCGGTCTTGTCGTCGAACAATAGGATATTGGCGGTGTCGAAACCGATCGTCACGTTCGCGCCCGATTGCAGTAATGCGCTTTCGCCGAGAACCACGGTGATATCCGTGGTCTCGAGTCGCAGCATGACCTCCTGTGCCTCCCCGGTCGGCTCGACCAGCACAACCTCGGCGGCGATGCCGTTGTCGGCAAGCTGGATGTGTTGCGGGCGGATGCCGTAGACGACCTTGCGCCCCTGTGCGAGCCCATGGCCCGAAGGCAGCGGCAGGCGGGCGTCGTCGGCAAGCCGTAGCATCTGGCCGTCGACCTCGCCACGCAAGAGGTTGATCTCAGGCGAGCCGATGAAGCTGGCAACGAACAGGTTCTGCGGGTTTTTGTAAAGCTCCAGCGGCGGCCCCATCTGCTCGATCTTGCCGCCGTTCAGAACGACGATCTTGTCGGCCATGGTCATGGCTTCCGTCTGGTCGTGGGTGACGTAGATCGTGGTCTTGCCCAGGCGCTGATGCAGCTTCTTGATCTCGCCGCGCATCTTAACCCGGAGCTTGGCGTCGAGGTTGGAAAGCGGCTCGTCGAAGAGAAATGCACGCGGATCGCGCACGATGGCGCGCCCCATGGCCACACGCTGACGCTGACCGCCCGACAGTTCGCGCGGAAGCCGTTCGAGCAGGTGTTCGAGCCCGAGGATGTCGGCGGCTTCGTTGACGCGGCGACTGATCTCGCTCTTCGAAACACCGGCAAGCTTCAGCGCGAAGCTCATGTTGTCTGCTACCTTCATGTGCGGATAGAGCGCATAGCTCTGGAACACCATGGCAAGGTCGCGCTCCTTGGCCGGCATGTCGTTGACGATGCGTCCGCCGATGGTGATTTCGCCGGCGCTGATGTCTTCCAGCCCGGCGATCATCCGCAGCAGCGTCGACTTTCCGCAACCGGACGGGCCGACTAGGACCACGAATTCGCCGCTGCCCATGTCCAGCGAAATATTATCGAGCACCGACAGGCTGCCGTAACTCTTGCCCACATTCCGCAGTTCGATCTCGGACATGGTCTCTCCTCCCACTTGATACGCCGACGCGGTTCTTGGCCCGCCGGCCCGTTGGACCGGCAGGCAGGATCAAACCCGCTCAGGCGGACTCGATAATCTCGAACGTTCCGACGCTCATGCGACCGAGCGCGCCGAGGCGAAGGCCGGCCATGCCATAGGCAAACTGGTCATCGCTCGCCTCGATCAACGGCTTGCCGTCGATGGCAAAGGACAGCGCATCGCCCTTTACCGAAAACGCGAAACCGTAGCTCTTGCCGAGCTCACGCTTGAACGGGGCGCGCGCGAGAACGGTGGTGCCGAAATCCTCCTTGAGGATGACGACGTCGTCGCCGTCGAAGCCTGCGGCATAGAACCGGCTGGTGCCCTGCACGCGGGCCGTCACCAGTTGCGACGGCCCGGTAAGCGGCTTGATATCCGCCAGGACCTCGACGTCGCGGGCGTAGTAATGGCCCGTCCACATATCGGCATCGCTGGCCGTATGGGCGTGAATGCGGCCGTCCTGCAGCGTCCAGTGACCACGGTTCCAGGTAAAGCGCGAGATCGCACCCCACTCCTGCACTTCGGTCTTGGGGTCGATGACAGTCTTGCCAGCACCCTCGATCTTGAAATCGGCGAGGAACAGGCGGCCGAGGAATTTCAGACGACCGAAGTACTCGACCTGAATGCCGATCTCGTCGATCGCTTCGGCGCCTTCCGGCACGGTGAATGCGTAGTCCTGCCAGCCTTCGTGGTTGGGAACGTGCCACGCACCGGTCTCTTCGATCGCGCCTGACATCGCGCGGCGGATATAGGGCGCGACGCGCAGGTTGCCGTCACCGTTCCACGGATCGAGCCATAGCTTGAACGACACTTTCTGGCCGGCATCGACCAGCGGCGAGAACATCGGACGATAGCGCTCGTCGTCGAAATCGGACCGGCGATAGAACGGCTTCCAGAAGATACGTCCACCCTGGCCGCGCTCGAGCCGGTCAAGCTGGATCTCGAGCGAGCCGCGCGAGCCTTCGGCCTGCCTTTCGGCCGAGCCCTTGAGGCTGATCTGGTTGAAGCCCTCGGTGCGGAAACCATGGGTCGAGCCCGGCAGATCGAAGTCGAAGCGGACGCCACGGCGGGTAAAGTCCTCGAACCAAAGGGCCGGCACATCGTCTTCGCGCAGTTGCAGCGCCAGCACGGTCAGTTCCCGGGCAAAAGACGGAATATCGACGATGTTGATCGAGCCGACGACGCCCGAGGCGACGATGAAGTCGTTGATTGGCTTGCGGTACTTGTGCCAGTTCGGCTGAAGCCCCTGGAACGTGCCTACGATGGCACCGGCATTGCCGGCGTTGCAGTCGGTATCCCAGCCGGCCATGGTCGCGATCTCGGCGGTGCGCGGCAGATCGCCTTCGCCATAAAGGATCGCCATGACAGTGACACCGGCGTTCGGGATGATGTGGCAGACGCCGGGATAGCGGTCATAGCCCCATTCGGCCGTCAGCATGTCACGGCAGGCGCGCCAGTTGCCGGGGCTGGCCTTGTGGAAGTCGATCACGGCCTGCGCAACGCGGGCATAGGTCGATTTTGCGTCAATGGTCGCCATGGCAGCGTCGATCACCTCGGCGATCGACGTCGCCTCGAATGCCTTGGCGATTGCGGCAGCGCAGAAGCGGGCGCCATTCAGGCCGTCGCCGTCATGGGCGACGCTTGCCGCACGGGCCGAAGCGTCAGCCGCCTTCTGCGGCTCGCCCGGATGCACCCAGCCCCAGCTGTCGATGAAGATCTGGCCGCCGATCTGTTCGGCAACGGTTGCGCCGTTCTGGGCGATCGATCCGGACTGCGGCGCGGGGATGCCGGCGCGCAGGTTGCGGTAGGCGGTGTGTTCGGTCGAGACGCCGAAACCGCCCCACCAGTACATGCCATGCTCTTCGGCGGCATAGTTCACCCAGGTCTTGCCGACATCGGCCGCACTGGCCTTGAGGCCATAGTCGCGCAGAGCACGGATGAAGTAGACCGGGCCGTTGGTGTCGTCATCGGCGGCAAAATTCTTGAAATCGCGCAGGTACTGGGTAACTTCGCCATAGGTCTTCTGGACGCGCTCATAGCTCCAGATCGTCGGTTCGACCGGCGCACCAAGGCGAACGCCAATGGCCTTGCCGATGAAACCGGCATAGATCTTCTCGTAAATCGTCTCTTTGCTGAGCTTGGGCATCATGCGTCTTTCGTTATCAATCAGAATGTGAGGGCAGCGCGGAAGCTGGTCCGCCGGTCGGCTACCGCCTGGTCGGCGGCCTGGATGATGGTCGCCGTTTCGGAGAACCGATCGGCGGAGGCGGTGAGGTCCAGCTTGTTGACATCGTCGAGCAGGGCGTGGTCGGCGGCATCGATGACGCCTTCGCCATGCATCGCGCCAAGAATCGCGCCGGCCATGACGCCGATCGAGTCGGTATCGCGGCCGGAATTGATGCCATCCTCGATCGACCGGCGGAAATCGCCGTCGTTGAACAGGCAGAATCCAAGTGCCAAAGGCAGTTCCTCGATCGAGCCGAGGCGGCTTGGCTGATAGGCGGCAGTCAGCCGCCCTGCCTTGGCGGGCGTGTGGTTGACGTCGTCGCCCATGGGAGAATAGGGCGCGATGGCCGCATGAAACGCGGCAACGACGGTCTGATAGTCCGCACCCTGCGCCTTGAGCTTGCGGGCAACTTCGGCGATGTCAGCAATGGCGTTGCGCGTGCCGTCCTTGGCCAGTGCCAGAACCGCTTCGATCACGCCTTCGATATCCGTTCCCGGGATGAAGGCCGCGGCGACTGCGGCGGCAAACGCGCCGGCAGCTTCAAGCCCGAAGCTTTCCTGGTGGCCGGAGGCGAATGCGATCGCCTCGTCATAGGCGGCCTTCGGATCGCAGGCATTGACGACGCCGATCGGCGCCACATACATCGCCGCGCCGCAATTGACCATGTTGCCGATGCCACCTTGGCGCGGATCGCACGAGGTAAGCTGGTGGCGCTGGAATATCCACTTCTCGGGATAGAACAGCCGCTCGATCAGCATCGCTTCGCGCTGCAGTTCCGGCACGTAGCGCGGCACCCAGGCGATCTGCTTGACCATGCCGTCGGCCATGTCCCAGGCATCGAGATGCCTGCGGACCTCGCCATAGATATCCATCAGGCAGAGCGTCATCAGCGTGTCGTCGGTGACGATGCCGTTGCCGCGCACCCGGCCGTTGCGGGCCGTGGCATCCAGCGACATCTTGTGCCACTCGGTGTTAAGCGACGTCACCCGCCCATACCTGGCCGCGATCTCCGCGGCCGGCAGCTTTTCAACCGGCGCCCCCATGGCGTCGCCGAGCGCGACGCCATGGATGAGCGCGCGGACCCTCCCCTTCAGGGAGAGCCCTTGAACGCTACTTTTCTGCATCTAGAACTGTCCTTGCATACTCGTTGAGACGTTTTCCCCCTGCCGCTTCCCACTCCGCGACATACTGGTCCCACTGATCCATCTTGGCGGCGCCGGAGATGAACTTGTAGACCCAGGACCGATAGACGTTTTCGGTCGCGTCGAGATCGGCCGCGTAGTCCGCCGGCCACACGAAGGTGTTGTCCGGCTTGAAGTCCTTCTGGATCGTCGCCAGCGACTGCTGCGCCGCTTCGGACTGCCAAACGACGGGTGGGGTCCAGTTGGCCGCAACCATGAAACGGGCGTACCATGTCGCGATCTTGTCGGTGACTTTGTAGCTGTCGCCGTCCTTGGTGTATTCCTGACCCTCGAAGCCGAGGCGATCGAACATCTGGCCTTCGGGGCTCGCCATGAAGTCGAGCAGCTTCATCACTTCGGCCTTGTGCTCGGAGATGGCGGAAATCGCCAGCCCGCGCGATTCCTTGGAGACGTCGACCGCTGCAAGGCCCTGCCCGCCCGGTCCCTTCGGTGGCGCCAGAAGCACCAGTTCGGTACCCGGATGGACCTGGCGCATCTTGCCGCCATAGATGTCGATGACTTCGCCGGAGGAGCCGAAGATCACGCCCGCCCGGCCGGTGTAGAACTTGTCTTCCTTCACGTCGAACTTGGTGGTGATGTATTCGGGATCGTAGAGGCCCTGCTCGCGCAGCGAGGCGTAGAAGGCGATCTTATCCTTCTCTTGGGAGGTGATGCGCGACTGCACCCACTCACCGCCTGCGTTCTTCATCCAGGTTCCGGTGATGCCGAAGGCCTGGTTGAAGATCGAATCGAGCTCGTTGGTGTTGTCGGCCGTGGTCACGCCGTAGCTGTCGGCGACGCCATTGCCGTCGAGATCACCGTCCTTGATGGCCTTGAACAAAGTCACATAGTCTTCGACGGTTTCGGGCGCCTTGAGGCCGGTCTTTTCCAGCCAGTCCTTGCGGATCACCGGCTGGGGTCCGCGTACCGGATAGACGTAGAGCAGGTAGGGATAGTTCTTGAGGCGCTCGACATTGTGCGGCCACAGCGCGTCCTTCAGGTACTTGGTGTCGGCCAACATCGGGCCGAGGTCTTCAAGCACGCCCTGCTCGACCATCTTGGCGTCGCCACCCTGAAAATAGATCAGGTCGGGGATATCGCCCGAAAGCAGCATGACCGACAGCTTGTCGGCATAGCCGGAAGACGGCAGGTCGACGAGTTCGATGTCGAGATCGGTGCCCTGCGCCCGGAGCGCTTCCTCAATACGCTGCAGGTGCTTGACGTCGTCTGGGTTGGATGGGGTGAAGTCCTTGGACACAACCCGGATCTTGACCGGTTCGGCCATTGTCGGGGCGGCAGCACCAAGGCTGAGCGCCAGGGCTGTCGATGCCAGCAGGACCATTTTTCTAAGCATTTCGTCTCCTCCGTTTAGATAGGCTTCTTTGTCGTGTCTCGTGTCGTCGTCACCCCTTGAGCGCGCCGCTCATGGTTCCCTTGGTGAAGAATTTCAGGATCAGCGGGTAGATCGCCAGGATCGGCACGATGGTCAGAAGGATCATGCCGGCCTTGAGCGACCTCAGATCGATCTGGCTCGCGCCGGTATTGTTGCTGGCGTTGTTGGCGCCGACGATCGCGACCTTGTCACCGTCGATGACAAACTGGCGCAGCACCACCTGCAACGGCCACTTGCCCTGATCGTTCAGATAGATCATCGCGCGGAAGAACTCGTTCCAGTGAAAGACGAGATAAAACAGCGAGATGGTCGCGAGCGCCGGCTTGGCGAGCGGAAGGACCAGATGCCAGAACACCTGGAAAGGGTTGGCGCCATCGAGTTCGGCGGCTTCCAGCAGCTCCTTTGGGATTTCCTCGAAGAAGCGGATGAGGATGATCAGGTACCAGGCGTTGACCGCCTTGAAGAGGATCACCGACCAGTAGCTGTCGAGAAGGCCGAGGCGCTTGTTGACGAAGTAGTCCGGAATGATGCCGGGCTCGAACACGATGGTGACGAGAACGAGGATGAACAGCGCCTTGCGGCCAGGCAGGCCGGGCCGCGAAAGGCCCCAGGCCATCAGTGCGGTGCCGACGACGCCGATCACGGTGCTGACGGCGGTAATGAAGATCGAGTTGAAGATGCCGCGTTGCACATTGGGGTGCTGCAGGAGAACGCTCCAGACCTCGAAGGAGAAGCCCCTGGGTATGATGGTCAGCCCGCTCATGCCCGGCACCTTTGCCGGCTCCGACAGCGAGACGGCGAGCAGGTTGAGGATCGGCTGGACCGTGACGACGACGAGCAACAGCAGCGTCGAAACGATGATCGCATATTCGATGCGTTCGATCGGGGTCTTGCGTGACAGGGCCATTACCAGACTCCCTTCCCGGTCAGGCGTTTGGAAACGAAGTGGGCAATCACGATCATCATCGTGCCGAGCACGGCCTTGAACAGGCCGGCGGCCGTTGCCAAAGAGTATTCGCCGGTCTGCAAACCGATGCGGTAGACATAGGTGTCGACGATATCGATCTTGCTGCGCACTACGTCGTTGGAGAGGTTGATCACCTGGTTGAGGTCGGCGTTGAGGAACATGCCGGCGTTGAGGATGAACAGCGTCGCGATCGTCGGCACGATGCCCGGCAGGGTGACATGCCTGATCTTCTGCCAGCGGTTGGCGCCGTCGATCTCGGCTGCGTCATAGAGCTGCTGGTCGATAGCGATAATGGCGGCGAGATAGAGCAGGCTGTCCCAACCGGCCGAACGCCAGATTTCCGTGAAGACGAGTACCCAGCGGATAGCGCCGGTATCGGTCATGAACGAGCGGGGCGCCATGCCGGCCATGCCCATGAGATTGTTGACGGCACCGTCGGTCGGCGACAGCGCCGCGATGAAGATGCCGGCGATCACCACCCAGGACAGGAAATGCGGCAGGTAGATCGCCGACTGGATGAACTTGCGCAGCGACCCGCCGCGAACCTCGTTCAGGAGCAGCGCGACGATGATCGGCACCGGCAGGAAGAATACCATCTTCATCGCGGAGATGATCAGCGTGTTGGCGAGCACCTGCCAGAACACCGGTGAGGAGAACAGCACCTGGAAATGCTTGATGCCCACCCAGATGTTGGGCGGCACGATCCGGACCTGTTCGAAGGCGATGCGCGCCTCCCAGATGGGCAGGTAATGGAAGACGAGGAAGAACAGGATGCCCGGCGCCATCATGACGTAATAGGGCCACCAGCGCCGCCAGCCGTCGGCGGCGAGCGCAACGCGTCCCGTCTTGCGGCGTGCGCTTGATTTGGGAACGTTCCCAAACTTAGGCGAGATCACCACCTCGTCACGATTGGTCATTCCTACCCCCTCCCGGAGCTTGCTGCGCGTCTGGGCTGGTCAAGCGACAGATCGGCCAACGAGCCGCGCTCGATCAGCCGGCATGGCATGAACACCCGGCCATGCTCGGGACGGCCGGCGATTTCATCGAACAGGCAGTCGACGGCGCGCACGCCGATCTCACGCCCGGGCTTGGCAACCGTCGTCAGTCCCGGCCAGGAAAATGCGCCTGCGGGAATGCCGTCGAAACCGAGGATCGAGACATCCTCCGGGCAGCGAAGCCCGGCTTCGCGGACTGCGACCATGGCGCCAAGCGCCATCAGATCGTTGGCGGCGAAGACCGCGAGATGGCCGACCCGGTCGCGTTGCAGCAACCGCATCATCGCCGTGCGCCCGCCTTCGACGGTATATTCACCGTCTTCCATTGGAAGTGCTGTCGGGTCGATGTCGCGGTCGACGCAATGCTCGTGGAAAGTCCGCAGAAACCGGGCCCGCGCGATACGCGACTTCGGCCCCAGGATCAGCGCCGGCGCATGATGCCCCTTGGAAACCAGATGGTCCATGCCGAGCCGTACCGCCTGGGCGATATCGGAACCGACACTGGAGGTCGCCGGAAAACGCTCGGCACTCGAGCCGATCAGCACGAAGGGCAGTCCGAACCTGTCGAGATCGTCGAAATTGTCGGCGACCGGATTGATAATCGCGCCATCGACCCGTGCCTGCCGCAGGGCCCGGAGGTGGCTGGCTTCGCGGCTGTGATCCCAATCGGAAGAAAACACCAGCAGCGAGGCCCCGTTTTCGACCGCGCGATCCTGCGCACCGCGCGCCACCTCGGCCCAGAACGGGTTGGTAATGTCAGGGATGACGAGACCAAGCAAACCGGTGCGGCCGGACCGCATGCCGACGGCGAGATCGTTGCGCTCATAGCCGACGGCACGGGCCGCATCGAGAACCCGCTCGCGCGCCTCGTCCGTGACATTGGACGCGCCGGAGAGTGCCCGGCCGGCGGTGCTCTTGGACACCCCCGCCTTGCGCGCGACGTCAATGATCGTCGGCCGCCTCCGCTGCATCAAACACGCCCTCCCATGGCATGAACTCATGGGAACGTTACCACGGAGATTTCGAGTCCGCAAGTCCACCCCTTCGGATGCGGCTTTGCCAGCGGTCGAACACAGAAAAAGAAAAAGGCCACCGTTCAGACGGCGGCCTCAAATTGAGAGGTGTATAACCTCCAGAGGGAACATCGCTATCGCAGCCGGGAGGATGGCTGCACGTCAAGCGACCCTGATAATGTGACAGCTCGGGCGCCGGTTCTCAATCAATGCAAAACCAGAACGGAAGCCAGAGCGGGATCGCTCTTCCAATATTCGCACGGCGGCCGCGATTTTGTTCCATCTCGTGAGGCTCCCGTCTCACCTTCAGATCCGAGCACGGCCAAACCAGCGTCCACCGTATTTCCGTTCAATTCGGCCGCTGCGCCGCAGTCAGCAACCTTGCTGGGCTGAGACCGGACGGGGGCGGCTGGCACCATTGGGCGGAAGGGCATGGGGAAAGTGCGGCGGTTCCGCACATCCGGCGCATCGCCTTGACATACGCGCCGTCGCAATTACGATAGTGGCATGCTGATCGTGACTTCATATGCCCTTCGAGAACCCGCTCGCCTGAAAACGGGATCGTAACCCGGCCGCGGCTTTTGTCGTACGCGACCGGGGTATGTCACTCCATCCCAGCTATCTCTCTTTTGGCTGAGACGATGAAATCGATCGCCGGCTCGTGCCGCCTTGAGCGGACTTCCTGATAGCGAGCAGGCCCTTAGTTCTCGACAGCGTATATGAAAAACATCCCGCAAATTGACAGCTGGCACTCGGGCCTGTTCACCGAGCTCGAAATCGTCACCGCATTCGGCGAAAGTCGGGCAGCGCTCGGCGAACTTTTCGATTGCGACATGCTGAGGGGCGCGCGACGCCCGGCCGACGCAGGCGATCCGGAGTGCTTCGACCTGTCGGCAACGGCGCGTGTCAGCCTTGCCATCCTCCACGCCCTCTGGCGCGCCGCTGGTCTGCCGCTTTGCGTAGCCGAGCAAGCGCTTTCGAACTGGCCGCAAATCGCGGTCTCGGTCGCACGTATTGTCGACTTCGAGCGCGAAGCTTGGGAGGACAGATGCGCAAGCCGCGAACCGGCATCCGCCGCAGATCCCTTCCAGTTCTTCGGGCCGTTTGCCGAAGAGCCTCTGCCCGTCGGCAGGATCGACGAATATATCGACGTGATCGACGGACGATATCTGCTGTGGCGCAAACCGAAGGACGATCCGCACAGGATCGGGACGGCGATCCACGCCAGCCAGGAACGCCTTCTTCTCGACCCGCAGGATGCGGCCGCTCAAGCCGACTTTCTTGAGGCCGCGGCCTTTCTCCGGCGACCCGCCGAGCACGAGCTGATCTGGTTGGGCTCGACGGGAGACGAAGTGTTCCAACCGACGTCGGCGGCAAGCGGTTCTCACGCTCCCGAGCGCTTGCCCACCTCCATCCTGTTGGGCGACGCAGGCAGGGCGGCGACATTGGCCACGAATTATCGCTCGAAGCGCTCGGTCAATATCTCGCTTGCCGCCCGCGCCATGAAACGACGGGCACTCGGGCTGCACATCAGATAGCCCTACTCCTTTCACCGACACCGCGAGCTTTTGAAGACACAAGGCACATCATGATCCAGACCCCCTATTACTTGATCGACAAGGCGAAGCTGCTTCGAAACATGGAGAAGATCGCTTACGTGCGCGACAAATCGGGGGCCAAGGCGCTCCTCGCGCTCAAGTGTTTCGCCACCTGGTCGGTCTTCGATCTGATGCGCGAATACATGGATGGCACGACCTCTTCGTCGCTCTATGAGGTGCGGCTCGGGCGCGAGAAATTCGGCGGCGAAACCCATGCCTACAGCGTCGCCTATGGCGACAACGAAATCGAAGAGGTGATCGGCCATGCCGACAAGATCATCTTCAACTCGATCGGCCAGCTGGACCGTTTCGCGGACAAGGCATCCGGCATCGCCCGCGGCCTGCGCCTCAATCCGGGAATGAGCTCATCCAGTTTCGACCTTGCCGATCCCGCCCGCCCCTTCAGCCGGCTCGGCGAATGGGATGCGGCCAAGGTCGAGGCCGTCATGGACCGCATCAGCGGCTTCATGATCCACAACAACTGCGAGAACAAGGACTTCGGCCTGTTCGACCGGATGCTGTCGGAGATCGAGGAAAAGTTCGGCGCGCTACTTTCCCGCGCCGAGTGGATCAGCCTAGGCGGCGGTATTCACTTCACCGGCGACGACTATCCGGTCGATGCCTTCTGCGAGCGCCTGAAGGCCTTTTCCGGCCGCCATGGCGTCCAGATCTATCTCGAGCCCGGAGAAGCGTCGATCACCCGGAGCACGACGCTCGAGACCACCGTTCTCGACACACTCAACAACGGCAAGGATCTCGCCGTCGTCGACAGCTCGATCGAGGCGCATATGCTGGACCTCTTGATCTACCGCGAAAGCGCAAAGGTCGAGCCCAATGCTGGCCCACACAGCGTCATGATCTGCGGCAAATCCTGCCTTGCCGGCGATATCTTCGGCGAGTTCCGCTTTCCCGAGCCATTGAAGGTCGGCGACCGCGTCTCGTTCCAGGATGCGGCCGGCTACACCATGGTCAAGAAGAACTGGTTCAACGGCGTCGGCATGCCATCGATCGCCATCCGAGACCTTGACGGCAGCGTCAGGCTCGTCCGCGAATTCACCTTCGCCGACTACGAACAAAGCCTCTCCTAAAGCATCCCGCCTGCAAGTGGCATCACTTAAGGCGGACATGATGCTTTGGAATCAAACACCTAGAGCGTCCAGGATGCGTTCGTCCGAACGCACGGCGCTCTAGGCTCGTCATATCCCCAAAGGAAAAGGAGACATCCCCCGAAATGAAAAAGAACGTTCTCATCATCGGCGCCGGTGGCGTGGCTCAGGTCGTGGCGCACAAATGCGCACAGAACTGCGATGTACTGGGAGACATCCATATCGCATCCAGGACGGTCGAAAAGTGCCGCGCGATCGTCGACTCGGTCCGCGAGAAAAAGAGCCTGAAAACCGAAGTGACGCTCGAGGCGCATGCGCTCGACGCCATGGATGTCGAGGCGACAAAGGCGCTGATCGAAAAGACCAGGGCCGACATCGTCATCAATGTCGGCTCCGCCTTCGTCAACATGTCGGTGCTGCGTGCCTGCATGGATACGGGTGCTGCCTACATGGACACCGCGATCCACGAAGATCCAAAGAAGATCTGCGAGACGCCGCCGTGGTACGGAAACTACGAATGGAAGCGCGCGCAGGAATGCAAGGAAAGGGGCGTCACCGCCATCCTCGGCGTCGGCTTCGACCCGGGCGTGGTCAACGCCTATGCGCGCCTCGCCAAGGATGAGTATTTCGACAAGGTCACCGCCGTCGATATCGTCGACATCAATGCCGGCAGCCACGGCAAATATTTCGCCACCAACTTCGATCCGGAGATCAACTTCCGCGAATTCACCGGCGTCGTCTATTCCTGGCAGAACGGCCAGTGGCAGACCAATTCGATGTTCGAGGTCGGCAAGGAATACGACCTGCCGGTGGTCGGCAAATGCAAGGCCTACATGACCGGCCATGACGAGGTTCATTCGCTGGCAAAGCATATGGACGGCGCCGACGTCCGCTTCTGGATGGGCTTTGGCGATCACTACATCAACGTCTTTACCGTCCTGAAGAACCTCGGCCTCCTGTCGGAACAGCCGGTAAAGACGGCCGAAGGCCTCGAGGTCGTGCCGTTGAAGGTGGTCAAGGCGGTGCTGCCGGATCCGTCGTCGCTGGCTCCGAACTATCAGGGCAAGACCTGCATTGGCGATTTCGTCAAGGGCCTCAAGGACGGGCAGGAACGCGAAGTCTTCATCTACAACGTCGCCGACCACAAGGACGCTTTCGAAGAAGTCGGATCGCAGGGCATCTCCTACACCGCCGGCGTACCGCCGGTCGCCGCCGCCATGCTGATCGCCTCGGGCGAGTGGGACGTGAAGCAGATGGTCAACGTCGAAGAACTGCCGCCGCGCCCGTTCCTCGACATCCTCAACCGGATCGGACTTCCCACCCGCATCAAGGATGCGGACGGCGACCGCGCATTGACGTTCTCCTGAAACAATAAGCCGAACCATCTCCGGTCGGTCGTCATTTAGGGCGGCTGGCTGGTACATGGACGAAGCCCAGTCATCGCCAGGTGATTGGGCTTCCAACGTTTCTAACGATTTCTCGGCGCGGCACGTCGATGAATCGACCCGGCTAGCGAAACGCTTCGTTAACGCGATTCACTTAGCTGCCCGTACCCCGGCGTCTCGCCGGCCAACCACGTATGAGTTCCAACTGACATGCCCCCATTGACTGCCCCGGTTCACAGTTTTCATCAAAAGATTGCATCGTTTTGCGAGCTCCGGCTTGCCCGCGCCCTTCCCAAGCACGACTACGACAACCTCCGTCACTACATGCTTGATTTCGTCACCCGGCGGGCAATGCCGCCGCAGAGCGGCAACAAGCTCGACTGGAAGGAAATCGGCCTTGCCTGCGATCTCGACGACGACAGCCTGCGGATCACCAAGCGCCTGGCCAAGCACGGCTTCGAGGCCATCATTCGCTGGCTGAAGGGGCCGAGCGCCAGCAAGCCCGACAGAAAGGCGCCGGCCGCCCAGGGCTGGGTCAAGGCGCCTGCGGCACCGGCGCGCAGGATCGGCTTGGAGCAACGGCGTTTCGCCACCACGCGGTAATTTTCCGCCCATGGCGTCCCCGAAATCGCTTTTGATTCAGGCCGGGACGCTGCAGACTTCAGCGCTGTAGCTTTTAGAATCATTACATAACAGCAGCGGGCAGGGCCTCCACGATCAGTCTCGCCCGCAGCACTCAGGATGCCGACAGCTCGATCTTCGGCCAGGTCTTTTGGACCGATGGGTCGGTCTCGATCGCTACCGAATGCCGCTCGCGGAAGGCGGCAGCAAGGGTTTGCAGGGCCTTGCGGGATCGCGCGTCGGTCAGGGTCGAATGCAGAACGATCTCCGAGGACGGAAGCGGCGGCAGGCCAAACTGTTTGCTGACTTCGATCGTGTCGGAGGGCGCAAGGCGACAGGAGAATGGGCCGACGGCGAGCCCCGCCGAGACTGCAGCGTTGACAGCGGTCGACACGCCGACGAACACCTCCACCCAGGGAACGCCGGCCGCGTCGAGCGCGCGCGTGGCGATGTCGCGCACGCCGCAGAGCGGCGCCAGCGCTGCCAGTCGCAGCGGCTCACCCGGCCCGCGCTTGAAGCCGGGTGAGGCGAACCAGCCGAAATGTTCCGGCCCAAGCGTCTCGCCATCGCGCCGGTCTTCGTCGCGCCGGATGATGACGGCATCGAGCTCTCCGCGGTCGAACGCGCCAAGCAGGTTTCGCGATGTCTCGAGCCTGACCTCGATGCACAGGCCGGGGTCATGGGCATAGAGCCGCGCCAGCAATGTCGGCACTTCCGGGCCGGCGACGTGGGCAGCAATGCCGAGGCCGAAGCGGCGACGTGTCGACGACAGCCCTGCCAGCGCGCGCTCATGGGCGGCGAGGAATTCGCGCGCGCCCTCGATGAAGACAGCGCCCTGCGCCGAAAGGCGAACCTGCCTCGGCGTGCGCTCGAGCAGCCTGACGCCGAGCCGATCTTCGAGCCGTTTCAGCTTGACGCTGATCGCCCCTTGCGTGCTGCCGAGGAACTCCGCAGCGCGGGTAAAGCTTTGAAAATCGGCAATCGCGACAAAGGCTTGAACCGCGTCCACATCCAGAGTCGTCATCGCAACCATCCGATTTTGTTATCTCTGAAATACCTAACCATCCAATTCAGTTGTGATCAAGGCCAGACTATGGTGCCCCGGTCCCCAAGCGATTTCAATTCGGGCGGAGCGTGTGGAAAAGCCGGAACCGGTTTTCCGCGATGCCCGCCAAAGCATCGAAAGACCGTGAGCATGAACGAACCCATAACCCGCCGCAGTGCGCTGGCACTGGCAGCCGTCTGCCTCTCCTCGCTGATGTTCGGCCTGGAGATTTCGAGCATTCCGGCAATCTTGCCGACGCTGGAGCAGGTGCTCGGCGCAGATTTCAAGCAGCTGCAATGGATCATGAACGCCTACACCATCGCCGTCACGGCGGTTCTGATGGGAGCAGGCACATTGGCCGATCGCTACGGCCGCAAGCGCATCTTCGTCGCCGGCATCATCGCCTTCGGCATCGCCTCGCTGATCTGCGGGCTGACCGACAACATATCAGTATTGATCGTCGCCCGCTTCCTCCAGGGCATGGCCGGCGGCGTGATGCTCATCTGCCAGATCGCCGTCCTGTCGCAGCAGTTCCAGTCCGGCCGCCAGCGCGGGATCGCGTTTAGCTGGTGGGGCATCATCTTCGGGATCGGCCTCGGTTTTGGTCCGATCGTCGGCGGCGCGACGGTCGCGCTCTTGAGCTGGGAATGGGTGTTTCTTGTCCACGTCCTGCTTTCAGGCGTGACGGTGGCGCTTGCGCTCGCAGGCGTCAAGGAATCGCGCGATCCTGGCGCCGAGAGCCTCGACGTCGCCGGCATCGTGACGTTGTCGGCCGCGGTCTTCTGCATCGCCTATTTCATTACCCAAGGCCCCGAACTCGGCTTTGCCAGCCCGACCGCACTGTCAATCCTCGGCATTGCCATCGTCAGCCTGATCGGCTTCGTGATTGCCGAGAAAGTCAGCGCCCGGCCGATGTTCGACTTTTCGGTGTTCCGCATCCGCAGCTTCTCAGGTGCGCTGTTCGGTTCGGTGGGCATGAACATCAGCTTCTGGCCGTTCATGATCTATCTGCCGATCTGGTTCCAGGCGGGCCTCGGCTATGACGGCGTCACCGCCAGCATCGCCCTGCTCGCCTACACGCTGCCCCCGCTTATCGTCCCGCCTTTTGCCGAACGGCTGATGCTTCGCTTTCGTCCAGGGATCGTCATCCCGGCCGGCCTGTTCACGATCGGTCTCGGCTTCCTCATGATGAAGATCGGCAGCAGCGTTGAGAATGCCAGCTGGCTAACGATGCTGCCGGGGTGCGTGCTGGCCGGCATCGGCCTCGGCTTCACCAATACCACGGTGACCAACGCCGCGACCGGCGCTGTCGCCGCGGAGCGCGCCGGCATGGCCTCGGGCATCGACACCAGCGCGCGGATGATCTCGCTGGCGATCAACATCGCGCTGATGGGGCTGATCCTGGTCGAAGGCGTGCTGTCTTCGCTGCACAGCTCGCTTTTCGGGCGAGTGACCGACACCGAGCTGCGTACGCTCGCCGAGAAGATCTCGGCCGGCGGCATGCTGACTTCGGACTATGGCCTGTCGGAGACGGTCATCCATACGGCGCTCGGCGAGGGTTTCGGCTGGGTCATGCTCTATGGCGCCATCGGTGTCTGGCTGTCGGCCGCCGCAAGCCTGCTCGTCTTCGGTCTCCGCGCCAAGACGGAAGCGGTGCTTGCGTGTTCGACGGCGAAATCGTCGTAACACACGTAGCCGACTAGTCACCAAGGGCAAGGCAGCGCATCGGGCCAGATAGACTGGTCTGATGGACCATGGATGGCGGTCCGCGCCGTAACCCGACCTCTGCCTCGCCGACAAAACGCGTCGGCGCGGCGAAAAGTCCATTCACGGGCACGCCGGCGACGGTTATATCGGGACCATCGTTGACGCAGATATATTGGACACGTTGCTTATGACCGACACTGTTATCGATCGCTTCCTCCGTTACGTCGTTATCGACACTCAATCGGATGCCAAGTCGAAGACCACGCCCACCACCGAGAAACAGAAGACGCTCGGCCGACTGCTGGTCGAAGAGCTGCTGGCAATGGGCGTATCGGACGCGCATCTCGACGAACACGGCTATGTCTACGCAACAATTCCCTCAAACGTCGACAAGCCGGTTCCGGTCATCTGCTACTGTTCTCATATGGACACGGCACCGGATTTCACCGGTACCAACGTCAAGCCGCAGATCGTTAGGAATTACCAGGGCGGCGACATCCGGCTAACGGGCGACCCGCAGCAGGTCATTCGCGTCAGCGAGCATCCTGTGCTGCTCGACCAGATCGGCAATGACATCATCACCACCGATGGCACGACGCTCCTGGGTGCCGACGACAAGGCCGGCGTTGCCGAAATCATGTCGGCAGCACAATTCCTGATGGACAATCCCGACGTCAGGCACGGCACCATCCGCATCCTGTTCACCCCCGACGAAGAAGTCGGCCGCGGCGCCGACAAGGTCGACCTGAAGAAGCTCGGCGCCCAGTTCGGCTATACCATCGACGGCGAAACCGCCGGCCATATCGAAGACGAGACCTTCTCCGCCGACGGTGTCGAGATCGCCATTTCAGGCGTTGCCATCCATCCGGGCTTTGCCAAGGGCAAGATGGAGAACGCCATCAAGATCGCCGGCGCCATCATCGATCGCCTGCCGAAGGACATCGCCCCTGAAAGCACGGAAGGCCGCGAAGGCTTCATTCACCCGACCGGCGTCACCGGCACGATGGAAAAGGCCAGCCTCAGCCTGATCGTCCGCGATTTCGAGGACGAGGGCCTGGCGACCAAGGAAGCCATGCTCGAAGGCATCGTCAAGGACGTGATCGCCGCCTATCCGGGGTCATCCTACACCTTCGAGGTCAAGCAGCAGTACCGCAACATGAAGGCGATCCTCGCCCGCAATCCCGAGATCGCCGACAATGCGCTCGAGGCGGTGCGGCGTGCGGGCATGACGCCGGTGCGCGGCAGCATCCGCGGCGGCACCGACGGTTCGCGCCTGTCGTTCATGGGCCTGCCCTGCCCCAACATCTTCGCCGGCGGCCATGCCTTCCACTCGCCGCTGGAATGGGTGAGCCGCCAGGATATGGAACGGGCCGTCAAGACCTTGGTCGAGCTGGCAAAGGTCTGGGAAGAACGCGCCTGACGCTTGTCATCCGAACGAGCGCAGCTTTTTTCGAGATAGGATCGTCGGAAGCAAAAAGAGCCGAAGCACGCGCAACGTGCTTCGGCTCTTGTCGTTTCGGAGAGTCGTCACGGCGACGCCGCGACCGATTGATTTTAGCTGCGCAGACCCGGCGCTTCCTGGCCGGTGCGGGCGACATATTCGGTGTAACCGCCGCCATATTGATGCACGCCGTCCGGCGTCAGCTCCAGCACGCGGTTCGACAGCGCCGCCAGGAAATGGCGGTCGTGCGAGACGAACAGCATCGTACCCTCGTACTGCGCCAACGCCTTGATCAGCATTTCCTTGGTGTCGAGATCGAGGTGGTTGGTGGGCTCGTCGAGCACCAGCAGGTTCGGCGGATCGAACAGCATCATCGCCATCACCAATCGTGCCTTCTCGCCGCCAGAAAGCACCCGGCATCTCTTCTCGACGTCGTCGCCTGAAAAGCCGAAGCAACCGGCCAGCGCCCTGAGCGGACCTTGCCCTGCCTGCGGGAATGCATCTTCCAGCGACTGGAAGACCGTGCGCTCGCCATCGAGCAGATCCATGGCGTGCTGGGCGAAATAGCCCATCTTGACACTGGCGCCGAGCGCCACACTGCCCTCATCCGGATCGGTCGAGCCGGTCACCAGCTTCAGAAGCGTGGACTTGCCGGCGCCGTTGATGCCCATGATGCACCAGCGCTCACGACGGCGCACCATGAAATCAAGGCCCTCATAGATGCTGCGCTCGCCATATTTCTTGTGCACGTTCTTGAGGTTGACCACGTCTTCGCCTGAGCGCGGCGCCGGCCGGAACTCGAACGTCACGGTCTGACGGCGCTTGGGCGGTTCGACCCGGTCGATCTTTTCGAGCTTCTTGACCCGGCTCTGCACCTGGGCTGCATGCGAGGCGCGCGCCTTGAAGCGCTCGATAAACTTGATCTCCTTGGCGAGCATCGCCTGTTGGCGCTCGAACTGCGCCAGCTGGTGCTTTTCGTTCTGCGCCCGCTGCTGCTCGTAGAAGGCATAGTCGCCGGAATAGCTGTTGAGCGAGCCGCCATCGATCTCGATCACCTTGGTGATGATCCGGTTCATGAACTCGCGATCGTGCGAGGTCATCAGCAGCGCGCCTTCGTAGCCCTTGAGGAAGGCCTCAAGCCAGATCAGGCTTTCCAGATCCAGGTGGTTGCTCGGTTCGTCGAGCAGCATCACGTCAGGGCGCATGAGCAGAATGCGGGCGAGCGCGACGCGCATCTTCCAACCGCCAGAAAGCGCGCCGACGTCGCCGTCCATCATCTCCTGGGAGAAGCTGAGGCCCGCCAGCACTTCCCGTGCACGGCCTTCCAGCGCGTAGCCGTCGAGTTCTTCGTAGCGTGCCTGCACCTCACCGTAGCGCTCGATGATCGCATCCATCTCGTCGAGACGGTCGGGGTCGACCATGGCGGCTTCAAGCGCGTGCAGCTCGGCGGCAACCGTGCTCACCGGCCCGGCACCGTTCATCACCTCGGCAACGGCGCTGCCCCCCGACATCTCGCCGACATCCTGGTTGAAATAGCCGATCGTCACGCCCTTATCGACGGCGACCTGGCCTTCGTCCGGCATCTCTTCTCCGGTGATCATTCGGAAGAGCGACGTCTTGCCCGCGCCGTTGGGGCCGACGAGGCCGACCTTCTCGCCCTTGTTGAGCGCCGCGGATGCCTCGATGAAGAGGATCCGGTGGCTGAGCTGCTTGCTGATATTCTCGATACGAATCATATTTTAGGGGCCCGAAACGTTGCGGCGCCCTTATGTCACGGGTGGCAGTCGCGCCGCAAACGTTGATTCGCGACGTCTGCCCACCCAAAAACGCACGGGAAACGGGGCATCAAACGGCTTTGACACCCCCGTTCAGCCACAGGATTACTGGTCAGAGTAAAAGCCGTAGAGAACCGGCATCAGCCCGACCAGCGCCTCGAAGCGTTTGAAATTCTTGCGCTCCGGACGGGTCCAGCCGGTTTCGGCCAGCGCCGACAGCCGCGGGAACACCAGGCGATCGAACACACCGCGATCGGTCATCGGCTCCGACCAGATGCAGCACTGCAGTCCGCGCAGATGCTTTTTCTGGCTATCGGTCCAGCCTTCGATCGGGTCGAACAGGTAGAGTTTTTCCGGGTCCGACCAGCCGGCCCAGCTGCCGCCGGGCTCTGACCAGGCCGGGCTGTTGGCCATGTCGAGATAGTAGACCTGTCCCGGGCAAACGACGATGTCGTAGCCTTCGCCGGCAAGCTCGGCATTGGCTTCGACCGTTCGCCAGCCGAAGAGCAGCGACTTCTGCTTGTCGATGACGTTGCCATGGGCCGCCTCCTGCCAGCCGCCGGTAACGCAGCCACGGCTTGCGAGGAACCCCTGGACGCGCGCCAGGAACTCCGCCTGCAGCACGGCGGCACCCGATCCGTCGATCTCGTCGGCCCCGTGGGTGTTGGTGACGACATTGAGCCGCTTGGCGTGGGTCGTCGCCACCTCTTCGCCAGCCACCGCCCGCAACCGCTCAAGTGCCTCTGGCGAGCCCGACCAGGCGCCGAGCGGCACCTCATCGGCACCGACATGGATGATCTTCGACGGGAAGAGTTCGATCAGTTCGTCGAAGACGACTTCGAGCACACGATAGGTTTCTTCGCGCGCCGGGTTGAGGCAATTGTCCGGGAAGCCCTGCACGGAATAATAGCTGCCGGCTTCGTTGGGATCGCGCAGCTCCGGAATGGCCTGCAGCATCGCGAAGGAGTGTCCGGGCACGTCGATCTCCGGCATCACCTCGATCCCCAAGGTTTCCGCCAATGCAACGATCTCGCGAATGGCTGCCTTGGTGTAGTAACCGCCCGTCACCTGCGGGCCGGAGCCGAGCAACGGCGGGATCTTGCGGCCATGGCCGCGCCAGGCACCGACCTCGGTCAGCGCCGGATAGGCGTCGATCTCGATCCGCCAGGCCTCGTCGTCCGAGAGGTGCCAGTGGAAGCGGTTGAGCTTGTTCCAGGCCATCAGCCGCAGGAACCGCGAGACCTCGGCGGTGCTGTAGAACTGGCGGGCAACGTCGAGATGCGTGCCGCGCCAGCCGAGCGCCGGCTCGTCCCGAATCTCGCCGCCTGCCGGAAACAGGAATGTGCCGGGATGAAGCTTAGCACCCCGCAGGATCTGCCCGAGCGTGATCAGGCCATAGAGGAGACCGGTGCGCGTGCCGCCGGTCACAGCGACGCCAGCTAGCGAGAAGCGGATGACATAGGCTTCCTCCGCAAGGTCGCCCGAAAGCGATAGCGCGGCCGGAAGGCCGCCTTCCGCTACCGGCCGAACAAGTCCTTCGACCGGAAACAGGCTCCCCGTCAGCTCGGCAAATGCGCGTGCTGCGGCTTCGGCTTCTGCCCCTTCCGGCGCAAGGTCGAGCCCTGATGGCGGCGTCAGGCGGCCGGAGACGGATACGTCCTGCGGCCAGGGCACGACCGAAACGGCAACCGGTGCTACCTTTGGCACGGGATAGATGACCGCGCCACGTTTCAGCTCGGCGTTGTCGCCGTGGGCGCGCGACGGCACGACCGAGATCGGCGCGGTGCTGCCGTCGGCAAGGACGAGATAGGCGGAGTTGGCTCCGTCGGTCCAGTGCTGCGGCTCGAAGCTCATACCGTGCGCCTTCACGATCCACACGCTTCCCGGCTGAAGCACCAGGTCAGCCGGCGGCGCGAACTCGGAATAGTTGGAAAGCCGGCTCAACAACTCTCCGCCTTCGACGGCGGCGGCAGGGTCGATGCGTGCAGGTCCCGAAACGCAAAGTCGAAAATCCCGAAGCGGGCGATCGGAGGCGTTCGTCAGTGTCAGCGAATAAACCGCTGGGGTGTCCGTCTTTGCCGGCGTCCAGAGCGTTTCCAGACGGAATACCGGTTTCGTAGCGATCGTCATCATCATCTCCAGAAGGGTTAGTCGTCGATCTTGAGCATGCCGGCATAAATGCCGGGCGCGGAATTCGGGATTGGCATGGCGCCGACGGTCCGCTCGTAAAACGCCGACGGACCAACATCGCCGATGATGGCATAGGCGTAGCCCATCGTCTTCAAATCGAGCAAAGAAGCAAGCAGCAACGCGTGGCCTATTCCTTCGCCGCGTGCTGCTTCATCGACGCCGGTCGGGCCGAAGAACCCGCGCGCGATCGCCTCGTGACAGGCAAAGCCGATGAGCTTTCCATCACGCGTGGCGAGAAGGCAGGTTGGCGGCTGGCGGGTGAGCGCGACGGCGGTCTCGCCGGCCCAGCCCGATCCGAATTTTTCCCGGACCCACGCGATCACCAGCTCGAACTCGGGTGCCAGGGCACGCCTGATCGTCACCCCTGCCGCATCCATCCGCTGGTCGAGGTCGGGCTTTGGGCGAAGCAGAGACAGATTGACGAGATAATCCATGAGCAAACCTGTGATGTTGGAATTAGGCGACGCCGAGTGCGCGCACGAAGTGGTTGGGACCGACCTGTTCGACCACGCTCGAGACCGGCCGGCTGATGCGGCGAACCTCTTCGGCGTGACCGAGAAAGCGGGCGCTGGCGCCGGGCACGAACGGGCGATCCGGGTCGGGCACGGCGGAGAGCAGCAGCTGCGTATAGGGGTGGCGCGCATCACCGATCACGGCTTCCGTCGCGCCCCACTCGACCATCTGGCCCGCAAACATGACGACGACGTCTTCGGCAATATGCGCGGCGGTGGCGATATCGTGGGTGATGTAGAGCATGGCGAGATCGCGATCGCGCTTGATGCCGGCCAAGAGTTCGAGGATGTCGAGGCGGATCGAGACGTCGAGCATCGATGTCGGCTCGTCGGCAACCAGAACGTCGGGCCGAACCGCAAGCGCCCGGGCGATGTTGACGCGCTGGCGCTGTCCGCCGGAAAGCGCGTGCGGAAACTTGTGTGCGGTCAAGCCGGGATCGAGGCCGACATCGCTCAAGAGCGTGTCGACCGCTTCGCGCAATTGCGCCCTGCCCCTGGCATGCCCGTGAAGGGCGAGCGGTCTTGCCAGATGATGATAGACCGTGAACACCGGGTTGAGTGAGGCGAATGGGTCCTGAAACACCATCTGCACCGCGCGGCGATAGGCCTTCTCTGCAGCCGCACTACCGGTGGCGGTGATATCGCGGCCACGAAATTGCATCGACCCCGCCGTCGGGGCGTCCATGCGCGCAATGATGCGGGCGCATGTCGTCTTGCCGCAGCCGGATTCGCCAACCAGCGCCAGCGCCCGCCCCGGTCTCAACGCCAGCGAGATACCGCGCAGCGCCTCGACGTGACCAAAGCTGCGGGTGATCGCATCGAGCTGGACGATGGCGTCCGTCGGCACGGGCGCAAGAGGGGAAGCAACGGGCATGACGTTCATTCTACGGCCCCCACTCTCTTGACGGAAGCAGGCAGCTGCGGAATGGCGCCCCAGAGCTTGCGGGTATAGTCGTGAGCCGGCGCACGGCTGATCTGACGGACGTCGCCGACCTCGACCAGTTCGCCTTTCAGCATCACACCGATGCGATGGCAGAGCTGCGCCATCAGATGCAGGTCGTGGGTGATGAACAGGACAGAGAAGCCATGGGTGCTCTGAAGATCAACGACCTGCTCCAGGATTTCGCGCTGCACCACCACATCGAGCGCCGTCGTCGGCTCGTCCATGATGATCAACTGGGGCCGGAGCGCAAGGCAGATGGCAATGACGATGCGCTGTCGCATGCCGCCGCTGAACTGGTGCGGATAGTCATCGAGCCGGCTGGCCGGGATGCCGACCAGGCGAAACATCTCCTCGGCCCGCGCCCGTGATTGTGCCCGGGTCGCGCCGGTGTGCCGGTGCAGCACGTCATGGAACTGCGCCTCGACCCGCATCAGCGGGTTGAGCGAGTTCATCGCGCTTTGGAACACCATGCCGATGCGCCGCCAGCGTACGTCCTGCAAGGCCGTCTCCGGCATCTGCAGCAGGTTGCGGCCCTCGAGCAGGATTTCGCCGCCGGCCACCCAGGCCGGCGGTTTCGACAGGCGGGTGATCGCGTAGGCAATCGTGCTCTTGCCGCAACCGGACTCGCCGGCAAGTCCGAACAGCTCACCGCGGTTGATGTCGAAGGAAACGTTCCTGACCGCACGAAAGGCGCCGTCGTCGAGCAGGTAATCGACATCGAGATTGCGGACCTGCAGCAGCGGCTCGCTCATCGTCCCACCTCCAGCGCGCGGTTACGCCGCCTGTTGAGCCGCAGCCAACGGCTGAGCGCAGGGCCGGAACGAAGCTGCGGATTGGCAATCTCGTCGAAAGTGAAATTGAGAAGCGCGAGGCCGAGCCCGACCAGCGCGATGCCGGCCGCCGGCGCACCGATATCCCACCAGGCGCCGATGATGATCGCCGACGAGTTCTGGGCGTTGTAGAGCATCGTGCCCCAGGTGACGCGCAGCGGATCGCCGAAGCCGAGATATTCGAGCGTCGTCTGGGCGACGATGGCGTAGATGATGCTGCCGACGACGTTGATGCCGATCAACGGCACGAGGTTGGGCAGGATCTCGACAAAGATCACCCGCCAGTGCGGCTCGCCGACCATGCGGGCGGCAACGACGAATTCGCGGTTGCGCAGCGCCAAAGTCTGCGAGCGGGTCATGCGGGCGCCCCAAGGCCAGGAGGTGAGCGCGATGATCGCCATGATCGCCAGCGGCCCGACCGTGCCGGCGAAGGACGCGAGCAGGATCAGCAGCGGTATGTTGGGAATGACCAGCACGGCGTTGGTCGCGAGATCGAGCGTGGCATCGGTGCGCCCGCCGAAATAGCCGGCCACCAGCCCGACGATCGTGCCGAGTGCTGTGATCGCAAGGCCGGTCGCAAAACCGACGGCGAGCGACGGACGTGCACCCCAGACGAATTGGGAATAGACGTCGCGCCCCATCTTGGTGGTGCCGAAGACATGCTCGACCGTTGGCGGCTGATGCGAGCGCCCGACCCGTTCGCCGGGATCGCCGGGGGCGATCAGCGGCGCCAGAAGCGCCATCAGGCAAAGCGCGACGATGATGGCGAGACCGGCAACGGCCTTCTTCTGCCGCCATAACAATGTAAGACCCGAGGTCATGCGCGCCCCTCCCGGATACGCGGGTCGACGACGCCGTAGAGAATGTCGACAAGCAGGTTTGCCCCGAGCGTGGCCATCGTCATTAACAGCAGCTGCCCCTGGATGACGGGATAGTCGCGCGCGACGCTGGCGGTATAGAGCGTGAGGCCGAGGCCGGGATAATTGAAGACGATTTCGGTCACGATCGATCCGCCGAACACGGCGCCGAGCATCAGCGCGAGGTTGGTCAGCACCGGCAGCATGGCATTGCGGGCGGCATAGCCGAACATGACAGCGGATTCGGACAGCCCCTTGGCGCGACCCATGGTGACATAATCCTCGCCGAGCACGGAGATCATGCTGGAGCGCATGGTCGTCTGGAACTCGCCGATCAGGTAGGGAGAGAGCGTCAGCACCGGCATGATCGCATGCAGAAAGACACTGCCGAAGTAAGTGAAATTGAACCCCGGATCGAGGCTCGGATCGTAGGCATAGCCGACCGGCAGCAGGCGAAGGGTGACGCCGAAGATGAACAGCGTCGCCAGCGCGATGATCACGGGCGGCACAGCGATCATCACCACCGAGAACGGCGAGACGAAGCTGTCGAACCGGCCGCCGCGACGCCAGGCTGCCAAGGCTCCAAGCGAGACCCCGATCGACAGCGAAAAGACGATTGCGGTTACCACCAGGAACGCCGTCCAGCCGGCCGACCGCCCGAGAACCTCGAGCACCGTTTGCGGGTAGTACTTCACCGATACGCCGAGATCGAAATGCGCCAGCCCGACTATGTAGTCGACGAACTGTTGCCACATCGGCTGTTCGATGGCGCCGAACCGCGCCTTGATCGCCTCGATCGCCGCGGGCGTTGCCCGCGGTCCGAGCTGGGCGATCATGCTGTCGACGGGGCTACCCGGCATCAACCGGGGAACCGCAAAGTTCATCACGATCGCAAACAGGAACGCGACGCAGTAGACGGCAAGCCGTCGGCGAGGAAGTCGCATCAGTCAGCCCTTCCCTGAGCCTATTCGGCCGGCTTCAGCCGCAACAGATGCATCAACCGCATGCGGTTGTTGTCGTGATCCTCGGGGTTCATCGCGGGCTCTTCCTTCGAGACCCATCCGGTGAAGCGCTTGGTCGAGAACTGGTACCAGGTCGGACCGTTGAAGACGGGAACGACGGGCAGATTGTCGGCAACGATCAGCTGCACCTGGTCGAACAGCTTCTTGCGGTCCTCGTCCGTCGTCGCCCGGCGATATGCGTCAAACACCTTGTCGAGTTCCGGATTGGAGTAGCGCGAAGGCGCGCTGGTGATCCGTCCGCCGAAGGCGGTCGACAGCGATTGGAAATAGCCGCGGAAGGGGGTCGGCCCGTCGGCGCGCGAATTCATCACGGCCTCGAATGAGCCGTCGAGGATCTGCTTCTGCCATTGCTCGTATTCGGGCGTGGCCACCGAAGCATTGATCCCGATCTTGCGCAGGCCTTCGGTGGCGATCTGGACCGCATCGATCCAGTCGGTCCAGCCGTTGGGGACGATGATCGGGAAGGTGATGGGTTTGCCGCTCGGCGTCGTGCGGAACCCTTCGCCGTCCTTCTTGTAGCCGGCATCGTCGAGCAGCTTGTTGGCCCTGTCGATGTCGTAGGCGAGCCATTCGTCCTGGGCGCCCTCGGCCGCCTTGTTGCGCCAGCTATCAAAGCGAGGCGGCAGGCCGCTCGCATGCGCATTGACGACGGGATAGCCGAAGCCGGCAATGTCGACCATGGAAACGCGATCCATCGCCAGGCTGAAGGCGCGGCGGAAGGTCATGTCGTTGAAGGCTTCGGCGTTGCCGGCATTGGCCGACTTGAGGTTCATCTGGAAGGAAACCGTTTCGGCCGGTGGCTGCCAATAGGCATTGTGCTCCGGGTCGAGGCCGACATAGGTCTTGTCGATCTGCGGCAGGAACGAGCCGAACCAGTCAAGGCCCCCCTCGGGCAGAAGCGCCAGCATCTGGTCATTGCCGGCAATCTGCGGCAGTTTCAGGCAATCGACCTTCAGGGTCGCTGCGTCCCAGTAGTTGGGATTGCGGCATTGCTCGTAGACCTGCGGCGTGAAGCGGCGGATCTCGGTCATCGGGCCGGAACCAACAGGCTTCTCGTTCTTGAAGGCGAGCGGATCGGCAACATCCTTCCAGATATGCTCGGGCACGACAGGAAAGTCGGCGAGCGATTCCGGGAAATGTGTATCGACGCCCTTGAGGTTGATCTTGACCTCCGTGGGCGACACCGCCTCGACCGAAGCGACACTCTCGCCGACGCCGACGATGTCGACCGCCGGGTTCTTGAGCATCAGTTCGAGGGTGAATTTCATGTCGGCCGATGTCAGCGGCTTGCCATCCGACCACTTGACGCCATCGCGCAGCGTATAGGTGATCGACTTCAGATCGTCGGCAAACTTGTAGCCGGTTGCCAGCCGCCAGACCGGCTTGCCGCTGTCATAGTCGTTGAAGATCACGAGCGGCTCATAGACGAAGTCCATGGTGCTTTGGCGCCGCCCGCCGAGGTCGAACGGGTTGAAGTTCTGCACCCAGCTCGTCTGCTCTTCGATATGCATGGTCAGAACGGACTCGGCCTGCGCCTGGCCCGCTGCAAGCATGGCGAATGACGCGGCCATGACCCCGCCGAACACCCTTGCCGAAACTCTGCTGATGATGTTTCCGGTCCCCGTTACAATTGGTCTGGACCGCATTTCCTCGACTGCCGGCATGACGAACTCCCCTCCAGGTTTCGATGACGCATTTAATAAGTCAAGTAATTTGACTTAATGATATGTCCAGGATTGAACGCGTGTCAATCTGCGTCTTTTCGCTACGACTAAGGATGAAGAAGCGGTCGAGGACAGGCATCATTGCTGAGGCTTCGATCGCCGGCGGCGCGGATGCCAATGGCTGGAAGCCGGCTCAATGAAGGCATCGCAGCCATCAAGATCTCTGCGATTGCAGCGACTTGGGGGTACGGCAAACGGGACTGTCGAGCGCGAGCTGCAGCCGACCGGGTCGCTGTTCGTCGGATATCGGTTCTGATCGAAGGGCGATGGCTCACAGGTATGGTCGCCACGTCATGGCGGCCTCTGGCGTTCCTGATTTCGTCGTCGTGAAGACGCCCGCAGCCCGGCGTACCGTGAGCCCGCACTATGATGCGGGCCCGATGCCGGGATGCTTATGCCGCCGCCTGCCTACCGAGTTGCTCAAGGCTCGCCTCGACGATATCGAACATCTCGTCGATCTCGGCGGCGGTGATGATCATCGGCGGGCAGAAGGCGATGGAATCGCCGATGTTGCGGCAGATCAGGCCGTTCCTCTGCAGGATCGCACCAACCCGCGCGCCCGTTGCGCCTGCGGCCGCCCCATCCGCCGCCTCGAGTTCGAGCGCACCGATGAGGCCGACGCCGCGCGCTTCGACAGCCAGCGGATGCCGTTCGAGCGCATTGAGCCGACCGAGGAAATGCGGCGCAAGACGGCGGACATTGCCGACCAGGTCCTTCTCCTCGATGATCGCCAGGTTTTCGAGCGAGACTGCAGCGGCGACCGGATGGCCGCTGGCGGTAAATCCATGCCCGAGCGCACCGATCCGATCTGCCTCATTGGCGATCGGCTCGTAGACGTTGTCGTTGATCATGAGAGCCGCGATCGGCTGATAGGACGATGACAGCTGCTTGGAGAGCGTCATGATATCCGGCCGCATGCCGAAGGTCTCGGATCCGAACATGTTGCCGGTGCGCCCGAAACCGCAGATCACCTCGTCGGCAATCAGCAGGATATCGTATTTCCGCAGCACGTCCTGGATGGCCGCCCAATAGCCCTCCGGCGGAACGATGACGCCGCCGGCCCCCATAACCGGCTCGCCGATGAAGGCGGCGATCGTCTCCGGCCCCTCCTCGAGGATGAGCGCCTCCAGCTCTTCTGCACAGCAGCGCGAAAAGGCAAGCTCATCCTGCCCCGGCTCCGCACCGGTGCGATAATGCGGGCAGGTCGTGTGCAGGATGTTGGGAAACGGCAGATCGAACGATCGATGGTTGTTGGGGAGGCCCGTCAGGCTGGCGCTCAGCGCCGTCACGCCGTGGTAACCCTTGATGCGCGAGATGATCTTTTTCTTTTCCGGTTTGCCTAGCGCGTTGGAGCGATACCAGACCAGCTTGATCGCTGTATCGTTCGCCTCGGATCCGGAGTTGGCGAAGTAAACCTTGGACATCGGCACCGGCGCCATGCCGACCAGCTTCTCCGCCAGATCCGCCACCGGCCCGTGCGATTTCTGCGAGAAGGTATGATAGTAGGGTAGCCTCGCCATCTGGCTGCGCGCGGCTTCGACCAGCCGTTTCTCGCCGAAGCCGACGGCCACGCTCCAAAGCCCGGCCATGCCCTCGATATAGCGCTTGCCGCTGTTGTCGAAGACGTGGATGCCCTCGCCGCGGTCGATGATCAGCGGCCCTTCCCGCTCCAGCTTGCGCGGATTGGTGTAGGAATGGAGATGGTAGGCCATGTCCCGCGCTTCGGTGGAATTAGGCTGTGCGGTCATCGGCGTCTCCCGTTTTGATGCATGATCACTCTGGTGCGTGGTTACAAGGCGATATCATAGGTCAGCCAATCCGTTCTGGTGGCCAGCTGATCATAAAGGCCGCGAGCCCGGTAGTTGTTGTCGCGCGTGATCCAGCGGATGACGGACCAGCCGCGCTCTCGCCCGATATCGGCAACGGCGCGGATCAGCGCCGGTGCTGCGCCGCTGCCGCGCGCCTCGGGCGCAACGAAGAGATCGTCGAGAAAACCCCCGCGCGCCGCCATCAGCGGCCGGATATATTCGCGAAAATGGGTCAACCCGATCGGGCGACCCGAGCCATCGAGCGCCAGCCGGCATTCGAGCTGGCCGTCGCGGATCCAGCCCCAGACCCGATCCCGCATCTCGTCGGTCTGATCAACCCCGTAGAAGGCGGCAAATCCCGCATGAAGCTCGTTCCATGCGGACCTATCGGCCTCAGCGGCCGCAACGATCGTAACACCCGCCATGACATCCCCCCGTATTCGGGTAGGCGAACCGCCCACCCACCAAGCATTTGCGTTGCTACTGCCAGGCAGCCACTGAGCGTTTGCGATACATGTTGCGAAACTGTTCGGTGGAGACGGGTAGCAGATCGCCCGTATCCCAGTCGAGGATCACGGCATAGCGGCGCACCGCGTCGAGCGCATTGATTTCCCCCGCCTTGAACTTTGCCGAGACCTCGGCCGGATCTGCGCCCAGCCAACCCAACCGGTCTGCCCGGATCTGTCGCCGCAGTTCGGCCGTCGCGGTGGCATCGATCTCGTAGGCGCAGATTTCCGGATCGACGGGATCGATGACGACGCCATAATCCTTCGCCGCCCGCTCGACCGAGACGTAGTCGTCGATGACATCGGCCAGCACCCGTTGCGGATCGCGCTCGAGCGGATCGCCGAAGCCGCCGCCGCCCGCGGTCGGGCGCGAGAAGACGTCCCCCGCCTCGATTGCCACATCGGAGAAAGTAGCGCCGAGCCATTCCGTCTTGCCGGTCTTTTCACGGGTCAGCGTTAGCCCGTGCGGCATCGACGGCAGCCCGCCCTCGATGCCCCAAACGATGGCGCGCTCGCGGTCGCAGATATAGGAAATGACGGTATTTTCGGCTTCGAGCATGCGGGAAGTCTTGAGCACACCGGCACCGCCGCGCCACTTTCCGGGGCCGGCAGAATCCGTCAGCACCTCGAACTCGGTGGTCAGGATCGGATTTGCCCGTTCCTGTCCCTCGACCGGCTGGGCCATCAGGCCGGTTCCGAAGCAGGCCGTCGTCACATTGCAGCCGTCCATGCCGTTGCGCCCGCCCCAACCGCCGGGAAGCCAGTCGTAGAACATGAAGATCGGCTTTTCCGCGGCGCGTGCATCACGCCCGCCGGTCAGCAGGTATTCGAGGTTGAAGGCACAGGCGATGGCGCGCTCCGGGATGATCTTCGACCAGATCTCGTAGATCGCGTTCATGATCTTCTCGAAGGGCATGAGGAAGCCGGTGACGGCCACCGGCCACTTCGCATCGACGATCGAGCCTTCGGGCGCGATGATTTCGAACACCCGGTAGAAGCCGCTGTTGAGCGGCAGGTCGGGGAAGAAGGTCTTCATCCCCGCGGCGACCGCCGAGAAGGTCGCGCCGAAGGCGGAATTGTAGATCGAGCCGATGGTCGGGTGGCTGCCGGTGAAGTCGTAGATCGCCCGGTCACCCCTAATCGTCAGCTTGACCTTGATCGGGATCATGCCCTCGTTGCCCGCCGGATCACGGTCGATGAAGTCCTGCGTTTCCCATTCGCCGTCCGGCAGTGCGGCGATCCGCTGGCGCATGGCGCGCTCGACATAGTCCTGCACGGCGCCGAGCCCCTGTTTCACCGTGCCCTCGCCGTATTTGCCGACCAGCCGCAGGATCTCGCGCTCGCAGACCTGGGTCGCCTGCGCCTGGGCATGGATGTCGCCGATGATCGAGGCGGGGTCGCGGGTGTTGGAAGCGATGAGGTGGGCGACATCCTTGCAGAACCGCCCCTTGTCGAACAGGCGGATCGGGGTGATGCGCATCCCCTCCCTGAACATCTCCTTGGCGGCGACATCAAAGGAGCCTGGGACGCTGCCGCCGAGATCCGACCAGTGTCCGTTCGACTGGCTGAAGGCGATGATCCTGCCGTCGACGAAGATCGGCCGGATCAGCCGGACGTCGTTGAAATGCGTGCCGCCGGCATAGGGATCGTTGATGGCGTAGACGTCGCCGGGATGCATGTCGCCATCGAAGGCGCGGATGACGTCCTTGCAGGTGAAATGCAGGGTGCCGACATGCACCGCGATGTCTTGGTTGCCCTGAGCGGCCGAATTGCCTTCGGCATCGTGAAGGGCACTGGAGAAGTCGCGGTTGTAGATGACAAAGGAATAGCAGGTTCTCAGGATCTGCTCGGCCATCTGATCGACGCTGGTGATGAAGGAGTTCTTCAGGACCTCGAAGGTCACCGGGTCAAGGTTTTGCTGTTCAGACATTCGCTTCACCTTCGATGCGGATGATGATGTTGAGATAGGTGTCCACTTCCGCGGTCGTTCCCGGCGGGACGACGACGGTCGAATCGAGTTGCTCGACGATGGCAGGGCCCTTGAAGACGAACCCTGCGGGCAAGGTTTCGCGATCGTAGACGGGCGTATTGAGCGCGGCCTCGGCTTCAAACCATACGCTCCGCCGCGTCTTCGGCTCGGGGATCACTCCCGTCGGCTCGTGGCGTGCCAGCGACGCCTTCGGCACCATGCCGACGGCCTTCAAGTTGATGCGGAACAGGCTGACCGGCGTTTCGTCGCGACGGAAATTGTATTCGCGCTGATGCTCACGGTGGAAGGCTTCGACCAGCGGCGCGATGTCGGTGACCGGCGCTGGTGCGGTGACGGAGAGCGAACGCCACTGCCCGAGATACATCATGTCGATGCTGCGCTGGAGCACCACGTCCTTAGCCGCGACACCTTCATGGGCAAGCCGCTCCGATGCTTCCTGTTCGAGGCGGAGGAAGGCCTCTTCGATCGCCGTTGCGTCGGCGTCGGCGGCCGCCTTCAGGTAGCTTTCGGAAAAATCGTGCTGCATGTCGACGAGCAGGCAGCCGAGCGCCGAAGTGACGCCGGGGTTCGGCGGAACGATGACCGCGGGGATCGACAGTTCGCGAGCGATCGCCGCGCCATGCAGGGCTCCGGCACCGCCGAAGGCGACGAGCGCAAAATCGCGTGGATCGTACCCACGGCTGATCGAGATCAGCCGCACCGCGTCCGACATATTAGCATTGGCAACACGGATGATCGCATCGGCGGCCGCATGCGGCTCTAGCCCGAACGGCTCGGCGACCCCTTCGCGGACGGCCTCGAGGGCAAGGTTCGCGTCAAGCGTGATCTTGCCGCCGGCAAGGCTGGTACCGAGGCGACCGAGCACGACATTGGCGTCGGTGTTGGTCGGCTGGCGGTTGCCCTTGGCGTAGCAGGCAGGGCCCGGACTGGCGCCGGCCGATTGCGGACCGTTGCGCAGCGATCCCGCCTCGTCGGTCCAGGCGAGCGACCCGCCGCCGGCACCGATCGTCAGAACCTCGATCGAGGAGAAGCGGATCGGATAGCCGAATTCGATGAACCAGTCCTTGGTGATGCGCGACTGGCCGTCATAGGCGAGCGACACGTCGGTCGATGTGCCGCCCATGTCGAGCCCGATCGAATTGCGGAAGCCGCAGAGCTCGGCGATGTATTTGCTGGCGATAGCACCGGCAGCAATGCCGGAACCGGCAAGCCGTGCGGCAAAGTCCTCGACGCTCTTCGGGGTCATTACCCCACCGCCTGTGTGCAAAAGCAGAAGATCGCGTTCATAGCCTTCCTGCTGCAGCCGCTTGCCGAGCCGCGATGTATAGTCGACGACAACGGGGCTTAACGCCGCATTGGCGACGGTCGTGGAGAACCGCTCATGCTCGAAGATCTCGGGCAGGACTTCCGACGAGGTCGACACCGGCACGCCGGGCATCACCTCCATCAAGATTTCCTTCATGCGGCGCTCGTTGGCGCCGTTCATGAAGGCGTTCATGAAGCAGACGGCGACGGCCGCGACATTGCGGCGCTTGAGAATGCGTGCGACCTCCCGGGCCTCGTCTTCGTCGAGCGTGGCGACGATCCCGCCCTGCGCGTCGACACGCTCCGTCACCACCAACCGGTCGCGCCGCGGCACATAGGGCGGCACTACGTCCTTGTAGGTATCCCAGAGGTCTTCCTTGTTGGCGCGGCGGATCTCGATGACGTCGCGGAAACCTCTCGTGCAAACCATCGCCGTGCGCGGCAGGCGCCGCGTGATCAGGGCGTTGGTGGCAACGGTGGTGCCATGCGAAAACAGCGCCACCTTCGACAGGTCGATGCCGGCTTTTTCGACGCCAGACATGATCCCGTCGATCGGATCGGCGGAGGACGACGTCTTTTCGACCCGGATCCGGCCCGTGGTCTCGTCCATGATGCAGATGTCGGTAAAGGTGCCACCGACATCGACCGCAACTCGAAGGTTCTGCAAAATCCGTCTCCTGTCTTTCATCCGTTTAAAAGCGGGCATCCGTTGAAAATCGGGCAAGGCTTCGCCCTTCGCCCGGTCGGGCGTGCGACCGCTCACGTCCGTCTGGGGTTTGTCGCCGTCCGGCTCAGCCGGGGCTGCTCGGGCTCGTCAGATGGGAGCGCTCGCGCGCTTCGCTCGGGCTGTAGCCGAAATGCGCCTTGAAGTGGCGGCTCAACTGCGCGTGGTCGCTGAAGCCGAGTGCATAGGCGATTTCCGAAACCAGCTTGCGGCAGGTGGGATCGCGCAGCATCTCGTCGCAGCGCAGAAGCCGCTGGACCCGGATCCAATGGCACACGGACGTGCCCTGCCTCTTCATCAGTTGGTGCAGGTAGCGCACCGAGATGCCGCAGGCATCGGCGATCACCTGCGGACCGAGATCGGCCCGGGCGAGATTGGCGCGAATGTAGCTCTCGACGCGATGCAGGTGGCCGACCTGAACCGAGCCTGCGTCCGACGTCAGCATGCGTTCGTCGGAGATCAGCGACATCGCGAGGATATCGACCAGGTGCTTGCCGGTCATGTCGCGGGCGGGCGCATCCATCTCGACAAGCCGCGGCGCAACAAGCCGGATCATGTCGACGAACAATGCGCCGGTGCCACGGGTGGAATCGAAGCTGAGCGACGCGATACGTTCGGGAAGGCCGACACGCGGACGCAGCGTGGCAATCGGCACCTTCAGCACCCAGAGCGTGTTCTTGGCCGTATAGCTGAATTCGTACGGCAGATGGCTGCGCTCGACGAGGAAGGCCCCCGGCTTGCAGCGCACTGCCTTACCGGCCTGCTCGAAGCTGATCTCCGCCGTCTCCGGCACGGTGATCAGATAGCTTTCTTCGCGCTCATGCAGCAGGTGCCGTTTCTGTCGGCGATAGAGCAGCCCGTCGGATTCAAGCCGCGACAGCGATACCGCGCCGAGATCCCAGACGTTCAACTCGCCGGAAAACTCCGCCGAGTTCTGGAAGCGCAGATCGAGCGGGAAGTAGGTGCTCGATACCGCCTCGTCCCAATAGCGCTTGCGCTCGAACGCAACCGTGCCTGCCGTGGAATAACTCACGTCCATGCGAAGCTCCCATCCAGTCCGCCGTCCGTCTGCTTCAGCTGTTCCCGTGTTGCCAAGGCGACGGCCGATCGCGGCCTATTCTTCCTGACCGGCTGCCTTGAATGTCGCGGCCTCTTCAGGGCCTTTGCGACCGGCGTTTCCGGAAGGTCGTCAAGCAGTAGACTATCTCTTTCCCGCCCCGGCTAGTCGCAAAGTGCGCTCGCTCTTGTCGGTAGGCGTAGTTTCCGAGCGACCTGCCCCTCAATCGGCACGAACGATTGCCTCGGCCGCAAGCGCCATCGACAACAGATGCGCATCGTGATGCGGCTGGGCGGAAAGCAGCAGGCCGACCGGCATACCGGCGGCGCCAATGCCGCACGGTAGAGAGACGCCGCACCAGTCAAGGAAATTGCCGATCGAGGTGTTGCGCAGGGTCCGGGCGTTGGTTTCGACGAACAGGGCGTCGTCATTGAGAAGCGGCGCCGTGGGTGGCGCCACATGGGCAACGGTGGGATAAGCGACAAGCTCGTTCGACCCAATATGGGCGGCGATCTCGGCGATCAGCGCCTCCCGCGTGTTTAGCGTCTCGACATAATCGGAGAGGCTTATGTTTTGCCCGAGCCGGGCCCGTGCCACGACGCGCTGGTCCATCGATGCCGCCTGCGACCCTTCGAGCCGGTCGCGATGGAGCGCGAAGGCCTCGGCCGTGACCAGCGGTCCGTGCCGCGCCATGGTCTCGAAAATGCGCTCGAATGCCGGAAACGGCTGGCGGCGCACACGGGCACCTGCCCGTTGCAACCGGTCGAGTGCTGCCTCGAAGGCCGAAACGACACCGTCTTCCGCACCGTCGAAAACCACCGTTGTCGGCACCATGAGCGACAGGCCGTCGAGACTGCCCCGCCGGATTTCCGGCGCGGGCAGACCTCGCATCGCCGCATCGACCCAGACGGCGTCCTGCACCGTCCGGCAGAGGGGACCGAGCGAATCGAGGCTCTTGGCGAGCGGAAAGACGCCACGCATGGAATAGCGGCCGCGCGTCGCCTTGTAGCCGACGATACCGTTGAAGGCGGCCGGAATGCGGATGGATCCGCCCGTATCCGTGCCGATCGAAACCGGCACGAGGTCGGCGGCTACGGCGGCACCGGAGCCGGAGGACGAACCGCCCGGCAGGCGGTCGACATCGCGCGCCCGCGGATTGCGCGGCGTGCCGTAATGCGGGTTGATGCCGAGCCCGGAGAAGGCAAATTCGCTCATGTTGACGCGACCAACGCTGACCATGCCGGCATGGCCGAGCGCGGTCACCATCGCCGCGTCCTCTTGTGCCGCCGGCGCGTCCTTCAGCACCACCGATCCCGCCGTCGTCGCCACGCCTTTGATGGCAAACAGGTCTTTCCACGCAACGGGAATTCCGTCGAGCAACCCAAATGAACGGCCGGCGGCGATGCGCCGGGCGGAGGCCTCCGCCTCCCGCATCGCCCGCTCCGGCAGGATCGTGGTGAAGATCGCTTGGTCGTCGTGACTGCGGATCCGCTCAAGCGTCCAGCGTGTCAGCTCACGCGGATCGAGCGCACCGGACTGCAGCAGCACTGACAGCTGCGCGATCGACCGTCCACTGAAGTCCTGCGTCATCCCGTTTCCCTCTATCGTTCGACCAGCTGCATCCAGCGGCGAACCAGATAATTGTGCTCGTCCATGGTGGTATTCCAGACCGCGATGCAGTTGGCACGCTGCCAGTAGGAGCCGCCGCTCCTGACCGATCCTGCCCGAATGCGTATGGTGCCGTCCGGGCCCGGCAGGTCGCATGCCGCCGGCAGACCGCCGTACCAGTAGTCCCATTCGGCCACCGACATGAATTGCCGCGAACGCTCCGGCGTCGAGATGTAGTAGCCTTGCCGCGCCACGACCGAGCCCGGCCAGCCGGATATCCACCAGTTGAGATACTCATAGGCGACGTCGCGCATGCGGCCCGACAGATGGCGTGCGAGACACAGGCCGCCATGCCAGGCACGATATCCCTCAGCCGGCACCGCCTGTTCCACCGGAACGCCCTGGCCGTTGAGGATGCTGATGCCCGTCGACCACATGCTCTGGATATCGGTCTCGCCGCGCACCATCAGCCGCGCTGCATCCTCGGCCGTCCGCCAGAAGGCGCGGAAATAGCCGTTCTTCTTGCGCTCCTCAAGCAGACCGATCAGCCGGTCGATCTCGTCAACAGTCATGGCGCCGATATTGTCGAACGACATCAGGCCGGATGCCTGCGCGGCAAGGGCTGCATCGAAGATACCGATCGCCGGCTCGTCGACAAGCGCCGCGCGTCCGGCCCAGCGCTCGTCGAGCAGCGCCGCCCAGCTGTTCATCGAAACCATATTGGGGGCAACGTCGGTCCTGTAGGCGAAGCTGTCGAAATTATGCGTCGTCGGCAGCATCGAGATCGTGCTCGACGGCGTGTCGCCCAGTTCGAGATTGGGCTGCACGAACAGCTTCTTTACCGGCGCATCCCCCTGCCCCAGCCTGGCATTCGGGCCGATATGGCCGGTCTTCGTCAGATCGTTGATCTCGTCCCAGAGCGCGATGCGGCCAATCTCGATCGGCTGGATCGCCCGCCAGTACCAGACGATATCCAGATTATGGAAACACTGGTCGTAGATGTCGTAACTATCCGGCTCCTGCGCCGCCTTGTGCTGAGTGGTCAGGAAGTCGTTGTTGTCGAATACGACCTCGATGCCGAGATCGGCCTCGGCGCGAACCCGCAACTCCTCGAGCAGAGAAATCGCCGTGCCAAGCACGCGCAGGCGTGGGCGACCGGAGAGATGGAGGGATGGCGTCGCCATCGTCGCTTGGTCAGGCAGGTGCTTGTTCATGAAGACGACTGACGTTCCTGAAGACTGCGTTTCGGGACGGCCGCATCCTCGACGGAGGACCGGTCGAGGGCAAAAGCCTCGAACGACCGTTTCAGCAGTTCGACATCCAGACCGTCAACAATAAACACGATGCGCGAGCGGCGATCTTCGTCCGGCCAGCGCTCCATATGAACAGGCGTGTGGACCAAATGCTGAACGCCATGAATGGCGACAGGGCGCTCCTCGCCTGCGATGTTGAGAATGCCCTTCACCCGCAGCACCTTCTCGCCGTGACGGTTGAGCAGCATTGTCAGCCAGAGGCCGAAAGCCGTCCAGTCGATGGCGCGCTCCACGGTCATGACGAAGGAGGTCACCGCGGACTGGTGCACGGAGCCTTCCGCAGTTGCCAATTGAACCGGCGCCTCGCAATAGAAACCGCTGGTCGATTGCAGCGCGGCGGCGCGCAGGCCGAGGTTCTCGTCGACAAGCTCGGCAACGGCGAAGGACAGATCGGTCGCCATCAGCAGCGGCGCGTCCGGATTGATGTTGCGCAATTTCTCGACAAGACGGGCGACATCGGCCGGCAGCGCCAGATCGGCCTTGGTGACGACCAGCCGGTCTGCAACAGCAGCCTGCCGGTTGGATTCGACATAGGTGCCGAGTTGGCCGAGCCCGTTGACGGCATCGACGGTGGTGATGACGTTGCCCGGGCGGAAATGGTGGCGCAGCACCGGGTCGGATTTGATCGTCGACAGCACCGGGAACGGATCGGCAAGCCCGGTGCTTTCGACGACGATGCGGCGGAAAGGTGGAACCAGCCCGCGCTCCCGCTTCGAATGCAGATCCTTGATGGCATCGGCAAGCTCGCCGCGCACCGTGCAGCAGAGACAGCCCGATTGTAAGAGCACCATGGTATCGTCGATGCGCTCGACAAGATGATGGTCGAGCCCGACCTCTCCGAATTCGTTGATGAGGACCGCTGCATCCGAAAGAGCCGGATCGGCGAGCAGTCGCGCAAGCAGAGTCGTCTTGCCGGAGCCGAGGAAGCCCGTGAGCAGGTTGATCGGGGTCAGCAGCGGGATCTGCGGCTCAGTCATCGATCGCGGCCTCAGCAGCAGTAACCAGGGCCACATCGAGCGGATCGCAGGGACGGCCGCAAAGCCGTTCGGCGGCCGGCCAGAGATGACCGAGATCCTCGATGATCTCAGTCTTGCCCGTCCGTGTGGACAACACGAAGGACGCGCCCTGCCAATCGGAGATGGTCAGACCGAAGCGCGCCAGCATTGCATTGGCGATGCGCACCCGGTTGGCGCGCTCGCGCCTTCGATCGATGCGCTCGACATTGCGGGTATAGACGCCTGGCCGCGCCACCGCATCGGCCCAGTGTTCGTTGCCTCCAAGGACGCCGCAGAGAGAGCACATCGTTTGATCCAATCGGTGTAAAAAGCGGGGACGGCGCTCGGACCGCCCCCGTCAGTCGCTCACTTCTTGCGCGGGAAGCGCTTGGCGAAATCGTCGGCGATCTCGTTCATGGTCACGAACTTCACGCCCGGATGCTTGATCATGTGGGCATAGAGCCGCTCCAGCATCATCAGCACCTGCGGCCGCCCGGCAACATCAGGATGGATCGTAATCGGAAACACCGCATAGTCCATCTCGCGATAGACCCAGTCGAACTGATCACGCCACATCTGCTCGATGTCGCGCGGATTGACGAAGCCGTGGCTGTTCGGGGCCTTCTTCATGAACATCATCGGCGGCAGGTCATCGAGATACCAGGAGGCCGGAATTTCGATGAGATCGGTCTCCTTGCCGCGCTGCAGCGGCACCATCCATTCGGACGGCTTCTTGGAGTAGTCGATCTTCGTCCACTTGTCGCCGACGCGGACATAATAGGGCGTGAAGTCGTCATGCATCAGCGAGTGATCGTACTTGATCCCGCGTTCCAGCAGCAGCTCGTTGGTGACGTTGGAGAACTCCCACCATGGCGCAACATAGCCGGTCGGGCGCTTGCCCGAGAGCTTGGTGACGAGATCGATGCTCTTGTCGAGGACTTCGGTCTCCTGCTCGCGCGTCATGGCGATCGGGTTTTCATGGGTGTAGCCGTGAATGCCGATTTCGTGGCCGGCGTCCGCCACAGCCTGCATCTGTTCCGGGAACGTCTCGATCGAGTGGCCGGGAATGAACCAGGTGGTCTTGATGCCGAAGCGTTCGAACAGTTTCAACAGTCGCGGGCTGCCGACCTCGCCGGCAAAAAGGCCGCGCGAGATATCGTCGGGCGAATCCTCGCCCCCGTAGGATCCGAGCCAGCCGGCGACCGCGTCAACGTCGATGCCGAAGCTGCAGAGGATTTCCTTGGCCATGGTATGTCTCCTTCGTGTTTTCTCTTCTCATAAGTCAGAGCGGGATGCGGGCGGAAAACCGCACACACTTTTCCTCATCCCGCTCGCGTGATCAGGCTGGGATGACGGTGGCTTCGCCCGGCTGCCAGCTCAAAAGAATGTCCGCACCGACGGGAAAGGCATCGGGCTGGTACTTGTCGACATGGGCTTCGAGCGAAACGGTGCGTCCGTCCGCAAGTCCCGCCGTCAGGTGGGATACATGGCCGACCACGTCGAAGCGGCGCACACTGGCGCTGACGACGTTGCCGCCGACCGCATGGGCAATCTGGTCACGCGAAACCAGGGCCGCCGGATGCACCTCGATCGCTTCGGCCGGGATGACGACATTGACCCGTGACCGCTTGGAAAGGGCCCCGTTCGGCCGGCCGGAAAGCTGCCCGAGCGGCGTCGAAACCAGCGTCCGGTCGTCCGATGCGCCTTCGACTTCGCCCTGGAAGATCGTGTTGTTGCCGATGAACTGGGCAACGAAGGCGGTGTTTGGCCGGGTGTAGAGCTGGTGTGGCGGGCTGATCTGCTCGACCCTGCCCTGGTTCATCACCACGATACGGTCGGAAAGCGCGAGCGCCTCGGACTGCGCATGGGTGACGAAGACGAAGGTGACGCCGAGCGTTTTCTGCAGCAGCTTCAGTTCGTTCTGGATCGCCTTGCGCAGATTGGCGTCGAGCGCGCCCAGCGGCTCGTCGAGAAGCAGAATATCCGGTTCAACGACAAGACCGCGGGCAAGCGCGATGCGCTGGCGCTGGCCGCCGGAGAGCCGGTCCGGCTTCTTCTCGGCGATGTCCTCGAGCCCAAGCGTTGCCAGGATACGATCGACCTTGGCGTCGCGTTCGGCTTTGGCCATGCCCTTGACGTCGAGCCCGTAGCCGACATTGCGCCGCACGGTCATGTGCGGAAAGAGCGCGTAGCTCTGAAAGATCATCGACGTCGGCCGGTGTTCCGGCCGGATGTCGTTCATACGCTTGCCCTTGATCAGCATCTCGCCGGAAGAGATCTGCTCGAAGCCGGCGATCATGCGCAGCGTCGTCGTCTTGCCGCAGCCGGACGGGCCGAGGAACGCGATGAACTCGCCCTTGGAAACCGACAGGTTGAAATCGATCACGGCGGGGGTGCCGTTGTCGTAGACTTTGCCGACATTGTTGAGTTCGAGGTCGAAGATCACAGTCGTTCTCCGGTTCTAATAGCGGATGCGTTGGGGGAAAGGCCGGGGCGGGCTTGCGCCCCGGCCGTCCTTCATCAGGCGTTGAGGAATTCGTCCCACTTCTGGATCAGGTGGTCGTATTCGTCCGGCCACTGGTGCCAGTAGGCGACGTTCTTGGCGCGTTCTTCGAGCGAGCCGCCGTCGCGCAGGTCGCCTTCCTTGATGCCGCGCTCCTCGGCGCCGACCCAGGGCTTGCCCTCGTACCAGAAGGCATATTTCTCCGGCGCCATGACGTTCTTGATGTTGGTCGATGGCGAATAGTAACCCTGCTCGGAGACGGTGATGCCCGGCTCGCCCGAAAGCCAATAGTCGGCATAGGCAATGACAGCCTCCTTGTTGGCCGTGCCGGCAATCATCGCCGGGCCAATCGCCCAGCCGCGATAGCCTTCTTTCGGCACGGCGTAGCGGCAGGGCTTGCCCTGGGCCTTGACCGCCATGACCGCCGGCTGCCAGGCGTCGCAGACCACCATCTCGCCCGAGGCCATGAGGTTGACGAGTTCGCCGAAGTCGCCCCAGAGCGCGCGGAACTGGCCCTCTTTCTTCTTGGAAATCAGGAAGGCGGCAGCCTCGTCGATTTCGGCTGCGGTCGCATTGCCCGGGTTCTTGACGTCGGAAAGGCCGAGCGAGTTCATCGCCATCATCGCCTGGCCGATCGCGATCAGCGGGTCGGTGTTGATGCCGGACTTGCCCTTCCACTTCGGATCGAAGATCGCGGTCCAGCTGTTGGCTTCCTCGGCCGAGAGCACATCGGGATTGTAGCCGATGGAATCGTAGTTATAGACGGCGGGCACCATGTTCAGCGCCGTCTGGCTTTCGTCTGTCCAGATCTGGCCGATGATCTGGGCGGAGCGATCCCACTTGTCGCTGGCCGTCGTGAAGGTATCCCGGATGTTGGCCCAGTTCTTCAGCGCCGAGGCCGGGATGGGCTCGACATTGTTGGTCATGACGATCGACGGCAGACGCTCGGCGATGATCTCCCAGCAATCATAGTCCTTGGAGCCGGAGAGGATCTTCGTCTGGGCGTCCGGAAAGGTCGCCGCCGTACCGGAGGTGCCGCCGACGCCGGCAGCAGCCTTGAACTGCTCGAGGATGCGCTCCTGAACGGTGACCGAAAGGCCGATGGTGCGCAGCTGCTGGCCTGCGAGGTCGGCGGCCTGCGCAAAGGCAGCGCGCGACGACAGGAACGGCGTGCCGCCGCCCATCGCCAGCGCCATCATCCCGGCGGACCGTTTGAGGAGGGAGCGGCGATTGAGTTCCATATTTGGCATTGTCTCTTCTCCAGTTGTTGTTGTTCCCCGGAGCCCGTTTGCCACGCGCCCCTTGTTCATTCGCCGCGGTGCGCGGCGTTTCAGTAACGCCCCACCAGGAGGCCCCCATCCACGACCAGCACCTGGCCGGTCATGTATCTCGCGCCGTCGGATGCCAGGAACGCGATGACGTCGGCGATATCGCCAGGCGTTCCGAGCCTTTTCATAGGGATGAAGGCGGCAGCGGCTTCCGCGCCGTCAGGCCCGAGCGAGTTTTCCTCCGAAAGCAGCTGGGCTGTGCGGATGTAGCCGGGCGCAACGCCGTTGACGCGAACACCGTCGCCGGCAAGCTCGACGGCAAGCCCCCGCACCAGGCCGACGACGCCGGACTTGGCGGCGGAGTAATGCACGTGCTCGTCCCAGCCATAGGCAACGCCCATGATCGAGGAGAGCGCGACGATGCTGCCCTCGCCGCGCTGGCGCATGCCGGGTGCGACGGCACGCGCCAGTCGGAAGATGCCCTTGAGGTCGATGTCGAAGGTCAGATCCCACTTGTCGTCGGTCAGCCTGGCAAGCGGGGTGCGATGGGCAATGCCGGCATTGGCGACGACGACATCGATGCGACCGTGGCGTTTTTCCAGATCAGCGACCAGCGCGTCGGTCGCTGACGTCGAGCGGACGTCGTAGTAGGCGAACTCGGCGGAGCCGCCGGCATGCCGGATGGCGTCGACCGTGGCCGATGCCTCAGGCTCGAGAATATCGGTCACGACGACATGGTCGCCGTTGGCGGCAAAAGCTCTGGCGGTCGCCTGGCCAATGCCGATGCCGGCACCGGTGACGATGACAATGCGGGACGTCTTGGGAGGATTTGGCATTTTCATCTTTCCTGTCAGAGCATCACGTCGCCGGAGTTCGGTCCGAGCGTCTGGCCGACGAACAGGCTCGCCGACGGCGAGGCCAGAAACGCGACCGTCGCGGCGATTTCGTCCGGCTCGCCGAAACGCCCGAGCGGCAGCTGCGCCTTCTTGGCGGCCCGCCAATCCTCGGACAGCCCCATGACGAGCGGCGTGTTGATAGGACCGGGCGCGACCGCATTGACGCGCACGCCGCGGCTCGAAACTTCGCGCGCGAGCGCCTTGGTCATGCCGATGATCGCAGCCTTGGCCGACGAGTAATGCACGAGCTCGACGCCGCCGATCTGGCCGAGCTGCGAGGCCATGTTGACGATCACGCCCTCGCCGCGGGCAAGCATGGCCGGCAGCACCGCCTTGGTCATCAGGAAGGTGCCGCGCACATGCACCGCAAACATCCGGTCGAAATCGGCGACCTCGAGATTCTCGAACAGCGCCTGATGGGCGATGCCGGCATTGTTGACGAGCAGCGCCACGGGGCCGTGGAATTGCGCTGCCTTCTCGGCCGTCGCGGCGACGTCGGCTTCATTTGAGACGTCGCCTGATATCGCGAGCGCCACTCCGCCGGCAGCAGCGATCTCGTCTGCAACCGCCTCTGAGCGCTCCGGCGACAGATCATTGACGACGACGGCATAACCGTCGGCCGCCAACCGCAGCGCGATGGCGCGACCGATGCCGGAACCGGCACCCGTGACGATTGCCGAACCAAGAGCCGAGCTGGCCATCACGCCTCCTCCTGGATCGCCATACGCTTGGCGCGGCGCACCGAAAGCATCATCAGCGCCGCATAGGTGCCGAGCAGCGCGAAGGAGAACAGCGTCGTCAACACGCCGAAGGCAAAGACGTTCGGATGCACTTCGACGGAGAAGGTGCCGTAAATTGCCAGCGGCAGCGTCAAGTCGCGGCCGGAAGCGAAGAGCGTGCGCGAGAACTCGTCATAGGAGAGCGTGAAGGCAAAGAGCATGGCGGAGAGCACACCGGGGAAGATCAGCGGGAACGTCACCTTGCGGAAGGTGCGCGCCGGCGTGACCCCGAGCGACCAGGACGCCTCCTCCATGCTCGGATCGAAGCGGTTGAAGATCGCCAGCATCACCAGGAAGGCGAAGGGAAAGGTGTAGACCACGTGCAGAACGAAAGCGGTGCTCCACCAGTGGCGGTCGACGCCGAGCGTATTGGCGACGAGCGCCATGCCGAGACCGACCAGCACGCCGGGCACCATCATGCCGAGAACGATGAGGTAGAAGACCACGCCCGAGCCGCGGAACTTGCGGCGGAAGGCCTGGGCCGCCGAGACCCCCAACACCGTCGAGACGATCATGGTCATCACCGCCAGCCCCAGCGAGCGGACCAGCGCCTGCTCGATCGGCAACGGTGCGATGCGCGACGGCGGCGTCAGGCCGAAGAGGTGCTTGTACCAATAGGTCGACCATTCGATGATCGGAAACTGCGGCCCGCCTTCCGGCCCCGTCTGGAAGGACAGGATGGCAAGCACGACGAGTGGGCCATAGAGGAAGACGAGGAAGAGCGCTGTGTAGGCGCCAAGGCTGAGTTTCATGCCGCTGGCATTCATGATCAGAGCTCCTTCCTGAGATCGACGACCCTGAGCAGCGCGGCCACGACCGCGCCCATCAGAATGGTAAGCACGACCCCGGCGACCGCCGCGAAGGCCCATTTCAGCGAACCGACCTGGGTGACGATGATGTTTCCGAGCAGGTTGACCTTGCGGCCGGAGAGGGCGGCCGAGGTTGCGAATTCACCGAGAACCATGACGGAGACGAAGATCGCCCCGACGACCACGCCCGGCATCGACAGCGGCAGGATGATCGTGCGGAAGATCCGCCAGAAGCCGGCACCGAGATCCTGCGCGGCCTCGATGATCGAGGTGTCGATACGGCCGAGCATGAAGGCGATCGGACCGACCATGAAGACGCAGTAGATCTGGGTCATGCCGATGATCACCGACAGTTCGGAAAACAGCAGCACCTCGATCGGCGCGTCGGTGATGCCGAGGTTCATCAGGATCATGTTGATCGCGCCCTCCTTGCCGAGCATCGGCCGCCAGGCGAGAACGCGGATCAGGAACGAGGTCCAGAAGGGGATGACGCACAGCACCAGAAGCACCGTCTGCAGCGCCTTGTTCTTGACGAACAGCCCGACGAAAAGGGCTGCGGGATAACCGACCAGCACGGTGGCAACGAGCACGATCAGCCAGATGCGCACCGTCGTCCACAGCGCCCCAAGATAGGTGTCGCTGGTGAAGAAGGTAATCCAGCTTTTCAGCGTCAGCGTCGGTTCGATCGTGAAGGTCGTCTGCGTCCAGAAGGAGACGTAGACCATCATCAGCATGGGCAGGACGAGGAACAGGGTCATCCAGATGACACCGGGTGCCAGCAGCCAAAGCGCCTTTCCCGGTGGTTTCTTCTCGGCGACGGTCTCTGTTTCCGTCTGCTCCGCAACGGCCATCATGCTCATCTCTCATTCTCCGGGCAGGAACGGTGCGGCGCGCAGGCGCCGGGTTTTTCCAAAAGGATTTCAGACGTAGACAAGGGCGTCCTCCCGCTTCCACACGAGCGCGTAGCGGCCCTTTTCGGCATAGGTCTCGGGCGCTGCATGGCTGAGATGGCTTTCGACCTCGAAAACCCGGCCGTCATCGAGCGCGAAGAAGGAATTGACCGCCGCGCCGGAATATTCGCTGGCGACGAAATTGGCCTCAATGCGGATCTCGTCCTCAGTGATGGCTGCCTCGGGCGGCCGGACCGAAACACGATCGTAGCGGATCGCATAGGCCGGCGACGTCGCCCGCGTCGGCGCCGCTGCCCCAAGCGCAAACCGGCCGACGCCGCCGACGAAGGCGCCGCCTTCGATCCGCCCGGGAAAGAGATTGTAGCAGTTGAGAAAGCGGGCAACCGCCGGAGAGGCGGGCCTGTTGTAGACGGTGTCTGAATCCGCCGACTGGGCGATGCGGCCGCTTTCCAGCACCAGCACCGTGTCGCCCATGGCCAAGGCCTCGGCCTCGCTGCCGGTCACATGCAGGAAGGTGACGCCGCAGCGCTCGCGGATAGCCCTCAACTCCGCCCGCATCCTGGCGCGCAGATTGGCGTCGAGCGCGCCGAGCGGCTCGTCGAGAAGCACCATGCGCGGCTCGGTGACCAGCGTGCGCGCCAAGGCGACGCGCTGGCGCTGGCCGCCGGAGATCTGGGTGACGGCCCTGCCTTCCAGACCGGAAAGGCCGACGAGGCTGATAATGTCGCGCACCCTGGCTTCGACGACGCGCCGGTCGGTGACCGGCTCGTCCTCCCTGTTTTCCAGGCCGAAGGCGATGTTCTGCGCGACGGAGAGATGCGGGAAGAGCGCGAAGTTCTGGAAGACGAAGCCGATGCCGCGCTTGTGCGGCGCCACGGTGTCGATGCGCTTGCCGTCAAACAGGATGGCGCCGCCATCCGGATGTTCAAAACCAGCAATGACCCTCAGGAGCGTCGTCTTGCCGGAGCCGCTCGGCCCCAGAAGCGAGATATAGGCGTCGCCGGGCAAGGCAAGATCGATGCCGTTGAGCGCGCGCATGTCGCCGTAGGTTTTGGTGATGTTCTTGAGCTGAAGGACCGTCGACATTGGTTTCCTGCCAGTTTGCCGTCCGGACGTTCTCCACCCAAAGCTTCGCCGTCGCCGGAGCCGACGAGGCATCCGAACGGACATGCGATCGCGTTCGCGCATGGTCACATGCGCGTCGGGGATGAAGGTCCTTTGCGGTTCAAAAAATAAGTTCCACCTGCACGCTTCTTCTGAGCGCTTGCATGTCACGAACAATGACATGAATGATTTTTGTATGCAATAGACTTTTATTCGTCATTTAGACCGGAATGAAATACGGCTTCGCTCCGCTGGCAGCCATCCAGGCTAGAACACGCATCAAGCCGCCCTAAACACCCTGCAATCCCGAAGGTAGAACGATTCCACCCTTCCGTGTGGGCGCTACCGGATTGCGCCTGACTCACCGAAAATCCATTCACCGGCAGCAGGCATCCACCCCATCAACACCAAATGCCGCAAACAGATGCACATTTAATTTGCCAACGTGTATGCAAAATGCATTTATTTTCAGCTGTCACATTCCCCGGCAAGTGGCGTAAAGAAAGAGGACGAAATTGCCAGCCAAACGGAAGACGCCCGACCGCATGAGCGAGCCACGCCTCGGCCAGAATACCCAGCGCCGCTACGAAATTGCCGAGGACGTTCTGCGCAGCAACATCGCCGAAGGCATCCTGCCGCCCGGCCTCGTTCTTCTCGAAGGGCCGATTGCCGAGATCCTGCAGATTTCGCGTGCGCCGGTTCAGCGTGCGCTCTTGCAACTGGAAAGCGACGGGCTCGTCCACCGCTTCAAGGGGCGCGGCTATCTCGTCGGCCCACCAGGCCGCGCGATCGAACCCAACCGCACCGACATCAAATCGCTCGGGCTCACCATTCCGCAACACGCCGACGAGGCGCTGCAAAGCCGCTCGTCCTGGGAGCGCATCTACACCGAGATCGAGAACGACGTCGCCGGCTGCGTCATCTTCGGCCAGTATCGCATCATCGAAAACGAACTCGCCAACCACTTCAGCGTCAGCCGCACCGTGGTGCGCGATGTGCTGACACGGCTGCGCGAGCGCGGGCTGGTGCGCAAGAACCAAAGTTCGCACTGGATTGCCGGCCCGCTGACGGCCCAGACCGTCAAGGACCATTTCATGCTGCGCCGCCTGCTCGAGCCGCAGGCGCTTGCGCTCGGCGCCGGCCATATCGACCGTGAGCGACTTGCGGCCCTCTTCGTCCGGTTGACGGAACTCGACGGCCCGCAGGCGGCGGACGCCTGGCAGAGCCTTGAGGAAATCCGCACCCAGTTTACCGAATGCTGCGTGCTGGCGATGCCGAACGAGCGGCTGCGCGAACTGATCCGCAACAACCTGCTGCCGGTCACCGCGACCGAACGGCTGCTGCGGCAATTGGGCCTTCCCGGCGATCCCGCGGTGATTGCGGAAATCCGGCTGATCGTGGAACTGATGACGCGTGGCGCGACCGCCGCAGCGGCGGCGATGCTGGAGAACCATATCGACGCCTCGATGAACCGCACGATCGCGCAGATGAAGATCGTCGCAATCATTCCGGGCCCGAGCGTCACCGCCGCCTATCTGACACGCGTGGTCGAATAGCCGCCCGCAATTGCGACCCGAGGGAGCGAGCGCGGCTGCCGATCTCTTGCTTCGATGCCCGCGCTCCATCTTTCCCTCCGTTTTCCCTGAACCGTCAGCTCAGCGACGCGCGCAGCGCGTCCAGCCGGTCGTTCTCCTCAGCCCGTGCGGCGAGGGCCTCATCCATCGTCACCTCCACGAACCGGGTCGGTGTATGCGGCTGCATCTGGCCGATCAGGTCCATGTCGGCGGAGATCACGGTTCCGAGCATGAAGTAACCGCCGCCGGAAACCGCGTCGCGATGCAGGATGATCGGCTCGGTTCCGCCGGGAACCTGGATCGAGCCATAGGGATAACAACTGTCGACGATGTTGGACGGGTCGGAACCGGCACCAAACGGCTGCTCGCGCTCGACGAAGGAGAGTTTGCGGCCGCCGCGGAAGCGGTACCCCATGCGGTCGGCTTCCGGCGCCACCTTCCATTCGTCGGCAAAGAAGCTCTGTTTCGCCTCGTCGGAAAGACGATCCCAGTAGAGACCGGGCAGGACACGCAGCGCCACGGGTGCGGCCGGCAGGCGCCGCAACTGCGCGCCGACCGAGCGACCCTTACCGGAGGTATTGCCGGCACCAACCGGCAGTTCGTCACCCGGTGCCAGCGGCCGGCCGTTGTAGCCGCCGAGCGCGCCGATCGGGTAGGTCGAGCGACTGCCAAGCGCCAGCGGCACGTCGATGCCGCCCGCAACCGCGATATAGATACGGGCGCCGGACTTGAGAAAATCGAACGTCAGCGTCTGGCCGGCGCGAACGCGGAAAGCCGTCCACCCGGGTTGCTCGACCCCGTCGACCTTTGCCGGCATGTCCGCTCCGGTGACCGCAACCAGCGTGTCTTCGGTAAATTCGAGCTTCGGGCCGAGGAACACCGCTTCCAGCCCGGCAGCACCCTCGTCGTTTCCGACCAGCAGGTTGGCGGCCCGCATCGCATAGCGATCCATCGCTCCACCGAGTGGAATGCCGAGATGGAAGTAACCGGGACGGCCAAGGTCCTGGACGGTGGTTGCCAGACCGTGATGCAGAACCTTAATGGCCATTGAGCATGCCCTCCAGCCGGGTGTTGTAGCCAGTGATATCCTTCTGGAACTCGCGCAGGTCGAAGCTGACCTCGCGGACCGGCGGGCTGAAGCGCCCCTTGTCGACATCCTCGACTGCCTGATCATAGGCGTCCCGGTCGATCGGCTTGAACTTGACGATGTCGCCCGGACGGAAGAACACCATGAAATCGCGGAGATAGCTGGTGGTCTGCGTCGGGTCGAAGATCGGCATCGGCGTGATGCCGAACATCTGGTAGCCGCCCGCACCGCGCACCGAATAGATGCAGCCGAAGCAGCCACCATGGCCGACGGTCAGCCGCGGCGTGTCGGTGCGCGGGCGCAGATATTTCGGCACCTGGATCTGCCGCTGCCGCTCGACCATCTGGTACATGAACGGCAGGCCGGCAACGAAGCCGACCATCGACACGAACCAGGGCGAGCCGGAATGGGCGGCGACGAAATCGTCGACGTCACCGTAGCCGTTGATCCGCGTGGCATAGTCGAGGTCAGTTCCTGACGGTTCCTGGTGGCGCTCGCGAAAGCGCATCAGCGTCTCGTGCGTCCAGGGGTCGTTGTAGAAGACCGGGATTTCGACGATACGGGTGCGGATGACGGGTTCGGCCCGCTCGGCCGCGCCCTCGATCGCCCGCACTTCCCTCAGCACGTCATCGGGCTTGATCTGATCCGGGTCGAATTTAATCTGGAAGGACGCATTGGCCGGGCAGATCTCGGTGATCCCCTTGACGCAGCTCTCCTTGACACCGTTGGCCATGGAGAGGCTCTTGAAGAAGGCTTCCAACGACATCTCGTCGCTGCATTCGACGAACAGGTGCTCGTCGCCTCCGAACGTGTATCGTGTCGGCATCACGCGACCTCCGCGGCACAGCCGCCATCGGCGGCAAATTCAGTTTCAAGCCATGTCTCGAGAAAGCGCGTATGGAAGGCGCCCTTGGCGATCTGCGCGTCGGCAGCCAATGCCCGATGCAACGGGATCGTGGTCGGCACGCCCTCGATCGTGAGCTGCGCCAGCGCCTGCGAAAGGCGGGCGAGGCACGCCGCTCGGTTCTCGCCCCAGACTATCAGCTTGCCGAGCAATGAATCGTAGAACGGCGGGATGACGTAGCCTTCGTAGAGCATGGTGTCGAAACGGATGCCTTCCCCCTCAGGTACGTCGAGCCTTTCGATCCTGCCTGGCGCCGGCATGAAACCGCGCCTCGGATCCTCGGCATTGATCCGGCATTCGATGGCGTGGCCGTTGACGGCGATGTCGGCCTGGCGGACAGAGAGCGGCGCGCCGGCGGCGATGCGGAACATCTCCTCGACCAGATCGATGCCGGTGATCATCTCGGTCACCGGGTGCTCCACCTGGATGCGGGTGTTGACCTCGATGAAGTAGAACTCGCGGGTCTCGTCGTCGTAGAGATATTCCACCGTTCCGGCCCCGCGGTAGCCGACGGAGCGCGCCAACGCGACGGCGCTGTCGCAGAGTTTCTGCCTGACCTCGGGCGGAAGCAGGAAGGACGGAGCCTCCTCCCAGACCTTTTGCCGGCGGCGCTGCAGCGAGCATTCGCGCTCGAAGCAATGCACGACGTTGTTGCCGTCGCCAAGGATCTGGACCTCGACATGGCGGGCGCGGGTGATCACCTTTTCCAGATAGAGCCCGCCGTCGCCGAAGGAGGCCAGCGCCTCGGCCGATGCCTGGGGAAACTGTGTCTCCAGCTCGACCGCATTGTTGACGATGCGGATGCCACGACCACCGCCGCCGGCTGCCGCCTTGATCATCACGGGAAAGCCGGTGCGCTCGGTCACTTGATGTGCATCGGCAAGGCTGGAGATACGGCCGTCGCTGCCGGGAACGGTCGGCACGCCGGCCTTCTCGGCAACGGCACGGGCGGCGACCTTGTCACCCAGAAGGCGGATCGCATCGCCTGATGGCCCGATGAAGATCAGGCCGGCGGCAACCACGGCGTCGGCGAAGTCGCCGTTCTCCGACAGGAAGCCATAGCCGGGATGAACCGCATCGACATTGGCGCGTTTGGCCGCCGCAATCACGGCCGCGATGTCGAGATAGGATTTCTTCGGCGCCGGCGGTCCGATCTCGATCGCCTCGTCGGCAAGCTTGACGGCCAGCATGTCGGCATCGGCGGCGCTATAAATCTGAACCGTGCGGATACCGAGCGCCTTGGCGGCGCGGATGATGCGGACGGCGATTTCTCCGCGATTGGCGATAAGGACCGAGCGAAGTTTCATTGTTCGACCTCGGCGATCACCTGGCCTGCCATCACAGGTTCTTCGTTGTCGACGAGAAAGCGGATGCTGCCGCCCGCGACACCGGCCTGGATCTCCTGAAAGGTCTTCATGACTTCGATCAGGCCAATGGCATCGCTGGAAGAAACATCGTCGCCATCAGATTTGAAGGGCGGGACATCCGGAGCAGACGAGCGATAGAAGGTTCCTGGAAGGGGCGATCGGATTTCGTGCTTGCTCATGGTTGCCTCCGCTATGTTATCTGGTTTTGACCTGAGAGACGGGAGCGATGCGAATGCCCTCGGCACTCAGCCCCTCCCGCATGAGGCGCACGATATCGAGCGCGCTGAGCGTATCGGAATGAAAACAAATGGATTCGAACGGAACCGCGATATCGGCGCCCGTGACCGTGCGCACCCGCCCTTCCCGACAGGCGCGAACGACCTTGCGGGCGATCGCCGCGGCATCGGGCCGGCCGGCATCGCGGGTAAAGACGATCGAGCCGCTGTCGTCATAGTCGCGGTCGGCATAGAACTCGCGAATGACTGGCTGGCCGACTTCCTGAGCTGCAAGCTCCGTCGCCGATCCGGCCATGCAGAAGACAAAAGCATTGGGCGCGACCGTGCGCATGTATTGCATGAAGATCTGGGAGAGTTCGCGGTCGACGGCCATCTCCATGTAGAGCGCTCCGTGCGGCTTTACATGCTGCAGAGGGGCACCGTGCCGGCGGGCGAATTCGCGGATCGCGCCGACCTGGTAGACCATGTCGTTGACGAGCTCGCGGGCAGTGCCTGCTATCTTGCGGCGGCCGAAACCCTGCAGGTCGCGATAGCCGGGATGGGCGCCGATGCCGACGCCATGTTCGGCGGCGAGCCGGACCGTTTCATCCATCAGATTGGGATCGCCTCCATGGAAGCCGGCAGCGATATTGGCGGAGCTGATCAGCGGCATCAGTGCCGCATCGTCGGTATCGCCGATGCGCCAGCGGCCGAATGCTTCTCCCATATCGCAATTGATATCGACGACGTCGAGCAATGCCTCATCCCTCTGTTGCAGGTCGCTCTCCTGGAGATTGCTCTCCCGGCAACCCTGACCTCCAGGGAACGCTAGGGTGAAACAGAGCATTTGAAAAATTCTATTTTCACATGCCGAGTATCTGAATTTCAGAATTCGCAGTTGCAAAAAACGCCTGCGAAAATTAGCGTGTTTAGAGCGGCTTACGGTGAAATGCCTGAGGGATGACCAGACGACTGCTCAAAGACGTGGCAGACTTTCTGATTTTCCGAGCCGCTGTATAAAATAATCAGATGGGAGATGGGCTTTGTCGATCAGTCTTCGCCAGCTTCGCTATTTCGTCGCGACGGCAGAACTTGGTCAGATATCCCAGGCGGCGGTCGATCTCTCGATCTCCCAGTCCGCGGTGACCACGGCGATCAAGGAGCTGGAGCGCATCGTCGGCACCAACCTGTTCCTGCGCACGCCAAGCGGCATGGACTTGACGATGGCGGGGCGGCAGTTTCTCTCCCATGCCTACGAGATCCTGAAGAAGGTGGACGAAGCGACCCATCTGAACATCGTCAGCAGCGCCGTCGAGGGTACACTTGCGATCGCCGCCACCTATACCGTCATCGGCTACTTCCTGCCGCAGCATATCGAGCGGCTGCGACGCCTGTTTCCGAAACTCGAGCTGCAGTTGTTCGAACTCAAGCGGGAATCGATCGAGGAGGGCCTGCTCACCAACCGCTACGACATGGCGGTGCTTTTGAGCTCGAACATTCTCAACCCGGCACTGACGACCGAAAAGCTGATGAGCTCGACGCGACGGCTCTGGGTGCCGGCCCAGCATCCGCTACTGCAACGCGACAGCGTCGGTTTTCGCGAGATCGCCGAGGAGCCCTACATCATGCTGACGGTCGACGAGGCCGCGCATTCGTCGCTGAAATACTGGAGCACGTCGACCTACCAGCCGCGCGTCATCCTCAGGACCTCGTCGGTGGAGGCGGTGCGCTCGCTGGTCGCCAATGGCCAGGGCGTTGCCATACTCTCCGACATGGTCCATCGCCCCTGGTCGCTCGAGGGCCGGCGCATCGAGACGATCAACGTGCGCGATCCCGTCCCAGCGATGGATGTCGGCCTTGCCTGGCGGCGGGGAGCGGAATTCACGCCGCCGATGCAGGCGCTGCGGTCCTATTTCCAGCAGACGTTTCACATTCCGGGCGTGCGCGACGCGTCGTTTACCACGCCCTGATGCGGAAACATCCTCGGCTGGCGATCAGTTGCCGAGGGCCAGTTCCAACGCCCGGCGATGCGCAGCCGCGGCCGCCCGCTTCACCAGATCGGCCAGACTTGGCTCAGCCGTCAGGACCTCGAGCGCGGCGGCGGTCGTGCCGTTCGGGCTGGTCACCTGCTGGCGCAGCTCTGCCGGCGAAAATGCGCTGGTGCTGGCAAGAGCAGCGGCGCCATTGACCGTCTGCTTTGCCAAGGCAAGAGCGGTTTCCGGCGGCAGGCCGACGGCAATTCCCGCGTCGGTCAGACACTCGATGAAATGGAAGAGATAGGCCGGCCCTGAACCGGATATCGCCGTTGCCGCATCGACAAGCCGTTCCTCCGCCAGCCAGTGAACACTGCCGACGGCCGCCAGAAGATCGGTGACAAAACCCGTCTGATTGTCGTCGATGTGAGTGCTGCCAAAGGCTGCAATCACCCCCATGCCGATCGAGGCCGGCATATTGGGTATGGCGCGCACGATCGCGGCGTTGCCCAGGGTATTCTCGAAGGTCGAGATCGGCACGCCGGCGGCGATGCTTACAAACACCGACGTGTCCCTGAACCGGCGGTAGGCGCCAAGCATCGAGCCGACGACCTGCGGCTTGACGGCGATTATGACGGCGCGCGGCCGCAAGGCAGCCGGCAAGCCGGCCGCATCATCATAAACCGTTGCGCCACGCGCGGCGGCGCGGTGGCGAAGAGATTCCGCAGGCTCGACCACATGAATTTGGGCTGCAGGAATACCGGCCCGATCAAGCCAGCCTTCGAGCAAGGCAAAACCCATGTTGCCGCAGCCGACCAACACGATTTCCTCTGACTGTTCCATCTCGTCGCCTCTCTTCATTCGCCGTGTTCGCCCTAGACACCTCGGTCCTACTGTCGTGCCAGCCGATCCCAGCAATTGTCGAGACCGGCGGGCAGCCGGTGTTTCATGATGCGCTGGCTCGGCGTGCGCTCGAATTCGTCGACGACGGCAATGTAGCGCGGGTTCTGGTAGGGCGCGAGCCGATGGGCCAGCCATCCTGACAGATCGATCGGATCGATGGCGCTGCCGGGTTTCGGCTTGACGAAGAGCTTGATGTCCTGCTCGCCGACATCGGCGGCAACGCCGATCATGGCGCAATCCTCGACCGCTGGGTAGGCGGCGGCAACATGCTCGACCTCCCAGGCGGAGACGTTTTCGCCCTTGCATCGCACACTGTCGGTGAGCCGACCGTGGAACCAGAGATTGCCGTCGACATCGAAGGAGCCGGAATCGCCAGTATGAAGCGCACCGTTGCGAAGGGTCTTTTCCGTCGCTTCCGGATTGCGCAGATATCCCTTGAACAGTGCGCCCTCAAGCGAGGTGCGCACGACGATCTCGCCCTTGTCGCCTGCCGGCACCGGCTCGCCCTTTTCGTTGAGAATATCGACCGAGAACCAGGGCATCGGCTGCCCGACGGCGCCGACGACGCCGGTGGCGTTGCAGGTGGTGATGCTGGAGGCCTCCGTCATGCCGTAGCATTCGCGCATTTCGACACCGAAGCGTTCCTTGAACTGCGGCCAGACCTCCTTCGGGCAGCCGCCGCCCCAGGCGATGCGCACCGGATGCTTGCGGTCATCTTCGCTTTCCGGCTGCTTCAGCAGGATCTGCAGAATGCCGCCGAGATAGTGGATATGGGTGGCACCATAGGTGCGCACCTGATCCCAGAAGCGGCTGGCGCTGAACTTGTCGACCATGGCGAGCGACAGGTCCTCGATGATCGGCAGCACGATCAATTGGGCGCCACCGATATGATAGAGCGGCTCCCAGACGAAGAAGACGTCGCCCGGCCCTCCCACCGAAAGCGTGCGCACCGCCTCGCCCGCAAGCCGGATCATGCCGTGGGTCACCAGCACGCCCTTCGGTCGGCCGGTGGTGCCGGAAGTATACATGATCGCAAACAGATCGTCGGCCGCAGGCGGCTCCTCATTGAAAGCGACACCACCCGACGACAGAATTGCTTCCAGCGACGCCGGGCCAGCCTGTTCGCCTGCAAGGATTATCCCGGCAGCGGGCACAGCAGCACCGCTTTCATTGATGGTTTCGGCAAGCTCAGCGTCGCAGATGACGACGCCCGGCTCGCAATGCTCCAGGATATAGCGCAGGCCTTCGCCGCGAAGCTGGGCGTTGACCGGGACCCAGACGACACCGGCCCTGGCAAGTCCGAAGAGCACGGCCAGCGACAGGCGCGAATTGCGCATCATCACGGCGGCGCGGTCACCGGATTTCAGGCCGCGTTGGCGGAGGTCGGCGGCAAGTGCTGCCGACATCGTATCGAGGGCGGCAAAGGTGATCGGCTCGCCATTGAAACGGGCGAACACCTGTTCCGGTTTGCGGGCAGCCTTGGTCGTGAAGCTTCCGAGGAAGCCTTCGAGAGATACGGTCATGGGAGGATCTCGGATATGGTGTCAGGTGGAGCGGCGGAGTTTTTCCGCCGCCAGGAGAAGTGTTGTCACGACGATGAAGACGACGACCGAAACCGCCGCGAGCGTCGGGTTGAGCTGCAGGATCATGTCATCCCACATCTGCTTCGGCAGGGTCGTCTTGACGCCGCCGCTGACGAAGATCGCCACGGTCAGCTCGTCGAACGAGGTGATGAAGGCAAAGAGGAACGCTGCCGTCAGGCCGCTCTTGATCAGCGGCACGGTCACGAACCGCAGGGCCTGAACCCGATTTGCCCCAAGGGTTGCCGCAGCCTGGTCGAGCCGCCAGTCGTAGCTCTTCAGCACAGCGGCAATGGCGACGAAGGCAAAGGGCAGCGCCAGCACCGTGTGACCGATCACCAGGCCAAGGTCGGTGGCAACAAGTCCCATCTGGGCAAAGAGGTAGAACAGGCCGACGGCAATGACGATACGCGGCACGATCATCGGCGCCAGGAAGAAGGCGAAGATGATGCCGCGCCAGCGCGAACGCGAACGGGCAAGCGCCAGCGCCGCAAAGCCACCGATCACCGTTGCAACGATGGCGGTCGCGAAGGCGACGCCGAACGAGCGGATGGTGGCCGCGACCCAGAGGTCGGAGGTGAAATAGGTCCGGAACCATTCCAGGCCATATCCCGGCGGCGGGAACTCGAGGAACTGCGAACTGGTAAAGGCGATCGGCAGGACGACGAGCGTCGGCAGCATCAGGAAGGCGAACAGCAAGACGCTGTAGATGCCGAGCATGCGGCTTGAAACCGCCGCTCCCAACAGCCGGTGGCTGCCGGACGCAATGGCGCTGCTGATGCTCGCCACCCGATCGAGGATCGCCAGGCCAAGGGCGCGCAGGAAACCGGTTTTGCCGGCCTTGCCGTCGGACGGCTCGCCCGAAAGGCTGGAGAGCCCGAACACCCGATCGTAAACCCAGCACGTCACCAGTGCCGCCAGCAGCATCATCGCGGCAAGAGCCCCGGCGAAGGCCCAGTTCAGGATTTCCTGAACCTGGACGATGATCAATTGAGCGAGCATCGTCTGCTGACGCCCACCAAGCAGGGCCGGAACAATGAAGAAGCCGAGCGAGGAGATGAAGGTCAGCAGGCCGGCAGCCGCCGCACCCGGAAGCGAAAGCGGGAAATAGACGAGCCAGAAGCCCTTCGCAGGCGTCGCGCCCAACGTTGCCGATGCTTGCGTCAGCCGGCGGTCGATGCCGGTCATGACAGGCAGCATGGTGAGGATGGCGAGCGGCACCATGGCATGAACCATGCCGATCATAACGCCGAGTTCATTGTGCAACAGCTCCAGCGGCTGGCTGAGCACACCTGATCCCAGGCCGATCTGGTTGATGATCCCGGTGCGTCCCAGCACGATGACCCAGGCAAAGCTCTTGACGAGGTAGCTCGTCCAGAAGGGCACCATCACGAGCAGGATCATCGTGCCGCGCGTCCGATCCGGCAAGCGCGACAACCAGTAGGCCAGGGGATAGCCGAGAAGCAGAGAGAAGAGCGTCGTCAGTCCGGCGATGCGGAAGGTGATCAACAGAACGCGGAAATAGACGTCGGTCTCGAAGATCCTCGCATAGTGGCTGGCGGTCATCGCGCCGGTGTCGGCGTCCTCGAGGCTGAGGCCCATCAGCCTTGCGACGGGAACGAGGAAGAAAATCAGAAGGAAGGCAAGGCCGGGCGCTGCCAGCCAAAGCGGCCCAAAGCGGAAGCGGTTGGAGCGCACAGAGCGCGGAGTGGAGACAGCCGCCGCGGTCATGGCGTCACCAACACGGCGGCTTCCGGCGCCCAGTTCAGCGTGATGTTGTCGCCTATACCAGGCAACGGCTTACCGGGAAGGACACGAACCGTGACCAGCTCACCGACAGAGATGTCGACGAGCAGTCGGGTTTCAGAGCCGGCATAGACGACCTCTGCGACGCGACCGCTGATCTCGTTTGCGCCAGTCGAGCCGAGTTCGAGATGCTCCGGCCGCACCACCAGCGCCATCTCGGCATTGTTGGAAAGGCCGGTGCCATCGATCCGGAAGCGTCCACTCGGGGTCGAAAGGTGCGCGACACCGCCCGAGCCAAGCTCGACGCGGCCGCGGAAGATGTTGGAGATGCCAATGAAATCGGCGGCAAAGGCGGTGCGTGGCCGGGCGTAGATTTCCTGCGGCGGACCGATCTGCTCGACCATGGCATGATTCATCAGGCAGATGCGGTCGGAGAGCGCCAGTGCCTCCTCCTGGTCATGCGTCACAAAGATGATCGTGGCGCCGGTCTGCCGGTGCAGCCGCTTGATCTCGAACTGCATATGCTCGCGAAGCTTCTTGTCGAGCGCGCCCAGCGGCTCGTCCATCAGGATGATCGACGGCTGGTAGACGAAGCAGCGGGCAAGCGCCACGCGCTGCTGCTGCCCGCCGGAAAGTTCGCGCGGGAACCGCCCGGCCAGATGGCCGAGCTGAACCATGTCGAGTGCGCCTTTGACCTGCCTGTCGATCTCGGCAGTGATCTTGCCGCGCATCTTCAAGGGAAAGCCTATATTCTCGGCGACCGTCAGATGCGGAAACAGGGCGTAGTGCTGGAAAACGAGGCCGATGTCGCGCTTGTGTACCGGCGTTTCCGTCTCATTGCTGCCGTCGATGAACAGGCGGCCCTCCGTTGGCAGGACCAGCCCGCTGATCATCTGCAGCAAGGTGGTCTTGCCGGAGCCCGAAGGCCCGAGAAGCGTCAGGAACTCGCCGGTCTGGACCGCGACGTGCGTGGGCTTGAGAGCAACGGTGGCGCCGTAGCTCTTGGCCAATCCGTCGACGAGAAGTTTTGGGCGAGTGGCTTGTTCGGGCTTCGCGAGCATCAGATTTCCCCTTAACCCAGGATCCAGGCGTTGAAGCGCTCGGTCATTTCGGAACGGTTGGCGCTCCACCAGTCTTCCCGCGCAATGGTCATGACCTTCAGATTTGCCTCGGAGGTGGGCAGGGCGGCAGCGCGTTCTGCCGGAATATGCTCATAGGCCTTCAGGTTCGTCGGGCCGTAGGCGAGGAACTCGGTAAAGAGCGCCTGCTGCTTCGGATCGGCGCAGAACTTGACGAACTGCCGGGCGATATCGGCACGCGGCGAGCCCTTCGGAATGCCCCAGCCCTCGATCGAGTAGAGCCCCTGGTTCCAGCCGATCTTGACCGGCGCACCACCGTCGATCACCGCCTGGGCCCGGGCGTTCCACAGGGCGATCAGGTCAACTTCGCCGCTCTGGATCAACTGGCTCGACTGGGCGCCGCCTGTCCACCAGACATCGACATGCGGCTTGATCTTTTCGAGGCTGGCATAGGCGCGCTCGATGTCGAGCGGGTAGAGTTCGGCGATCGGCACGCCATCGGCCAGCAACGCCTGCTCCAGCGTATCGATCGGGTTCTTGCGCAGGGCACGCCGCCCCGGGAATTTCTCGACATTCCAGAAATCGGCCCAGGAACTCGGACCGTTGGCCGCGTCGAAGTGGTCGGTGCGATAGGCCATGATGGTGGAATAGACGTCGACGCCAAGCCATAGCTCGGTCAGGGCGTCGGGCATCAGCCCGGGAACGTCGGCTGCCGGCAGGTTGATCGGCTCGAGCAGGTCGCGCTTTTCGAGAATGTCGCGGGCGGAAAGCGTCAGCGTGCAGACGTCCCAGCTATAGGACTGGGTCTCGACCATCGCCCGGAACTGGGCGGTCGGTTCGGCGTCGCGGGCAACATTGATAACTTTGATACCGGTCGCCTGTTCGAAGGGATCGTAGAATGCCTTGCGGTAACCGGGGCTGTAGGGGCCGCCGGGATCGGCGACGGTCAGGGTTTCGGCGGCAAATGCGGACCGCGTGAAGACGGCAGGCGCGGCCAGGGCGACGCCCAGGCCTCCGCCGATTTTCAACAGGCTGCGGCGGTCAATCAGTATGCGTTTGTTGCTGGTCATTGTTCTACCCTCTTGTTTTGGATTGCGCGCCGCCTCCCATAAGCGGCCTGGCCCTTGTCAGGCCTTGCTTGCCGCACGCCGTGCGAGAAACTGTTCCATCATCCGCGCCGGTTCGCCGGAGGCGTAGGCTTCGCGCTGGATGCGAGCGCCGGCTTCGAGGCAGTCGCGGAAACCAGCCTCTGTCATCTCCCTGAAGCGCTGTTTGTCAAGCCGCATGGCGACCGGCGGCTTGGCGGCGAGTTCGCGGGCAAGCGAGAGGGCTTCATCCATGACGTGTTCCTGCGGAACGATGCGGTTGATGATGCCGATGGCCTGGCATTCATCCGACTGCATCAGGCGACCGCTGAGCGTCAGGTCGATGGTGCGGGAAAGACCGATCATCTCGCGCATCATCCACGGGCCTGTGGTGCTGGCGATGCCGGAATTGATTTCCGGCTGCCCCATACGCACGCCCGGATGAGCGACGCGGAAGTCGCAGAGAAGTGCCACCTGAAACGCAGAACCGGCAGCAACGCCGTTGAGTGCCGCGATCAGCGGCTTCGACAGCGAGCGCATCGCATCATAGAGCCGTTCCCATTCGCCCACCCATTCCTGGCCACGGGCACCGTCGAATGTGCGCGTCTCGTTCAGATCCTGGCCTGCGCTGAACGCACGATCACCGGCACCGGTCAGGATAATGGCGCGGACCGTCTCGTCTTCTTCGAACGACGTGAAGGCAGCAACCAGCTGCTGGCGCATCGGGCTGTGCCAGGCATTGAGGATTTCGGGGCGGTTCAGCGTGATGACGCCGACCTCGCCACGCCGTTCTGTCAGGATGAAGCGGTCCATGATTTTCTCCGTTGCAATTAAACAACTATTGCAATGCGATAATTGTTATGTCATAGTGTGATTAGGTTTATTTTAGCTGTCAAGCACCTTTTCCGATGCTTGGCGATTCTGTTATCGATATGTGGGAAACCGCAGGGAACGGGGATACATGGCGCGCAAGGCGAACAAGGCTGCGACAGACGAAAACGAAACGCCGGGAGAAGACCGCGATCCCTTGCTGGTGCAGTCGGTCGAGAAAGCCTTCAGGGTTCTCAGAGCCTTTGACGGTCGCCGCCCGAACCTCAGCCTGTCACAGATCGCCGAGGAAACCGGGCTCGACATGAGCGCCGCCCAGCGCTTCACGCACACGCTCGCCAAGCTCGGCTATCTCGGCAAAAACGCCGATACGAAGCGCTTTGAGCTGACGGTGAAGGCGCTTGATTTCGGCTATCACTACACCCGCGCCAGCGGCTTCGTCGAAAGGGGCATGCCCTATCTTCTGCACTTGAGCAAAGCCACCGAAGAAACCGTCAACCTGACCGTGCTCGACGATACCGACATTGTTTTCGTGTCGCGCTTCATGAGCCGTCACGTGCTGAACAACGACGTCATCACTGGCACGCGGCTGCCGGCCTATTGCACGGCTCCGGGGATCGCCATCCTCTCGGGCCTGCCGGAGGAGACCGCCCATGCAATCCTCGAAAAATCGGATCTCTACCCGTTTACGCCGCACACGACATGGGACATCGATGCGCTGAAGACAAAGCTGAAACAATCGGCGACCAAGGGCTATGCCACCGCATTCGAGGAATATTTCCACGGCGACCTGTCGATCGCCGCACCGGTGCTGGATGCCAATGGCACGCCTTACGGCGCGATCAACATCGCGGTATCGCGCAGCCGCTACACGCCGGAGGAAACGGAAGAACGCTTTGCTCCGCTGGTGACCGCCGCGGCGCGCTCGATCTCGCTCGTTGGTGGCGCCCGAAGATAGCTGTTCGACCCAGGTCAATCGCTCATGCGACGCCCTGTGCCGCGTGGATGATGATATCGCCCAACCGGCGGGCGCCCGGTCCGGCACCATCAGGATCGGGATAAACCAGATACATCGCGCCCCAGCGCTCCGCCCCTTCCCTGAGCGGCAAGGGCTTGAGCTGGCCTGCGGCCAGTTCTTCGCGGATCCAGTCTTCCGGATACCAGGCAAAACCCATGCCAATGCAGGCCGCCCGTATGGATGTTGATTTGTGGCTGACGGTGAGCCGCTGTTCAGTCACATTCCAGACGCTATGGCGCACGCGTTGCAGCCCGCTGTCACGGATGACGAGGTGGCGGTGCCCTTTCAGATCCTCCATTGCCAGTTCGCGGCCGATCTGATGCAGCGGATGGAACGGGGCGGCAGCCGCGATCGCCCGATAGCGCATCAGCACCTCGCCCCTGTGGCCGGCCGGCAGGGTATCGGCGCAGATCGCAAGATCGACGGCGCCCGAGAGCAGCATTTCGTCCGTGCCGCCCATGACGGTTTCGAAAAGCTCGATCCGCGTCTCCGGGTATTCGGCTGCGAACTGGTCCAAACAGCGCAGCAAGAGCCATGTGGGAAACAGCCCCTCCACCGCAAGGCGAAGTTCCTGCTCCTGGCCCTTGGCGAGGTTTCTCGCCGCACGCTCCAGTCTTGTGGCTTCGTCGACGAGCGATTTGCCGCGCCGATAGAGCACATGGCCCTGGCGCGTCAGCAGGGCCTTGCGGCCCTCGATCTCAAAAACCGAGACGCCCAGGCGCTCCTCGATATGGTCGGTTGGCTGAAGGCGGGGCAGGTCAAAATCCGCGAAACCGTGGTCGACGGTCTCGAAAATGCTCCCTCCGCCTTCATCGACCTCTTCAGGGGTGCCAACCACGGCAAGATGCTGGTGCGTCTGGTGGCGGACGCCGCCTCGGGAGAATGGGGACCTTAGCGGCCCTCCTCGATCTCTCCACCGCCTGCTTTCCGGGCGGTGGAGAAAGTCGATTGGGTTACAGCGGTCCCGACCGATATCGTCTTCCAACACTACCCGGCACTCGCGGTCTCGATGCAGACACTTCGCCGACTTGCACTTTCCCGACTAGACAGAGCTGGAGCGCCGCTTCACATTCCCCACCGATACCGGGGCTCGATCGACACGCCCCACCGAGGCGGACACTGGTTGGGATATTGCGCATGTTTTTGAATGGTGGCGAACTGGACGAGATCACCGCGTTTCGGCGTGAACTCCATCGCAAGCCGGAGCTATCAGGCGAAGAGGTCGAGACGGCCAGAATGGTCGCACGGGCGCTGGGGTCGAGCCAACCGGACGAGATCGTCACTGACCTCGGTGGGCATGGGGTGGCGGCCGTTTATCACGGAGCGACCCATGGTCCGACCGTGATGATCCGCTCCGAACTCGATGCCTTGCCGATCGAAGAACTTTCAACTTCGCCGCACCGATCCGAGATCACCGGCAAGGGGCATCTCTGCGGACACGACGGCCACACGGCAATCCTAATGGCGCTCGCCAAAGGGCTCTCCCGGAAAAGACCGGCACGCGGGCGGGCGATCCTGCTTTTCCAACCGGCCGAAGAGAATGGTGCCGGTGCCGCCGCCGTGTTGGCGGATCCTAAATTCGAGCCGCTGAAACCGGACTTTGTGTTTTCGCTGCATAACTTTCCCGGCCTGCCGCTGGGGCACGTTGCGTTGGCCGAAGGGCCGGTCAATTGCGCCTCGCGCGGCATGAGGTTCGTGCTTTCGGGCAAGACCGCGCACGCGTCCTGCCCGGAAGATGGCGTCGCCCCGACCTCCGCCATGGCTCATCTCCTGAGTGAGTTGACTGCACTTGGCGCCGGCGGTTCGCTCGATGCCGATTTCACGCTGGTAACCGTGACCCACGCGCGCCTCGGCGAACCCGCCTTCGGCATCAGCCCCGGCCATGCCGAGATCTGGGCAACATTGCGCACGCTGACGGACGAGCGGATGGGTGAGCTGGTGAGGCGTGCCGAAGCTCTCGTCCATAAACATTCGACGGCCGGCGGGCTCACATCGTCGATCAGCTACGAAGATATCTTCCATCAGTGCAGCAACGCGCCGGCGGCCGTCGACCATTTGCGCCGCGCTCTTGGCGAGGAGCGGATCAGCCACGACGCGGGCCCGACCGCCCTGCCGATGAAGGCATCGGAAGATTTCGGCCTTTTCGGCCGCGTCGCCCCCTCAGCAATGTTCTTCCTCGGTGCAGGTGAGGACCACCCTCGCCTGCACAATCCGGACTACGACTTTCCCGATGCACTGATCGAGGTGGGCGCTCGCGCCTTCATGCGGACGATCCGCAACCTGCTAGGCTGATTGCCGACAGGGAGCAGCGAGCGGCAGGCATTCGTTGCCCCCCGGATCAAGACTGTGGTCTGGATCACCTGTAGGACTATGCCGAATAATCGGGCTGCGCTGCGATCTTTGCTGCCCGCCGTCGACCGTGGCACCGTCGTTCAAGGATCAAGAGCTGACGCCTGAGTTGACCTACAAAGATTCCATGGGGAGTGAATAGCGGCCGGCGCTCTGGCAGAGTGAGGCTGCAATAACGCACTCACCTCATAGGAGACGCCGTCATGGAAGCTGGAACTTCCCAACCGCATTCGCCGACCGCTATCCGCACTGATCTTGCCGCAATTTTCGTGTCGTTGGAACTCTCTCGCTCAACCTGGCCGATCACATCGTTGTCGCCGGGAAACGGCGAGAAGATGTCGAAGCACTCTGTGGTTGGCGGCGATGTGACGGCATTGCTGGGTCGTTTTACTCAGCTCCAGGAGAAGGTGCGATCTCGTACGGGCAATCAGGTTCCGATCGTGAGCATTCAGGAAGCCGGGCTTGACGGCTTCTGGATCGATCGTGTGCTGAAGGCGAACGGGATAGAAAGATACGTCGTCGATCCAGCCTCGATAGCAACCTCGCGCAGGCGCCGGCGAGCGAAGACGGACAAATTGGATGGTGAGGCGCTGGTCCGAGCGCTGTTGGCTTTCAAACGCGGAGAGCCGCGGGTGTGCGCCATGGTCAATGCGCCAAGCCCCGAGGAAGAAGATCGCCGTCGCCTTTGCCGGGAGCGCAAGGTTCTGATCGCCGAGCGCGTCAAACATGTCAATCGCATTAAAGGCCTGCTCTTCGGTCAGGGCATAAGTGGTTACGAGCCGCTGCGCAAGAACCGGCGCAAGCAACTGGACGAGCTTCACACGGGTGATGGCCGTCCTTTGCCGACCCACCTCAAAACTCAAATAAGCCGTGAACTTGATCGCCTTGAATTGTTGCTAGAGCAAATTACAGCGGTGGAGAACGAGCGCGATACGCTCCTGGCGGCGCAAAAGAACAGCGTGGCGGCAACGCTGATCCCAACTGGGGCGATGTTGTGCGAAGTCAAAGGCATTGGTCTGGAATTCGCGGCTGTTCTCTGGACCGAAGGGCTGTTTCGCCATTTTGACAACCGGCGACAGGTTGCTGCGTACGCGGGGCTGGCACCGACACCCTGGCAGAGTGGAACCATCGATCACGAGCAAGGCGTCTCGAAGGCGGGCAACCCGCGCCTGCGTACCACGATGATCCAACTGTCGTGGTTGTGGTTGCGCCATCAGCCGCAATCAGCGTTGAGCCAGTGGTTTACGGCCCGCGTGCAATCCAGCGGTGGGCGCGCGAAGAAGAGCGCGATCGTGGCGCTGGCACGCAAATTGTTGGTTGCTCTATGGAAATATGTGATCGCCGGCGTTGTCATCGAGGGCGCGGTGTTAAAGACGGCCTGACAATGCACACAAGCCACATTCTCTAATCTTCCAGGAGCGATCAATCCTGGCGGATCCAGGGGGGACGAACCGATCCGCGACATGGCTTCAAACGCCGCTACTAAGAATGGTCTCGTCCTCCTGAGCCTTTGCCGCAACGCAAGCGGAATGATGGTGCAGCCGCTCGGCGCGGCGACCGAATGTGAGTTTGAACCGGCAATGGAAACAGGCCCGTTCACGCGAACAGGCTCAGCCTTGGATGCCGAAAGAGCGACCGAAGGAAACATGCGATGGACCTTTAAAAGTTCTTGACCCGAAGTTCCCCATGTAAGCCGCGGTGAGCCGAACATCCGGTCAAGACCGTTTGCCGCCTGTGCAACTGCGCAACCGGCTACAATATCCCCCAACCGCGGTAACGCCCCCTGCCGGTCATTTCCTTGGCCCCAAGTTCGCGGACAAGATTGAGCGCGCCCCGCTGGGTGACGCCGACATGACGCGCCACCAGCCCGGCGGAAACGATCGGCCGAGACAGCAGAAGCTCGATCAGGCCTGGCAGGCTGCTATTTGAGCGACGGTCGCGCACGCGCATTTCCATCTGGGTCTTGGCGAGAAACAGTCGATCCAACTCCTTGAGGCCAAGTTCGCCGGTGAGGACTAGAGCCTCCAGAAACGCCCTCAGCCGAACCTCCTGATCTCTTGCACGACGCCGTTCGTGGCGAATTGTCTTCAGGCCCGTATGGAAGCTGATGAGATGCGACGTCACTTTACCACGCGCGCGCAGGTAGGCGCCAACGAGCAACCCTCCCAGCCAATGCTGCCTGCGAAGCGGCTCGATCTGCTCCCAGGCATCGAAGAGCATCGCCGCGCCAAGGCAGGCCGGCATTCGGTCCGCAGCCGCAATCAGGGATCGCCACGCCTCGAGCCGCGCGCCCTCGTCCCATTCGTCATCGAAAAGCAGCCCCAACTGTCCCTTGGGCTCTGAGGCGGACGGGCGCTCTGTCCCCCCAAATCCGCTGTCACCGACTTCATCCGCCTGTTCATCGAGCAGACGTTGCGATCGCGCGATCGCAGCATCGATCTCCGCGAACTCGAGGGAAAGCGGATTGTCGTCGTCATCGCCGTCAGCGATGACATTATCGTCATCCGCCGTCCCCGGCGGAACGCCTCGGTCCATCTCGATCGACGGTGTCTCGCCGCCGACTTGTTCGCCGCGAAGGACCGCCAGACCGGCGGACGATAGCGCCCAATCAGGGTCGGACAACCAGATCCTCCGGCGCGCACGCAAGACTGCATGCGCGATCGTCAACTCGTGTGTCGGCGCACGGGCATCCATATGCGCATCATGCAGCACCAGATCCTCGACATGGACCAACTCGCCGGCAACCCAGAGGGCACCGGCCGCATCGAAGAACTGACCACGCTCGCGAAAGCCTTCGGCGACGGGATGGCGGCCGGCACGCTCATCCAGCCGCGCCAACCGATCTTCAGCTTCGATCGTTGCGGAAAACAGCGTCTGCAGCACTAATTCCGGGATTTGGTATCGCATTACAATCACACGCTATTTCTGGCAAACGGAAGGAAAACGGACAGTTTTCTTCCGACACACATGACATGCCGTTTTAGCGGATACCGGGATGTTTGTCGTCGGGTTTCTGCGTTGACCAGTACGGAAGGGTAGAATCGCCTTCTTAGCGCTTCAAATGAGCGCAAACCGGATTCGAATCGACGAATTCGACCATCACATTGTACGCTCTTGAGGGCCATTCGCAACGCAGGAAGGCCAGCATTGCCAACATAGCAGCATTTCCTTTCCATTCGGCTAACGTCTCGAAAGACGGTCGTGAAGGGATTTTGGTCATCGAAGTCGACAGGGGTCAGGCCGGACAGGATTGCGGACGGATAGCGGTTCGAGCTGGGGATGCCAGACGAACGCCTGCGTGTTGACAGCTGTCAACACGCGTCTATGCGACAGGTGGCCCCTGCCCTTCTCTGGGCCGAAAAGGCATTGCGCAACCTATCACGCAGGCGCTTTCTCGCTCTGGCGAAACTAACTCGCCTTAGCATCGCGATGGGCATGGCGCCCACGCAGCAGCTTGCGTTCGTTCATGCTGCCGAATGTGTAGGAGCGATACTTTCCGACAAAACGGCCCGTCACGCGTTGACAGCTGTCAACATCGGCCCCGCCAGAGGGTAACAACAAACTCAGGCCAACGACCAATCACATCTATCGACGGTTTATATGGCAACCCTCCGGCATGTCCGGAGCCTCAATGCATTAGAACTTTGCCGGATCGCGTTTCGCCCCGTCACACCCCGAGCGCGTGGGGAAAATCACCCAATGCAATGCCTGACAGAATAATGCTCGTCTGAAGGTGCGGTTGGGCAGCTTCATGCCTGCACGGCCTCAGGACGCGGTTGAGGTTGTGACCGCTTGCGGGTGTAGACACCTTGCAGCCTCAGCGTTTGTGCCATCTTTCTGCCGGGGAGGACAGGAGCCGGTGGGGCAGACCTTGATCAGAAGTCCGCGAACTGGACGACCCTCTCGTCGATAGAGGTTAAGTGTACGGATCTGCAGCGGGCTGGTGGTTGTGGTATTTTCCATTCGAATGGCCTGACGTGAAACCGTTGACAGCTGTCAACTCACCAAGGGACCGATCTAACGTTGCCCGTCGCAAGCCGGTACTCAGCGCCGCGCACGCTGCAATTTGGCAGGGATCGGGATCAGCTGCTGCGAGGTGTTGGACCCGGCAAACTCGATCTCAACATCCTGCACAGGTCGGCCACCAGTCCGCCTCATTGGACATTGATTGCCGAATGAGGCGCACAACTAGCCGCAGTTGACAGCTGTCAACGTCCGTCGAAACAGCCGCGTTGTTCTAGCTCAGCTGGCTAGCGCCATACTGCCGGGATTGGCACGCAACAACGCCATGACCATCGGCCCAACCACGAACTCCTGTCGCATAGATCGCCGCGTCAGGTCCCGCAGGTAACCACCGGCAGACGCGATGTGCGGCGAGCGCTGCAGGATACATGCGAGCACCGTCGCGGCCGCTTCTGGGCCAAGCACCCGGCACGCTTCATCATGCGCTCCCTGACTGACATTGAGCATGGAACGGACCACAGCGGCAGCTATCATCAGATCACGCCAGGACTGCACCTTCCCGCCAGGACCATAGTCGACGATATCAGGGCAGGCTTTCAGCACGGTTGATAGCGGGAAGGTTTGCGGAGGTCGATGCGTTTTACCCCGGGTTACCTCCGGTGTTTCGGTCTGGGAGGCCGCGTCTGTTGCAATTGCCGTCCGATTGCTTGCCTGCACAACGGCCATGCTGTCGGACGTTTGGCGTGAGTTCGAAAACGTCACAGCTTCACTTCCAAAGCCCGGTTCAGCTTCAGTAGAAGAGTCTGGATGTGAACTCTGTATGTGGCAGCCATTTTGGCTATCATTGGTGTCCGAATTTTCAAGATTTACCAGTTTTTCCAATTGGTTGAGCACTTCCGCGCGCAACGCGTCCAGTTGCTTGAGAACAGGCTCGATTTCAGCGAGGCCAGGTTTCCGCGGAAGGGTGTCGACGGCGAGAAGATAACGGCTTTGAAGGTCGTCCCAGTTGGAAGTTTGGTCGGTTTCGCGCAACACGTCTATGAGCTTAGTCAGATCGCGACGGCAAAGGCTGAGACGCTCACGGGCAAGCTGCGCCTCCTGTCGGGCCAGAGCGACTGCGGCTGCGGCCGTTTGCAATTGATGGGCGCGTGCAAGCAGCGGTGACAGATCGAACCCGAAGGCGTCGCCGATGGCGCCCTTTGTATCTCTACGGGCGTAACGCTTGCCATTTGGGCTATCCTTGCGAAGGATAAGGCCGGCCTCCACCAATGTTGCCAGGTGGCGACGCAGTGTGGTGCCTGCCATGCCATGGGTGCGCAGGGCCAATTGGTTGTTTGATGGAAACACCACCAACCCCTTGCCTGACGTCAGCTCGACCTTAGGGTAGAAGCTGAGCAGCGCATTGAGTACGGCCAAAGCACGGTCGGACACGCCGACGACAGCCTTGGCTTCACAGACGGTCCGAAACAGTTTCCATTTATCGATCGGCTGCTGCGAATCGATTTCGCTCGCGATGACTTGGCTTGCGAACATGCCAAGCGTCATCGCGCGCCGCCCAAAGGGCGTCGTCACATTTCCACGCTCCATCTCTCTTCACCTTTTCAAAGGCAAAAGAAGTCCGTTCGCCGAAACGACGTTAAAAACGCTTGACAGTGATTCGCGGAAATGGGATTCTCTAGTTGCTACACGAGAGAAGGGTTTCCGCTGCGCTAGTCGTTCGGAAGCCTTTTTCTTTTGCTCTGTTAGTCTCCTGTTTCCTCTTGATATTCGAGGTACAGAGATTTGAGCCTCTGCCTCACGAAATCTGCAAAACCGGGCGCGACCTTCTTGTTGAAGGAAAGCGTCGTTTCGCTGTTTGTTTCTCGAATGCGCACCGGGCGCGTATCATCTGGCGCCACCCAAGGAACTGCCTGGCTCCGGGCCTTCACAGTGCTCAGGAAGGAAAACAGCGTCTCAAACCGTTGATCGCTCTCCCTTGCCAGGAATTCAGTGCGCCCTAAGAACGCGTTGGTCTTGATGAGCGCATCGTCGTTCTCAACAAGCTCTGCAAGCTCCGCCCAGCGCCGCCGTCCGATGGCCGGCGCGGCACCGATTGCCTCGATCACATCGATGGGTAGCCGGCGCACGATCGCAATCATCTTCGACAGGGCCGCCTTGTCGACGCCAAGCGATGACATGATGACGTCACGCGAGAATTCGCGGTCTTCGAGACGGGTGGCGAACAGCGACCGCTCGATGAAGGACAAGTCCGTCCGAGCGTTGTTTTCCTGCCCTTGCGAAATCACCAGCTGTTCGTCGCTGAGGTCGCGGACGACAGCTCTGACCTTGCTGCCAAGCTCACGCGTGGCGGCAAGACGACGATGGCCGTAAGCGACCTGATAACGCCCGTCCTCGTTGGGATGCGGGCGCACGAGGATCGGCACCTGTTGTCCGTGATCCCGGATCTGTTCGAGCAGCGAGCGTTCGACATCGGCCGCGACGCCGAGGCGATCGACGACGAAGGAAACGTCAACCAGATCCGGGTCGAGCTCTATCACCGCCAGGCCTTCTGCAAGCTGGCGTTCAAGTTCTTGAGCTCGCTCCACCTTCTGCGTGATGTTCGACAGAGACCGGGTGATGCCGCCGATCGGGCCGTGTGGTCGCTGGCCGGGATCGAGGCCGATGATCGGCCGTCCGGCCAGCGGACGATTATCCTCGCCATCTGCAGCATGACTGTCTGAAACACCGATCAGGTTCTTGCGGGCCATGGGTTACTTCCTTCCCCACACCTTGCGCAGGAGGTCCTCGATCTCGCCATTGACGAGCGTCAGGGAATCCATCGCGCGGTCATAGGTGCCGCGGACAAACTGCGAGCGTTCCACCTCATATAGCGTTTGCTTGGTCACGCCGGCGTCGGAAACGGCCGTCGATTTGACCATGGCGTTGTGCAGCATGCGATTGCCGAAGATGGAGCGCATGAAACCGGTCATCTGGCTTTGCGGACCGTCATTGGGTTCAAACCGGGTGACGAGGTAGCGCATCCAGTCATAGCTGGTCCGGCCGCCGGCGTTCTCGACGACGCGCATCAATTCGCTGGTCATCGAGAGAAACTGGGACATGGACATGACATCGAGCATCTGCGGGTGCACGGTGATCAGCACCGATGTCGCCGCGCACAGCGCCGACATGGTGAGAAAGCCAAGCTGCGGCGGGCAATCGATGATGACGATGTCGTAAAAGCTCTCGATATCGGCCAGCACGTCGCCGATACGCGCAAAGAACATGGTTTCCGCCGAACCGCTGGTCATGGCCTTCGGCGTTTCGTGCTCGAATTCCATCAGTTCGAGGTTGCCGGGGATCAAATGCAGATTGGGCAAATGGGTGGAACGGACAATCTCTGCGATCGGGCGAGGGTTCTCATAGCGAATGGCGCCATAGATCGTTTCCGCCTCGCCAACGTCCAGTTCCGGCTGGTGACCGAACAGGGCCGAAAGTGAAGCCTGCGGATCAAGATCGATCGCCAGCGTGCGGTAACCGCGAAGTGCGAGGTATTGCGCAAGATGCGCCGAGGTCGTCGTCTTCGCCGATCCGCCCTTGAAGTTCATGACCGAGATGACCTGCAGCCGCTCGTCGCCGCGGCGATGCGGAATGTATTTTCCCGACTTGCCACCTTCGTCGAGAACACGTCGAATGCGCTCGATATCCGAGATCGCATACATGCGGCGTCCATTCGGCAACGGCTCGGGCCCATGGCCCTCCGAGGCGATCTGGCGCAGGTAGCCTTCGGCGATCCCGATAAAGGCGGCCGCCTCGGCCGGACTGAAAAGTCGCAACGTCTTTTGCGCTTGCGGCGGGAAGATTTTCTTCTGATGCTGCTGGAGTTGGTGCGCAAGTTCCATGGCATCGGCAGCCAGGAGCGTTGGCAAATGCTCCTGTACATCGAGGCCGTGGATTTTCTGCTGCAACATCGAGTTCTCCAAAAACTGCGCAAATATTGTCATATCGAGGCAATATGCGCAGATGCACTATGATCCGATTCGGCCTGAATGTACAAATGGATAGCCGAATGGCCGTGTTGCCGGTTCAAGCAACGGAGGGCGCGCAATGGCGCCAGTTGTCCGCGGACAACTCGTGCGACGGCCGACCAGGTTGTTAACATGTCGGCCCGATTCCAACCAGCAACTACAGCTCCCCGTGAACGGCGCGCGCACCTGTTTTGCAGCCGAGGGGGAGAAGAACGCTGCCTTGATGCTCCATCGCAAACTGTGGCTATTAAAATATGGATTTAGTCGACTATTGACAGCGAGTTGAATTGTGGCAAGATCGTGGTGCGATGACGATGATGTCAGGTGGACTGGAAGGGATGCAGCATGTTCTATCTCGGCGGGATGACACTTGGTTACCTCGAGCCGCCAGCGCCGAAGGCCGTCGTGCAGTCGGTAAAGCCGCGCATTGAATTGACGCCACACGAACCGGCTGACGATCGTGAGCGCGAGCGCGATCAGGAATGGGCCCGCGCCTTCCTGACGCCCTGGCATCTGTTTTATTGATACGACCCTGGTTGCCCAAAATGTGCGGTGGCCAATGCAGCCGTCGCACAGGGTCCGGCCCGAACGCCGCTTTGCCGCTGGACCTTCTTTTGATTGCGTCTCCTCGTTGCGAAACAGGGAGCTTATGACGCGCCCAAAATGATTGGCCGTCAACGTTGACAGCTGTCAACCGCCCGCGCTCTTCTTGTCCAAGAAGCGATATCGAGCCAACTCGGCGGCAACGGCTGAACGCTCGGCTTCGAACAATGCCGAACACGAAAATAAAGCCATAAATTACAATAAGTTAGTATGGTGGAGGCCGGCGCCGGAATGGGCGAGCCGCGGGGCAGTTATCGCCCAGCTTGGGGTGGACGCCGCCGAAGTGAGGCTGATCTCGGCAAGCGTCATTGGTGCTGCCGTTAGCTGTGTCGCGAGGATTTGCGTCCGCGGTTGGAAGTGCGTGCGCCGCTTACATAAGCTGCAGCCACCCGTCGCGTAACCCGAGGGCCGAGGAAGCTTTGGCGAAAAAGCGGGAAAGGGCGAGGGGAGGGCTGTCGCGGCGCCGGGAAATGTTTAAGCTTGCCGGCAACAGCAAACCATTTGAGGGTGCCGACATTCCGAGCGATCAGCCAGCCGACGAAGTGGGCAACCAGCCCCAGTCGCTTTCGTTGCACCAGAGAATCCTCGGGGATGTGGAAGGTTACATTCTTTCCGGCGCGTGGCCACCTGGACATCGCATCCCGTTCGAGCATGAATTGACCGAGCAATATGGCTGTTCGCGCATGACCGTGAACAAGGCGCTGACCGAACTGGTCAAACGCGGACTGATCGAGCGGCGGCGCAAGTCGGGGAGCTACGTCACTTTCCCGCATGTGCAGTCGGCGGTGATGGAAATCCACGATGTCAAGCTGGAGGTTCAGTCCCTTGGACTGGATTACAGTTTTCACCTGGATGAACGCAGCATCCGCAAGGCCGAGGGCAGCGATGCCGGTCGGCTCGACCTGCCGCCGTCTGCAAGACTGCTCGAAGTGAGTTGCCGGCATTTCGCCGGCGGTCGCCCCTTCTGTTTCGAGGAGCGGCTTATCAGCCTGGCGGCTGTTCCCGAAGCCGAGACAGAGCTTTTCGAGACGTCAGCGCCCGGTTCCTGGCTGCTCGGAAAGGTGCCGTGGAGTACGGCCGAACATCGCATCCGGGCCGTGGCGGCAGGACGCAACGCGGCGCAGGCGCTCGACATTTCGACAGGCGCCGCTTGTCTCGTCATCGAGCGGCGCACCTGGAGCGGTCGCGCCCCGGTCACCCATGTGCGATTGACTTATCCGGGTGATCGACATGAATTGGTGGCGCAATTTGCGCCGAGCCCGCTCGGTTAGATCGAGCGCCGCACGGTTGCCGCGACACGACGCGCTGTCTCACGCCGCTGGGTCGGCTCGCCGTTTGCGTTTCTTGCCGACGGCATTTGAAATTTTCTGGTGAAGCGCGTGATCGTGCGCATCTCGCGCATGCTGCTTCAGGAGTTCCGTCAGTCGTTCCAGCTCATGTTCCTCAAGTCTCTCGATCCCGATATATTCGTTTTCGGCCGAGCTGGTCAGGATCAGTTCGTCGAGTTTGGCCTGAAGGGCGGCGCTGTCGCGGTTCTGAGAGTTCTGAAGGACGAAGACCATCAGGAATGTAATGATCGTCGTCGCCGTGTTCACCACCAATTGCCAGGTCTCGGAAAAATCGAAGATCGGACCTGTGGCCGCCCACAGGAGAACGGCACCGACTGCGAATGCGAATGTGCCTGGCTTGCCGGACTGTTTCGAAACGGCATTGGCAAATCGGGAAAAGGCATCGATCTTGCCGGACATCTGAGCACCTGAACGGCTTTCAACTGTTCTTTAACAGGCAAGTCACGAAGAAAGTTCCGTTCAGTGTCACAGCGGCCAGAATAGCAAGACGGGAATGATCTGCGGATGAAGGAACATGAAAAACCGTGGGAGCCGCTGTTGCCCGAAGACATCGCGGTACTCTTCGCGCCCGCACCCTTTCCCTGGTGGATCGCTGGTGGGTATGCGATCGAGCATTTCGTCGGTCGCCCTTTTCGCAGTCACGGCGACATCGATATCCTCGTGCTGCAGAGAGACAGCGCGCACGTTCGTTCCTTTCTTCGGCAATGGGATTGCTGGGCTGCGGATCCGCCGGGGCATTTGCGCCGGTGGAGCGAAACGGAAAGCCTGCCGAAAACGGTAAACGATGTCTGGTGCCGTGGCGAGCGGCAAGGGCCATGGCGCTTTCAACTGATGTTCGACCACAGTAATGGGGAAAGCTGGCGTTCGCGCCGAAATCCTCTGGTGACCCGGCCGATCAGCGCGATGGCGGCTGGCGGGGATCCACCGTTCCTCGCTGTTGAGGTCCAGTTGTTCTACAAGGCAAAAACGCCCCGACAAAAAGACGAGTTCGATTTCGGGGCCTGCCTACCGCTATTGAGTGCGTTGCAGCGCGACTGGTTGCGGCAATCGATCGTGACTGCTTATGGTACGCTGCACCCCTGGCTCACGGCGCTCGACATGCTACAGCGCCGCGCGTCTTATTTAGACGCGCAAAGGTTGCTGTAGCACTTTGAATTGCTGCATGTTTCCTTAAATCGGATACGATTTAAGGAAACATGCAGTAGAAAACACGTTGACCCACGAGCCACGTCGACCAAAAGACGCTGGCGCAGCATAAAAGTCAGCATTTCATTGGCGGATACGCCGGATGGTGTCGAGATGGAAAAGACGATGTTGTTTGATGGGCCAGAGAATGCGCCGGTGACCATCTTGCTGGCGCATGGTGCCGGCGCGCCGATGGATTCGGCTTCGATGACCGCATCGGCCAAAGCGCTGGCTGCCGAAGGCTTTCGTGTGGCCCGGTTCGAATTCGACTACATGGCGGGGCGTCGATCAGGCGGCCGCAAACCGCCACCGCGCGCCGAAACGCTCAATCCGGAGTTCAGGGCCGCCGTGGCGTCTCTTGGTGCGGTCGGCCCGTTGCTAATCGGCGGCAAATCGATGGGTGGGCGTGTCGCCAGCATGATTGCTGACGAGCTCTATGCCGAAGGCAAAATCATCGGCCTGCTTTGCCTCGGCTATCCGTTCCATCCTCCAGCAAAGCCCGATCAGCTGCGCACCAAACACCTCGGGGAGTTGAAGACGCCGACGCTGATCTGCCAGGGCACGCGCGACGAATTCGGCACGCGCGAGGAGGTCCCCGGATACCCCCTGTCCGGTGCAATAGAAATCCTTTGGCTCGAAGATGGCGACCACGATCTCAAACCACGCAAGACGATCTCCGGCTATTCCGCTGCAGATCATCTGAAAACGATGGCGCAGACCGTGGCGCGTTGGGTCGGCGAGCGGTTGCCTTAAACGGTCGCGCCCGCCCGATTAGCAAAAACCAAGACTCTGCACCGATCATTCCGCCGCCTGAGCGGTGCCGGACGAAAATGCGAAGACGTCAATCGGATCGTCGAGGCCCTTCACGGGAAAGGCGCCCAAATGCTCCATGTCGCGCGTGCGTCCCGCCAATTCGACGAAGGCGCGTGACAGCAGCACCGGGCGCTTCGCCTGCTTTGTCAGGTTCTCTAGGCGCGAAGCGATATTGACGGCCGGTCCGATCACTGTGAAGTCGAGCCGCCGGCGAGAGCCGATGTTGCCGTACATCACATCGCCGACGTTGACCCCGATGCCGTAGCCGAGGGCCTCGCGCCCCCTTGCCAGATTTTCCTGGTTCAGGGTGGCGATCGCGACCTCCGCCTCACCGATTGCCTGCAGCAGGTTTTCGCAGGCCCGCGGATTGCTGAGCGGGAAGATCGCCAGCAGGCCATCGCCCATGAATTTGAGGATCTCGCCACCATGCCGCTCGATCGGCTCGGACATGGCATCGAAGTAACCGTTGAGCAACTCGATCACATCGTCGCGCGGCCAGAGGTCGGATAGTTTGGTGAAGTCGCGAAGGTCGCAGATCAGGATCGCGGCGCTGACGGTCACGCCGCTCCCCCGTGTCGTCGCACCGGCAAGGATCTGCTCGCTTGCATGCGGCCCGACATAGGTTTCGAGCAGCGTTCGCGCCATCCGGTTCTTCAGCCGGATTTCGCTGACAAGGGCCAGAACCGGCAACAGACTGGTGAGAACCTCGAGATGAACCGTCTCGAAGCCGCCCTTGCGATCACTGGCGAAGGTCACCACGTGGCGCTTGCCGAGCGTGTGTTCCAGCGGCAAGGCGACGTAGTCGGTGAAGCCGTCGGCACGGAGTTCTTCATAGAGCGAGTTCGGCACCTCATCGTCGGTTGCCGCCTCGAGGTTCTTGCGAACCTGGCTGGCGCCGTTGTTGACGGCATAGAGCGGGCTGTTGAGATACTGCGTCGTGTCTTCGACACCATAATCGAACATGCGGATATCCGCCTCCGTCAGGCCCTTGCGCCAAAGGATGCGGGCGCCGAGCCACTGCGGGTGATGGATCCGGAAATGCAGGGTGGCCCGCGCGAGCGGAACGCCGGCCCGGACCAGTCGTTCGCACAGATCCACGAAAATATTGTCGATGAAGCGCTGGTCACGGGTCTCCATGATCAGCCAGTCGAGAATTCCCTTGCTGTCGATGGGACGGGCGCCGCTGTCGTGCAGCGGTCCGGCCATTGCCTCGGATGAAGTCTGCATCGCAATTCTCCACTCTGTTCTGACGGCCTTGCTGCTCTCGAAGCGGAAGCTCCGGAGAACGCTGACCTCGAAACGCCGAGACATATGTGGACCATCGGCCGACCGTTGATAAGGGCTAAGGCGAAAAGTGATCTGAAAAGTTGCAAAGCCGTTGACGCCTTGTTCGACCGACCGACTGCCGCCCGGTGCTGTTCAGGCGGAGGTGGTCGAAAGCGCCGCGAGGTGATGCCCGTCGACCACCGGCAATTGCAGCCTGATCCGCGCGCCGGACCACGAACCGTAGAGGATATCGATACGACCGCCATGCAGCCGGGCGATTTCGCGGGCCAGATTGAGCCCGAGGCCAGCGCCGCTCGAACGCGGGCGCAGGCGGTAGAAGGGTTCGAAGACACGGTCTCGCTCGTCCTCAGGAATACCGGGACCCTCGTCATGGATCTCGATCCCGCCGCGGGCGTCGACCAGTACGGTGATCGTTCCGCGATTGGCGCCATGCTCGACGGCGTTGCGCAGGAGATTGGCGACCGCCTGCTCGATTTGCTGAACATGAATGCTGACCGGCACTGGCCGCGTCGCATTCGTCTCGAAGGCCAGTTCGTAGCCGGCCTCGAAGGCGAGCGGCGCGAAGTCGGCGGCCAACGTTTTGGCGAGCGCCACAAGGTCGACGACCTCGCGGGTGCCGCTGCCGTGCTCAAGCACCTGGCGTTCCAGAAGCTGTTGGGCCAGATGCGACAGCCGCTCGATATCTTTCCTTAGCCGCGCACTCTGCGGATCTTCCTGCAGCAATTCGGCGCGGGTGCGAAGGATGGCGATCGGCGTGCGCAATTCATGGGCCGCGTCTGTCAGGAACCGATTGCGTTGGTCGTAACCCTCGTCCAGACGAGAAAGCGCGTTGTTGAAGGCATGCACCATCGGCGCGATTTCCGTCGGCACCTGGGCGGTTTCGAGCTGCACCGCGCGATTGTCGATATCGATCCGCCCGGCCTGATCGGCTGTCGCAACGAGACCGGCAAGCGAGCGGCGCACAACGGCCGGCGTGGTGACCAACGTGGCGACGCCCATCACCAGGATGATCGGCAGCAGCAGGCAAAGGATAAGCAGCGCCAGGACCGGCAGCACGCGAAGCCAGTCCGGATTGCCATTGGCATCCTTTGCCATCTCGGCGTTCACGTTGATCTCGACTTCGAGCCCATCGTTCTCGTCGCGCGACGAGATCGAGGAGGCAAGGATCTGCACTCGGCCGACATCGGTGTCGACATTGGCAAGGGCGGCTTCCGGTCGAAGGTCGCCCTGATCGAACCGCAGCGTCGCGCGGCCGATATTCTTCAACAGCTCTCCACCAGCCGCTTCATAGGCGGCCGGAATGCTGCCTTGCTCGACCACATGCCCGTCGGCATCGCGGATGATGAACCAGAGATTGGGGAAGTCTTCCCGGAACGCACGAAGCTCCTCGGTGTCGCGCACAATGAGGCCGCCGCTCTTGTCGTGCGCCACCGCCTCGGACAGGTGCTTGATGGCCGCCTCGTTGTCGATGATCAGCCGAGGCTGGGCGATCGTCAGGATCGCAGCCAGCAGGGCGATGAAGGCGACGAACGTTGCCGCCTGCAGCAGGATCAGGCGGCGCACCAGGACCCATTGAAGCGAGCGAGGTTTTCTCATGCCGTTGCGCGCAGGAGATAGCCGAGGTTGCGGATTGCCCTGATCTCGACGCCGGCCGCGACCTCTTCGAGCTTTCGTCTCAGCCGCGAAAGGTGGGAATCGAGCGCGTTGGAATCGATCTCGTCTTCCATGGCATAGACGGAATCTTCCAGCGTTGCGCGCAGGACCGTGCGGCCCGGGCGGCGCATCAGCGCCTCCAACGCCAGCCTTTCCCGCCGCAGAAGGTCGAGCGGCTTGTCGTCGACGACCGCTTCGCGATGGCGGAAATCATAGGTCAGGCGGCCAACCATGATCTGGTTGGACTTGAGCGTGACGGGACGGCGACCAAGTGCACGAAGGCGCGCCATCAGTTCCTCGACCGCAAACGGTTTGGCGAGATAGTCGTCGGCACCGCCATCGAGACCGGCGACGCGGTCGTTGATGGCGCCGAGCGCCGTCAACATCATGATGGGTGCTTCGACGCGCAGCGCGCGCAGCTTCGGAATAAGGCTGAGGCCTTCGCCGTCGGGAAGGCGACGGTCGAGCACGATCACGTCATAGGACCAGAGCTCGACCACGGCCTCTGCGTCGGCGAGCGTCGAAACATGATCGACGATCACCTGCCGACGCTCGAGCGCGGCCTTCAGGGCCGACGCCATTTCGGGCTCGTCCTCTAGCAGCAGGATGCGCATGCCGATCTCTCCTGAATGCGGTTCCGAAAGCGCCGGAGCCGCGGTGTCGAATGCATCATTTCTCAAATCGGGGGCGAGTTGAAGCGCTCACTCGCATTCGAGCTTCGGTTGACGGAAGTTCGTCACATACCAGCGGCCGCCCTGCTGTCGGGCGTAGAATGTATAGAAGCACTCCTGCTCCTCGACATAGCCCGGCGTTACGGTCTCTTCATAGCGCTGGCCGCGCCGCGTGTCGCGAATCTCACCGCTCGTCGAGCCGGAAACGACGTTGGTGGAGATCTTGCGCCATTGGTAGGCGCGCTGATCCCATCCGAGGTCAAGAACGGCGGTCGGCGGTCCGTAGTCGATGACGACCGATTCCACCGGCTGGCCGATATAGTTCTTCATCACGGTGGAGGCGCAGCCGGTCAGAATGAGGGCTGCGGTGATAGCGATGGCGGCGAAGGTGCCGCGCGCTTTGCAAAAGGGCATGTTCGATCCCGGGTTCGAATTGTCTACCCCGGAGCTAATCTGCCAAGATTACATAGACATTGCGGTCCTATTCGATAGCTTCCCCGACACTTCGACCGGTGTCAGGCGGCGCGGTCTGCAGAAGCGACGACGTCGTCGCCGATACTGGCATAGACCAGCCCCGGTTGAACGATCCATTCGCCCTTGCGCAGCGACTGTACGTCCGGACCTCCGGCAGCGTTGCGCGCGGCGACGCCGACGAACTGGTATCGAAGCCCGCCGCCGTCGGTCGCTATTTCGCGGATTGGCCGTCCGGCGAGGTATCCGACGACCTGCCCTTCGAAACGCACATTCGCCAGAATGAAATACTCGGTGGGCAATCTCCGGCTCTGTTTTGGCGCAAGCCTGAATGCGTTTCTCATCTTCATCGTCTGATACTCGTCATAGGATCTGTCGTTTGCTCCTTGAGGCATCGCTGCTGGCCGTGACGCCGCAAAGGAAAGGGGGCCGGCGTCTCAAGCCACCCGAAAGCCGCGCAAGCATGGCAGCGGCGTTCGAGCGCCGCCTCGGTTGTCATTTCATTGGCGCACTGGCTGATCACGCGTCGGGGCGCGGCAACACTTAGCGCGAGCGTGTATAGAAAATCGCTTGGGAAGAGGGGAGGTGGGAATAAGGAGACCGTAAAGCGCGGAGCTACAGACCATCCGTGTCAACGGGGCAAGTGGTCTTGGCGCGCGACGTTGACGGGGCGCTATCGAGGCTGTTTGCGGCGCCGGTGTCGCCGCACACTTTTTGCGCGACATGCTACGGCGGCATCGCTCAACAGGGTCGACCGGACGTGCACTAGGATTGCTGGACGCAGAAGATCGCGAAATTGAGAATGAACAGCACAAGAAGGGTCGCGAGAAAGCTTCCGAGGGAGACAAGCGCCCTTTCGCCGGCGGCCTTGCCACGGTGCTTTCGGGAGAAGATCGTGATGATCGCAACGCCCAGGGATATGCCGGCGACAACCGGCATGGACATCAGCTGCATCGTGAATCCTGTTTGACGGTGCGGAATCTATCGGGCGCGCGCGGTGATCTTGAACGGACCGCCGTGGATGGGACCTACGGAATTCATCCGTTCACCGGCCGGCCGGTGGTCCGACCGCGGATACGCAGAGCGCCTTCGAGTGCATCCTTGACCTGCATCGCGCGGCGAAGCCCCGGAGACTGGGTCTCGCCCGCGGCCTCGATCGCGTTCTGTGCGTGGGAGATGGCGATACTGATTTCGGCATCGCTGACCGAACGGTCGAGCGCCAGCGCCTGGGCGGCTGCCTCATTTTCCATTGACATCATGTCACTCCATTCAATCACCCAGCATCGGGTGAGGAGCGTGTACTTAGGTGAAGCTGTGCGCGTCCCCAAGTGCATCGGGCGGCCCGATTCAAGCTATGCTTAATGAACCTTTAACGCGCGCGGTGAACTGCCGAAGATCGGCGGAGTCGGGCCACGCAGCCTCATGGCCGTCACATGCGTTCGCCGGGCAGTTGGCTGGCTTGCCCTACCCAGTCGGTGAACTGCTCTTCATCGAGTTGGTCGTCTTCGCGAATGTCGAGGTAGCGAACCTCCTTGTGCTTCGACTGGCCGGGCGGCATCGGATTGAGAGACGAGCCGCGGAAGAACGCCACCTTGACGTACTTCGTGAAGACATGGATGCCGAGGAACCAGCCCTCACCCTCAATGCCATAGAGCGGAGAGTTCCATTTGACGGCCTTGTAGACGCCGGGGACTGTGCGTTCGATCAGCGCGTCGAGGCGCCGGCCGACATCGCTCTTCCAGCCCGGCATCGCGGTGATATAGGCCTGGACGGGGGCGTCGCCATAGCCCTTGGCGATCTGCGGGTTGCCACCGGACAGCAGGGGCACGTCGCCGGCCTGAGCCGGTGCCGCGGCGCGTGGTTTGTCTGCCTTTGCCGCCGCCGGCTTCTTGGATGTCTTGCTGGCCATCGCGCTTTCTCCTATCCGGCGGTGCGTCGCCCGCTAAGGTAAGGCAGCACGAACATGTAGAGACCGGTGGGCACGAGAATGGCGAGTGGGAACAGGGGTAGGAAATAGACCCATTCGGCGGGCTGCTTGCCTACGCCCAAGGCGATGAAGATGGCGGCGACCACCACTGCGAAGACAAGCGACGTCCAGCGGTGAATTTGACGAATCCAGTTGTTCCAGTTCATTGGCACCTCCTCACAATACCAGCCGCAACGGATCGGGCGATCCGCGTGGCGCGAACTCAAAGAATAGGGTTGGTCTTCAGTCCATCCGGCCCAGGACCGCCTCGAGCGCCGAAAGGAATCTCGGCCATCCGGCCGTTGCACCCTGATAGTACGGCTGCTGATCTGGCCGGAAACCGGACTGCTCCATGCGCAGCCGGGTACCGGCGCCCGTCGGGGTGAGCGTCCAGGTCACGAGGCTCTTCAGATCCTTGGTGTCCCAGCTATAGGATAGCGATTTGTTGGGTTCGACCGCCTGCACCTGACAGTCGACGGCGCCCCAGTCGGCAGTCAGATTGAAGCGGTGCCCACGGTCTGGCTTGAAATTGTTCTTCATCAGCCACTCCTCGATCAGGTGAGGCTGGGTGAGCGCGCGCCAGATCTTCTCCGCCGGATAGGGTACCTCCCGTTCGACGATGACGGTGAGCGTTTCGGTTGATGTTTCGGTCATTGGTCCATCCTTTTGAGCAAGTCTTCGAGGTCGTCGAAGCGGTTGTGCCAGAACCCGGCCATCTGGTTTGCCCAGCCGATCAACGGGTCAAGCGCGCCGTGCTGCGCGCTATAGTGGGTCAGGCGGCCTTCGTGCCGATCTTGCACCAGGCCGGCGCGCTTCAGGATCCCGAGATGTTTGGAAACGGCCGGCTGCGATATCCCGGCGTGCGCCGTAAGTGCCCCGACCGTCTGGTCGCCGTCGCGGCACAGCCGCTCAAAGAGCGCCCGTCGCGTCGGATCGGCAAGGGTTTTGAACAGGATCTCGTGCGGCTGTGGCGTCACAATTCAATAACTCGTTGGCTATGGATTGGATCAATAACCGCCGAGCTATGGGTAGTCAAGCCCGGTTCTGACGTCGTCGACGTTAGGTACAGTGGCAATCCTTGCGGAAGTCCGTGGCGTTGGAACCCTTCGTGCTCGAGGGCCTCAGGGCCTGCCATCCGTAAACTGCACAAGATCCCAAAGGTTGCCGTAGAGATCCTTGAAGACCGCGACGGTCCCGTAGGGTGCATCCTTGGGTTCCCTGACGAATTCGACGCCGCGTGCCACCAGATCGGCGTAGTCGCGCACAAAGTCATCGGTCCGCAGGAAGAGAAAGACGCGGCCACCCGCCTGGTCGCCGATATAGTTTTCCTGGTGGGGACTGGAAGCGCGGGCGAGTAGCAAGGAGGTGCTGCCGTCGCCGACCGGTTTGACGACGACCCAGCGCTTGTCCTGTTCCGGTTGATAGCTGTCCTCGACCAAGGCGAACTTCAGCTTGTTCACATAGAAATCGATCGCTTCGTCATAGTCTCGAACAACAATAGCGATGAGTGCGAGCGTCTGGTTCATTTTACCCTCTGTCCTGTGCTGGAAGTGCGCGGCGTTGCCGGCGTCAGTTTGATCGAGCATCGGCCAGCGTTCTGTGGAAAGCCACCATCGGTGATCGGCGCGGCCGGGCATGAGGCAGCAGACGGCGTCTAATTTGTCGGATCTACGATGTTGCAATCTTTGCTGGCGGTACCCAGCTAACACAAGCACTTTTGAGGTCGCGGGAGTCTTCGCATTGAGTTTGTCACATGAATTCTTCGGGCGTTCGCCCTTCGAATGGGTGCCGGTCGTCACGGGAGAGTCCGGAGATTTCGTCTATCAGCGCAGCGACGGACGAGCCTATGCCAAGGTCGCGACGGCGGCCCGGTCGGCCGAGCTTTCCGGAGAGCGCGATCGGCTCCTGTGGCTGCAGGGCAAAGGCATCCTGACGCCTGAAGTGACTGATTGGCACATTGCCGACGAAGGTGCCTGCCTGATCATTTCTGCAATCGAAGGCATCCCGGCAGTGGATCTTTCGGCTGCCGACCTACTCGAGGCCTGGCCGTCCATGGCCTGGCAACTCGGCTCTCTCCACGCGCTCGATGTCGGCCAATGCCCATTCGACCGCGGTCTGGCGCCCATGTTCGCGCGCGCCGCGGACGTGGTGGCCCGGGATGCCGTGAACGCCGATTTTCTTGCGGTCGATGATCAGGAGACACCCGCCCACGACCTTTTGGCGCGCGTGGAGCGCGAACTTGCGGTTCGCCTCGAGCAGGAAACGGGTGACAGGGTCGTCTGTCACGGTGATCCGTGCATGCCGAACTTCATGATTGACCCTCGAACCCTTCGCTGCAGCGGCATGATCGATCTCGGTCGTCTCGGAACGGCGGACCGCTACGCCGATCTGGCGCTGATGACAGCCAACGCCCGTGAAAGCTGGACGAGTCCGGATCAGGAGCAGCGGGCTTTTGCCATCCTGTTTGATACATTGGGAATTGTAGCACCCGATCGTGCGCGTCTCGATTTCTACCTGCGTCTCGATCCACTGACGTGGGGCTGATGGCGCCACCCGTCGATGGGCCGGTTCCAGCGTGAGCCTGATGGCTCGGCTATGATGTTTACGTCGCGTCCGCGCGGCAGGTCACGGGCACGACTTGCATCGTGCCCGTGTTGCGCTATGGCGACAACCGTCTTGCCCGTCGGGCTTGGCGGTTGCCTTCCACCTCAGTTGATCAGAACCGAGGGGGCCCACCGAGGTGATCCCCACGCAGCGATCCAGGGGTCGTCGGGCGGTTCGTCGACTTCGGGAAGCCCGATATCGCGGCGCATCCGGTTGGAGAGGCCGGTTGTCTGGTTGACCAGTCGGTGATGCCGCCAGGCTGCCCTGACGAGGCCGGCTGTTGTTCTCCAGATGCCAAATGTACGGCACAGTTCGTCGAGGGCTGCCGGCAGGGTGCCGACAACCGGAAATGATGTTTCACGCATGTGTTCATCCCGATGCTGCGACGCGATCGGGTCCTCTAAAAGTTGATTTGGGCTTGGACGCGAATGGTCTCGCGGTGGGCCGGTAGCGTTAGGTCAGTTGGGAAATGCCGAGCCGTCGAAGGTCAGCGTTTAGGCGCTTCGTGAACCCGATGGGTCGACGCAGGATGCGAGATGCATCCCGAGCACAGCAACGAATCCACCAGAAGTGCGCATATTAAAGAGAGTATATGTCATCTCACGCCTCCTATAGTGTGGGTTGCTGACAATGCAACGTCGCATGAGAGTATTCTCTCCGCAAGTCGCAATTTCGAATTGCAAATATTGATGTGAGATATGTTGCTGAGTTGCAACACCGTTCTGTTGCCCGGGCATCGATAAACCAGCGCACGCTTGCTCTGCCGTTTCTATGAGACAAGGCTGCTGCCGCAAAGACTGTCTCTGTGCTAACGGCCGCTGGCGCCCGTCGCCTGGAGCGGTGATCGCGGAAGCGTTCCGCCGTTCTTCTCGCTGCCTTTGCTTGCCGAATTTCTTAGTGAAACCGGAAGGACGAGGCTTGTCTGGTCGGGTGTGCTTTTCCGGAGCGTGGCACCTGTTGGCCGATTGATGGCGACCGCATTTATCGGCCGGGACCCAAGGGGGATGATCCCTGCATTGGATGGCGACCGCTACCCGCGCCTAGACAGTGGCAGGCCAGGCCGGCTTCGCTGTTCGAGCGATGCCAGCCTGGCCGAGACCATGCATAGGAGTGTGAGCAAAGGCCGCCGATCGCACCGGAAGGGCCGGTCCCACCTGCGGTCGCCTAAGCGCGTCGCGATGTCAAAAATTCAGTCGCTGCGCTCTGCGCCTTGTCTTTCCATGTCGCGCAAAACTGCTGGGCTTTTTTGCGCGACATGCTTCTGAATTACTTCAGCTGGCCGGCAGCCTTTTCGATCGCGGCCGCTGCGCAGGCCTCATCGAGATTGCCACCAGGAGCGCCACCCACGCCGATTGCGCCAATCGTGACGTCACCGGCCTTGATCGGTACACCACCGGCGAGCACGAGAAAGCCTTCGATGTTGACCAGCTCGGCTGCGGCCGGGTTCTTGGCGACGTTCTCTGCCATTTTCGAGGTCGGTGTGCGCGAGGATGCGGACGTGAACGCCTTGGCGCGAGCCGCCTCAACCGTATGCGGTCCGGCGTTGTCGGCGCGCACGAGCGCGCGCAGCACGCCGGCGCGATCGACCACTGCTGCCGTCACGTTGTACTTATCGGCGGCGCAGGCCTGGACCGCATTCGTGGCGATCTCGACGGCGAGGTTCGACGGGATATTCTTTTCGGTCAGCAGTTCGGCCTGGGCGGTGCCGCTGACGATGACGAGCGCGGAAGCCGTTGCGAGAAGGGTCTTGATCATGGCGTGGTTCCTGTCCTTTTTCCGGAGGAAGCGTTTCGCTTTTCCGAAACCAGAACTATCCAATCGGCCCCGCCTGCTGAATCCGCGATGGCACCACCTGGCATAGGTAGGACAACCTATGCCGGTCCCTTATCCGCGAGCGTTAGCCGCACGAACTCGGCCACCGAACTGGTGCCAAGCTTCTCGGCTATCTTCGCCCGGTGCGCATCGATGGTTCGTGCCGATATGTTGAGCGCTGCCGCAATCTCCTTGCTTGCCCAACCCAAGGCGACCATATCGAGAACCTCGCGCTCGCGTTCGGTCAGCCGTGCGAGCTGCAGTCGTGCCTCGCGCTTTTCGAGCCGTGCATCGAAGCTGGCGAATGCCTGCTGCAGCGCCTCCACCAACACCTCGCCGTCCACCGGTTTGGTCAGGAAATCCTGGATACCGGCCTTGAACGCCCGTCGACAGGCTGCGACGTCGCCATGGCCGGTGATCATGATCGTCGGCCAATCAATGCCGCGCGCGGCCAGTTTCGCGTGCAGTTGCAGCCCCGAAACCAAGGGCATGCGCAGATCGACGATAAGGCATCCCGGCTTCTCCTCATCGATATGCGTCAGGAAAGTCTGGGGATCGCCAAATGTTTCGACATTGATGCCATAGGTGCTGAGCAGAAAGGCGATCGCTGTCCGTACCGCCTCATCGTCGTCGATCAGATAGACCCGGTATTTGCTCACTGCGGCTCCTGTTCCTGCGCACGTGGCAGCGTAATCGTAAACCACGCCCCGCCACCTGCAGCATTTTCCGCTTCTATTCGGCCGTCGACGCGCTCGATCAGGGTCGAACACAGCGAGAGCCCCAGGCCCATGCCATCGGGCTTGGTCGTAAAAAACGGTTGAAACAGCTTCGGAAAAGCATTTGCGGCGATCCCCGGTCCATTATCACGCACGATGATCTTTACCTCGTCGCCAATGGCTCGTGTCTCGATTTCGACCTGCGCGTCTTTGGTCCCTGCGCCCTCCAGCGCGTCGGCCGCGTTGCGGATCAGATTGTGTAATACCTGCTCCAGCTCAATCGGGTCGACGTCGGCTGCAAGCGGATCCTTCGTCAGGTCGAGGCTAAACTGGATGCCGCGTCGCTGAAGATCGGAGCCGGTAAGCGCCGCGATTTCGGCAACGATACCATTGATCGCGCTGGTGACGGGCTCGGGCGTGCGGTTGGAGGCGTAGTCGCGCATCCGCCGCAGCATCTCTCCCGCACGCTTCGCCTCGCGGACATTGACTTCAAGCGCGTCTGAGATCAGCCCGATATCGGGCTTGTCCGTGCCGGCCAATCTGAGCGCCGCCTGGCTGCGGCTGAGCATTGCCGTCAAGGGCTGCGTCAGTTCATGCGCTATGCCTGACGCCAGTTCGCCCATGGCGTTGACACGCGAAGCATGAGCAAGCAGCGCCTGTCGCTCCTGCAAGAGCGCTCGGGCTTCGGCCTCTCGCGTCGACTTCTGGGATTTCTGGACGGCGGCGCGCTGGCGCAATGCGAACATTAGCGCGAACGACGCCAGTCCGGCCATTGCCGCAAAGCCGATCAACGGTCTCAAAGGCAGGAGCGCCTCAGTCGGCATCGGCCGGTCGAGTGACAGCGAGATCCTTTGGCTCTCACTGTCGATCGTCGATTCGAAATGGGCGGGCGCGACGAAAGATGTGTTGCCACTGACGGCATCCTCGGCCGGCAGGTCGAGCAACAGCTGCTCGTTGAGCGTAAGCCTGACGTGCGCCCATCGCGGTTGTTCCTCCTGCTCCAGCAGATGGCGCGCGTCGATGGAAATCACCAGCGCGGTGTCCGAAGGCGCCTGTGCCCGCTTGGCCAGCAGATACCGGCCATTACTGCCGACATAGGCCCCTCCCTTGCCGCGCTGTTGTCGCGTGATTGCGTCGCGCAACGGGGAAAGATCTTCGCCCCCGCCGGAGGGGACTTCGAGCAACAGTTTAGGTGCACCGCCACTTTGTGCCGTTGCGGCGCCTTGCAGTCCGACCTTGTCATCGAGCGAAACAAGCGCGAGCCAGGCGATGCGCGGATAGAAACGCGCAACACTTTCCATCACCTGCCGGGTGGCGTCCAATCGTGTGGGGTCCGTGTCGCTGGTCAATGCGATCAAGCTGGTCATGTGGGCGTCGTGCTGCGCGGCACGCTGGGATATCAAGCGGTGCAGGGTCCGGCCTGTCACCGCCAGTTCATCGGTCAGCCGCTGCCGCGACGCTTCGACGGAATAGAGCGCAAATGCCGAGACCGCAGCGAGCCACAACGCCACGCCGAACAACCAGGACTTCAAGAGGGTGTTGCTCACTCAAACTCAACCAGGGTCAAAGATGACGTGGCTGGTCTGCTGCCGATGTCTTCGGCCTGATCCAACACGCGTAGCGTAAAATGAGCACTCAATTCAAACATGTCTCTGCTTCGCCGGCTACCGCATCCCAATCTGATGATTGACCCCAAAACGTTGGGGCCGTGAGACGTCATACCACACGCACGTGATGATGAAACCTGGCGGAACCTGACGCGCGGTGGCACACACCGCTGCAGCCCCACAGCGCCGCGCGTCTTATTAGACGCGCAAAGGTCGCTGTAGCACTTTGAATTGCTGCGCGTGCCATGCAGCAGCCGCATGGCCGGCATGATTTGCTTATAGCCGCTGCGATTTCCATATGAGGTGCAACACCAGAATTCGAACGTGATACCAGCGCCGCGGCTCATCCTGCCGGGCGCGAAGGAGATAACATGGTCGGGATCCCAAAAACGCTTGAAGACATGAGCATGCGCGAACGGTGCTGCATGCTCGAAACGGTCGCCGGTGCGCTCGATGCTGTCGCCGAAGAGGCCGAAGACCTGGGCGACGCCCGTTTTGCCGCCAACTCGAAGTGTGTTGCATGCACGATCCGCGGATATGCCGACAACCTCGGAACGCAGGATCTCAAATCTGCCGAGCTTCTTCTCGAGCTGGGGATTACGCTCGTGCATCTGTCCTCGACGAGATCAACTGCTGCCGTGGCTGCTGTGATGACCCACACACCGGAAGCCTGCCATTAGAGGATTTCCAGGAAAAGCGCGAAGCGGTTTTCCGTCCGGAAATGGGTAAAACATGGCGTTAGAGCGTTTCGCGGAAACGCTCTGGCCGTCCTGGCAATGCCGTCATTGGCATCGCCGAATTGGCGAAAGACACTGACGGTTTCAACGGTCGCTGCACCGGGCAGATTGGCGCGCAAGTCCCGCAAGGGTATCCGCACGCTCGTTGCCAACGAGCCCGGAATGGCCCTTGCACCACGCGATAGCCAGTTGGGGATTGCGAGACAGCTGAAGATCGATCGCCATCCAAAGCTCGGCATTGGCTATTGTCCGGCTTCTGGCCTTCGCATTCGGGACAATCTTTTTCCAGCCGTTGTTCTTCCAGATCTGGCGCCAGCTGTTGCAGCCATTTACCGCGTAAACGGAATCGGACCAGACGATTGCGCGTTCGCCTGAGGCATTGCCGTTGACCCACAGCGCTGCCTTGAAGAGCGCGGTCAACTCCATTGTGTTGTCGGCGGAAGGTCGGGCGCCGCCAAACTCGGATGCTATTTCCGCGCCATTGCGATAGACGACGAATGCCCATCCGCCTTTGGCAGAGGTCGGTTCATACGAGCCGTCCGTAAAGACGTGAAGGCCCTCGGAAATGGGCAGTATCTCGGCGGTGTGATCGGGAGCACAGAGCTTGGTGAAAATGCCGTTCATCTTGCCATTTAATCCTGTCGCGTACATCTGCCTAACGTTTTACATTCTGAAGTGGGCTCAAGGCAGAAGCCGCCGTACGATCCATACGGGGTTTGTGGAAGCGGATGCCGCTCGAAATAGGCTGGCGACGCCACGATCGCGATTGGGACGCGCTGAAAACGCAAGTTGGGCAGGAGCTGGAACGCCTGTCGTTCCAGCTCCTCACGGCGGTTACTCGGCGAAATGAGTCAGCCAGTGGCGCGGCTTGTTGTCCGCCAGCTGAGCGACCCGGTCGATCTCATTGCTCATCGCCCAGGCCATTGGCTGCTGGTGCAACGGCAACATGATCATTTCGTCCTTGACCATCTGGAGTGCCTTGGTCTGCAATTCGAGCCGCTTCGTTCGATCCATTTCGGTCGATGCCTGGATGATCAGCCTATCAATATCTGGATAGCTCCAGCCACCCCAGTTGAAAACGCCCGCCTTGTCGCTCCTCGTCTCGATCATCTGGAGCAGGATCGAGTAGCTGTCGAGCATCGGCTCGTTCGCCCAGCCGATGAGGTAGACATCAGATAGACCCCCCGTGCGCTTGGGCGCCTGTGCAGCCGTCGGGCCTATGTCGAGCTGCGGCTTGAAACCGGCGCGGCTCAGCATGTTGACGATACTCTGGCAAAGCTCCTCCTCGTTGATATAGGCCTCGTTCGTGCAGACGAGGGTGAAGGGGAGATCGCTGGCGCCGGCTTCGGCGAGCAGCTTTTTTGACAATTCGGGATCGAACGGCACCACCATGTCCAGTGCTTCGGCATACCCGGGAATCTCAGGCGCAATGATCGTCCCCGCGATCCTCGACTTGCCGCGCATGACCCGCTTCTGAATGAGGTCCTTGTCCAGCGCATGGGCGACAGCCTGGCGGACACGCAGGTCGTTGAACTTGTTGTCGACGCCGTTGGCCAGGTTCGGTTTGCGGTTGAAACCGACCATGATGGTGCGCAGGTCGGTGCGCTCCATGACCTTCAGGTCCGGCTGCGCGACAAGGCGCGGGATATCCTGTGCAGGCGCATTCTCGGTGAAGTTGATCTCGCCCGACAACAGCGCGGCTACTCGCGTCGCTGCCGAGATGATCGGTGTGAACTCGATGCGATCGATGTTGGACTGCGACGCGTCCCACCACTCGGCGTTCTTGACGAGAACGGTTTTGCTGTCGGGCGCGCGGCTCTCGAGCTCAAACGGACCAGTGCCGTTGGCGTGGTAGGTGGCGTAGCCTTCGATCCTTTTGCCGACATCCGTTGGCTTCAGCGAGTTGTTGTCGGTGAGCCAGGTAGCGTCGAAAATGTGGATATTCGTCAGGTCGTTCAGCAGCAGCGGGGAGGGTCCGACCAGTTCGATATCGACAGTGTGGTCGTCGACCTTCTTCGCCGACTTGTAGGCCGGAAGGTTGCCGCGGAGCGGGGACACCGGATCGCTGACCCGAGTAAGAGAGGCAATCACGTCGTCCGCGGTGAAGTCGGCGCCATCATGGAACTTCACGCCCTCGCGCAGATGGAACCGCCAGACCGTATCCGATACGGTCTCCCAGGATATCGCCAGCGCCGGCTCGATCTTCAGTTCGGCGTCAAAGCGGACAAGCCCCTCATAGACGTGATTGAGAAAAGACAGCGTGTAGCTGTCGCCATAAGAATAAGGGTCGAGCGAATAGATGTCGCGCGAGGCGCCCCATTTGAGCGTTTCCGCGTGACCAGCCGCGGAAAGCGCAGCCGACATGACGGCCGCGAGGGTCAGTTTCTTGAGCATTCTGCAGTTCTCCCTGGTTGAGGTCACCTATCCCCTTGACGGGAATCTTTTTCGTAAAAGGCACGGACGGCTCGCAGCCGATACGTCGGATCGCCGGGTCAGCCAGTGGCGCGGCTTGTTGTCGGCGCGGACACGATCTGCTCAATCCTGACGGTCATCGCCCGAGGCCACCGGCTGCCGCTACAGCGGGAACATGAGCAACGCGTGCTTGAACTGAGCGCCCCCGTTTCGATCGCCAGACGCTTTGGCGGTCGAGCTCCTTAGCCAGCAAGGTAATCAAGTTGTCAGCGTTGAAATCCGTATCGTTGCCAAACTCGCCACCTTGCGTCGCTTGAAACGCCAAATCTTGTTGTCGATAAGCTGCCAGTCGATAGCCAGCGCAAACACCATCGACGTGGTTGAGGAACGTTCGATGCGGAATGGGGATAGAGTGAGAAGATGCACGCCGATCGGCTCAGCGGAGCGTGTTGGGTGTGCGCCACTCGCAAAAAGCCCAGCGGATACGCTGTCGCGACGGTCTTCCAAGGACCTTGCATCAACACTGCTCCTCCCTAGCTCGTGCCTGCTAACCGGGACCATCGCACACAGACAGCATTTGTCAACGTAATTGTCGACAATGTTGAGTACTATTTATAACTGATTTGTTGACAATCAGGACGGCCAGTCTTGGCATCGGCTTTGCGCCGGAATGGACGCTGGATCTGCCCAACCGCAATTTCGAGCTCAGGAAGGTGAGGGGTATCACGCTGACCGTGGCCCTTCAGCCGAGCGGTGCCCTCCTCGTCGCGGAGGCTTATTCCCCGCAGGACGCTCTGAACTGGTTCGGCGTCAAGGCCGCCAACCCGGTCCCCGAGTGCCTCGAACAATTCTCGCCCCATTCCTACGCCGCGGCCGGCAAGGAACTCCACTTCCTTCGTCACCCGGAAGCCCCCGGTCGTCTCTATGCGCACGACGGCATGCGAGCGACCCCTAAGACCACCCGCTTTTGGCTATGAGGGCAGCGCCGGCATTGTTACCTTGAGGTGGCTTAAGGGGCGGTGGGACAGTCTGTATTACGGTGATCGTTTGTTGCGGAGCGCTCGGAGCTCGGCAAGAAAGGAGGCATAACTGCCGTCTGGCGCAGGGACGAGACTGAGCCTTGGAGGTCCTGGTCCCAGGTTTGCGAATCGTTGTTTGGGCGGCGGCCTTCTTGCCTGGTCGAACCGCGGAGGGATAGCCGAAGATTGCAAGATGTAGCCTTCGAAGAAGCTGCCGAAGCCCGGCCTGTAGCAGCCGATGGCCAGCGTTCCTTGTTAGCTTTGGCGGAGGGGCGTGGTCGATTCACGAAGAATAAGCTCGACCGGCCAGAGTTCGTGGATCTCGGATGCGGGTCTGCCGGCGAGCAGTTGCAGCACGAGATCGGCGGTGCGCGCGCCGGCGGCGCGCATGGACGAACGAGTGGCGGAGAGCGAGGGGACCATGGTCTCGGGTGTCAGATAGGGAAAGACGTCGTCATGGGCGATCACGGAGATATCGCGTCCGATTTCGAGCCCGATGGAGCGCGCTGCCCGGTATACTCCAAGTGCCGTCATCATTGAGCCGGCGACGAACGCCGTCGGGCGGGGGGTCTGCTCGAGGAAGGAACGTGCGAAGCGGAAGCCAAGCTCGTCGGTAAAGTTGCCGTGGGCGACGAGACGCGGGTCAAACGGGATGCCTCGCTGTTGCAATGCATCTCTGTATCCCTTGTCGCGATGAAGCGAGAACGTTCGGCCCTCGCGCCCATTGATCATCGCGATGCGTCGGTGCCCGAGATCGAGCAGATGTGATGTTGCACGGTGAATGGCGCCCTCATTGTCGATATCGAGCCAGGCATGGGGCACGTCGGTTTCGGAACGGCCATGGACCAGGAAGGGCATGCCGAGCCTGTGCAGCAAGGTGATGCGTTCATCATTCGGTTCCGGCGAATGCACAATCACGGCGTCCACCCGGCCGCTTACGGCCAGCCGGCTGTAGAGTTGGATCTCGCCCTTGGTGGCTTTCTCGTCCATTGGGCTGACCAGGATGTCGATGTCCTGGGTTCCCAATCTCTCCGCCATGCCACTCATGAACTCGGAGAAGTGGAATTCACCGGACCGCCCCATGACGACGCCGATGGCGCCGGCGCGCCCGGTGACGAGCCGCACAGCATTGATGTTCGGACGATAGCCGAGGCGGGCGGCTTCCTCGGCCACCCTTGTTCGCGTTTTCTCGCTGACCTCGGGATAGCCGCTCAGAGCACGGCTGACTGTCGTCGGCGAAAGGCCCAGTTGTTGCGCGAACTCCCTTAGCTTCATGCGATACTCGTATCCTCAGCCCTCATTATCCTGCAGGAATATACGCCTTCACCGCCGGTAACAATCCAATTGTCGGCGCGTTCCCACATGCATCTCCTCGCGAGCAAATAACCAAAGCGTTTTAAATTTTGACCGAACATGCGTAAATCCATATTTGCCGCTTGTCTCCATCATAAACGATCATGCACTCGGCAATATATTGAATCATAATAATAAAATTCTGAGTACCCATGTATTTGCAGGGGGTTTCTCGAAAGGGTTGACAGATTTTTCTGCTTCTGGCAGCTTTTTCCAACCAAACCGCTTTCGAATTACTGAGGAGTTTTCGAGCGGCATAGGGGAACCAGGAGGAGTCAACCGACATGAGAGCCATTCTCAGCGCCTTGAGTTTTTGCACGGCCATCGCCGCAGCCGATGTCGTCGTAGCCGCCGAGCTTTCGCTGGCGGCCAACACGACCGGGAAGAACGTCAATTTCATCCGCGAGCAACTCGACGTCTTCGAGAAGCAAACCGGGCACAAGGTGAGCCTGGTCACCATGCCGCCGTCGAGCAGCGAGCAGTTCAGCCAGTACCGTCTGTGGCTTGCCGCCGGAAACAAGGACGTCGACGTCTACCAGACCGACGTCGTCTGGGCGCCGCAGCTCGCCGACCAGTTCGTCGACTTGACGGAAGCGACCAAGGATGTCGTCGGTCAGCACTTCCCGTCGATCATTGCCTCGCAGACCGTCAACGGCCGCCTGGTGGCCCTGCCGGCCTTTACCGATGCGCCGGCGCTCTACTATCGCAAAGACCTCTTGGAAAAATACGGCAAGGCGCCGCCGAAGACCTGGGACGAACTGGCGGCGACCGCCAAGGAAATCCAGGAGAAGGAACGCGCCGCCGGCCAGCCAGACCTCTGGGGCTACGTCTTCCAGGGCAACGCCTATGAAGGATTGACCTGCAATGCGCTCGAATGGGTCAAATCTTCAGGTGGCGGCCAGATCGTCGAGCCGGACGGCACAATCTCGATCAACAACGAGAAGGCGGCGGCAGCCATCGACCGCATCAAGGGATGGATCGGCACGATTTCGCCGCAAGGCGCGCTTGCCTATCAGGAAGAAGAATCGCGCGGTGTCTGGCAGACCGGCAACGCCGTCTTCATGCGCAACTGGCCCTATGCCTATGCGCTTGGCAATGGTGACGACAGCGCGGTGAAGGCCAAGTTCGCCGTCACGCCGCTGCCGACGGCGACTGATGGCGATCAACCGTCCTCGACGCTCGGTGGCTGGAACCTTGCCGTCTCCAAATATTCCGACGATCAGGAAGCGGCGATTTCTCTCGTCAAGTTCCTCGCATCGCCTGAGGTGCAGAAGCAGCGGGCCATCCAGCTCTCTAACCTTCCGACGGTTGCTGCTCTTTACGACGATGCGGAGATTGCCAAGGCACAGCCGTTCATGCCGGCCTGGAAGCCGATCTTCGAAAGTGCCGTGCCGCGGCCGTCGGCGGTCACCAAGGTCAAATACAACGAGGTTTCCGCCAAGTTCTGGAATGCCGTTCACAACACGCTGTCCGGCAACGGCACGGCGGCAGAAAACCTGGAACTGCTCGAAGTCGAACTCACGGAGATGAAGGGCGACAGCTGGTAATCCTCCCGGGGGCGAGGGAAGTGCTTCAGGGCCTTCCCTCGCTCCACCGAGCCACTCCGGCGCGCTGGAATACAGGAAATTCCGGACAGAGAACAGTTTCACACTTTCCCCGGAATTGCCTTGGCGGCGCCGTTCCTCTCAGGCCAACCGCTCGGCCGTGCGCCGAATGGCAAGGGTGAGTATAGACATGACCGACCTTTCCCTCGCAGAGCCTCCTGGAACACTCGAGAGTGGTGCCAGAATCGGCTCCGACCTCAATGCTCAGCGCATTCGTTCCGCCTGGGTCTTTCTCGCGCCGACCTTGCTGGTGTTGGCGTTGGTGGCGGGCTGGCCGCTGCTGCGCACCATCTATTTCAGCTTCACCAATGCGTCGCTGACCAACCTTGAGGGCGCCGAGTTCGTCGGCTTCAAGAACTATCTGAGCTGGATCACGCTGAAGAGCGGGCGCACGGTCTATAACGGCCTGCTTGCCGATCCCGCCTGGTGGAACGCCGTCTGGAACACGCTGAAATTCTCGGCGCTATCCGTCACCATTGAGACGGTGTTGGGACTGGTTGTGGCGCTGGTGCTGAACGCCCATTTCCCGGGGCGCGGGCTGGTGCGGGCGGCGATCCTGATCCCGTGGGCCATTCCGACGATCGTTTCCGCCAAGATGTGGGCGTGGATGCTCAACGACCAGTTCGGTATTCTCAACGACCTGCTGCTCGGCCTTGGTCTGATCAGCCAGAAGATCGCCTGGACGGCCAATCCGGAGACCGCGATGGTCGCGGTTTTGATCGTCGACGTCTGGAAGACGACACCGTTCATGGCGCTGCTGATCCTCGCCGGGTTGCAGATGGTGCCGTCGGATATCTACGAGGCGGCCAAAATCGACGGGGTCCATCCCGTCAAGGTCTTCTGGCGGCTGACGCTGCCCCTGATCCGGCCCGCTCTGATGGTCGCCGTGATCTTCCGCATGCTCGATGCGCTGCGCATCTTCGATCTCATCTATGTGCTGACGCCCAACAATGCGCAGACCAAGACCATGTCGGTACTGGCGCGCGAAAACCTGTTCGACTTCGACAAGTTCGCCTATGGCGCCACCGCCTCGACGATGCTGTTCCTGATCATTGCGGCGATCACCGTCGCCTACATGTGGTTCGGCCGGGTCAATCTCGAAGGAGAGCGCTGATGATCGCCACTCTTACCAGACGCACGGCGTTCTATGCCCTCGTCGCCGCCATTATCATCATGGCCGTCTTCCCGTTCTATTACGCGGTCCTGACGAGCTTTAAATCCGGAACCGCGCTCTTTCGGGTCGATTACTGGCCGACTGAGATCTCCTTCGAGAACTACGCAGGGATCGTCTCGAGCAGTGGCTTCCTGCGCAACCTCGCCAACTCCCTGCTGGTCGCAACCGTCGTCGTCGCGGTGTCGCTGCTGCTCGCAGTCACCGCTGCCTATGCGCTGGCACGGGTGCGGTTTCGCGGACGCGGGCTTTTGCTTCTGACGATCCTGTCGGTGTCGATGTTTCCGCAGATCGCCGTGCTTGCCGGTCTGTTCGAACTCATCCGCTCGGTCGGGCTTTTCAACACGCCGCTGGCGCTGATCTTTTCCTACATGATCTTCACGCTGCCCTTCACGGTCTGGGTGCTCACCACCTTCATGCGGGATCTGCCGATCGAGATCGAGGAAGCGGCGATCGTCGATGGCGCCACACCCTGGGTGATCATCACCCGGGTGTTCCTGCCGCTGATGTGGCCGGCGCTGGTGACGACGGGCCTGCTCGCCTTCATCGCCGCCTGGAACGAGTTCCTGTTTGCGCTGACCTTCACGTCCTCAGACAGCCAGCGCACCGTGCCGGTCGCGATCGCGCTTCTTTCGGGCAACAGCCAGTACGAAATTCCGTGGGGCAACATAATGGCCGCATCGATCATCGTCACCGTGCCGCTGGTGATCCTCGTTTTGATCTTTCAGCGGCGGATCATTTCCGGGCTCACGGCCGGCGGCGTCAAAGGATAGGGGAGAAAAACATGGCAGAGCTTCAATTGCGCAACGTGCGCAAGTCCTTCGGCGCCTTCGAGGTGATCAAGGGCGTCAGCATGGATATCCGGGCCGGCGAGTTCATGGTCTTCGTCGGACCGTCCGGCTGCGGCAAGTCCACGCTGCTGCGCTTGATTGCCGGGCTCGAGGAAATCACGGGCGGCACGCTTTCCTTCGACGGGCAGGTGGTCAACCAGTTGACGCCGTCGAAGCGCGGCATTGCGATGGTGTTCCAGTCCTACGCGCTTTACCCGCATATGACGGTCTTCGAGAACATGTCTTTCGGCATGCAGCTTGCGGGCAAGGACAAGGAGAGTTGCAAAAAGAGGGTGGAAGCGGCGGCAGAGATGCTGCAGCTCACACCCTATCTACAGCGACTGCCCCGGCAGCTCTCCGGTGGCCAGCGGCAGCGCGTCGCGATCGGCCGCGCGATCGTACGCGACCCCAAGGTCTTCCTGTTCGACGAGCCGCTCTCCAATCTCGATGCGGCACTTCGGGTCGCGACCCGGATCGAGATCGCCAAGCTGCATCGCAGTATGCACAAGACGACGATGGTCTATGTCACGCATGATCAGGTCGAGGCGATGACATTGGCAGATCGCATTTGCGTGCTACGGGATGGCGTGGTCGAACAGATCGGCACGCCGCTCGAACTCTACGAGAGCCCGAATTCTGTGTTCGTCGCCGGCTTTATCGGCTCGCCGAAGATGAACTTCCTCTCGGGCGCTCTTGCTGCTCCCTACGACGCCCACACGATTGGCATCCGGGCCGAGCATCTGGAAATCAGGGCGGGTGACGGCAAATGGTCCGGGACGGTGGTGCATTCCGAGATGCTGGGGTCCGACAGCTACATCTATCTCGATATCGGCTCCGCCGAACCGGTCATCGTCCGGGAAGGTGGCACCTCGCTTCACCAACCGGGAGAGATCGTACAGATCTCGCCGGTCGGCGACAACATTCACCGCTTTGATGCGTCGGGGCTGGCCCTGGGCCGTGCGCCCATGAGAGGGGCCGCCTGACAAGCCCTGGTGAACACTGAGACGGCCTTAAGCTTCGGGGTCGCCAATTCATGGCGACCCGATCAATCGTAAGACGACATGCCCGTGACGGGCGAACACGCAGGGAGAATGACCGTGCCTATCAAAACAGTCGTATGGGGCGAGAATATCCATGAGCAGACCAATGAGGTGGTCAGGAGCATCTATCCGAACGGGATGCACAACACCATCGCGGCGGCGCTGAACACGGACGTTTCGATCGAGGCAACGACGGCGAC
>NZ_PVZR01000150.1:0-434 GCF_003024455.1 Ensifer sp. NM-2
GGCGGCCTCCCATCCCTTCTTGGCCGGGCCCGCGGCGCGGGCGAAGACGCTTTCCGGAGCGCCGGCCTGGCCGGCCCAGTCCTTGATCTCGTTGATGGGCTTGCGCTGCTTCTTCAGCTCGGCCAGCTCGTCAGCCTTGCCCTCGGCCTTGGCCCATCGGGCGATCTGCTGTCCGATGGCCCGGTTCTCCCGTCGACGCTTCAGCGCGGCCTCCCGTGCCGTTGCGTTCGGGGGGCATCGACGTCCGTGGGGACACCCCGCCTCGCCCTGAGCCCTGCACATGACAACCTCCTGGTCCGATCCATCCGCCCTGCACGGGCGCCTTCACTGACCACAAGGCCGGGCTCTCCGCGGCATGTCCCTAGCTGCTGACGAGTCCGTCAGGTCAGTCGTCCAGGCCGCGGGCCCGGCGTCTGGCGGACCGATAGGCGGCG
>NZ_PVZR01000151.1:0-433 GCF_003024455.1 Ensifer sp. NM-2
CGTCAATGTCGCCGATGAAGGCGAGGCCACGGTCGATCTGGATGCGGTCGATCTCCGAGACGTTGACTTGCGCCAGCTGGACGCGGCCGGCCTTGCCAAACAGATCCCCGAGCTTCTTCAGCTGTGCCGTCTGCTCCGGATAGCGATCAAACACCGTGACAATGCGGTTCTTCGTCATCGTGCGCAGCCGCACGTAAAACATCCGCTCGCGCAGGGCGACGCGCAGGTCTCTTGCTCGTTCGCTGGGCGCCCAGGCCTCCGGCACCAGGTCGGCCCTGAGCAGATGCGCGAGCACCGTCGCATCGATCTTGTCGGTCTTGATCTTGGCGTCGGCAATCGCCTTGACCTTCAAGGGATGGGCGAGAACGACATCATCGCAAATGTCGTCGAGCCAGTCGTACATCACCATCCAGTTGCGCGTCGCCTCGACCAC
>NZ_PVZR01000152.1:0-426 GCF_003024455.1 Ensifer sp. NM-2
GGCCGTCGCGGACCTCGAGGAGCACCTCGTCCGCCGCGCCGTCCTGCCCGGCCGCGGGGGCCGTCGTCGCGGTGGTCTGCGCGTCGCTCATCGGTGCTGCCACCCCGCCTCGCGCTTCGCCGCGAACGCGTCCATGCCCTCCTTCTGGTCCGCCGTGGCGAACGCGGCGTGGAACACGCGGCGCTCGAAGGCGATGCCCTGGGCGAGCGTGGTCTCGAACGCGGCGTTGACGGCCTCCTTGGCCATCCAGGAGGCCGGCTTGGACTTGGACGCGATGGTCGCGGCCACCTCCAGCGCCTCCTCGAGGGCATTCTCGTCGGCCACCACGCGGGAGACGAGTCCGATGCGCTCGGCCTCCTCCGCCCCGATCATGCGGCCGGTGAGGATCATGTCCATGGCCTTCGCCTTGCCCACGGCGCGGGTCAG
>NZ_PVZR01000153.1:0-425 GCF_003024455.1 Ensifer sp. NM-2
CTGTTTGCTCCCTACGCTTTCGTGACTCAGCGTCAGTCTTGACCTAGAAGTTCGCCTTCGCCTCTGGTATTCCCCCTGATATCAACAGATTCCACCCTTACACCAGGAGTTCTAACTTCCCCTATCAGACTCTAGCTTATTAGTTTCCAGAATATTTCCAGAGTTGAGCCCTGGTATTTTATCCTAGACTTAATAAACCGCCTACTCACCCTTTACGCCCAATAATTCCGAACAACGCTCGCCCCTTACGTATTACCGCGGCTGCTGGCACGTAATTTGCCGGGGCTTATTCATTGACTAACGTCATCACTAAATCATTTCCTATCTAGCTTATTCCTCATCAATAAAAGGATTTTACAATCTTTCGACCTTCATCATCCACGCGGTGTCGCTCCGTCAGGCTTTCGCCCATTGCGGAAGATTCT
>NZ_PVZR01000154.1:0-424 GCF_003024455.1 Ensifer sp. NM-2
GGAATATTCCACAATGAGCGAAAGCTTGATGGAGCGACACAGCGTGTAGGATGAATGCCTTAGGGTTGTAAACTACTGTTATAAGAGAAGAATAGCTAAAAAAGGAAATGTTTTTAGTCTGACGGTATCTTATCAGAAAGCAGTTGCAAACTATGTGCCAGCAGCAGCGGTAATACATAGACTGCAAGCGTTATCCGGAATTATTGGGCGTAAAGCATTCGTAGGTTGTTTATTAAGTTTGGTGTTAAAAACAAAAGCTCAACTTTTGTTTGCATTAAATACTAATAGACTAGAGTTATAAAGAGGTTAATGGAACTCCATATGAAGCGGTGGAATGCGTAGATATGTGGAAGAACACCAATGGCGAAGGCAATTAACTGGATATACACTGACACTGAGGGATGAAAGCGTGGGGAGCAAACAG
>NZ_PVZR01000155.1:0-421 GCF_003024455.1 Ensifer sp. NM-2
TGCATGACGACGGCTTTGCAGTGCCGGTAGATCGCCCCTGCCGTGGCGCGCACCGCGTTCGAGGTGGCGGGATATTCCGGCAAAGCCTTGCGCTGGTTGTTCAGCAAATTGAGTTTATCGTCGGCGTTGCCTTCGGTGTTCGTCGCGGCCCAAAACATTGTGGCTACGGTCTTGAGCCAAGCGAGATCCGCAGTGAGATCAGCCGGTTCGCCGGCGTAGTTGGCGATGATCGGCAACACGTCGCCTGGCTGTTCCTCATGCATGACGACGGCTTTGCAGTGCCGGTAGATCGCCCCTGCCGTGGCGCGCACCGCGTTCGAGGTGGCGGCATATTTCGGCAAAGCCTTGTACTGGTTGTTCAGCAAATCGAGATTTTCGTCGGCGTTGCCTTCGGTGTTCGTCGCGGCCCAAAGCATTGTGG
>NZ_PVZR01000156.1:0-417 GCF_003024455.1 Ensifer sp. NM-2
TCCCCATGATCGAAGTGACGCTTAATTTCGTCCGAAATCTCGCCCTTGAGGTAGCTCGAATAGGCCGAGCGGGCACCGAGTACATGCTCATTGGAGAAAATATTTCCGCGACTACTGCCCTTTTTGTACTCGGCGAGAGTCATATTGCAATATTTGATGATATCTCGAGGCCTCATCATTGTTCGCTGAAGAATATAGGAGTACTTACTCTGCTGTCCGATTTTCTGCCCCTCGTCGAAGACCTTTCTCCAATCGACAAGAACGGAATCGCCGCCATCCAGTGCACCAAATCGCGCCTCCATTAGCTGACGTAGGTTAAACTGGTCATCCTCGTTCCACATGACATAGGAGGTCAGCTCGGAGGTAATCTTATTCTTATCCTCAAAGTCCAGGTCATTGAGGATATCGGACCGCATA
>NZ_PVZR01000157.1:0-415 GCF_003024455.1 Ensifer sp. NM-2
GCAGGAGGGCGGCGTCCGCTTCACCGCGGAGACCGACTCCCTCAACGCCGCCATCCTCGGCCCGGACGCGGACCCGGAGTCCCCCGAGTTCGAGGCGTTCGTGAAGGCCGTCTTCCAGGAGATGACGGTCAAGGCCGGCCAGAAGTGCACGGCCATCCGCCGGGTGATCGTCCCGCAGGACCGGGTCGAGGCCGTGACCGCCGCCCTCACCGAGCGCCTGGCCGCGAAGGTCGTCCTGGGCGACCCGCGCGTCGAGGGCACCACCATGGGCGCCCTGGCCTCGAAGGAGCAGCAGGGCGAGGTCCGCGGCGCGGTGCAGCGCCTCGTCGACGCCGGCGGTCAGGTCCGCCTCGGCGGCCCCGAGGGCTCGACCGGTGACGCCGACGCCGAGTCCGGCGCGTTCTTCGCCCCCACG
>NZ_PVZR01000158.1:0-414 GCF_003024455.1 Ensifer sp. NM-2
CGAGCGCGGGCTGCGGCTGTCCGGCGGGCAGAGGCAGCGGATCGCGGTGGCGCGGGCCGTGCTCAAGGACGCACCGATCCTCGTGCTGGACGAGGCCACCTCCGCACTGGACACGAAGTCCGAACGGCTCGTGCAGGCGGCCCTCGAGGACCTGATGGTGGGGCGGTCGAGCCTGATCGTGGCGCACCGGCTGAGCACGATCGCGTCCGTCGACCGGATCGTCACGCTGCGCGGCGGGCAGGTGCAGGAGATCGGGACCCCGGCCGAGCTGGCCGAGCCAGGCGGGATCTACGCGCAGCTGCTCGAGCTGCAGAGGGCCGGCACCCAGGAGGCCCGGAAGATGCTGAAGGAGTACGGGCTGAGCGGATGATCCCGGAATCTTCTGCGGATCCGACCCTTCCGAGCGCTGCGCGG
>NZ_PVZR01000159.1:0-412 GCF_003024455.1 Ensifer sp. NM-2
GTGGCGGTCCCCCTCGAACTGGCAGACCACGTCCACGAGGTGCTCGAGCAGCCGCGGACCCGCGATGGTCCCGTCCTTCGTCACGTGGCCCACCAGGACCGTGGTGATCCCCTTCTCCTTGGCCGTGCGGATGAGGCTGGCCGCCACCTCGCGCACCTGGCTGACGCCCCCGGCGATCCCGTCCACCTCGGTGGACTGCAGGGTCTGCACGGAGTCTACGATCACCAGCTCCGGGTCCGTCCGCTCGATCTGCCCCAGCGCCCGACCCAGGTCCGTCTCCGCCGTCAAGCGCAGGGTGTCCGCGATCGCCCCGATCCGGTCTGCGCGGGAGCGCACCTGCGCCGCCGACTCCTCACCCGTCAGGTACAGCACCGAGCGCGGACCGCCGCCGCCCGCGCCGCGGGCCGTCTGG
>NZ_PVZR01000015.1:0-193034 GCF_003024455.1 Ensifer sp. NM-2
TCGCCAGCGATGCGCAACTTCATGACCAGTACGAGCATCTGAAGATCAGAGGAACCAACAAGGCGCGTGTGGCGATCGCGCGCAAGCTTTTGACGATCGCCTTCCAGATCCTGCGTGACCAGCGCGCTTACGAGCCGCGCGGCACCAGCACCACGGAAGGCGCGTCGACGATATCCCGGCTGTCCTGATTGTCGTCTAGCGAGCCCGGCAGGACTGGGCTGCGCTCCTCAAGGAGAATGGGAAGCCGGGAGCCGAACGCCACTCTGTGACCGAAGCCAGCACGGCATCAGGGTCACGCATTGGAGACTGGTTCAAGAACCGAACGGCAGATGCCTGTCGCGCGGAAGGAAGAGATTTAGCCGATCGGCGAAAATGCCGATCAATAACCAACCGAACCCAAGGAAAAGCCGCCAATCGAAGGCGTTTCGCCCCTTGTGTTCTTTCATTGGAGACCTCAATGCTTGACCTGAAACGGATCGCCCGCAGCACTTTGCTGCCGCTTCTGTTGCTGCCGGCGCCATCCATCGCCGAAGATGGCGGCCCGCACGTTACCAGCTGCGAAGCGATCTTCCATATGGTTGCGGGCTGGCAGAAGCAACCGCCGGAGTGGCCCGATGTCGAGCTGACGGCCGAGGTCGTGTCGTTGGAGGTTCAGGATCCGATCGCCGTCACCACCCTTTGCCCACAAACCAGGACCCGCGTCGTTTGCCTGGAATACAACAACAGCGCCTTGAAGCCGGGAGACCGGGTCGATGTCAGCGGGCTGGTCTCCGGCACTTTCGAAGACGGCGTCGTGCTCGATCCCTGCGGCACCATCAAGGTCGAAGCTGACGAAAAAACCTGACGACAGAAACCCGAGATCAGCGGGCAGCCGTCGCCACACGCACGAGGGTCGCTGCCGCCTTGCCGGCACTCTCCATATAGCTCGCATCCCGGTGCAGGAGCACGACTGCAAAACTGCCGTCGAGCAGCAACAGCATCTGGCGCGCCAGCTCGCCTGCATCATCGATGCCCGCCACGGCAAACATCTGCGTCAGCCAGGCCTCGAACTTCTTCTTGTGGGCGGCACCGATGCGGATAGCGGGATGGCCGGGCATGTTCGCAAGCTCGGCCGACGTGCGCAGGAAGCCGCACCCCTTCCATTTCGAATGCCGCGCTGCCCGGGCGAGATTGACGAAGATCGCCTCGACCTTCGCGGCAAGATCGCCGTCTGCTGCATCGAACCATCTGCGGAAGAGCGCCAGGTTCGGCTGGTCGCGCCCTTCGAGATAGGCGGCGATCAGCTCGTCCTTGCTCCCGAAATGGTAATAGAGCGTGCGTTTCGTCACCCCGGCAGCTTCAGCCACCGCGTCGACGCTGACGGCGCGAATGCCCTCGGCATAGAAGAGTTTCGAGGCGGCATCGATGATGCCTTCCCGGGTGGTGCGCTCTGGTTTTGCCATATCGATGTATACCGACTAGTGAATATACTTTTGATCTTCCCTCACCTAGCCTTCTTTCGTCAATGCCTCGCTCGACGCGAGGAAGGGAGAACACCATGTCCGACACCGTATTGCTGCAGATTTCCGATGGCATCGCGCTTCTGACGCTGAACCGACCGGCCAAGCTCAATGCGCTGAACTACGAACTGATCGATTGGCTTTTGGGTCTGCTCGACATGATCGAGGTGAACGACACCGTCGGCGCGGTGATCATCACCGGTGCTGGCGAACGGGCCTTTTCCGCCGGCGGCGACATTCCCGAGTTTTCCGGGAGCGTTGCCAAGGGGGCGAACACCGCCGTGCGTGATTTCGTCCGCCGCGGCCAGCGCCTGACCGCAAGGCTGGAGGCATTTCCCAAGCCCATCATCGCCGCCGTCAACGGTCTCGCCTATGGCGGCGGCTGCGAAATCACCGAGGCCGTGCATCTTGCCGTTGCCAGCGATCGCGCCCGTTTCGCCAAGCCCGAGATCAGGCTGGGCATGCCGCCGACCTTTGGCGGCACCCAGCGCCTGCCCCGGCTTGCCGGCCGCAAACGCGCGCTGGAACTGCTTTTGACCGGCGACGACTTTTCGGCCGAACACGCGCTCGAACTGGGGCTGGTCAACAGCGTCGTTGCCCACGACGAGCTCATGCCTGCCGCCCGCGCGCTTGCCAGACGCATCCTGCGACATTCACCGCTTGTGGTCCAGACGATCATCACCGCCGTCACCCGCGGCCTCAACATGTCGATATCAGAGGGGCTTCTGGTGGAAAGCGAACAATTTGCCCGCATGGTGCCGACCGCGGACCTCACAGAGGCGTTGGTCGCCTGGAAGGATCGGCACAGAGATATTCAACCAATCGGTTGACAATAACCGCGAGATCGGCGATATTCAACGACATGGTTGAATATATGAACGATCGGCTTGACGCCGTATTCCATGCGCTGTCCGACCCGACGCGGCGGGCGATGCTGCAGGATCTGTCAGCGGGTGAGCGGCTGGTGGGCGAGTTGGCCGCACCCTTCTCGATCTCGCTTGCCGCCGCATCGAAACACATCAAGGTGCTCGAAGGCGCCGGTCTCGTGCGGCGCGAAGTGCGCGGCCGGGCGCATGTCTGCCGGCTCGACGCCGAGCCGATGCATGCCGGCATGGAATGGATGCGCCATTACGAAGCCTTCTGGCGTCAACGCATCGATGTGTTGGAGGCACTGCTTCTGGCCGAGGACGCCGCGAAGGCCGCAGACAGGCAGACCACGACGCCGCAGCAAACGGAGAAGAAGCGATGACACCGCAAGCCGGCATGGACGACGGCGGATATGCCCGGATCGTCGCGCCGGATGCGGCACGCATCGAGCGGTTGTTGCCCGGCCCGATCGAGCGCATCTGGGCCTACCTGACGGAGGAGGACAAGCGCCGCCAGTGGATGGCGTCGGGCACCATAGGTGCTATAGCCGAATCGACGGTCGAACATATCTTCCGCCATGAGGACCTCGGCACGGATTGCGGTGAGCCGCCAACCAAATATGCCGCCCTTGCCGGCGAAAGCCGTATCCATGGCCGCATCATCGCCTGCAAGCCGCCGTACCTGTTGGCCTATACCTGGGGCGAAGGCACGCCGACGCCGTCGCAGGTGCGCTTCGATCTGGAGGCCAAGGGCTCAGAAGTGCTGCTGGTGGTCACCCATTCGCGCATCGCGACACAGGAGATGATGGCAAGCGTGGCTGCCGGCTGGCACACCCATCTCGACATTCTCGCCGATGTGGTTTCCGACCGCACCTCGCATGGCTTCTGGAACAAGCATACTAGGCTCGAACAGGAATATGCGCGGCAGATCGCTGCGCGCTAGTACCCGTTAACACATCATACTTGCTGCACGGTTTTCTCCCTTGGATCGATATCGATCCAGGGGCCCATGCCGCACGCCCATTCACCCCAACAGGATCAAGGGAGGCTACAATGTTGCTTCAGGATAAGAGTGCGATTGTTTATGGCGGCAGCGGCGCCATCGGCGGTGCTGCGGCGCGTGCCTTTGCCCGCGAAGGCGCGAGTGTCTTTCTCGTTGGACGAACGGCCGAAACCCTGGATCGTACGGCCAAGGCAATACGGGCGGCGGGTGGAAAGGCGGAGTTCGACGTCCTCGACGTGATGGATCAAGCCGCCGTCGAGCGGCATGCGCAATCGGTTGTCGACCGAACCGGCAGGATCGACGTGGTCCTGACCGCTGTCGGCTTTGCCCACATTCAGGGCCCGCCGCTTTCTGAGCTGACGCTGGAACAGTTCGAGCACCCGATTGCAGCCTATACCCGCGCCAACTTCATCACCGCCAAGGCGGCAGCAGCGCAGATGGAAAGAAACGGCAGCGGTGTCATCCTGACGCTTTCGACGCCCGGCTCGCGCATGTCCGGCTCGGGTTTCCTCGGCTACGGCACCACCTGCGGCGCCATCGAGACCTTCTCGCGCATTCTCGCCGGCGAACTCGGCAGCCATGGCATCCGCGTCATCTGCCTGCGGCCGGATGCCATTCCCGAGGCACTGCCAGCTTCGCATGCGCGCGCCGTCTTTCAAGGGTTTGCCGACCGGTTCGATACCACTGTGGAGGAGATGCTCGACGGTCGGGCAAAGTCCGGCACATTGCTCGGCCGTTTCCCGAGGCTCGACGAGGTCGCCGACTATGCCGCCTTCGTCGCCTCGGACCGGGCGGGCGCCATGACCGGCGCGATCGCCAACCTCACCTGCGGCTCGCTGGTTGATTGAAATGAACGACCGGCGGACCTTCACAGGGTCGCGTCGGTCGTTCTCTTCAGCTGCGCGCAAAACCCAGAATGAACAGCGCCAGAGCGCCGATCGAGGAAATCGTGCGCACATGGTTCCACCAGACCCAGTCGGTCAGGTAGTGCTGCTGCCAGATTTCGGTGGCAGCCTGCCCAGACGTGGCAGCCGCCAGCGCATCGTTCATCGGCACGTTGAAGATAATGGTGACGATCAGCACGCCGGCGACGTAGGCGATGCCGCCGGCCGCCAGCAGCAGGCTGCCGTTACCGCCCCAGATGAAGGCCGCGACGACCAGCGCGAGCCCCAGAAGCGCCGTGCCCATGAAGGTACTGAGGAACAGCGGATTCTGGATCACCACGTTGATGGCGTTCATCGCCGCGATCCCCTGCTCCGCCGGCAGCCGCGACAAAGCCTGCATGATGCAGACCGAGAAGATGAAGAACAGCCCGGCCATCAGGCCGGAGCCGATTGCGGCGGCAAACGCCAGAGCGGGGATCAGCGGGATCATGCGGCGATACTCCAGACACCAGTTGCAGCGGTCTCCCGGGCATAGTCGGCGAAGTCGCGCGGTTTGCGCCCAAGCACGCGCTCGACATCGGACGTCACTTGCGAATTGCGCCCGTCGAGCACCGACGTGAAGAGATAGCGGATGAGTTCGACATAGTCATCAGGCAATCCGTCGGCCCGCAACTGCACCGTGAAGTCGGCAACCGGCACGGACTGATAGCCGATCCGGCGGTTGGCAGCCGTCGCGATCTCGGCCACGGCCTGGGCAAAGGTCATCAGCCGCGGGCCTGTCAGCTCATAGACCTTGCCGACATGCCCCTCGTCCAGAAGGGCTGCAACTGCCACGTCGGCGATGTCGTCGGTGCTGATGAAGGGTTCGGTGATCTCATCCGGCGGCAGGAACACCGATCCGCTGCGAACGGAATCGGTCAAAAAATCCTCGCTGAAATTCTCGAAGAACCAGCTTGCCCGGATGATCGTCCAGTCGGCGCCGGAGGCCTGCAGTTCGCGCTCGGCCGCTTCCGCCTCGTCCTCGCCGCGCCCCGACAGAAGCACCAGCCGCTTGATGCCCGAGCGAACGGCAAGCCTCGAGAATTTGCGGATGGTTTCGACGGCGCCCGGCACCGCCAGATCCGGCTGGTAGCTGATATAGATGCGCTCGACATTTTCAAGCACGGGCGCCCAGGTCGCCTCATCCGTCCAGTCGAAGGAAGGCGATGCCGAACGGGCGCCGATGCGCACCGCGATACCCCGCTCCTCAAGGCGGGCCGCCACCCGCCGCCCCGTCTTGCCCGTACCGCCCAGAACCAGTGTGAGTTTGTCAGTCATCGCTTCCTCCTGAGGTTGATTGCAAAACATGAGCATCTCTCACATTTGCAAATGTGATAAATCCTCGTATTTTAGGAGTCAAGTCAAAATGTGAGCATTACTCATGATTCCCGATGCAAGCCCTTCCACAATCCCCGCTGACGACGAGCCGGCGCTGCGCCGCACGCCCAGCCAGAAGCGCAGCCGCGAGCGCGTCGAGCACATCCTTTCCTGCGCCACGGCGATCATCCAGGAGAAGGGCAGCGACGCCATGCGCATGAGCGAAGTCGCTGAAAAGGCTGGAATCTCGATCGGCTCCCTCTACCAGTACTTCCCCGACAAGGCGGCGATCGTGCGCACGCTGGCCGAGCGCTACAATGCGGTCTGCAATGAATGCATCGGGGCCGAGCTTGCCAAGGTGACGTCGATCTCGGAACTGCGTGACGCCTTCTCCATGCTGTTCGACATCTATTACGATATGTTCCTGGCCGAGCCTGTGATGCGCGACATCTGGTCAGCGATGCAGGCCGACAAGGCGCTGCGCGAGATCGACCTTTTGCAAAGCCGTGCCGGCGGCCAGCTTCTGGCCGACGTCTGGGCTCGGTTTGCGCCCGACACGCCGCGCGAAACGATCGACAGCGCCGCCTTTTTGATCATGCATCTCGGCGATTGCACGATGCGGCTTGCGGTCTCCGTCACCAGAGCAGAGGGCGACCAGATCGTCGAAGCCTATAAACGCATGATCCTTCGTGATTTTGTCGCGGATGGACCGGGCGGCGGCGCAAGTCTAATTGACATCTCCGGGGTGCGATCCTAATCATCGTGGATCGATTGGTTCCCGCAACGCGAACGCGTTTCGGGAGTAAACGGGAACGTGACGGATGGACCCATGCTGGGCATTCAAATCACGGCCGACCCCGCGACTGTAGAGCGACGTGAATGCGCCGTTCCGGAGCGATCCGGAAGAAGCCACTGGAGACAAGACCGCGAGAGGGCGGCCCTTGCTCTGGGAAGGCGAGGCAAATCCAGGGTGATCTCACCCGACGTCCTGAGCCAGGAAACCTGCCAGTCGATGCGGGCATAGGGCCCAAACCGGGAAAGATCCCGACGCCATCACGGAGGTTGTCATGGCTACATCTACAGTTTCGAGCATTCCGCTCTCCCTCAGCGATCGTCTGACCGCAGGTATCATCGCGCTCCTCATCGGCGGCTTCCTCGTCTTCGGCGCAGGCCTGGCGAACTCGGCCGTGCTGCACGATACCGCGCACGACACCCGCCACTCCTATGGCTTCCCCTGCCACTAAGCGATGTTCCGGGACGCGACTTGCGTTCCGCATCGACATAGCTGCGGACAAAAACGCTTCCGGCAGACAGCCGGACGCGTTTGCTCGCGTCTGATGCAGATTGAAGATCTGCCGGACGGAGCCGTTCGCATATTTGCCAGTGGGACACGGCGCTGCCTGCCAGATGCATGGCGCGCCGATATCGAGGGATATCGAAAATGATTGTCAGAACGCTTCTGGCCGCGATCGTGGCTGGATTGATTGCCGGTGTCTTCATGACCGGCGCCCAGGAACTGCGCGTCGTACCGCTGATCCTGCACGCGGAAGAATTCGAAGGCGAGGCACCGGCCGCCGGCGAACAACCAGCCGTTCAGCCGGGAACGGCCGATCCGGCCGCAGCAAACCACGACCAGCATTCGTCGCTGAAGGCGGTTTCGCCGATTGGCGCTTTGCTTGACGCCCTGTCGCCGATCACGCCTGCCTACGCCCATGAGGGCGAACACGAGGAAGGCGGCATCATGTTCGGCATGAGCCGCTTTTCCGGCACGCTGATCGCCAATCTGGTGACCGGCTCCGGCTTCGCGCTGCTGCTCGCCGGCGTCAGCCTCGTCATCGGCTACCCGATCACGCTCAGGAACGGCGCGCTCTGGGGCGCCTGCGGCTGGCTTGCCGTGCACATGCTGCCGGCAATCGGTCTGCCGCCGGAACTGCCGGGCTTCCCGGCCGCGGAACTCGGCGACCGCCAGGTCTGGTGGGGTGCAACCGTGCTGTTGTCTGCCGCCGGTCTCTATCTGCTGGTCTTGCGGCAAGAGATCGCCGCCAAGATCATCGGCCTCGTGCTGATCGCGGCACCGCATGTCTATGGCGCGCCGCAACCGTCGGACATCTCCAGCAATGTGCCGGCCGTGCTCGGCGCTGAATTCGCCGTGGCAGCCCTTGCCACCACGCTCGCGTTCTGGATTGTTCTCGGCGTCGTGTCGGGCTTCATCAACGATCGTTTCGCCAAGGCGTAACAGACCGGCCAGATTTCGCCATCAACCCGGAGCCCCTGATATCGCCGATATCAGGGGCTTTGTCGTCGAGATGTCTCAGCGCGCCTGCAATGCCAGCAGATGCGCCTGCAACCGCGCGCGGCGGTCGTCCGGCGCCAGCATCACGCAACTGTCGCAGAAGCTGCCACCTTCCGTTCGATAATAGAGACAGCAGCCGCCGCGCAGGCGATAGGTGCGCGACAGCGCATGATTGCCGCCGATCTCGATCACGATGTCCTCGTAACGGAGCTTGTCGGAAAATAGCGACGTACCCGCGCGCTTGACGATCGCCAGCGCCCTCGCCATCGCGGTCTCCTCGTCGCCGAGGACGCGGCCGATCTCCAGGAACCCACCGGCAAGCGAATCCGCCGCAAGCCGCCATTGCGCGCCCGAGGACAGGCCGGTGCGACGCTTCAACATGACGACGATCGGCGCCAGATGCGCAGCGAAGGTTTCGCCGAAGACGTCCGCAGTCGCCGGGGCATGATCCCCGGCTGCGGGCAAGGCAAGGCTGAAATGAAACCGCTTGGCCGCGACAAGCCGTTCGCCATAGGCCCGCGAAAATTCTTCGAAGCGAAGGCCGCGAACGGCTGCCACGATGCCCCCACCGAGATAGAGGCCGCCAAGCGCGAGCGTGAGCTGGTTGCTGTAAAAGGCAATCAGATGGGCGGCGCGGATCTTGTCGTCCATGCCCTCGGCAAAGCGATCCTGATAGGCAAGGCTGTCTTCAAGCCCGACGCCCTCCTCCACCCAGAACCGCGCCTCGGGAAGAAATACGTCGCCGGCGGCCCCGAGCGAAAAGCCCACTTCGGGGAAAGACGACTGCAGGTGCGCGAGAACGCCAAGGGCGCTCTGGCGCAACGCCGCGTCCGCCTCGTCCTCCGCCGGGCGCTCGTCCTGCCGCTCGTGGCCCAAGCTCATGCCGTCTCCCTGGTCTCAAGCCAGCCGCCGCGAAAATCCGCCCGCTGCAATCCGCGCCGTATGGCCGGAATGCTGCGCGTCAGCTCCCAGACGAAACCGTTTCTGGCATTCTCGATCATCATCACGACAAGCCCCTGGTCAAGCCCGACCACGCGGTCGTCGACCCAACCCTCCGGGCCCACACCGGGCAGGCTCGGATTGAACCCGCCGGGAAACCGGCTCTCGCACAGAATGTCCGGGTAACAGTTCTCGAGCTCGGCGAGTGCCGACTGCGACGCATCGGCAGCGAAAGGCAGACAGGCAACCGGTGCCCAAGGTGCCAGCGTGCCATCGTCAGGACCACCGGGCGCGCCGCGCGCCGCATAGCCGAGCATCCGCTGCCAACGCCCATCGACAAGCCGCTGCCGCCCCGCCGGTCCACCGCAGGCGCTGAGGCCCCACATATCCCCGCCGTAACCGGCGAAATCGCCGGGATTGCGCTCGGCATGGGCTCGCTGCAGCGCGATCGCCCGGCAGGTATTGTCGAAATAATCAGTCGCCTCGTCACGCATCGGCGCATCGCCAATGCCGCGAAGGTCCAACCAGGCTTGCGGAAAGAGATGGACGAACAAAGGCGCGGCCTGCAGATGCGGCGCACCGTCGACCGTGGTCCACGCATAGGCGGCCGTGAATTCGCGGTAGTGCTCCGGGCCGATTGCATGGTGCGGCGCGCCGAGCGCGAGCACGTAGAGCAGCAGTGCCTCGCTGTAGCCCTGCCATCGATACTTAAGAAACCGCCCGGGCGGTCGCCAGCCCATCGTCAGTATCTCGCCACGGCCGAGCGCCCAGCGCCAATCCACCCGGGCATAGAGCTTATCCGCAAGCGCGCGGATTTCCCGCTCCCCCGCACTGTCGCCGGAGAAATAGGCGCCTGCGGTCAAAACGCCGGCAATCAGCAGCGCGGTATCGATGGTGGAAAGCTCGCACTGCCACACCCGCTCGCCGGTCTTCATGTGGAGAAAGTGATAGTAGAAGCCGCGATAACCGGTGGCGAGCGCATCGCTCCCCTGCCGGCTTTGCGCCAGAAACCGCAGGGTCATCAGCACCCGGCCGGCCGCTTCGCCGCGCCCGATCCAGCCGCGCTCGACGCCAACAGGGTAGCAGGAAAGCCCGAAACCGGTGGCAGCGATGCTTGAGGGCGCGTCGGGAAGCGACGTATCGGCGACAAGCCCGGTGCCGGCATCGCTATAGCGCAGGAAATAGTCGAAAGCGGCGGACTGCAGCCTATCGACCTGAAAACGCTCCGTATTCCGTGTCTGTTGAAGCATATCCTCAGCTCATGCAGGCCCGTCGGCACGGTATCGATCGGCAGTAAACCCTGTCGATATCACCTTTTATTGAAGGTCAGCCAACCCCAAACAGTCGCGATAAGCCAATCCTGTGCTACATTTCCTGAGATGACGCGGCTCGCAATGACGGGTTGAAGCGATGTTAACCATGCTGGCGTTGATCCTTTCCCTGACTGGTGGCCCGACCCAATCGACCGCCGCGCACACCGACGTCGATGTCGAACTGGTGCTGGCCGTCGACATGTCCGGCTCGATGGATCTGGACGAAGCCCGCGTCCAGCGCGCCGGCTACGTGCAGGCGCTGCGCCATTCCGACTTCCTCAATGCGGTAACGAGCGGTCGCTATGGCCGGATCGCCCTTGGCTATTTCGAATGGGCCGGCACCGTCAACGAATCCTCCGTCGTTGCCTGGCAGGTGATCTCCAACGCCGCCGAAGCGGACGCCTTTGCCGCGCTGATCGAGGCCCGCCCCGTCGGCACCCGCCGCGGCACCTCGATCTCCAACGCGCTCACTTACGGCACAGCGCTGATCGACTCCAACGCCTTTGCCGGCATGCGCCGCATCATCGACGTGTCTGGCGACGGACCCAACAATATCGGCCCACCGGTCATTCCCGCCCGCGACATCGCCATTGCCCGCGGCATCATCATCAATGGCCTGGCGATCCTGATTAGACCGTCCGTCTCGACCGGGCCGCTCGACCAGTATTATGCCGAGTGCGTCGTCGGCGGCCCGGGCTCCTTCGTGCTGCCGGTGCATGAGCCGGAAGATTTCGCCATCGCCATCCGCCAGAAGCTGATCCTGGAGGTCAGCGGCCTGCCGCCACCGCCGCGTGTGCGCCTCGTCGATGCCTTGCCCGCGCCCGACTGCCTGATCGGCGAGAAGCTCCGGCCAGGCTTCATCGACCGCGTCTATCCCGAACTTGACAAGTAGTCGGCCCACATTGGCAACGACGCTTTGCCATGCCAGATTGTCGTTTCCTTACTGCATGTTTCCTTAAATCCTATTCGATTTAAGGATAAAAACAGGCAGCCATTCAAAGTGCTACAGCGACATTTGCGCGTCTAATAAGACGCGCGGCGCTGTAGGGCGCGCGCGTCGATAAGATGCCGCGTTCAATCGTGGATCGATTTCCTTCATGTCCCTGACCACCCATCCTGCGGCGGCCGACGCGTCCACCGACACCAGCACCCGACAGATTCGCGACAAGCTGCGCGATGCGATCGTCGAACGACGGCTTGCGCCCGGAACCAAGCTGTCCGAAAGCGATGTCGGCGATCTGTTCAACGTCAGCCGTACGCTGGTGCGCGCCGCGCTGCAGTCGCTCGCCTATGAGGGGCTGGTCACTGTCGAGAAGAACCGCGGCGCCTTCGTCGCCCATCCCTCGCCGGATGAAGCCCGCCAGATTTTTGCGACCCGCCGACTGATCGAGCCGGGCCTCGTGCGCGCCGCCGCGCCGCGCATTGGCGCGGCTGATATCGATGAGCTGCGCCGCCTGCTTGCCGCCGAACATCAACTGACCGCACAGCGCGGCCGGTCGGCGCGCCGCGCCGAGATCAAGGCCTCGGGTGATTTCCACCTGGCGCTCGCCGATCTCAGCGGCAATGTCATTCTCAGGCGCTTCATGGATGAGCTGGTGGCGCGCTCCTCGCTCGTCATCGCGCTTTATGGACAATCGAGCGTCTCGACCTGTGGCCACGACGAGCATGGCGACATCCTGACTGCGATCGAAACCGGCGACATCGACACCGCCTGTGCGCTGATGATCCGCCATATCGATCACATCGAGGCCGATCTCGACCTCAGGGAGCGCAAGCCGACCGACCTCAGGGCCGCGCTCGATCTCTGATCGCTGACAGCCAAAACGCTTGAACGGTTTCAGGGAGACGGCCTGCACCCGGCCGCAGGCCCCTCGCCGCTCCCCACGCCTCCATCATTCGAAAAAATCTTTCGCAAAAATTGTCACGGCGAAAGCGTGCCGGCTCTCGTCCGAAAGCCTTGTCTTCCAGGGCTTCCGACGGCCCCCCATCTGGCCGAACACATCGGGTCGGCATCGTCATGGTTAAAAAAGTGCAGCCGCGGAGGGAACCATTGGCGCTCCCCGGCGTTGGCCTCGCGCTCAAAAGACTATGAACGAGGAATGCAAGATGAGCGAAAAAACCTTCGCAACGCCGATCCACCTGAAACTGTCGTCCAAGCGGCAGACCGTCGTCAGGACGGTCTGGGAGGCGCTCGAACTGCTGCGGCAATGGCCGGGCAGACGTGGACGGGAATATCGTGCCGCCCTTCAGCGCTGCCTGGATGCGCTTGACGGGCTGACCAGCGTCAACAGGGCAAGCCAATGCTTCACCGCGGCCGCCCGTGAATCGGGCCTTCTGCTTGCCTGAGAAAAACTCCAGTTTTCCGACATTCACGCACCGGCTGAACGGCCGGTGCGTCCACCGCTCTTAAACCGCATGCCGTTTTCGCAAAACCGCTGCACACTTTTGCGCGACATGCATCAGCCGCTATTGCGTCGGCCGGCCGACGATTTCGACCTTGTCGGAAACAAGTGCTGCCAGCGCGGCCTTGTCCAGCCGCCAGTCCGGCGAGCCATAGCCAAGCGGCCACTTGTAAGGCTCCCTGTCGTTGAAGAACACCACGGCCGTCAACAGCGGGAAACGCGCGCGATAAGTCCTGCGATCGAAGATTTCTGCGTACCAGGCGCGCTTGTAATCCGCTGAACCGGCAACCCCAAGCTCGGCAATCATCACAGGCTTTCCAAAGCCTTCGACGCGGCGGTATTTTTCGCCAAGCGTCTCGCCGAAGCTGCGCTCCCGCCCCCAATAGTCCACATCCATCTTCTGCAGACCCCACACGGGAATGCCGATGGCATCGACGACATCGTCGCCGGGATAGTAGCCGGCAAGGTTGCGATGGCCCTTGGGCGACCAGACGAAGCGAGCGTCAGGCGCCAGCTCCCGGCAGCTTCTAACGAAATAGCGAAACGCCTTCTTATAGCCGTCCATGTCGCGCCGCGCCCAGGGATAGCGGCCGTCAGGGTCCTCCATCTCGTGGCCCCAGCGCATGTAGACCGGCGCTGCAACCGCGCCGGCACGCCGGCAGATATCGCCGATCTCGCGGTCGAAACGACCGCGGCCGATATCGGCAAACAGCCGCTCGCCGCCCGCCCGCCAGTTGCTCGCATGGGTATAGGGCTCGACGGAGATCATCAGCGCCCGCCCTTGGCCCTCGGCAATGGCGATCTTGCGCTTCAGCATCGCCTTGTCGAGCGCCTGCCAATAGATGAAGACATGCTCGATCGTGAGCGCAGCGCTGCCCGTGACCGCGTCATGCGGATCGTAGACGCCGATCGCGACCTCGCCGCCGGGCGTGCCGGCAGACCGCGCCGCCGAGCTGATCGAGCCCGTCGTCAGCACGCGATCGACCGTGCCGCCGAGATCGGCAGCCGCAACCCGCGAGGCACCCGCCACCGGCAGAAGCGCCATGAGGCCGGCCAAAAACACCGATCTGAACATCGCAATCGACAAGAGCTGTCTCCGGCAGGAGGACTTTGAGCATTTCCAGGAAAAGCCCGGGAAGGTTCCGCCCGGAGTTGCCTGGAACACAAGGAGCTTGAGTATTTCCGTTCGTGCATCCAACGCGGAAACGGTCTAACGGCACTCGGAATGAAACGGGGTGCTGTGGCGCTCCGCCCTATGGGAATGGCTTTACAGCGAGCTTCTGAGGAAGCAGCGCGACGTATGGCCGAAACCGCTCGGCGAGCAGATATAGGGCGCGCGGCCGAGATAGGCGGAAACGCGCCGTCTTGCCGGCAGCGGCTCCACGATATCGTCCTCTTCCGCAACCTTGATCAGCTTGCCCTGCTTCGCGCCCGCGCTCGGTGCGCTTACGGCTGCCTTGGAGCCGGCAGACGCAAACAGCGGGCTTTCAGCCATACTCGCCGACGAACAGCCGGATGAGACAAGCAGAAGACCGAGAAGCGAGGCAGGTACGAGATACTTGAAACCCGAAACGGTGGTGCGGCGTGCGCCGCCCAAGGCGGTTAGGCTTCGCATAAGCATCCTTTCGAAGAAGCGGCCAGCGCCGCTTGGCAACTTCCCTACAGCGCCGCGCGTCTTGTTAGACGCGCAAAGGTCGCTGCAGCACTTTGAATGGCTGCATGTTTTGATCCTTAAATCGAATAGGATTTAAGGAAACATGCAGTAGCGGGAATCACCCAAGAAGTTCAACCCCCACTTCTTATTATTGACAGCTAAAATTAAGAGTTTCTTTCTTAGCGATGTCTTTTCACACGTACGGACGACCGAAATCGGCGCGGCAGGCACGGGCCTTCGCCTCGCCAGCCGCCGCCCAGCCAAGGCGCGATACGTGGCCGCAACAAAGAAACGCTGTGAGATCATCAGGCCGGGCCGCCAACCCACGCGCACCGATTTCGACCGCACACCGACGTCGACCATGCGCCAGTTGCGCGCCTGTCTTCCTTCCCTTCGCAGCGCCTGCCGCACCAGCCGCCATCGCCGCCATGCGCGCCGATCACCTGTCAAGCCGCAACAGCCGTTCGTCCGCGGGACGCTCGGCGCAAAACCGGGCCCGACCAAAGTCCCCCTCATTTCTGGCTGCCGGCTGTTTACACAGTGTTGACCTCTGTGACGCACCTTGGCTTCCAGGCGCAACATGTTTGAGCGTATGCGCCCACTCCAAAACTGCCCGCTCCGGCGGGCATTTTTTTGACCGCTCGGCGGTTATCTCACAGATGAGAAGTATCTAACCGTAGAGCAGCCAGGAGCGCGGTTCTCCAGCGCGACTGCTGTTGAGCCATTTTTAGGTCGCGGAAAGAACCCTGGTGGGCGCGAGGTCCCGGGCCGGCGCGAGCCTTTCATGAGAGACGTCCTTATCAGGCTCGCTTTGTCGGCCATTGCAATTTTTAGGCGTTTCACGTCTGCCTTGCATATAGCTTCAGCAATCAAGCGCGTGTTGTTAGCATTTTACAGGATTTCCGCTCACATCCTACGCGTTGCACGAGGATAGAGACCTCACGCCCGCTTTACGCTTCATCGAACGCAATGATTTAACAGGCTTGAGACGCAGATCTCGCAAACATTCGCCGGTAGGTTACAATGGTGGGCCCGGAGGGACTCGAACCCCCAACCAAGCGGTTATGAGCCGCCGGCTCTAACCATTGAGCTACAGGCCCACGCCGGATCAAAGATCCGGGACTCAGCGAACCAATGGCAGTTCGTGATCGGCAATGGCTCTAGCCGAAAACCTTTTTGACGACAAGTCATTGCCGCAATGCCCACACAATCGCTAAGCATGAAAGCAGCAGGGACAGAAACAACCGGAGAGACACGAACCATGACTTCCACACGCACTGCCCGCACGCTTTCCATTGCTGCCTTGGCCGCCGCCTTTGCGGGTATTGCCGCTGCCGGCGCGCACGCGCAAGATCCCGCCAAAAAGCGCGAAGCGATCATCACCGTGGCCGGCGAAGGCCGCTCATCGATCGCGCCTGACATGGCCATCCTGCAGCTGAGCGTCGTCAAGGACGCCAAGACCGCCCGCGAGGCGCTCGACGCCAACAACAAGACGATGGCCGAGGTTCTGGCTGCGCTGAAGGACGGCGGCATTGCCGAGCGCGACCTGCAGACGAGCGGCTTTTCGGTCAACCCGCAATACAACTACCCGCCCAACAATGACGGCGGCAACCGCCCGCCGGAGCTGATCGGCTACCAGGTGGCCAACGGCGTCAGCGTGCGCGTGCGCGACCTCGCCAAGCTCGGTGACATCGTCGACAAATCGGTGACATTGGGCGTCAACCAGGGCGGCGGCATCCAGTTCACCAACGACAAGCCGGAAGGCACCATCACCGAAGCGCGCAAGGCAGCCGTTGCCGACGCCATCGAGAAGGCCAAGGTTCTGGCCGAAGCTGCCGGCGTCTCGCTCGGCAACATCGTCGAGATCACCGAACAGGGCTTCCGCCCGGAGCCGGTGCCGATGATGCGCGCCGGCATGGCCAAGGAATACGCAGCCGACTCCGTGCCGATGGCAACGGGCGAAAACAGCTACAACGTGACCGTCAACGTCACCTTCGCGATCAAGCAGTAAGACCGACCGCTGAGGCCCGTCCCGCGGAAAGTGCGGGCGGGTTTTGCGGGCCTGCAGTTGGCTCGGTACGACGCTTCGCTTAGGCGGGCATCAGTCGCATAGCAAAGCCCCGTGCGGTTACAACCGCGCGGGGCTTTTTCTGTCCGGCTTGAGATTGAAGCATGTCGCGAAAGTGTGCCGCAGGCTTGCGATAACGACATGGGTAAAACAAGAGAACCCGGCCGCTGAGGATTATCGACCCCGTCTGGAGGCCAGAAGCACCGACCCCCTCCGGGTGGACCCTCTGTCGGCTAACCAGCGTCGCGGCCGATGCCAAGGCATCGCTCTGCGGTATGCTGCTCACCGGATGGAGCGCATACGGTCCCACGCACGACAGCGCCGCGCGTCGTATCAGACGCGCAAAGTCGCTGTAGCACTTGGAATTGCTGCGCGCTTTGATTGGCAGAGCCACGCTTTGCCCGGCCACTGAGGCAGCCCTCCCGCCAAACAACGCAAAGTGGGTCGCGGCTTCGCAACAGCGCCAGGTGGACCAGAGACTTGTGGCGTGCGGCCCAGCCCTGCTCTTCTGCGATGTGTCTCAGACAAAGAAAAACCCCTCACGCCTGGGGCGTGAGGGGGCGCATTTCCGCCGGCCGGGGGAGACAGGACGGAAAAGGCTTGGATTACCAGCGGCCGATAAAGGGGCAGCCGCGAACGTTGGCGAACGCGATCGTCTGGCGATAGCCGCGGCGGCTGCCTTCGACGACGACGCGGCGGTGCGAGACATCGGCGACATGGGCGCGGCGCAGGCCATGGTCACGGGCCTTGTCGACGGCCATCCAGGGGGCGCAACGGCTACGGCGGCCACCGCCATCCCAGCCACGGTCCGGACCGCGGCGCTCGCGACCCCAGTCGCGCTCGTCACCATAACCACCGTCGTAGTCGCGATACTGGACCTGGACGCCACCGCCCGAGCCGAAGCCGAATTCGACGGTTTCTGCGGAAGCGGTGGAAGCGGCGCCCACGAGGCCGGTCAAACCGATGACGACGGCGGCGGCTGCGTTGATGAGGGTATTCTTCATGGTCTTTCTCCGAGGGCTTGAAGGGTTCAATCTGCAATCACCGTCCCAAGCGATTGATCGGACAATAGCGGCGCCAAACTGAACGCTAGCGGAACTGCACATTCATGCGGGGTTCAGATTGCGGGCACCTGACGAAAACCGGCGGGAGACAAAGATTCGTTCGACTTTTAAGCGAGCCGCAACGGCGCGGTGCTGCCGCACCAGAACCGGATTTTCGCTAGAAATAGCAGTTGATTAATGGAATCCCCGGCACGCAGGATTGCGATACCGCGCGCGACGGGCGGCATAAAAAGATCGCCACGATTTCCTTGAGGCGGCCGTGATGCGTCGCTGCCGATCAGCCGGCAAGTTCGGCTTCGAAAGCCCGCATGTTGCGATAATGGCTGAGCCGGGTGATCGACTGGTCCTCGATCTCGAATACGAAGACGGTGGGGATCGAATAGGTTTGGCCGGATGCGGCGGGAAAGCCCTCCAGCGTCTCACGATAGGTGCCGCGCGCCGTCACATCGGCGGCAATCCGCTGGCCGAAATTGTCGCGCATCAGCACGATGTCGCCATAGGTTTCGTCGAAATGCCGGAGATAGGTCATGATGCTTGCCCGCAGCGGCTCGACGCCGACGGTGCGCTGGCCGGTCAGCGAATCAAGCGCCACGTCCTCGTCGACAAGCCGCGCCAAGGCGTGGAAATCGCGGTCGTTGAGCGCCTCGATGAAGCGGCTGGCAATGGTCTGCGCGTCGGTCATATCTACCTCGATGCTGATTGCGTATGGCCATGCCTTTCGGACGGCAGACGAGGAAACGACGATCGAACGAACGCGCCGGCAAATTTCGTTCGCACCCCGTTCCCTAACCAATATGGAGGGGTGACAGTCCCCTTCAAGACGTTGCCGCGGTCAATCGGCAGATGTCATGGCCCCAGATGCAGCACGATCTCGCGGCGGTGCGGCCGGTCGCGGTGTTCGAAGAGATAGAGCCCCTGCCAGGTGCCGAGCGCCATGCGGCCCGCATTGACGGGCACGCCGATCGACACCTGCGTCAGCGCCGCCTTGATGTGAGCGGGCATATCGTCTGGCCCCTCCTGCGTGTGCACCACCCAGCGCATCGACGGATCGGAGGATGGCGGCACCAGCCGGGCGAAGAACTCGCGGAGGTCCCGCTTCACGTCGGGATCGGCGTTTTCCTGGATCAACAGCGAGCAGGAGGTGTGGCGGACGAACAGGGTCAAAAGCCCCTCGCCCGCGCCGTTGGCGCTGACGAAGTCTGCCGCCTCGTCGGTGAACTCGTAGAGCCCCTGGCCGCGGGTGGAAATGACGATCGTGGTCTGCGGCATCGGCGTTGGTTCTCCTCGGCTGGCGGCGGCAAGCGCGCCGCCACCTGAACGGGTTTGGCAAAAGCCGCTGCCAAGTCAAGCCCACTGCAGGTCTCCTTAAATCCTATTCGATTTAAGGATAAAACATGCAGCAATTCAAAGGGCTACAGCGACCTTTGCGCGTTTAATAAGACGCGCGGCGCTGTAGGCCTCCCGCCAAGTCTATTTCTCGAGAAAAGCCTCGAATCCGCCATAGATCATGCGCTTGCCATCGAACACATCCTTCCAGGCATCGCCTTGCAGCCGCGGATCCGCCATCACCTTGGCAACGATCGCGTCACGGTCGGCGCGCGACTTGTAGACGATCCAGGAAAAGACCACGGTCTCGTCGTCCTTGGCCTGCACGGCGCGGGGAAAGGACGTCACCTCGCCATAGGGCACGTCGTCGCCGAGGCATTCGGCATAGGAGAGTGCGCCATGCTCCATCCACACATCGCCCGCCTGCCGCGCCATGTCCTTGTAGGCCTCGATATTGCCCTTGGGCACGGCAACGATGAAACCATCCACGTAACTCATGTCGATATCCTCCTCGGTTGCTTCGACCAACAAAGGACGAACGGGATGGAAAGGTTCCGACAAAACCAGCGATTTTTTCAGATGATGAATGCTTGGGTGCCCTCGCCGCCTTTGCCGGCCGGCCTGTTGCGGCCACTCAAGGCTTTGAGAAAAAATCCGGGTCGCCTGTCGGCACATCCGCTTTTCGTTCGTCCTTGGGAAGACCACCGCCCAAGGGAGCAACAGTCATGCAGAAGATCACGCCCTTTCTCTGGTTCGACAACCAGCTCGAAGACGCCATCCAGTTCTATACCTCCATCTTCCGCAATTCCCGCGTCACCGACGTCAAGAAAGGGCCTGACGGTAAGGCGTTCACCGCCTCGTTCGAGCTTGAGGGACAGGCGTTCATGGGGCTCAACGGCGGGCCGCATTTCAAGTTTTCCGAAGCCGTCTCGTTCTTCGTGCGCTGTGCCGATCAGGCGGAGGTCGACTATTATTGGGAGCGCCTGCTCGACGGCGGCACGCCGCAGCACTGCGGCTGGCTGAAGGACCGCTTCGGCCTTGCCTGGCAGATCATACCGGATGCGCTGATGCAGCACCTGAGCGATCCTGATCCGGCCCGCGCCGGCCGCGCCCAGCAGGCGATGATGGGCATGGTCAAGATCGACGTCGCCGGGCTTGAAAAGGCCGCCGCCGGCTGAGCCCTATGCCAGCTGCTGATATGACATCAGCTTCCGCAACCGTTGAGTTGGCGGCTATAGAGCGAGGCCATGCCAGAGGCGCGTTTGGCGCCGGTCTTGGCCGTGTCGCTCCAGTTGCCGCGGGCATAACCGGCATGCCCGTGATAATAGGCGATGTAGAGCCGATAGGCGTCGTTGAGCGCGATGCCGTTCTTCTGGCTGCTTTCGCGGTGATACCAGGCAATGAAGCGGATGGCGTCGCCGAAATCCGAACGCCGCGCCGTCCAGCGGCCGGTTTCGCTCTGGTAGCGCGCCCAGGTGCCGTCGAGCGCCTGCGAATAGCCATAGGCCGATGAAACGCGCGTCCAGGGAATGAAGCCGAAGAGTTTTGTGCGCGGCGGCTTGGCATTATGGCGGAAGCCGGATTCCGTATAGATCGTCGCCATCAGCACCGGAACGGGCACGCCATATTCGCGCTCCGCCTGATAGGCGGCGCGGCGCCAATTGTTGAAAAGGCCATCTCGCTGCTCGAAAACCGCGCACGCGTTCCGGGTGTCTCTCGGCACCGTTGCGCAACCGGCCAGCAACAGGAGGACGACGACAAAAACGCAACGCATCTTCGAACCTCTCGTTTCCGAGAGATTGATAAAACGTAAACGTTAAGGATCGGTTTTGAATCGAATACGATTGATTGCGGGGCTACCGCATACGTCCTGAAGTCGGATCCGATTTAAGGATAAATTATGCAGCAGGTTCAAAGTGCTACGGCGTCCTTTGCGCGTCCGCAGGTTTCCGAAGATCATGCGAGCGCGCGTCGACGGCGGCAGGCGCGAAACGAGGAGAGCGAAGACATGCGGTTTCCTGCTTTGATGTTTGCAACCCTTGTCGGACTGGTGGGCCTTGCACCCGCCGCATGGGCCGACGATTGCGCCAATGCCAGCGACCAGGCGACGATGAACGAATGCGCTGATAAATCCCTCAAGGCCTCCGACACCGAACTCAACACCCTCTACAAGCAGATCGAGGCGCGCCTGAAGGACGACCAGGACACCACCAAGCTGCTCATTGCCGCACAAAAGGCATGGATCGCCTTCCGTGATGCCGAATGCGATTTTTCCGCCGCCGGGGTTACGGGCGGCACCGCCTATCCGATGATCGTCCTTCTGTGCCGCGATAACCTGACCCAGAACCGCGTCAAGGATTTCAAGGGCTATCTCAGCTGTCAGGAAGGCGACCTCAGCTGCCCGCTGCCGCCGGTAAACTGACGGGCTGATGGGCAGGCTAGCCAAAACGCTTGTGATGACCGCAGCGATCATCGGGCTGTTGTGGACCGGCGCGCAAGCCGCCGACCGGACGGCGCTCTATGTCAGCGATGCGATCGTCACAGGCACCGGCGAGCAGAACCGGCAGATCGGCTTTCGCGAATGCCTGAGCGAGGTTCTCGTCAAGGTCTCCGGCGATTTCACGCTCACGGGGAGCACGGCACTTGCCGCCCTGCAGGTGCAAGCCGCAGAGTTCGTCGCCTCGTTCTCCTACCGCGACCGGCTGGAAGGCGTCCCGATTCATGACGAGCAGGGAACGCATGACCGCCCGCATGACCTTACCTGCCGTTTCGATCCCACCACCATCGATCCGCTCCTGGCAAAGCTCGGGCGCAAGCCGTGGCTGTCGCCGCGGCCGACAATCGCCGTGCTGCTTGCCGTTCACGATCAGAGGCGCCGCTTCGTGCTGACGCGCGACGGCAGCGAGAGCCCGTATATGGCGGATTCGCTTGCCGTCGCGGCAGTACCGCTGGCGCTCTCGGTGCGGCTGCCCGATGCTGCAACGCTTACAAGCAAAGACCTTGATTTCGTCCATCTATCGCGCCAGCGGCCGGCCGAGCTCAAACAGCTCGCAACGGATATCGGCGCGGAAGTGCCCCTCGCCGGCACCCTCGTATGGTCCGATGCCGCCCGCGGCTGGATCGCCGACTGGCGCATCACCGAAAACGGCAGGGAGTATCGCTGGCAGATCCGCGGCGTCAGCTTCGACGAGGCCTTTCGGGATGCCATGCGCGGCGCCGCGCGCATACTCTCCGGCAACGGCGCGCCGTAGATAAGCATCGTATTGCCGATTGTTGCGCTCAGCGCCTGCTGATCTCAGCCCAGGGACGCGACCAACTCGCGATAGGCGGCTTCCGGGAAGGCCTTGAGCGTCCGCGTGCGCACATTGCCACCCATGCCGAGCGTCATGGCAAAGCGCGCCGCCACCGCATCGTCAGGCGCCTCGCAGATAGCCACCATGTCGTACTCGCCCATGGTCAGAAAGAAATGTTTGAAGGAGCCGCCCATGTCGGCGAGCATCTTCTTGGCCGCGTCGAGCCGCTTGGGAGACTCGCGCACGTTCTTAACGCCCTGCTCTGTCCAGTTGAGGAGCACGACATAAGTGGTCATTTCACACCTCCATGAGGGCACGCTTCACGCCCACGGTGCGACTGCCCGTGCTTCAAGCCGGGTGCCCCAATTGCTCCGAAAGGGGAAGTATAGTCCTGTGCGAAGACACCTACAAGAAAGCATCGGAACAACAAAAAAGCCGGGCTGAGCGCCCGGCTTCTTGATGGTTCGACCTTCGACCGCTTAGCTGTCGAGGAACGAGCGCAGCTTGCGCGAGCGGCTCGGATGCTTGAGCTTGCGCAGCGCCTTCGCCTCGATCTGACGGATACGTTCGCGGGTAACCGAGAACTGCTGGCCGACTTCTTCGAGCGTATGGTCGGTGTTCATGCCGATGCCGAAGCGCATGCGCAGGACGCGCTCTTCGCGCGGCGTCAGCGAGGCAAGAACGCGGGTCGTCGTTTCGCGCAGGTTCGCCTGGATGGCGGCATCGATCGGCAGCAGCGCATTCTTGTCCTCGATGAAATCGCCGAGATGCGAATCCTCTTCGTCGCCCACCGGGGTTTCGAGCGAGATCGGCTCCTTGGCGATCTTCAGGACCTTGCGGACCTTTTCGAGCGGCATGGCGAGCTTCTCGGCCAATTCTTCCGGCGTCGGTTCGCGACCGATTTCATGCAGCATCTGGCGCGACGTGCGAACGATCTTGTTGATCGTTTCGATCATGTGCACCGGAATGCGGATCGTGCGGGCCTGGTCGGCGATCGAACGGGTGATCGCCTGACGGATCCACCAGGTCGCATAGGTCGAGAACTTGTAACCGCGACGGTATTCGAACTTGTCGACCGCCTTCATCAGGCCGATGTTGCCTTCCTGAATGAGATCGAGGAACTGCAGGCCGCGGTTGGTGTACTTCTTGGCGATGGAGATGACGAGGCGCAGGTTCGCTTCGACCATTTCCTTCTTGGCGATGCGCGCTTCGCGCTCGCCCTTCTGCACCATCGAGACGATGCGGCGGAATTCGGCGATCGAGATGCCGGTTTCGGTCGCAAGGTTCTGGATCTCCTGGCGGATGTCGCGGATCGTCTGGTTTTCGCTCTTGGCGAATTCCTTCCAGCCCTTGCCGGCCAGGTTGCTGATCGACTTCATCCAGTTCGGGTCGAGTTCGGCGCCGGAATACTGCTCGAGGAACGAGTCACGCTTGACGCCGTAGGATTCGGCCAGGCGCAACAGGCGGCCTTCGTTCTGCATCAGGCGCTTGGAGATGTCGTAGAGCTGCTCGACGAGGCTGTCGACGCGGTTCTGGTTGAGCGACAGCGACTTGACCGCCTTGATCAGCTCGTCCTTGAGCTCCTTGTAGCGGCGCTCCTGGGCAGGCGACAGCGTGCCAGTGGCAGCCAGGCGGGCTTCCACCTGCTGGTCCTGCAGCTTGCGCAGCTTCTTGTAGGTCTCGGCGATGATGTCGAGGGTTTCCATGACCTGCGGGCGCAGTTCCGCTTCCATGGCGGCGAGCGAGAGGTTCGACTCGTCGTCGTCTTCCTCTTCCTCCTCGCTCGGCATGACATCGCCGCCGACATTGGTGATGTCGTCGTCGTTGGCGGCGCGAACCTTGCGGGTCTTTTCCTTTTCCTCGGCAGCCTTGCGGTCAGCCTCGATCTTTTCCGGGCTCTGGAACTGCGGAGCAGCCTTTGCCTCGGGACCGGAATAGGTGGTTTCGAGATCGATGATCTCGCGCAGCAGCGTCTGGCCTTCGTTGAGTTCGTCGCGCCAGATGATCAGCGCCTGGAACGTCAACGGGCTCTCACAGAGACCAGCGATCATCGTCTCGCGGCCAGCCTCGATGCGCTTGGCAATCGCGATTTCGCCCTCGCGCGACAGAAGCTCTACCGAACCCATTTCGCGCAGATACATGCGCACCGGGTCATCGGTTCTGTCGGTCGGCTCTTTCTTCTTCGTCGCCGCAAGCGCCGTGCCGCCGGAAGGGGCCAGTTCGCCGCCTTCGCCGTCGTTGTCGTCGTCGCTGCTTTCGTCGTCGCTGCTGCCGCCGGCGGCTTCCTCAGCTTCCTCGTCTTCGATGACGTTGATGCCCATGTCGGAGAGCATCGCCATCGTGTCTTCGATCTGCTCGGAGGTGACTTCTTCGGACGGCAGGACGGAGTTCAATTCGTCCATCGTCACATAGCCGCGCTTCTTGGCGGCCTTGATCATCTTCTTGACAGCGTCATCGGAAAGATCGAGAAGCGGGCCGTCCGGAGCGCCTTCGCGTTCAACGTCAGCTTCTTCGTTTTCTTTGACTTTGGTTGCCATTTAGTTCGTCGCTTTCCTTGTCGCAACCGGCGTGAGCCCGGTGCAAATGCCGCTCGAAGGTCCGGGTGCGCCGCGCACCCGCCACCGAATCATTTCCCCTGACGTAACGGGATGATGTTTAATTCCTGATTAACCACGATAGCGATCGTGGCAAAGCGGGCAAGCTCCGACAGTCCTGCCACTGAAGCACTACTGGCATGATATCCTAACCGCCGTGTCATTTCGCCATTTCTTGCTTGGAAATGGTGATTCCCAGAATTTTCGATCCCGTCAAGCATTTCCGCTGAAAAACCGCCCGATTCGGCAAAAATCGCCTCAGTTCATGTTTTTTGGTGTTTATCAGCGTCCGCTGAACATGTAGGCGCTGCCCGTCAAAAGACAAGGGTCGATACCGCTTATCGGCAAGGCTCCGTTGTGCCTTGGCCAACGGCGCAACCATGACTATACGCGTTGGCACCCTCACACCGAAAGCCCGTCATATTTGACGATCTTCACTGCCTCAATGTCGAACTCCGGCAGACAGCGCAGGTTGACGGCCGCCATGGGTCCGTTCGGACCGGCCCCTTCGCCGAAGGGTGCGATGCCACAATGGTTGCAGAAATGATGCTTGATGACATGCCTGTTGAATTCATAGGTCGAGAGATCAGCTTCCGGCGTCTTCAGCCTCAGACTGTCGCGCGAAACGAAGGCCAGCAATCCGCCACGCCGGCGACACATCGAACAATTGCAATCGATCGCCTCGGCGAAGTTCCCCTCAACTTCGAAGGCAATCTTTCCACAATGACAGCTTCCCTCATAGCGCATGCACGGGCTCCTCTGATCGTCTCAACCGCTGATCGCAGACATCGGCAGCGTCGGCAAAGATAGTGCACCGCAGCCGACGAACAAGCCGGATCAACAAGACGCAAAACAATTCCTGAAACGGCGGACTTCGTCTTAGAGTTCGCAACATTATTCCGGTTTTTCGCTTGCCCGCGACCCGATCTCGAAAGACCTTCCGCCCTACTGCATGTTTCCTTAAATCGTACCCGATTTATGGACAAAAACATGCGGCAATTCAAAGCGCTACAGCGACCTTTGCGCGTCTGAAAAGACGCGCGGCGCTGCAGGAAACGGAGGCCAGAATGAACATCAAGGAAACCGACGCCATGCGCGTCATCAGCATTGCGCGCAGGATCACAATCCCGGACGTCAGGCATGCAGCCGCCGAGCTGGCACCGCTGATCGAGGCGGAGATCGGCCGGGCGGGGCGCAAGCCCGCAGGGCCTTGGATCTTCATCGCGCAGAACCTGCCGAAGAACGCCAGAACCGTCTTTGACTGGCGCATCTGCCGACCCGTCGAGCGTGGCGAGGGCTATCGCGGCGCGCTGGATATGATCGAGCTCGAGCCGATCATGGTAGCCTCGACCCTGCATCAAGGCCCGATGCGAAGCCTCTTCACCCAGGGCTATGCGCCACTGGTGGAAAAGATCGAGATGAGCAGACACAATTTCTCCGGCGAGAGCCGCGAGATTTATCATCGCTGGGCCGGCCCGGGCGCCCGCTACCACGAGATCGAGATCCAGTTCGGCCTTGCCAACTAGAGCATTTCCAGGAGAAGTGCGCAGCGGTTTTCCGTCAGGAAATGCGCAAAAACAAAGAGATATAGCGTTTCTGCGATTCCGTCTAAACGGGAAACGCTGACGAAAAAGCCGCGCATCCGTGGAACGCGCGGCCTGGTGGTTTCCGGCACTGCGCCGAAGCGTCCCGCTTACCAGTCCATGACGACCTTGCCGGAGTTGCCGGAGCGCATGGCCTCGAAGCCGTCGCGGAACTCGTCGATGCCGATGCGGTGGGTGATGACCGGTGACAGGTCGAGCCCGCCCTGGACGAAGGCGATCATCTTGTACCAGGTCTCGAACATCTCGCGGCCGTAGATGCCCTTGAGGTTGAGCATCTTGAAGATCACCTTGTTCCAGTCGATCTCGAAGCCGGCCGGCGCGATGCCGAGAATGGCGATCTTGCCACCATTGTTCATCTTGTCGATCATGTCGCGGAAGGCGGGTGCTGCCCCCGACATTTCCAGCCCGACGTCGAAGCCCTCGGTCATGCCGATCGCCTTCATCACGTCGGCGAGGTTTTCCTTGGAGGCGTCGACGACGTAGTCGATGCCGACCTTGCGGGCAAGCTCCAGCCGCGTCGGGTTGATGTCGGTGATCACCACCTTGCGCGCGCCCGAGCGCTTGGCAACCAGCGCCCCCATGATGCCGATCGGCCCGGCGCCGGTCACCAGCACATCCTCGCCGACCAGATCGAACGACAGTGCGGTGTGCACCGCATTGCCGAAGGGATCGAAGATCGCGGCGATCTCGTCGGGAACGTCTTCCGGGATCGGCACGACATTGTATTCCGGCAGGCAGACGAATTCGCCGAACGAGCCCGGCCGGTTGACGCCGACGCCGAGCGTGTTGCGGCAGAGGTGGCCGCGCCCGGCGCGGCAATTGCGGCACTTGCCGCAGACGATATGGCCCTCGCCCGAGACCCGCTCGCCGACATGGTATTTGGTGACGGCCGAACCGACCGCGGCGATCTCGCCCATGAACTCATGGCCGACGACCATCGGCACCGGAATGGTCTTCTGGGCCCATTGGTCCCAGTTCCAGATATGCACGTCGGTGCCGCAGATCGCCGACTTCTTCACCTTGATCAGCACGTCGTTCGGTCCGACCTCCGGCACCGGCACGCGTTCCATCCAGAGCCCGACCTCCGGCTTCGTCTTGACCAGCGCCTTCATCATCTTCGTCATTTGGTTGTCTCCAAAATCAACTGCCCGCCTGGGGCCTGCCCCTCATCCGGCTGCCGCCACCTTCTCCCCGCGATCGCGGGGAGAAGGGCTATGCCGCACCCCTTGCGCCCATCTCGGACTGCCCGCAGGCTCAACCTCTTGCCGGGCACGTCCCCTCTCCCCGCCTGCGGGGAGAGGGCTAGGGTGAGGGGCAGAGCTCTACACTCACTTGATCACACCGAGCTCGCGGCCGACATCTTCGAATGCGGCGATCGCCCGGCGCACGTCGTTTTCGCTGTGGGCGGCCGACATCTGCGTGCGGATGCGCGCCTGGCCCTTTGGCACCACCGGGAAGGAGAAGCCGATGACGTAGACGCCCTTCTTGAGCATGCGCGCCGCCATCTCCTGCGCCAGTGCGGCATCGCCGAGCATCACCGGGATGATCGGATGGCCCTCGCCGGCCAGCGTGAAGCCGAGCTTCGACATCTGGTCACGAAACAGCGCCGCATTGTCCGACAGCCGCGCCCGCAGCCCATCGCCGTTGTCGATCAGGTCGAACACTTTGAGCGAGGCGGCGGCAATCACCGGCGCCAGCGTGTTGGAAAACAGATAGGGCCGCGAGCGCTGGCGCAGCCAGTCGACAACCTCGGCCTTGGCCGACGTATAGCCGCCCGAGGCACCGCCGAGCGCCTTGCCGAGCGTGCCGGTGATGATGTCGACGCGGCCCTCGACGCCGCAATGTTCGGCCGAGCCGCGCCCGTTTTTGCCGACGAAGCCGACCGCATGGCTGTCATCGACCATGACCATGGCGCCGTACTTCTCGGCGAGGTCACAGACGCCCCCGAGATTGGCGATGATGCCGTCCATCGAGAACACGCCGTCGGTGGCGATCAGCTTGAAGCGACTGCCTTCGGCCTTCTTCAGCTCTTCCTCCAGCGCCGCCATGTCGTTGTTGGCATAGCGGAAGCGCTTGGCCTTGGAGAGGCGCACGCCGTCGATGATCGAGGCGTGGTTCAAGGCGTCGGAGATGATCGCGTCCTCTTCGCCCAGCAGCGTCTCGAACAGGCCGCCATTGGCGTCGAAACAGGAGGAATAAAGGATCGTGTCTTCCAGGCCGAGGAAGGCGGAGATGCGCGCCTCCAACTGCTTGTGCTCTTCCTGCGTGCCGCAGATAAAGCGCACCGAGGCCATGCCGTAGCCGTAACGGTCGAGCGCCTTTTTGCCGGCCTCAGTCAGTTCCGCATTGTCGGCCAGGCCGAGATAGTTGTTGGCGCAGAAGTTCAGCACCCGCTCGCCCGAGGCAACCTCGATCTCGCCCGCCTGCTTCGAGACGATCACCCGCTCCGACTTGTAAAGGCCTGATGATTTCAAGCCATCGAGTTCGGAGCGGAGGTGGGAAAGAAAAGCATTGGTCATGGCGGGCCGCTTTCACTGTGAAAAGGACGTTTCGTGCCAGACGAGTACCACGACAGCTTTCCCGTTGCAGCAAATTCCAGCGGCCAGGCCATGCGCAGAGGCAGTAGTGAGGGAAAACGACAGGGCCTTTCGCAACAGACCCGCTGGTCTGAAATTTTATGTCGCGCCCTTGGCGGTGCGAGACATATTGCTTCGGCCACTCCAGCTTTTGAGCGGTCGAAGATCGAAGCTGGCACCCTTTGTCCCATCAAGCACCATCCATTCGCGCCGCCGACGCAGCGCGGCTGGATTCCTGTGACAAGCACAGGAATGAGGGAGGGGACGTAGTTGCAGCCAGCGTATTCAGAATCTGGTCCCCAACAATCGCGGCAATATTATCCCAAGCTCAGGACAATGAGACGGGATCATTGGTCAGAGGGCATGCAGATAGGGCGAGATATCCTCCCAATCCGGGTTCATGCGTTCGATCAGGTTCAACTTCCACTTTCGAGGCCATTTCTTGATCGTTTTCTCCCGAGTTATCGCCGCGGTCAGCAAATCAAACTCCTCAAACCAGACCAGCGTCTTGACGTATCTCGATGTGAAGCCGGGCGTCAGGTCGTTCTGATGTTCGTAAAGCCGGGTGGCGAGATCCTTCGTCACGACAACATAAAGCGTGCCTTTCGCTTGGACGCGAGGATGTAGACATAGCCCCTCATGAAAGGGAAATTGGCGATATCGCGCTTATTGCACAAGTAAAAATTGTAGTTGGGTGAAAGAATTTCGACCGCCCGCCACGCCCTCATTCCTGTGCTTGTCACAGGAATCCAGCCGCGCCGCGTCGGCGGCGCGACTTAGCTGGTCTGAGGGCGGAACTCCCCCAACTTCGTACTGCACCAGTGCCGAAAAGATACGAGAATCGGGACAAAGCCCAACCGCGAGAGCTAATCGTCGGGCCTCACCCCTCCAAATACCCGTCGATCACGGCCAGAAATGCCTCGCCGTACCGCTCGCGTTTGCTTTCGCCGATGCCGGGGATGTCGAGCAGCTCGTCGAAGCCGCGCGGGCGCTCCTTGGCGAGCGCGATCAGCGTTGCATCCGGGAAGACGACGTAGGGCGGCACGTTCAGGTCCTTGGCGATGGTGAAGCGCTCGGCGCGCAGCAGTTCGAACAGTTCGAGGTCGGAACCGGCAAGGTCGGCGCGCTCGCGCTGGCTGCCCGATTTCGCCTGCCGCGCCGCCTTGCCCGTCTGCGGGCGGTCCTTGCGAAACAGCACCTGGCGCTCGCGCTTGAACACGGCGCGGGCCTCCGCTTCGAGCTTGACTGCGCCGAAGGCCGTGTGATCGACGCTGACGAGACCGGCGGCCAGCAATTGCCGAAACACCGATTGCCAGGTACGCGCCGGCAGATCCTTGCCGGCGCCGAAGACCGGGATGTCGACATGGCCGAAACGCTCGGTCTTTTCGTTGACGGTCCCCATCAGCACGTCGACGACATGGCCGGTGCCGAAGCGCTCGCCGGTGCGGTAGACGGCGGCGAGCGCCTTGATCGCGGCCTCGGTGCCGTCCCAGGTTTCCACGGGCTTCAGGCAGGTATCGCAATGACCGCAACGACCGGGATGCGCCTCGCCGAAATGCGCGAGGATCGCCTGTCGGCGGCAGCCAGCCGTCTCACAGATCGCCAAAAGCGCATTGAGCTTGCCGCGCTCGATGCGCTTGATTTCGTCCGCCACTGCGCCCTCGTCGATCATCCGGCGGCGCTGCAAGACGTCGGCCATGCCATAGGCCATCCAGACCTCGGACGGTTGGCCGTCACGTCCGGCGCGGCCGGTCTCCTGGTAATAGGCCTCGACCGAGCCCGGCAGATCGAGATGGGCGACATAGCGCACATCCGGCTTGTCGATGCCCATGCCGAAGGCGACGGTTGCGACCAGGCAGAGGCTCTCCTCCTTGAGGAACGCGTCCTGATGGGTGTCGCGCAGCGTCCGGTCCATGCCGGCGTGATAGGGCAGCGCTCGAATGCCCTGCCCGTTCAACCATTCCGCAGTGTCCTCGACCTTTGCCCGCGACAGGCAATAGACGATGCCGGACGATCCGCGGAAGCGGGAGACAAAGCGCAGCAACTGCTGGCGCGGCTGGTCGCGCTCGACAATTTCATAGGCGATGTTCGGTCGGTCGAAGCTGGTGGTAAAGACTTCGGCGCCCTGCAGCGACAAGCGCTCGATAATGTCTTCGCGGGTATGCGGATCGGCCGTCGCCGTCAGCGCGATGCGCGGAACGCCGGGATAGCGCTCGGCAAGCAGGCCGAGGGTGCGATATTCCGGCCGGAAATCATGACCCCACTGCGAAACGCAATGGGCCTCGTCGATGGCGAAAAGCGCAATGCGGGCATTGCCGATGAGATCGGCGAAACCATCGGTGACGATGCGCTCGGGCGTGACGTAGAGGAGGTCAAGCGTGCCATCGGCAATCTGCCGGCGCACGGCCACCGCTTCTTCGCGCGTCAGGGACGAATTGAGTGCCGCCGCATTGACGCCGAGCTGCTTCAACGCCTCGACCTGATCGCGCATCAGCGCGATCAGCGGCGAAACGACGACGCCGAGGCCGGGACGGCAGAGTGCAGGGATCTGGAAGCAGAGCGACTTGCCGGCGCCGGTCGGAAACAGAACGACTGCATCGCCTCCGGCGGCCACATGCTCGACCACCTCCTGCTGCCGGCCGCGAAAGGCGGAGTAGCCATAGACGCGTTTGAGCACATCCAAAGGTGCCGGCGCGGCTCCGTCGAAGAGATGGCCGGCGACGCCCTTGGCGCATTGCGCCCTTTGCCCAATCTCCATCATATCTCCTTTACGGGAATCACCTGATCATCATCGCCCCAAGCGACCGCAATGCCATAGCCTTCCGGTCAACGGAATAGAGCAAGGCAAATCGCGGCGGCTGGACGGGCGGCTTCGGACCTGTTAGCTGAACTCGCCGCCGATGCGACCCTTCCGGTCACCGGCAATCTCGTGGATTGAAAAAACTGGAAAGTAACGATGTCTAGCATTCTGGCGGCAAGCGGCGGCGTCAAGCAGTTAATCTGCATCAACTGGGGGACCAAATACGGCGCGCCCTTCATCAACCGCCTCTATGCCATGGCGGCGCGCAACATCACCCCGCCCTTCACCTTCACCTGCTTCACCGACAATCGCGAGGGTCTGCACCCGGAAATTCTCTGCGAGGATCTGCCGCCGCTGGACATTGGAAAAATGCCCGAGAAGACGCCGGGCATCTGGAACAAATCTCGGCTATGGGGCGCCAAGCTGGGCAACCTCAGCGGACCGGTGCTGTTTCTGGACCTCGATATCGTCATCGTCGGGTCGCTCGACGCCTTCTTCGAGGTCGGAGAACCCGACGATGTGATCCTGGCGCGCAACCAGACGACGCCGTTCGAACGGCTCGGCCAGACCTCGCTGTTTCGCTTCCCGGTCGGCAAGCTGGTGCCGCTGCAGCAGAAGTTCCTGGCCGATCCGCAAGCCGTTGCCAATGAATACCGCTTCGAGCAGCGTTTCGTGACGCGCAACGCGCCGGGCGGCGTAAAACTTTTCCCAAGGCGCTGGGTGCTGCATTTCCGGCAGGACTGCCACTGGCCGCTCCCCCTAAACTACTTCTTCGCGCCGCGCCTGCCGACCGATGCACGCGTGGTGCTTTTCCCCCGCAGCCTGCTGCCGCAGCATGCGATCGACGGACAGTATGGCTATCGCGGCCGCGTGGACACGCCGCTCGGGCATATCCGGCGCCTGTTTTCCGGTGACCGGCGTGAAAAGAATCCAATCCGCTACCTGCGCCACTATATCCGCCCAGCTCCCTGGGTGGCCGAACATTGGCGCGAATAGTCGGCATACTGTTGAGACCGGACCGGATTTCGGCGTGGGCGCGCGACTTTTCGGCGGTCACCGGGCCGCCGGTCCCTTCACGCGGCCGGAGAGCACACCGAAGCCTTCGATGATCGCTTCCTGGTTTTCAAGCCGCGTCACTTCGAACTGTACTTCCTGAAGTGTGCGCAGGAGCTGAGGCACGGCCTCGAGGTCTCCCTCCTCGGTCGCATGCGCCAGTTCCCGCTCCAGCTCGCGCCGCTGCCAATGCAACGCCTTGGAGCGCTGGTGCAGCGCCAGCGCCTGCAGGTAACCCTCGCGCGCATCCTCGGGTGCCGCAGCAGCTGTCGCCGTCCACAGCCGGGCATAGCGGATCTGCTGGTCGATGGCCGCGATCAAGGGCGCAAAGCCTTCGGCTTCCAGCTGTTCCACCAGCCCTTCACGCGTCAGGCGCGGGCCGTTGGCGGCAGCCGCATTGAGCACCGCCGCCCAGCAGCGTTGCAGATCGCGGTGGTCGAACTCGATGGTCGAGATCTCGTCGTATTCGTCAAACAGCAGTTGCGGGTGGTTGACGATGGTGAGCGCCAGCACGCTTTCGCGCAACGAGGGCACCGCCTGCTGGCCGCTGACCAGCGACGAGCGCGCCAGCCGGTCCGAGATTGCCGTCGGACCCGAGGTGTTGGGCTGGCGTCCACCCTGCCCGCCGCGTTGGCCGCCGCCCTGGCGGCCGCCGCGCTCGAATTGCCGCCGCTCGCCGCCGCGACCGGGGCTTGAGGCCTGCAGGAAGGCGTGCAGCCGGTCGCGCATGTCCTGGCCATAGTGGCGCCGCACACTTTCGTCGGCAATGACGGCGGTGACCTGCTTCAGCCTCGCTTCAAGTTCGGCGCGTTTTTCCGGCGTATCGAACGAGCCGACCTGGATTTCACGTTGCCAGACCATCTCGGCCAGCGACCTTGCATTGGCCAGCACCTGGTCGAAGGGCGCCCGCCCCTCTTGCCGCACCAGATCGTCCGGGTCCTTGCCGTCAGGCAGCATGGCAAAGCGCACCGAGCGGCCGGGTTTCAGATGCGGCAGCGCCAGATCGACGCCGCGGTTGGCAGCGCGGATGCCGGCGCCGTCGCCATCGAAGCAGAGCACCGGCTGCGACGTCATCTTCCAGAGCAGATCGAGCTGGTTTTCGGTGAGTGCTGTTCCAAGCGGCGCAACGGCATTCTCGACGCCCGCCTGGTGGAGCGCGATCACGTCCATATAGCCCTCGACCGCGATGATCGTCGCCGTAGCACTTTCGTTTTGCCCGGCATCACCGGGGCGGCTGCCCCCGGACATTGCACGGCGTGCCCGGGCAAAGTTGTAGAGCACGTTGCCCTTGTGGAAGAGCTCGGTCTCATTCGAATTGAGATACTTCGCCGGCGCATCCGGCGACATGGCGCGGCCGCCGAAGGCGATGACCTTTTCGCGCGACGACAGGATCGGAAACATGATGCGGTCACGGAAGCGGTCGTAGGAAACCGGCACTTCGGGACCATGCACCACCAGGCCGCAGGCCTCTATCTGCTCCTTGCCGATGCCCTTGCCGGCCAAAAATTCCTTCAGCGCATTGCGGCTGTCGGGCGCAAAGCCGAGGCGAAAGGTCTCGATGGTGCGGCCGGTCAGCCCGCGCTCGCGCAGATAGGCGCGCGCCTTGGCGCCATTGGCCGTCTGTAGCTGGTCCTCGAAAAACTGGGTCGCCAGCTCCATCACATCGAGCAGGCTGGTGCGTTCCTTTTCGCGCTTCTCGGCCTGCGGGTCGGGCTGCGGCATGGCAACACCGGCCATGTCGGCGATCTGCTGCACCGCCTCGGGGAAGCTCAGGCCTTCGAGATCGGTGAGGAAGCGGAAGTGGTCGCCGGTAACGCCACAGCCGAAGCAATGGTAGCGGCCCTTGCGGTCCTCGCAGTGGAAGCTCGGAGATTTCTCGCCGTGGAACGGGCAGCAGGCCCAGTAGTCGCCGCGCGAGACATTGGTCTTGCGCCGATCCCAGGTGACGCGTTTGGCGATCACGTCCGAAATCGGCACGCGGTCGCGTATCTCGTCAAGAAAGGACTGTGAAAAGCGCATGGGTACCTCTGGTCAATCCTCCATATAGGCGGCGAAACCGCCGGACGCCACAGCGCTGACCGGCCTTGCCCGCAATTCACAGGCTGTAAAAAGGCAATTGCAAACCCCGCTTGCTGTAGGTCATCGGATGATGCGCGTCTAGCGCGAACATGTTTCTACACCCAGGCCGTGCATCGACCCTGACTCCGACCAAGCACAACAGGATGAATTCGCCTCCCGACCTCGGATCCCGCATCATGGCCATCACCGTCGAAGCACTTGCATCCAGCGCCGGCTTCTTCAACGCCGTGCCCAGCGGCATGGGATGGGATGGCCCGCCGGGTCGCAGCAGCCTCTGGCTGTCGCAGGGTTTCATCCGGGAATATTGGGATTATCAGGCGGAGAAGTTCGCGCTGATCGATCAGGCCCATGAAAGGCTCACCGGCAATTTCAATGCCGCAACGGCGCCCGCCGCAGACGAGCGGGCGCAGTCGGTTACTTCAGCAGGTCCTTGACCAGGCCGGAGGCCTTGGCGAAGTCCATCTGGCCGGGATACCGTTCCTTGAGCGCGTTCATGCACTTGCCCATGTCGCGAAGCCCGTGCGCGCCGGTTTCCTGGATCACCGAAGCACAGAGTTCCTTGACCTTATCCTCTGGCAACTGAGCCGGCAGGAACTGGTTGATGATGACGATTTCCTGCCGCTCCTGCTCGGCAAGCTCCGGCCGGCCGCCCTGGTCGTAGATGCGCGCCGATTCCTCGCGCTGCTTGATCATCTTGGCGAGGATCTGCAGGATCTCGTCGTCGCCGACCGGATCCTTGCCCAGGCCACGGTTGGCAATATCACGATCCTTGATCGCAGCCTGGATCAGCCGCACGGTTGAGGTGCGCCGCGTGTCCTTGGCCTTCAGGGCTTCTTTCAGTACCTCAGCGAACTGGTCGCGCATGTCTTTCTCCATGTCGAAGCCGGCCCGCGGTGCTCTTGCCCGGAACCGGTTCGATGCGTCAATGTTGTCGTCGTCTTAAACCAGTGTGGCAGGTGCAATCAAACGGATTACACAACCGCTTGAATTAAAAGGAATTTTATTTCCAGACAATTCACAGCGGCTGGTTGACCGGGCTTTGCGCTTTGGCTATTTTCCCGCACCTGCACGACATTGGCATGTGAGCACTTTTCGCGGGGATTCCGCGCGTCCATGCCTGAGCACATAAAATGGCGATCAGCCGTCGGGCTTTCAAGCCCCGCCTCGCGCCGCAACGGGATAGGAACGATGACCGCGACACCCGCATGGACCACTGAAAAACCCACCGCTTTGCTCGTTCTTGCCGATGGCACCGTCATCGAAGGCAAGGGCATCGGCGCAACCGGCAAGGTGCAGGCGGAAGTCTGCTTCAACACGGCACTGACCGGCTACCAGGAAATCCTGACGGATCCTTCCTACCTCAGCCAGATCGTCACCTTCACCTTCCCGCACATCGGCAATATCGGCGCCAATGACGAGGACATCGAAGACCTGACGCCGGCAGCCCGCCACGGCGCGGTCGGCGTGATCTTCAAGGCCGATATCACCGAGCCGTCGAACTACCGGTCCGTCAAGCACCTCGATGCCTGGCTGAAAGCCCGCGGCATCATCGGCCTCTGCGGCATCGACACCCGGGCACTCACCGCCTGGATCCGCGAAAACGGCATGCCCAACGCCGTCATCGCCCACGATCCCTCAGGCGTCTTCGACATCGAGACGCTGAAGAAGGAAGCCAAGGCTTGGAGCGGGCTTGAAGGCCTCGATCTTGCCAAGGTCGCGACCTCCGGCCAGTCCTCGCAGTGGACCGAGAAGCCCTGGGTCTGGGACGAAGGCTATTCGACGCTCGGCGATGCCGAGGCCGACTACCACGTCGTCGCCCTCGACTACGGCGTCAAGCGCAACATCCTGCGCCTCTTCACCGGCCTCAACGCCCGCGTCACCGTGATGCCGGCAACGACGAGCGCCGAAGAGGTGCTTGCCCAGAAGCCGGACGGCATCTTCCTCTCCAACGGCCCGGGCGACCCGGCGGCAACCGGCGAATACGCCGTGCCTGTCATCCAGGACCTGCTGAAGAGCGATATCCCGGTGTTCGGTATCTGCCTCGGTCACCAGATGCTGGCGCTGGCGCTTGGCGGCAAGACCGAAAAAATGCACCAGGGCCACCATGGCGCCAACCATCCGGTCAAGGATCACACCACGGGCAAGGTCGAGATCGTCTCGATGAACCACGGCTTCGCGGTCGATTCGAAGTCGCTGCCGGAAGGTGTTGAAGAGACTCACATTTCGCTGTTCGACGGCACCAATTGCGGCCTGCGCGTCGCCGGCAAGCCGGTGTTCTCGGTGCAGCATCACCCGGAAGCCTCGCCGGGCCCGCAGGACAGCCACTACCTCTTCCGCCGGTTCATGAACCTCGTGCGCGAGAAAAAGGGCGAACCGGCGCTTGCCGAGCGCTGAGCGCGCGACCGAGACAGCATAGAGGCCCGCTCCAAGCGGGCCTTTTTCATTTGAACCCTAACTTTCTGCCATCCTTAAAACCAGTAGCGGCCGGCATAGACGCAGGTCATGACCGCGCCGGAGAGGATCACGAACAGCCGCACGACTTGGGCCGGCAGCACCCGCACCAGATGACCGCCGGCATAGCCGCCGATCAGCGCGCCCGACAACATCGTCAGCGTCTCAGGCCATTGCACCATGCCCTTCGCGATGAAGATGACGATCGCCGCGAGGCTGACACAGCTGCCGAGCAGGTTCTTCATCACCTTGACCTTGCGGATGTCGCCCGGCTCTTGCAGCGAAAGCACCGCCGTCAGGAGGATGCCGAGCCCCGCACCAAAGAAACCGCCATAGATCGAAGTGGCAAACAGCGCGGCCATTCCTTCGGTCCTTGATGCTTGTCCCTTCCCGCGATGCGTTACGGTCCACTGGCCGATGCGCGGCGCAAACGCAAAGAGCAGCGTGGCAAGGCCGATGAGCCCGGGAACCGGCAGCACGAAGAGGCGATCGGGAAGCGCAAGCAGAACCAGTGCGCCGATGACGCCGCCAACGACGCAGAGGGCGTGCAGGACCAGCATGCGCCGATCGAAGGTCGGCAGCTTCTCGCGATCGGCAATCGCCGCCAGCAGGTGCCCAGGTGCGATGGCAATGGCATTCGAGGCATTGGCAACAACAGGCGGAAGACCCGCGGCAAGCATCGCCGGGAAGGTGATCAGCGTTGCGCCCCCTGCTAGCGCATTGATGATGCCGCCGGCTATGCCGGCGAGAAACAGAAGAGGCGCGATCAGTCCGTCCATGCCATGCCTTTCGCAATGATGCGAAGAGATCTAGCCTGTGGCCGTGACCACGTCTGGAACGTTTGTGACCGCCCGCATGTTTTCGCCATAGGCGCGTGGTGTGGCGCCGAAGACGCGGCGGAAATGACGGCCGAGATGGCTCTGGTCGGCAAAACCATATTTTGCTGCGATGTCGGCCACCGACGTTTCCGATCGCAGATCGCGCCGGGCCGCGTTCAGGCGGTGCATCAGCCGATAGGCGTGCGGCGACATACCGATCAGCCGCGTGAACCGACGACTGAAACCTTCGCGGCTCAGACCATGACGAACGGCGATCTTGCCGACCGTCATGCTGCTTACACCGATATCGCCAAGCCAGAGATCGTCGCTCGCATGTCCCGGCAACCTGCCACCCGCTTGCAATCGTTCCCCAACGCCGCGGAGCAGCGCGAGCGGATCGGCCTCCCCTTCGGAAAGCCCGAGTTCACGAAGCGAGTATACTGTGGGGCCACAGCCTGCATCCGGCAGGGCAGCGTAGAGGTTGAGGCATTGCGCGCCCTCGGGCTCGGCAGCAAGGCTTCGGTGCGGCATACCGGCGGGAATGTGCAGGCACTGCCCCGCCTCGACCCGGAGTATCACGCTTCCCACCTGAAAGGCGCGACAGCCGGAATGCACCGTCGTCAGCTGGCTTTCGGGGTGGAAATGCATGCCAAGTGCCGGTGCAGGCCCGCCAGCCCAGAAGGCGTACTCGACTTCAGGCGACGCCCGGCCCAGCCAATAAGTCCATTGATGGTTCTCGTGCGGGATCATTCGACAACTCGGGCATCCGTTCGGGCGAAGGATAGGTTGGGGCCGCCCGACGCGCAACGGCAGTGATGCACGCCATCTGGCCAATCATTGCAGCTATGCGGCCGACCCTTGCGCGCCGGGCAGATGCTCGGCGATGAAGTCGACCACCGCGCGCACCGACGGCAGTTGCCCCCGCCGATGCGGCATCAGCAGGGTCGTGGTGACGCTGCCCGCTTCCCAATCGGGCAGGACACGAACGAGGCTGCCCTCCTCGATTTCCGCCCGGCAGAGTTTGCGCGGCAGCGCGGTGATGCCGAGGCCGGAAACGGCGGCCGCACGGAGCACATTGGATTCGTCCGCAAGGAAACGCGGCTCCGGACGGACCCGGACGACCACACCCGCATCATTGCGCATCGTCCATCCCTCGGCGGTCAACGACGCCAGAAGTCCGTCATGACGCGAAAGCTCGCTCGGTTCGCGCGGGGCCCCGCGGCTTTCGAGATAGGCCGGTGCCGCCACCAGCCAGATGGCGTCCGTTGCCACCCGCCGCTGCACAAGACCCGAATCGGGCAAGGGCGCGAAGTGATCGCGCACGGCGATGTCGAAGCCTTCCTGGACGACGTCGACGAAACGGTCGGTCGCGTGCACCATCACGCGCATCTTAGGGTATGCGAGCGCCAACGGCGGTAGAAGGCCTGCCAGCGTCATCTGCGCCGTCGGCACTGAGGCGGTGATCCTGACCGTGCCGCTCGGCTCAGCGAGCCGGCCCTTGACGATGGCTTCGGCCGCATCCGCCTCGATCAGCATCGCCGCGGCATGTCGATAGAAGTCCTCGCCGATCTCGGTCACGGTGAAGCGGCGCGACGTGCGGTTGATCAGCCTGACGCCGAGTGTCTTTTCCAGTTCGGCCACGCGCTTGCTCAGCGTCGATTTCGGCATGTTGAGCGCGCGCGCGGCCGGCGCGAACCCCTTGTGATCGACCACATGGGCAAAGACGATGAAGTCGTTGAGATTGCGCATGGCCATTTTCCGATGTCTACAAATGTGGACGATACATCCACATTTGCCCGTCTTCCGCAATATCGTCCATGAATTTATCTCTTCTCCATCGAACTCACATCGAAGGAAAAGATCATGGGTAGCTATCAGGACAAGAAAGCCGTCGTCATCGGCGGCACGCATGGCATGGGCCTGGCGACAGTCGAACGGCTCGTCAACGGCGGCGCGGAAGTACTCTTGACCGGCAACAATGCGGCCAACCTCGCCAAGATCCAGGAGCGCTTCGGGGCGCGTGTCCATGCGGTAAAATCCGACATCTCCGACCTCGGCGAGATCGCCGTGCTCGGGGCGACCGTCGGCCAAAAGCTGGGGTCGATCGATCTGTTGCACGTCAACGCCGGCACGTCGCTGCTCGAACCGTTCGACCAGGTGACGGAGGCCTCCTACGACCGACAGTTCACCATCAACACCAAGGGCGCCTTCTTCACCGTGCAGCGGCTGGCGCCGCTCATCCGCGACGGCGGCTCCATCGTCTTCACCTCTTCTGTCGCCGATGTCGGCGGTCATGCGGGCATGGCTGTCTATAGCGGCAGCAAGGCGGCACTGATCTCGTTTGCCTCCGTCTTTGCCGCCGAACTGTTGCCACGCGGCATCCGCGTCAACTCGGTCAGCCCCGGCTTCATCGACACGCCGACCAAGGGCGTTGCCGGCATCACCGATGCCGAGCGTGCAGAGTTCAAGGCGCTGGGGGACGCGATCACGCCCATGGGCCGCAACGGCACCGCCGACGAAGTGGCCCGCGCCGTGCTGTTCCTCGCCTTCGACGCGACGTTTACCACTGGCGCGAGGCTGACGGTCGATGGCGGTCTCGGCCAGCAATTGTCGCCGGCTGCCTGAAACAAGCCAGAACGGAGAATCGGATGTCCAATTGCATCACCATCATCGGCCTCGGCGCCATGGGCACGGCCCTCGCAAACGCCCTCATCGAAGCAGGTAACGTAACGACGGTCTGGAACCGCACCCAGGCGCGGGCTGACACACTTGTTGCCCGCGGCGCGCGCCGAGCCGAAACGGTGCAGGAAGCCATCGACGTCAGCGACGTGATCGTGCTGTGCCTCACCGATTATACCGCCGCCGAAGCCACGCTTGCCGACGCCGCTCCCTTGCTGGCCGGCAAGACCGTCGTCAACCTCACCGATGGTCGCCCGGACGAGGTCCGGGCGATCGCCGGCCGTCTTGGCGGATACGGTGCGCTCTATCTCGACGGCGGCATCATGGCGACGCCGCCGATGATCGGCTCGTCGCACGCCTTCATTCTCTACAGCGGCAGCGCCGATGCGTTTGAGGGCGCAAAGGAGCAACTGGCTGCCTTTGGCCAGAGCCACTATCTCGGCGAAGATCCTGTTCTCGCCGCGGTCAACGACCTCGCATTGCTGTCGGCGATGTACGGCCTCTTCGGCGGCTATCTGCACGCAACGGCGCTTGCCGGCAGCGTTGGCGTCACGGCAATACAGTTCCTAGCCTTCGTCGAGCCCTGGCTGGCAGCGATGATGACGGCTCTGCCCGACCTTGCCGAGCGGATCGACAGCGGCGACCACGCCCGCGACGTGATGTCGAACCTTGCGATGCAATCGGTGGCGATCACCAATATCGTCGCCGCAAGCCGCAGCCAGGGCATCGATCCGGCGTTCATGGATCCGATCGAAAGACTGGCGCAAAAGCGCCTCGCCGGCGGCTTCGGTGCCGACGAGATCTCCGGCATCATCGAGGGAATGCGGGCAAAATAGGGTTCTGTCGTCCACGGGTGGCAGGCGCCGGCGAAAGCAGCGTCCGCCGCTCGCCTAAACATCGTCATAACCAACCGGCTCGAGCAAAACGGTCCGCGGTCGAAAGGTCGCGGGCCCTCGCTTGCTGTTGACCCGCCGCCGGGCTTCACGCATCCTCGCCGCAACTGGAGGTGACGATGATTACAGGTCCACAGTGCCGCGCCGCCCGGGCTCTGATCGAAATTTCGCGCGAGATGCTGGCGAGCTTTTCAGGCGTCGACGAAGACACGATCCTGAAGTTCGAGCGCAAGCTGGAAAAGCCCGCCGACGCGGTGATCGTGTCGCTGACGCATGCACTCGAAAATGCCGGCGCCATTTTTCTGCCGGAAGGCGAACGCGGCATCGGCGTCTGCCTGAAGTTTACCCGTTCCGAGGCACGTCGCCTCTCCATTCTCGAAAGCGAGGGCGGCGTCGTCGGCGATGACGAGGTTCCGGGGGCTTGAACGAAGGGCAGTTCGACTCTGATTTCAACGCCTTAGCCGCCGCGCTTGAATCAAATTGACCGCCCGTTGAATCCGTTTACGAACAAAAAAGCCCGCCGTTGCCGGCGGGCTTTTCATGAGATGGAATGCCTGAGCTTACTTGCAGGCGCCGCAAAAGCGCTGGATGCGGCGGCATGCTTCTTCCAGCTGCGCTTCCGACGTCGCGTAGGAGATGCGGAAGTTCGGGCCGAGGCCAAAGGCCGAGCCATGCACGACGGCAACGCCTTCGGCTTCGAGCAGCTCGGAGACGAAGTCTTCATCAGTCTCGATGACCTTGCCCGACGGTGCGGTCTTGCCGATCAGGCCGGCGCAGGACGGGTAGACGTAGAAGGCGCCTTCCGGCGTCGGGCACGCAATGCCCTTGGCCTGATTCAGCATCGACACCACGAGATCACGGCGACCTTCGAAGATCTTCTTGTTCTCGGGGATGAAGTCCTGTGTGCCGTTGAGCGCCTCGACGGCAGCCCACTGCGCGATCGAGGTTGCGCCCGAGGTCTGCTGGCCCTGGATCATGTCCATGGCCCTGATCAGCTGCAGCGGGCCGGCGGCGTAGCCGATGCGCCAGCCGGTCATGGCATAGGCCTTGGAGACGCCGTTCATGGTCAGCGTGCGGTCGTAGAGGCCGGGCTCGACTTCGACAGGGGTCGCGAACTTGAAGTCGCCATAGGTCAGGTGCTCGTACATGTCGTCGGTCAGCACCCAGACATGCGGGTGCTTCATCAGGACGTCGGTCAGCGCCTTGAGTTCTGCGTGGCTGTAGGCAGCGCCCGACGGGTTGGACGGCGAGTTGAAGATGAACCACTTGGTCTTCGGCGTGATCGCCTTGTCCAAGTCGGCAGGCTGGAGCTTGAAGTTGTTTTCCTGCGTCGCCGAAACAGTCACCGGCGTGCCGCCGCACAGCGCCACCATCTCCGGGTAGGAAACCCAGTAGGGCGCCGGGATGACGACTTCATCGCCCGCGTTCAGGGTCGCCATGAAGGCGTTGAAAAGAATCTGCTTTCCACCGGTGCCGACGATCGTCTGGGCGGCGGTGTAGTCGAGGTTGTTCTCGCGCTTGAACTTCTTGGCGATCGCTTCGCGCAGTTCCGGAATGCCGGATACCGGCGTGTACTTCGTCTCGCCGCGGTTGATCGCGTCGATCGCAGCCTTCTTGATATTATCAGGCGTGTCGAAATCCGGCTCCCCTGCACCAAGGCCGATCACGTCGCGTCCCTTCGCTTTCAGCTCGCGGGCTTTCTGCGAAACGGCGATGGTGGCGGAAGGCTTTACACGGGAAAGGGCATCGGCAAGGAAGGCCATGATGAAAGGTCCTGATCGTTTCGAGACGCGGTGAGCGCTACGGAACGAAAAAGTCAGGCTCCATAGCGGTTAGGTCTATGTCGAAAGACGCCCGGTCTTGCAAGCGCCAGAGCCTGAAAAACCGCCGGAATGCGGGCAAAATGCGTCACCATGACAAAGTTTCATGAGTGTGATCAGCAATCACGATCGACGCGCTCCGCCTGAGGTGATGGCAGCCCCGGCCAGAACGGTCCGCATACCGACAAGAAACCGGGGCTTCCATCCGATGAAGGCGCGGTCAGTCAGACACGTGCCACGGTCCCGATTTATTCAGAAAAAACAGCGGATTTCGACTTTTTTCGAAAAGCCATATTTTGGCCACAACAACTGTCGCGGAACGCCGCAATTCCGTCCCGCAACAGCCGATTTCCGGACCTTTCCTTCCATGATCCGAACGCATGGCATGACGGGGGTATGCAATGTTTCTCGACGACGAAATCGCTGAATCACGGACACGGCAAAACGAAGCGCGCTGGGGCATGTATCTGGCGCTCGCAGCGCTCGCCGCCTGCATCGTGATGATCCTCGGCCTGATGACCCAGGCCTCGGCCCAGACAGCAAACGCCAGGCCCGAGCAGATGGCCGGCTATGTCAGGCCCAACGACATGGGCACCGGCGCCCTGCTCTTCCCCTCCAAGGAGCCCGGCTATTTCGTCGAGGCGCCGCGACTGGCGACCGACGTTCAGATCGACGTCAACGGCCCGATCATGCGCACCCGGGTGACGCAACGGTTCCAGAACCCGAGCAAGGGATGGGTCGAAGGCACCTATGTCTTCCCGCTTCCCGATGATTCCGCCGTCGACACGCTGAAGATGCAGATCGGCGACCGCTTCATCGAGGGTCAGATCAAGCCGCGCCAGGCGGCCAAGGAGATCTACGAGCAGGCAAAGGCCGAGGGCAAGAAGGCGGCGCTGCTCGAGCAGCAACGCCCCAACCTCTTCACCAATCAGGTCGCCAATATCGGCCCTGGCGAAACGGTGGTGGTGCAGATCGAATATCAAAGCGGTGTGCGCCAGTCGAACGACGCCTTCACCTTCCGCTTCCCGATGGTGGTCGCCCCTCGCTACAATCCGCAGCCGGTCGTCCAGACCGTCGATCTCGACAGCCGCTCCGGTTATGCCGTCAGCGATCCGGTCCCCGATCGCCAAAAGATCGAGCCGCCGGTGCTTGATCCGCGCGAGAACGCCAGGATCAACCCGGTGACGTTGACGATCAACCTGAAGGCGGGCTTCCCGATCGGCGAAGTGACATCGGCCTTTCACGAGATCGAAACGACCACCCTCGACCAGCTTACTCGCAAGATCACGTTGAAAGCAGGAAGCGTTCCGGCCGACAGGGATTTCGAACTCAGCTGGAAGGCTGTCGCAGGCAAGAGCCCCTATGCTGGCCTCTTCCGCGAGACCGTCGACGGCAAGACCTATCTCCTGTCTTTCGTCACCCCGCCGGTCACTGCGACCGCGACTGACAAACCACTCCGGCGCGAGGTGGTCTTCGTCATCGACAATTCCGGCTCGATGGCCGGCCCGTCGATGGAGCAGGCAAAGGAAAGCCTGGCGCTGGCGATCTCGCGGCTGAAGCCGGAAGACCGGTTCAACGTCATCCGCTTCGACGACACGATGACTGTGCATTTCCCTGGGCTCGTCGAGGCGACACCTGACAAGCGCGAGGACGCGATCTCCTTCGTGCGCGGCCTGACCGCCGACGGCGGCACCGAAATGCTGCCGGCGCTGGAAGCGGCCCTGCGCACGCAGGGACCGGTTGCCGCTGGCGCCCTTCGCCAGGTGGTCTTCCTCACCGATGGCGCCATCGGCAATGAAGGCCAGCTTTTCCAGGAAATCCAGAACAACCGCGGCGACGCGCGCGTCTTCACCGTCGGCATCGGGTCCGCGCCCAACAGCCATTTCATGACCAAGGCGGCTGAGTACGGCCGCGGCACCTTCACGCTGATCGGTTCCGAGAGCCAGGTGGCCGCCCGTATGGGCGAGCTTTTCACCAAGCTCGAGAGCCCTGTTATGACCGACATCTCCGCCACTTTCGAGGGTGCGGCCACGGGCGACATCACCCCGAACCCGATGCCCGATCTCTATCGCGGCGAGCCGGTCGTGCTGACGGCCGAACTCGACGGCGCCGCGCCGGAAGGCAAGCTTCGCATCGTCGGCAAGGCCGGCGACCAGCCCTGGCGCGTCGAGATGGACATCGCCAAGGCGGCAACCGGCGAAGGCGTCGCCAAGCTCTGGGCCCGCCGTAAGATCGACGATCTCGAGGCAAGCGCGGCGACGATCGCCGACCCGGCAACGCTCGACAGGCAGATCGAAACCGTCGCGCTCGCCCATCACCTGGTCTCGCGCGTCACCAGCCTTGTCGCCGTCGATGCGACACCGTCGCGGCCCGCCGGCGAAAACCTGACGGAAACCGCTGTGCCGCTCAACCTGCCGGCCGGCTGGGACTTCGGCAAGGTTTTCGGCGAGAAGTCCGATGCGACAGAAAAGGTCGACGAGCGCGAGGCTTCGGCCGAAAGCCAGACGAAGCTCGCAATGCTGACCGCCGACCGCATGCTGGCGGCACCGACGGCGCGCGCCGCCGGCCTGATTGCCGAAGCCAACAAACAGGTGAACCTGCCGCAGACGGCAACCGAAGCAGACAAGCAGATCCTCATCGGGCTGATGCTGCTCGCCTTTGCCCTTGCTGCCGGCAGCACCTTCGTCTTCTGGCGTGGGCAGATCGCCGCCCTCGTCACATCAGGGGTTCGACGCCATGGCCGCTGACGACGACCTGCCCGGGCCACGCCCGGGCTTCCTCGCCCGTCTTTCGGCGATCGAGACGATCGTGGTCGCGCTCATTGCCCTGTTCGCCCTTGCCGGCCTGATGCTGGTCGGCAAGGGATTTTACATGAAGGCCAAGGCCGAGGTCTCTCAAGTCCTCTTGAAAAAGAGCTTCGAGGCGCAATTGCACGGCGAGGCCAATGGCAGGCCCTGGCCCTGGGCCGACTTCGAAACGACAGCGGAAATCATGGCGCCGCGCATCAACCGCTCGGCGATCGTGCTCAAGGGCGCAAGCGGCCAGGCGCTTGCCTTCGGACCTGCCTGGCTCACAAACACCCCCCTTCCCGGCGACGAAGGCACCTCGGTCATCGCCGCCCACCGCGACACGCATTTCCGCTGGCTGAAGGATGTGTCCGCGGGCGACCTGCTGGTGCTGACCCGCAAGGACGGGCGGCGCTTTCTCTTCCGCGCCGGCGAAGGCCGGGTCGCGCGCTGGGACGAGAGCGGCATCAACGCCTCGGCCAGTGGCCACAAGCTGGCGCTTGCCACCTGCTTCCCTTTCGATGCGATCGAGCCGGGACCGATGCGCTACATCGTGACCGCCGAACTGGTCGGCGAGCAGCATCCGGTGCCGCTGACGACAGGCTCGGTTTCGAAATAAAGCCATTTTGATCCGATTTGACTTGAACGAACCGGGTGACCACTCCAGCTTGGCGTGTGGCGGCATGAACTGATCGGAGATATCGAATGTGGCAGGCGCAGGCATCAAGGCTGGAAACGACCCGGATGGCGGGAACAATTCGCGCGCTGCCGCTCCTCGCCGGCCTTGTTTCGTTTGCCGCCCCGTTTGCTGCCGCAGCACAGGAAACGCGTGAGTTTCCCTCCCAGCATGGCGACGTTCTCGTCGAAACGCTGGCGAGCGGGCTCGAACATCCCTGGTCCGTCGAGGTGCTGCCGGACGGCAGTTACATCGTCAGCGAGCGCGCCGGTCGGCTGCGCATCATCCGCGACGGCAAGGCCTCGGCGCCGCTTTCCGGCGTGCCTGAGGTGGCCGAGCAGGGCCAGGGTGGCCTGCTCGACATCGCCCTTGCCCCCGATTTTGCCACCAGCCGCACGCTCTACCTGACGCTCGCGGCCAGTGGAGACGGCGGTTTCGGAACGGTCCTGGTGCGGGCGGCATTGTCGGCGGATAATTCGGACCTGACCGACGTCAAGGAACTGTTCCGGATGAACAAGCTGACCCGCAACGGCCAGCATTTCGGCTCGCGCATCGCATTCGCGCCTGATGGCAGCCTGTTCTTCGGCATCGGCGACCGCGGCGAGCGCGAGCGCGCCCAGGATCTGCACGATCATGCCGGCGCCATCCTGCACATCAACGCCGACGGCAGCATTCCCGCCGACAACCCCTATCGCGGGGGCACCGAGGGCCTGCCGGAAATCTGGTCCAAGGGGCATCGCAATCCGCAGGGCATCGCCATTGATCCGAAGGACGGCACGCTTCTGACGGCAGAGCACGGCGCGCGCGGCGGCGACGAGGTCAACAACCCGCAATCCGGCCATAACTACGGCTGGCCGGTGATCACCTACGGCAAGGACTATTCCGGCGCCGAGATTGGCGAAGGCACGGCCAAGGACGGCTTCGACCAGCCGATCTACTACTGGGATCCCTCGATTGCGCCAGGCGCGCTCGCGGTCTATCGCGGCAAGATGTTTCCGGAGTGGGATGGCAACCTGCTGGTGGCGGCGCTGAAGTATCAGCTCCTCGCCCGGCTGGAGCGGGACGACACCGGCGCTGTGACCTCCGAGGAACGGCTGTTCGACGGCGAGTTCGGCCGTATCCGCGACATCGTGGTGGCGCCGGACGGCGCACTGCTGATGGTGACGGACGAAGAGGATGGCGCCTTGCTCAGGGTCTCCAAGGCACCGACGCAGTAATACCAACCGGCGCTCGTATAAATCCAAATTCGGGATCAGAGATCGGCGCGAACGTCCTTGCGGAACATAAACTTCAATCCGGACCAGACCGCATCGACGGCGCAGACCTTGGTGTCGACGAGCCCGAGCGGCAGAAAGATCTCGCGCAAGACGTCCTCCGTCAGCGTCGTCGGAACCTTCGATGCGCGCTTCGGCCACGAGATCCACATCATGCCGTCGGCCTTGAGGCTCGCCGCAAGCGGTAGTGCCAGCGCTTCAAGCTTTGCCCTCTCCACGGCGAAGACGTGGATGTAGTCGTGCCGACGTGACGCCGGGCCGTCGACGGCGGTTTCGCACCTGGAGAACCCTGGAAAGCCGGCAATATCGGTCAGATCGTCAGGGACGCCAAGCAACAGCGCTGACTGCCCGCCCCTCATGCCCAGCTTGCGGACAAGCGGCGTTCCCGAATAACCGCTCTCGCCCATCTCCACCGTCCCCATCTCCACCATGCAACCGTCGCCGGCACGCCGCGCAGATCAGCCGGCCGCCGACGATGAGCCTTGCCCGGAAAAATCGCAACTGATAGACGGCGAAGCATCTGAGGAGAGCAATGATGACCCGCGTCCAGGCCAATCTATTCCTGCTGTTTTCCGGCGCCATCTGGGGTGCCGGCTTCGTCGCCCAGTCGACGGCGATGCAGGCGATCGGACCGCTCTGGTTCATCACGCTTCGTTTTGCCATCGCAACCCTGGTCGCGCTGCCGCTCGCCGTCGTTGAAACCAGGCGGGCGCCGCAGCCGTTGACCGGCAGGACCCTTCGCAACTTCGTGTTTGTCGGGCTCGCGCTTTTTGCAGGCGCCGTTACGCAGCAATACGGGTTGCTCACCACCAGCGTCACCAACTCCGGCTTTCTAACCGGGCTTTACGTCGTCTTCGTCCCGGTGCTGACCATCATCTTCCTCCGCCGCAGGCCGCACTGGATCATCTGGCCCGGCGCGCTGATGGCCCTGCTCGGTATCTTCCTTTTGAGTGGTGGCGCTCTGTCGAGCCTGACCGGTGGTGATTATCTGACTGTTGTCTGCGCCCTGTTCTGGGCACTGCAGCTGATGCTTGTCGGCATCTTCGCACCGAGCAGCGGCCGGCCGATGCTGCTGTCGATGACGCAGTTTGCCGTTTGCGCCGTACTCGGCTGCGTCGTCGCTTTGGCGATCGAGCCCCTGAGCATGGAGGCGGTTAAGGGCGCGCTGCCGGAAATCCTCTATGCGGGCATCTTCTCCAGTGGTGTCGCCTTCATCTGCCAGGTCGTCGGCCAGCGCTACACCACGGCACCGCAGGCAGCGATCTTCCTGTCGAGCGAGGCGCTGTTTGCAGCCCTCTTCGGGGTGCTGCTGCTCGGGGAGATCATCACGCCCATCGGCTATGTCGGTTGCGCCATCATCTTTGCCGCCATGCTGGTCGTCGAGATCGTGCCCGAGATCACGAAAGGTGGCCGGAAGGAAGCCGCAGCCTGAGACGAGATAGGCATGCGCGGGGACCTGCAGAACTATAACCCTTGATTTTGGCGGGTACTGAACTGCTGCGTTACTTGTTATTGCCCCGCCCCGCAAAGCTGTTGCTTCACTTTAAAGCGCCGCGATGCAACCTGCCGATTCCCGGTTATTACTTGCAGGATTTCTGCAAAGCGAACCGCCACGGTGCCCGACAGCATCACTTTGGCAAGAAGCTTCAACCATATCAGTCGCTTGACAAATGAATGGACCTGTTTGGCAGCCATCGCGGCGTCGCCGATTGCGGCGAAAAACGGCGCAAAGCACTCAACTTCTCGGCACATTCGTTCAAAAAGCTGTGATTTCAACAGCTTGCGATGCACCTTCAATATCACCTGAAAAATCGGCGACTGACCGAATTTTGAGCAATGGCAAGACGCAATACCACTTCTAAAAAGTTTTGCTTGCCAATTCAAAATAAACCCATCAATCTTACTCTGTTCGGGCAATCTACGAGCATGGGAAGATCTTGAAATAAAAGCGGGCCGGAGACGCAAAAACTCCGGGTGGCCAGACTGGGGGGGACGCGAGTTTGCAACCTTTCCGATGGCTGGCTGCGGTAACAGGAACCTTTCCTCAAATATCGAGAACTGCCTGCCCAACGCCCAATCGGGCAAACTGCAATGCTACCCGTCCGTCAAACGGGTGGAGAGAAAAGGACCTGACGCATGGCCGAAACTGGCACTGTTAAATTCTTCAACACCGACAAGGGCTTTGGTTTCATCAAGCCTGACAACGGTGGTGCAGATATCTTCGTACACATCTCCGCTGTCCAGGCTTCCGGCCTGAACGGCCTGTCGGAAAATCAGAAGGTAAGCTTCGACACCGAACCGGATCGCCGCGGCAAAGGCCCGAAGGCGGTCAACCTGCAGATCTCCGGCTAACACCGGTTCTGCTGAAAGATTCAAGTTGAAGCCCGGCAGCGATGCCGGGTTTTTTTGTTCAGGCCCCGTTCAGTTTGGCGTGGTTAACACTCTTTCATCATGAAGGCCGGAAACGCTCCGGACCATGCACAGGATTGAAGCCATGAACAAGTTCATCAAAGCGACGGTTCTCTCGGTCATCGCCGCCGCCTCGGTTCTCCCGACCCTCAGCACGGCTGAGGCTGGTGATTGGAACCGCCGCAGGCACTATGACAACGGTGACGCCGTTGCACTCGGCGCTCTTGGCCTGGCGACCGGCGTGATCATCGGCGGCGCGATTGCTTCGCAGCCGCGTTACAGCGAGCGCGTCTATGTCGACCCGGAGCCCGATTATTACGAGCCGCGCCCGGTCTATCGTCCGCGCCCTGTCTATCGCGCGCGTCCGGTTGTCGTCGACAACTATGGCGGCGGCTACGGCGGCGGCGGCTACGGTTCGCTCGAGCCCTGGACCCCGTCCTGGTATCGTTATTGCTCGCAGCGCTACCGCTCGTTCAACCCGGACAACGGTACGTTCCGCGGCTACGACGGCCGCAGCTACTTCTGCGACGCAGGCTGATTGAAAAGCCGCGATGCGATAAACAAAAAGCGCATGCCTTTTCCCGGGGCATGCGCTTTTTCATTACGGCCTATATTCCCGAACCGGGGCCCGCGTCTTTTCGGGGTCAGAGACCACGCAGATAGGGGTTGGTGCGCCGCTCTTCACCAATCTGTCCACCGGGGCCATGGCCGCAAATGAAGCCGACCTGATCGCCGAGCGGCAGGATCTTGTCGCGGATGGAATCGAGCAATTGCTGATGATTGCCGCCGGGAAGATCGGTGCGACCGATCGAGCCGTGGAACAGCACGTCGCCGACATGGGCAAAATTCTGCACCCGGTTGAAATAGACCACGTGGCCAGGCGCATGGCCGGGGCAATGCAGCACTTCAAACACATGATTGCCGAAGGAGACGGTATCGCCGTCCTCCAGCCATTGGTCGGGTACGACGTTCTCGACCTTCATCGCCAGGCCGAATTTCTCGGCCTGCTCTTCCAGCCGCGACAACAGCGGCAGATCGTCCTTGTGCGGGCCGATGATCGAAAGCCCGAGCGCTTCCTTCAGTTCCTTGGCACCGCCGGCATGGTCGATGTGGCCGTGCGTCAGCCAGATCGCCTTCAGCGTGATGCCGTTCTCCTGGATCGTCTGGAGGATCACATCGACGTCGCCGCCGGGATCGACGATCACGCCTTCCTTGGTTTCAGCATCGAAGAGAACCGTGCAGTTCTGCTGGAAATGAGTAACCGGGATGATGCCCGCCTGTAGCATGCCGTCTGCGCCTCACTTAGATGTCGTTGGCACACCTATAGCGCCAAACGGCATCAGACACAGCGCGAATTAAAGCATGTCGCACAAAAGTGTTCAGCAGTTTTGCGATGACGACATGCGCAAAAACAAGAGCTTAAAGCGCAGCAAGCGAATCCTTGAGCGCCGCGCGTCATATTAGATGCGCAAAGGTCGCGGTAGCACTTAAATGACTGCATGCTGCCTTAAATCGAATACGATCTAAGGAAACATGCAGTGGAGATCGCGACGCGCTTTAACGCATGCTGGCAATTTCCGCTGATGGAGACTGAGGTGCGGGGAGCTGCACGGTGGTAAGCAGCAAGGCCGAGACAAGCAGTTCGGCCGCAACGACGATTGCCACCACCGGGCGCAAGCCGTTGATGGCAGGATTTACCGGATTAACAGCTGAATTCGACATTGAACCTCCCTCTCCTGCCCGTGCTCACCTTCTTTGCGCGGGCATATCGCTGATCGTTCCCTCGGGCGCCTGCCCGACATCGACAGGAAAAATACTTTGATCGCGAAACAGTTCCCTCGGCGTAACGCCGGGTTGAACTGCGACAGGGTTAGTATGTCGCATCTTCACATTTCGTGACGTTACCGCGGGAACATCCCCACCATCGCTGCGTTTGCTCATCAGGGATAACGAAGGAGCATGATGATGAAGAACCTTACCAGCACCCTGTTGCGAACTGCCGCGGCTGCGGGTTTCGTACTCGTAGCTGGCACCTCGGCAGCCTTCGCAGCCATGACCGCCACAACCGTCACTGACCTCAATGTCCGCGCTGGCCCGGGCCCGCAATATCCCACCGTTGGCCTGGCAACACGCGGCAGCACCGCAGTCCTTGATGGCTGCATCGAAGGCAGCAAGTGGTGCCGTGTCGACGTCAACGGCCTTCGTGGCTGGGTCTATGCCCAATATCTGACCACCGATCTCGGCGGCGCTGCTGTCGTCGTTCAGGATCGACGCGCCGACCTGGCGGTTCCCGTCGTGACCTATGAGGCGCAGGCCGGCGATCCGCCAATGCCTGCACCCGGTGACGAGTTGCTCGGCCCTGTCGAAGAGGTCGATCCGATCGCGCCGCCGGATACGGTGCGCACCTATATCACCACCAACCCGGGCGAAACCGTCTATCTCGACGGCGAAGTCGTGGTCGGCGCCGAGCTGCCGCAGACAGTCGAAGTGCGCCGCGTGCCGGACTATAGCTACGACTATGTCAGCATCAACGGCCAGCCGGTTCTGGTCGAGCCGACAACACGCCGCATCGTCTACGTCTATCGCTAAACGAAACACGCCTCCACGTGGGCGAATACACAACCAACTCCAGCGGCTTGGCCGCTGGAGTTTTCGTTTGCACTGCAGCGAATCACCAGTCTTTTTTAGCCACGGGCGGCTGAAACGATCCTCGAACACTGCAGTAATTCTGTCATTTTTCGGCTTTCGAAGCTCGAAAAGCGCGGTTTCCGGCATGAAACAGCAACATTTTAGCGAGTAACGCCTTCACAGAAGGCAGCCGTGACTTCCCCAAATTGACAAGAGTCTAAATTCGGCCTCAACCTGTCCTTGCCGGATCATCGGCATTTGGCGGCTCGTCTTCGACGGGCCTGGATACGGAGGGATCAATGGAAGCATTAATGCCAATCATTACCCAATTGATCGCGGGGGCGGCCGGCGGCAACGCGGCCAGCGCAGTGTTGAAGCAAGGGGCATTCAGTGTCGTCGCACGCACGATCGTCGGCGCTATCGGCGGCCTCGGCGGGGGGTTCCTGATCCAGATGCTCGGTGGCGAAGCGGCCGCAACTGGTCTTGCGATGCAGGCACTCGGCGGCCTCGTCGGCGGCGGTGTGTTGAGCGGCATCGTCGGGCAATTCCTCGGAAAACAAGCCTGACGCCTTCCGAACGATATCCGTAGCAAGACAAAAGGCGGCCCTGGGCCGCCTTTTCTGCATTCAGGGATAATCCGGTTACTCGGCTGCCGCTGCAACCGGATAGACTTCCTTCATGTAGTCGTTCATCAGCGTTTCGCAGATGGTTGCCGGCGTGAAGCGATGGGGGCCGATCTCGGAAACAGGCGTGACCTCGGCGGCAGAGCCGGTCAGGAAGCACTCGCTGAAACCGGACAGTTCTTCCGGCATGATCGCCCGTTCGACCACTTGGTAGCCGCGGCGCTTCGCCAGCTCGATCACCGTGCGGCGGGTGATGCCGTCGAGGAAGCAATCCGGCACCGGCGTATGGATGACGCCATCCCTAACGAAGAAGATGTTGGCGCCGGTCGCTTCAGCCACCTGGCCGCGGTAGTCGAGCATCATCGCGTCGGCATAGCCCTTGGCTTCCGCCGCATGCTTGGAGATCGTACAGATCATGTAGAGGCCGGCAGCTTTCGATTTCGACGGCGCCGTCTTCGGATCCGGGCGGCGCCATTCGGCGATATCGAGACGAATGCCCTTCAGCTTTTCGGCCGGGTTGAAATAGCTGCCCCACTGCCAGATGGCGATCGCCACGTTGAGGCGGTTGCTCTGGGCCGAAACGCCCATCATCTCGCTGCCGCGCCAGGCGATCGGCCGGACATAGGCTTCGGAGAAGCCCTGACGTTTCAGAAGTTCGACGCTCGCCGCGTCCAGTTCTTCGACGGAATAGGGAATCTTGAAGCCGAGGATTTCGGCGGAGTTGTGAAGGCGCTGGTTGTGTTCGGTCAGCTTGAAAATGCGGCCGCCATAGGCGCGCTCACCCTCGAATACGGCACTTGCATAGTGCAGGCCGTGGGTCAGCACGTGGATCTTGGCGTCCTTCCACGCGACGAACTCGCCGTTGAACCAGATTTCGCCGTCCAACTGATCAAAAGGAACCGCTGCCATGATGTCGTCCTCTGGCGCTTGTGCGCCATTCTTGCTGTTGATTATCTTCCCGCTTTCAGTTTATCGGCAAACTGATTGTGGGAAAATTCAATTTCGAGATTTTGGATTTGCGATCAGTGCGGCGCGGCATATCCTCCTGAGGTATTACCGCCGCCAAATGTCTCGCTTACCGAGCATGGACGCTACCAACGCGGTAAAAATATGTCAATAAAGCTGACATATTTTTCCGATTGTTTCGTAAGTTGCAACTTGGCTGAAAGGAAATGACCGCGTGGCCGGCCAATCCAAAGAAAACACCCGATATGTGGGCGACACGGTCGCGCACGACGATGATACGATCGACTTCGAAATCATCGAGCTGCTTTTCTTCGCCTATCGCGACTTCACCTCCGATCCGGATGCGATCCTGGAAAAGAGCGGCTTCGGCCGCGCCCATCACCGCGTCGTGCACTTTGTCGACCGCGAGCCGGGCATGACCGTGGCAGACCTGCTCGATACGCTGAAGATCACCAAGCAGAGCCTGGCCCGCGTGCTCAAGCAGCTGATCGATTCCGGCTATATCCGGCAGGTCACGGGGCCAGAGGACCGGCGCCAGCGCATGCTCTATACCACCGAGGAAGGCCAGGCGCTTGCCCGTGCGCTTGCCGAGCCACAGTCCCGCCGCATAGCCGATGCATTGGCAAAGACGGGTCCCGGCGCGCGCGAAACCGTCAAGCGCTTCCTTGCCTGCATGAAGAACGGCGCCGGGGACTGAAATGTCGAAAGCCCGCTATCGGCGGGCGACGGGGGAAAGCTAGGCATGACAACAAAAGCGACAGTCTCCGACGATGCAGCCCATCTACTGATCGTCGACGATGACAGGCGTATCCGCGATCTGCTCAACCGCTATCTGGTCGAACAGGGTTTTCGCGTCACGACCGCCGCCGACGCCGATGAAGCGCGACGCAAGCTGGTCGGTCTCGATTTCGACCTGTTGATCGTCGACGTGATGATGCCCGGCGAAAGCGGCATTTCCCTGACGCAGAGCCTGCGCCAGATCAAGACCGTGCCGATCCTGATGCTGACGGCGCTGGCGGAATCGAATTCTCGCATCGAGGGCCTCGAAGCCGGCGCCGACGATTATCTCTCCAAGCCGTTCGAGCCGCGCGAACTGGTGCTGCGCATCAGCAATATCCTGCGGCGCAACCAGCCGGCCCAGGCGCCCAAGATCGATCAGGTGATCTTCGGTCCCTACACCTTCTCCGTGGTACGCAAGGAGCTTCGACGCGGCGCCGATCACATCCGCCTTACCGACCGCGAGCAGGAAATCATGACGCTGTTCTCCCAACGCGCCGGCGAGACGATCCCGCGCCACGAGCTGATCGGCGACGATGCCGAGGTCGGCGAGCGCACCATCGATGTCCAGATCAATCGCCTGAGGCGCAAGATCGAGGACGATCCCTCCAATCCCGTTTGGCTACAGACGGTCCGCGGCATCGGCTATAGATTGAGCGTGGACTAAAGCATGTCGCGCAAAAGTGCGCAGCGGTTTTGCGCGACATGCGCAGAAACAAGAAATTAAAGCGCAAGAAGCGAATCCCGGAGATCGCGACGCGCTTTAGAGTGGCGACCCCGATGAGGGCAGCGGAAACCGATGGCAAGCTTTGACAGTATGCGGCGCGAGGCGGCAAACCCGAGCGACAATCCGTGGAAGCGCGTCACCCGCTGGCTGCGCCGGCGGTTGCCGATGGGCCTCTATGCCCGCTCGCTGCTCATCGTCATCATCCCGATGGTGCTGCTGCAATCGGTGGTCGCCTTCATCTTCATGGAGCGGCACTGGCAACTGGTGACACAGCGCCTCTCGGCAGCCGTGACCGGAGATATCGCGGCAATCGTCGATCTGATCGCCACTTTCCCCGCCGATCGCGACATTTCGGAAATCGTCCGCATCGCCCGCGACCAGCTCAATCTCAGCATTTCCGTCGAACCGGGCGGCGAACTGCCGCCGCCGCGGCCCAAGCCCTTCTTCGAGATCCTCGATCAAATCTTGAGCGAGGAGATCTCCGACCAGGTCCGCCGCCCCTTCTGGATCGACACGGTCGGCAATTCCAACCTTGTCGAAATCCGCATCAAGCTCGACGACGGCCGCATGCTCCGGGTCTATGCCCGCCGCAACCGGGCCTACGCCTCCAACACCCATATCTTCATCGTCTGGATGGTTGCCGCCTCGCTGGTGTTGCTGTCGATCGCCATCCTGTTCCTGCGCGGGCAGATCCGGCCGATCCTGGCGCTGACCAAGGCAGCGGAAAGTTTCGGCAAGGGCCAGAAGATCGACGACTTCGCACCGCGTGGCGCTGATGAAATTCGCCGCGCCGGCCTTGCCTTCATCCAGATGCGCGAGCGCATCGAGCGCCAGATCGAGCAGCGCACGGCCATGCTCACCGGCGTCAGTCATGACCTTCGAACCATCCTGACCCGCTTCCGGCTGCAGCTGGCGCTCGCCGGCAACAACCCCGACCTCGAAAGCCTCAATCAGGATGTCGACGACATGCAGAACATGCTCGAAGGTTACCTCGCCTTTGCCCGTGGGGAGGCTGAGGAAGACGTCGGGCAATTGAAGCTCAGCGACCTGATGACGCGTCTTGCCGCCGAAGCAGAACTGCACGGCAAGACGCTGACGACCTCCGTCGAGGGGGAGGACCAGGTCCGTGTTCGCCCGAACGCCTTCACCCGCCTTATCGCCAACCTGGCATCCAACGCCTATCGCTACGCCAACCGGGTCAATATCGAGGCACGCCACAGCGCCAAATGGGTGACGATCACGGTCGACGACGACGGGCCCGGCATTCCCGAGCGCTCGCGCGAGGACGTGTTCAAGCCGTTCTTCCGCCTCGACGAGGCGCGCAATCTCGACAGTTCGGGAACCGGCCTCGGCCTCGCGATCGCCCGCGACATCGCCCGCAGCCACGGCGGCAACGTCACGCTTGGCGACAGCCCGCTTGGCGGCCTGCGGGCAACCGTGCGTTTGCCGGCGTGAGCGGGGCGATCTGGTCAGCGCTGCAAATATGGAGGCTCCGGACTTGTCCGACACGCTAGACTGGGACGATTGGGAACAGCGGCTGGCGCTGCACTGGGCGGATTTCGGCCATATGGACGCGGACGCGTTTATCGCACGGCTCGATGTGCTGGCCGCCGAACTTCCGGACGGCGATCCGATCGGCCTCTTCGAGCGTGCATCAGCCCAGGATTCCCTCGGCAACGAAGCAAATGCAGCACCTCTGTATCGGCAGGCGCTTGCCGGTGGCCTCTCCGGCATTCGCCGCCGCCGCGCCACCATCCAGCTTGCAAGCACGCTGCGCAATCTCGGGCAGATCGAAGAGAGCATTGCCTTGCTGGAGGCCGAACGGACAATGCCATCCGACGAACTCGACGATGCGGTCTTAGGCTTTCTGGCGCTCTCGCTCGTCGATGCCGGACGAGCGCAGGAGGCGGCGGGCCTGGCGCTCGGCCGTCTGGCGCGCCATCTGCCCCGCTACAATCGCTCGCTCAAGCGCTACGCCGACGCGTTGCTGTCGGACGCGTGAGCATCCCCAAGCAAGTCGTTTTCCCCGAAAGCGCTGCCCACCTTCGGCCGGTTTATTCTTGAGCGTTTCCGATTTAGACGGAACCGCACAAACGCTCTATCTCTTTGTTTTTACGCATTTCTTGACGGAAAACCGCTTCGCACTTTTCCTGGAATGCTCTAGCGCGAATATATGGAAATCAGGCCGCGCCGCTCGTTGAAGCGGTGCCAGGCATCGATGCGACGCGGATGGCGCGCGCGCATGGCGTCGAGCGGTGCAAGCAACCGGCCCTCACGACCAAGCGACGCATCGAGGATCTCGATGATCCGGCGGTTCGGCCAGGGCTTTCTGGTGATCATCAAAAGCGCCCGAAAAGCCTCGTCCTCGCGGCCGGCGCCGAGCTGGTGGGCGATCAAACCATAGGCAAAAGCGGTCGAACGGCTGACGCCGGCATGGCAATGCACCAGAATGCGGCTCGACCTGTCGTCGGCAGCCGGCCGCATCGCTTCGAACACTTCAAGGACCAGATCCGGGAAATGCTGCGTCGCACCGGCGTTTTCCTGATCGCGCATGCGCACGACGCGGTGGCTCGCCTCGGCGATAACAGGCACGTCGGTATCGGGCAATTCCGGATCGAGCAGCGAGAGAACATGGCTGGCGCGCCAGTCGCGCGCAGCATCAGCCGCGCGCCAAAGGCAGGAGACCTTGACGCGCTCGGGTATCAGATCAACATGGATTGTCATCGGATCACATCAGTTTGCGGCCGTTGGGAATCGCCTTGTCGATGGCGGCCAGCACGATTGCGCCAGCCTCGTCTTCAAAGCCCAGCGTAAGAACCTCGGAACGGACAGGACCGATCTGGCGTGGCGGAAAATTGACCACTGCCATGATCTGCCGGCCGATGAGATCCTCAGGCTGGTAGTGCACCGTGATCTGCGCCGATGACTTTTTTATGCCGATTTCAGGGCCGAAATCGATCTGCAGCTTGTAGGCCGGCTTGCGCGCCTCGGGGAAAACCTCGGCTTCGATGATGGTGCCGACACGAATATCGACGCGTTCGAAATCTGCGAAAGTAATCGTTTCCGACATGACAATGCTCTTGAATTAACCGGCCAGTTCCTCGGCGCGCTGGCGGGCAGCGGCAATGGCCTTGTCGAAAAGTGGCTGCATCCCGTCATCGGCCATCAGCACCGCGAGTGCTGCGGCGGTCGTGCCACCCGGCGAGGTTACGTTCTGGCGCAGCCGCGAAGCGTCGTCGGGGGACTGATAAAGGAGTTCACCAGCCCCCGCGACGGTTTCCCGCGCGAGCCGCATGGCGAGGTCCGCCTTGAGACCGGCCTTGCGCCCGGCCTCCGCCATGCACTCGACGAGGTAGAAGACATAGGCCGGACCGCTTCCGGAAACGGCGGTGACGGCATCGATATCGGCTTCAGTCTCGACCCATTCGACCGGGCCGCTGACCTTCAGGAGATCATGTACCTGGCCGCGCTGCGCGTCGCTGACGCGGGCATTGGCAAAGGCGCCGGTAACACCGCGCCCGATCATCGCCGGCGTGTTGGGCATGGCGCGCACGGTGGCGGTAGCACCCAGATGGCTTTCGATGAAGGCAAGCGTCTTGCCGGCAGCGACTGAAACTATCACCGTGCTTGCACCGACGAGTGTCTTCAGCGGCGGCAGCACCGCCTCCATCACCTGCGGCTTGACGGCGATGAAAATCACCGCAGCCTCGACGCCAGCGGGAGCCGAGGTCGCGTGACTGACGCCATTGTCGGCGATCAGCTTTGCCATCGCCGGCGGCGGGCCGGGATCGATGACGAGAATGTCGGCGCCCTTGACGCCGCTCTTCAGCCAACCGCTGAGCATGGCGCCGCCCATGTTGCCGGCGCCGATGAGAACGATGGGACCGGAAGCGACGGCTGCCATCTCAAGCCTCCCCGACCGTTTCGAACAGCACCGCATCAACGGCGCGCTGCGCATCCATGCCCGACCAGACGACGAACTGGAACGCCTGGAAATAGGACTCGCAGGCATCAAGCGCGCTCGAAAGCAGAACTTCGACCTGCTGATTGGTGGGCTCGGCGCCGCCGGCGAGCAGCAGCGACTGCCGGAAGATCACCACCTCTTCCTGCCGCCACAGATCGAAATGCCCCATGAGCACCTGACCGTTGATGTGCGACAGAAGACGGATGACTTCGTTGACGCGGCTGTCGGGAACCTTGATGTCGAAGGCACAGGCAAGATGCAGCGCCTCGAACTCTTCCATCCACGAGAAGGAAACGTGGTAGTCCGCCCACTTGCCCTCCACGGTCATGGCGATCTCGTCCTCGCCCGACCGTTCGAATGACCAGTCATTGGTGGCGGCCACAAACTCGATCATATCGACCGGGTTGGACTGACGCTCGATTTCCATTTCCAAAAGGCTCATGCATCACCCTAGTAGGCGCGACACAGGCGCGCGTTATCACGTTTACAAGACGCAACTCTGCAAACCTGGCACTGAATAAGAACACACTATGATTGCTGAACTCACATCCATCCTGGCTGACTTACCCTGCCTGGAGCTTGCGTGGTCCGTTTCGAATCATCATTTAAAATCAGTGTATAATGGCGGAGTCAGGCTGCCAGCCCCCCGGCCGAAAAATAGCCGGGTACAACCACTTGCGTGTTGCCATTTCGATTCAGCGCGGGTGGTTAAGCGACTCTGGCATAAGGGTTTTTTGCCAGTGTCCACAGGTGGAAAACTTTTCAGGTTTTATTAACCTCCCTGTGCGGCGTTTCACACCGCCAAGGAATAACGACAGCAAAACGCCCGCAGAATCGATCCGCGGGCGAAGTAGAAACGTTGAAAAGCCGTTATTTCGCAAGAATCGCGTTACTTGCCACTTTCGGCGAGACGCGCTTCCAGAGCCTCGATACGCGCCAGAAGCGCATCGTTTTCGTCGCGCGCCTTGATCGCCATTTCCTTCACGGCTTCGAACTCCTCGCGCTTGACGACATCGAGCGAATTCATCGCGCGCTCGGCCTGGGCGCGAAACGCGGTCTCGACCTCGCGACGCACACCCTGGGCCGCCCCTGCGGCATCGGTCATCAACTTGGCAAAATCATCCATGATGCGGTTGGCGCCTGTGCTCATCGTTCTGATCTCCATATTCAGCCGCCGCCTCGCACTGCGATGCGGTCCTGGTTTTCAGGTAGGGTCAGGCGCGAACGGATGCAAGAAAAATCACCAAACTGTGGCTGGCCGTCGGCCGCAAGCGGCCTTGACCCCGCCGGATTCGATCGCCATGTTCCGGCAAAACAACCGGTCCGGAACGAGAAGACATTTTGGAAACCATCGCGACCCGCCTCGCCATTCTCCCCTTCCCTCAAATCGATCCCGTGATCTTCCAGATCGGTCCGCTCGCTGTCCACTGGTACGGACTGGCCTATGTCGCCGGTATCCTCATCGGCTGGTACTACGCGCGCCGCCTCGTGCAGAACACGTCGCTCTGGCGCAATGGCGAACCCGCGGCAACCCTGGCGCAGCTCGACGACTTCCTGCTCTGGGCCGCCGGCGGCATCGTGCTTGGCGGCCGCATCGGCTACATCCTCTTCTATGATCTGGGCTCCGTTCTCGAAAACCCGATCCGCGCGCTCGAGATCTGGAATGGCGGCATGTCGTTCCACGGCGGCTTCCTCGGCACGACCATCGCCATGATCGTCTTTGCGCGCAGGAACGGCATCGCCATCTGGAGCATGTTCGATATCGTCGCGACCGTGGTGCCAATCGGCCTGTTCTTCGGCCGCATCGCCAACTTCATCAATGGCGAACTCTGGGGCCGGCTGTCGTCCATGCCCTGGGCAATGGTGTTTCCGACCGGCGGCCCCTTTGCCCGCCACCCGAGCCAACTCTATGAGGCGGCACTCGAGGGTCTCGTGCTGCTCACCGTCATCGCCTGGTTCATTTATCGCCGCCATGCGCTGAAATCGCCGGGTCTTGTCACCGGCATCTTTGTGCTCGGTTATGCCGCAAGCCGCATTTTCGTCGAATTCTTCCGCGAACCGGACGCGCAGATCGGCTATCTCGCCGGCGGTTGGTTGACCATGGGCATGCTGCTTTCGCTGCCGATGGCGCTTGCCGGCATCTGGGCCATCGCCCGGGCGTGCCGGGCCGCCGTCGCTGCTGCATAATTGGACGGGCGCATGACGACACCACTCGCGGACAAGATAAAGACGCTGATCAGGACCAACGGACCGATCAGCGTCACCGACTATTTCTCGCTCTGCCTCGCGGATCCGGAGCACGGATACTATCGCGTTCGCGAACCCTTCGGCAAAGCGGGCGACTTCACCACGGCGCCTGAAATCAGCCAGCTCTTCGGCGAGATGATCGGCATCTTCCTGGTTCATGCCTGGCAGCAGCATGGCGCGCCGGAGCAGCCCGTGATCGTCGAGATCGGCCCCGGCCGCGGCACGATGATGTCCGACGTCCTACGGGTCGTCAGGCGCCTGTCCCCCGAACTCTATGCCACCGCCAGCGTCCATCTCGTCGAAACGAGTGATCGCCTGCGCAAGATCCAGGCGGAAACACTGGCCGCCCATGGCGAGAAGGTGGAATGGCACACCAGTTTCGAAACGCTGCCGGAGGGTTTTGTGCTCCTGGCGGCCAACGAGCTTTTCGATGCCATCCCGATCCGCCAGTTCGTGCGAACGCCGCAAGGGTTTCGCGAACGCATGGTCGGCCTCGACGCTGAGGACGAGCTGACATTTGCCGCGGGGATTGCCGGCATCGACCCGACACTGTTGCCGACGCCCGCACAAGCAGTTGCCGAAGGCACGATCTTCGAGATCGCGCCTGCCCGCGACGCAGTCATGGCCGCCCTTTGCGAACGGCTGAAGATCGGCGGCGGCACCGCCGTCATCATCGACTACGGGCACCTGGCGACGAACTACGGCGACACGCTGCAAGCGCTGCTCGACCATCAGTACGATCCGCCACTTGCCAACCCTGGACGCGCCGACCTGACCAGCCATGTCGACTTCGAGCAACTGGCGCGGCGCGCGCAGAACGACGGCGTGCAGATCAATGGGCTTGCTCACCAGGGCGATTTCCTGATCGGCCTTGGTCTTCTGGAGCGCGCCGCGGCGCTGGGCCGCGAGAAGGATGCAATGATCCAGGAAGGCATCCGCCAGGACGTCGAAAGGCTTGCCGGATCCGGCGAAGGCAAGATGGGCGAACTTTTCAAGGTGCTCGCCGTCAGCAGCCCGCCAATCGCGCTTCCGCCGTTTCGCAAACCCAAGGCATGATTGCTTCGGGCGTGGCCGGCCAAGGGTGAAAATCATATAGAGGGCCTGGGGTGTTCCTGCGCCCCTTGAGCCTTGGGATTGGCGCCTTGCGCCATCGGCCCTAAGCCCGCGCCGAACGGCACCCCTGTCGTTCGGCAATTGACAGCCCCGCCATCGCGGGTCAACATCGCGCTGGCAAATCAGCCGCCAGCCACCGGGCCACACGTGCCCCCAACCCCATTGAAACTCACGTCAAAGCAAAGGGCGAAAACACCGATGCAGCATGATGCCGCGCTTTCCCCCGTGCAAAGCTCGCTCTTTAGCGACAAGGCCGGTCCGGCGATCGCACATGGTTATTTCACCCGCCAAGGCGGCGTTTCCGAAGGCATCTATCGCGGACTGAATGTTGGTCTCGGCTCGAATGACGACAAGGAGCGGGTCGGTGAGAACCGCGCTCGTGTCAGCCGCTGGTTCGGCGCCGCTCCGGAACAGCTTGCCACCGTCCATCAGGTCCATTCCCCCGACGCCATCGTCGTGGACGCAAGCTACGACGGCAGCCGACCTACGGCCGACGCCCTGGTGACGGCGACGCCCGGCATCGTGCTTGGCGTTCTGTCGGCCGATTGCGGACCTATTCTGTTTGCCGATGCCGACGCCGGTGTTATCGGCGCGACCCATGCCGGTTGGAAGGGCGCGCTCGGCGGCGTGCTCGAAAGCACGATCGAGGCGATGCTGACGCTCGGCGCCAGCCGCGAACGCATCGTCGCCTGTCTCGGACCTTCGATCAGCCGGCGCAACTACGAAGTCGGCGCCGAGTTCGTCGATCGGTTCCTGGCGACCGATGGCAGCTATGCGCAATTCTTCAACCCATCCGAACGCGACGGCCACGCCATGTTCGATCTGCCGGGCCTGACCATCGCACGCCTTACCGCAGCCGGCGTTACCGCCGAAAACCTCGACATCTGCACCTATGCAGACGAGGATCGCTTCTTCTCCTACCGCCGCACCACGCATCGGCAGGAGCCGGACTACGGCCGGCAGATATCCGCAATTTGCATACGGGAGACCTGACATGGCGCTTCAATTTGCCCAGGAGGAATATGCCGCCCGCCTTGAGCGGCTGACCGCGAAGATGCGCGAAGACAAGCTCGACGCGGTTCTGCTCTTTGCCCAGGAAAGCATGTACTGGCTGACCGGCTACGACACCTTCGGCTACTGCTTCTTCCAGACGCTGGTGGTCAAGAAGGACGGTTCAATGGTGCTTTTGACGCGCTCGGCCGACCTGCGCCAGGCCCGTCACACCTCCAATATCGAGCGCATCGAGATCTGGGTCGACCGTGTCAACGCCGACCCGACGATGGACCTGAAGAACCTCTTGAGCGAAATGGACCTGCTCGGCAGCCGCATCGGCGTCGAATACGACACCCATGGCATGACCGGCCGCACCGCACGCCTTGTCGACAACCAGCTTTCGACCTTCGGCGAGCTCGTCGATGCCTCGCTGCTCGTCAGCCGGCTGCGCCTGATCAAGAGCCCGGCCGAAATCGCCCATGTGGAAAAGGCCGCAAGCCTTGCCGATGACGCGCTCGACGCCGCGCTGCCGCTGATCGGCCCCGGCGGCAACGAAGCTGACATCCTTGCCGCGATGCAGGGAGCGATCCTTGCCGGCGGCGGCGACTACCCCGCCAACGAGTTCATCATCGGGTCGGGCGCCGACGCGCTGCTCTGCCGCTACAAGGCCGGCCGCCGGTTGCTCGACAGCCAGGATCAGCTGACGCTGGAATGGGCGGGCGTCAGCGCCCATTATCACGCCGCCATGATGCGCACCGTCGTGATCGGCGAACCGACCAACCGCCACCGCGAGCTTTACAGCGCCTGCCGTGAGACCATCCAGGCGATCGAGATGGTGCTGCGCCCCGGCAACACCTTCGGCACGGTCTTCGACGTGCACGCCAAGATCATGGACGAGCGCGGCCTGGCCCGGCACCGCTTGAACACCTGCGGTTATTCGCTGGGCGCGCGCTTCTCGCCGTCCTGGATGGAGCACCAGATGTTCCATGTCGGCAACCCGCAGGAGATCGAGCCTGACATGTCGCTGTTCGTGCACATGATCATCATGGATTCCGACAGCGGCACGGCCATGACGCTCGGCCAGACCTACATCACAACCACCGATACGCCGCGTGCTCTTTCCCGTTATGGGCTGGACTTCATTTCTGCTTAGGGAAATCCGCCTACACTCGCGCTGAAATGGCAGACAACAGGAGATGACTTCACAGAACTGCCGCGAAGGAAAGACGGACGGTTTGAACGATGCGAAAGCTTATCACGCCCATCGCAAGCCTTGGCCTTGTAGCGGCCCTGGCAAGTTGTAACAGCACGGACGCGCTGATACCGCAGGTCGATGTCGGCGGCGGAACGTTCCGCTCGCCGCCGGTGACGCAGTCCGACCTCGAATCGATGTCGACGCAGACCGCCGTCGTTCCGGTGCAAAGCTCGCCGGTGCAGCGGACCCGGGCCTTCGCCTCCCAGCCGGCACCTGCCAGCATGCCGACGGAATATGCGACCGGCGACAGCACCTACACCGATCCCGCCGGCTCGCTTGAGGCGCAGGCAAGTCGCCTGGCTTCCGGTGTGGAACCGGTGCAGAACACGACGATGCTCGCCGAGCCGGCGCCTGTGGAAACATCCGAACCTGTTGCCGAAGAGGTTCAGCAGCAGCAGCCGGCCGTTGCCTCCGTGCCTTCCGCAAGCACGGCGACGAGCGGGACGATCCGCTTCCTGCCGATCATCGGCGCGCCTGTCGCCGCCGTCACGCCGCTGTCGAAACAGCTCGGCGCCGAGGCGCGCAGCCATGGCCTGACGATCAAGGGTTCGGCCGATGCCAGCAGCGAACATATCCTCAAGGGCTACTTCTCGGCCCTGAAGGACAATGGCAAGACCACGATCGTCTACGTCTGGGATGTGCTCGACGGCAGCGGCAATCGGCTGCACCGCATTCAGGGGCAGGACTCAGTTGCCACTGTCGGTGCCGATCTCTGGGAGGGCATTCCGGCCGAAACCATGCAGGCAATCGCCACCAAAACCATCAGCGCCTACCTCGAATGGCGGCAATCCAGACCCGGTTGATACAAAGTTTTTAGGATAATGCGCTTCGCGGCGCAGCATTCCCCTTGCATTCAAGTTCAGTGTCGCTAAAAAGCGGCCGATCAGCTCTGAACGGCGGCCATCCGCAATGAATGTCCGCGATTGGAATGGCTCTCGGAATCTGCGCGGAAAATGCCGCTCCCGGAAATGAACCCGGACGGTAGCCGCGCCAGCTCAAGGCGGTCCGTCAATGAAGGTTTTCGCAGGCAATTCGAACCGGCTGCTGGCCGAAGCGATCTGCAACTATCTCAACCTGCCTCTTGGAAAAGCGACCGTAAGGCGGTTTGCCGATCAGGAGATTTTCGTCGAGATCGGCGAAAACGTGCGCGGCGAGGATGTCTTCATCATCCAGTCGACCTCGTTCCCCACCAACGATCACCTGATGGAACTGCTCATCATGATCGACGCGGTGCGCCGCTCCTCGGCCCGCCGCATCACCGCGGTGCTGCCCTATTTCGGCTACGCCCGCCAGGACCGTAAGCCCGGTCCGCGCACGCCGATCTCGGCCAAGCTGGTTTCCAACCTGATCACCGAGGCCGGCGCCGATCGCGTGCTGACCCTCGATCTTCACGCCGGCCAGATCCAGGGCTTCTTCGACATTCCGACCGACAACCTCTATGCGATCCCGATCCTCGCCCGCGACGTCAAGGAAAACTACGACCTGAAGAACGTCATGGTCGTTTCGCCCGACGTCGGCGGCGTGGTACGCGCCCGTGCGCTCGCCAAGCGTCTCGACTGTCTGCTTGCCATCGTCGACAAGCGCCGCGACCGCCCGGGTGAATCCGAAGTGATGAACGTCATCGGTGACGTGAAGGGCAAGGACTGCCTGCTGATCGACGACATCGTCGATTCCGGCGGCACGCTCTGCAACGCGGCCGAAGCGCTGTTGAAGAACGGCGCAACGAGCGTTACCGCCTATATCACCCACGGCGTGCTTTCCGGCGGCGCGGTTGCCCGCGTCACCTCGTCGATGCTTAAGGAACTTGTCATCACCGACTCGATCCAGCCGACGACGGCGGTTCAGTCGGCGCACAACATCCGCGTCATCACCACGGCAACTCTGCTCGGCGAGGCGATCAACCGCACCAGCCAGGAAGAATCGGTTTCGAGCCTCTTCGACTGAGAGAGGCTCGGCCGCCCGCAAAAGCATCCGTCTTCGTCAAGCGGGATTTGGCGCCCATTTTCTGTCGTTCCTGAAAAGCGCGTTGCGTTTAGGCAGCCCTATGCAACGCGCTTCCAAGGCTCGATTTCACGCATGTCGTTGTCGCAAGACGGCTGTGCACTCTTGTGCGACATGCCTTAGCGCATAATTCTTTCGTTAAATCGAAAACGGTCTAGCGAAAGAATTATGCAGTAAATCAAAGCGCTACAGCAATCTTTGCGCGTCTAGTTGGAGGCGCGGCGCTGTAGCAACGGCCCCCGAGAGTTGTCATCTTCCATCCCAAGGGGTAACATCTGCCCGCTGTTGCTGACACCTTTCTCTGCAGACAGCATTGTTCATCAATGACGTGCTTCTGATCGAACAGAAGCCTTTTTGATTCTTAGAAGAACATAATCGGAACGTTACTTCCATGCAGCGCCACGCAAATGGCGGCTCCCCGATCTATCCCGATCACCCCGGATAATTTTGGAGGAAAAGATGAGTAACTGTACGCTAACCCTCATTCTTGCAGGCGGCCTCGCCTTGTCTGGTTGCCAATCTGCTACGTACTCTCGGACGAGCACCGGCGATTTCGGCTGCCTTGCCGGGACCGTCAGCGGCGCAATCCTTGGCGGGTTCGCCGGCTCGGCCATCGGCGCAGGCACCGGTCAGCTCTGGGCTGTCGGCGGCGGCGCCACCCTTGGCGGTGCGGTTGGTAATGCCTTGACTTGCCGCTGATTGCGAAAGGCTACGAGATGCGAAAAGTGACTCTCCTTATGGCATCCGTGCTTTGCCAGTTCGCTCCGGTCGCCGCACAGGATAAGCCTGCGGCGATGTATCAGGGGCAAATGGATCGGCTCGACCGCGACGGCGACGGCGTGATCAGCCGGTCCGAATATCAGGCCTTCATGACAACGGCTTTCGCAAATCTGGACAAGAACAAGGACGGCACTCTAAGCGCCGACGAGGTAGCGCCTGTCCTTAACGCCCAACAGTTTGCCGCCATCAACGTGAACCGCGACGGCAAGATCACCCAAAGCGAGTTCCTGAACAGCGTGATGGCCGATTTCAAGGCGGCCGACCGCGGCGGCGACGGCAGTCTGCAGTAGAACGCGCGCGGATCGGACGAAAAACGGTCGCGAAGGCAGCGCAACAGAGGACACGGCTGTCAGCTCACGCTGGCGGAAGTAGCGGTCATGCGCCGGCGCTTGTCGCCGTGGCTGTGGCCGCCAGCGGGCAGGCCTCGCCACCACCGAAGAGGCGCGAACGCGTCAGGAAGCGTCGCTCGCGACCATTGTCGAGCGAGAACATCCCGCCCCTGCCCGGCACCACGTCGATGATCAACTGCGTATGCTTCCAGACTTCGAACTGGCTGGCGCTGATATAGACGGGAACGCCGCCAATCTCGCCGAGCTTCACGTCATTGTCGCCGACGATGTAGTCGTCGGCGGGATAACACATCGGCGACGAGCCGTCGCAGCAGCCACCCGATTGATGGAACAGGATGTCGGGATGATCGCGCCTGATCTCGGCGATGAACTCGAGCGCCGCGTCGGTCGCCAGCACGCGCGGTTCGGTGGTGGTCATGTTGAGCCTCCTTGCGCATGTCGCGCAAAAGTGTGCAGCGGTTTTGCGATGACGATATGCGCGAATCAAGCGCCTTGAAACAAGCGCCGCGCCTTGCGTTTTCAAAGTCGGGGTGGACCGAGGGCGAGAGCTGGAGATGAGCCCTCGGCCACACCTGGGAGGCCCTCTCCCATAGGGGAGAGGGAACGATGGCGAAGCCTCAGAAGAAGCCGAGCGCCTTCGGGCTGTAGCTCACCAGCATGTTCTTGGTCTGCTGGTAATGGTCGAGCATCATCTTGTGGGTCTCGCGACCGATGCCCGATTGCTTGTAGCCGCCGAAGGCCGCATGGGCCGGATAGGCATGGTAGCAATTGGTCCACACCCGGCCCGCCTGGATCTCGCGGCCGAAGCGGTAGCAACGGTTGGCGTCACGGCTCCAGACCCCGGCGCCAAGGCCGTAGAGCGTATCGTTGGCGATCTCCAGCGCTTCGGCTTCGGTCTTGAAGGTGGTGACGGACACCACCGGCCCGAAGATCTCTTCCTGGAACACCCGCATCTTGTTGTGCCCGCGGAAGACGGTCGGCTTGACGTAGAAGCCTTCCGCCAGCTCGCCTTCGAGCACGTTGCGGCCGCCGCCGGTCAACACCTCAGCGCCCTCCTGCCTGCCGATGTCGATATAGGAGAGGATCTTTTCGAGCTGCTCGCTCGACGCCTGCGCGCCGATCATCGTGGCGCTGTCGAGCGGGTTGCCCTGTCGGATCGCCTCGACACGCTTCAACGCCCGCTCCATGAAGCGATCATAGATGCTTTCCTGGACCAGGGCGCGGCTCGGGCAGGTGCAGACTTCGCCCTGGTTGAGCGCGAACATCGCGAAACCTTCGAGCGCCTTGTCGAAATAGTCGTCGTCCTCGGCCAGCACGTCGGCGAAGAAGATGTTCGGCGACTTGCCGCCAAGCTCGAGCGTGACCGGAATGAGGTTCTGGCTGGCATATTGCATGATCAGCCGCCCGGTTGTCGTCTCGCCGGTAAAGGCGATCTTGGCGATGCGCGGGCTGGTGGCCAGCGGCTTGCCGGCTTCAAGACCGAAACCGTTAACGATGTTGAGCACGCCGGCCGGCAACAGGTCGCCGACGAGGTCTGCCCAGACCAGGATCGAGGCCGGCGTCTGCTCGGCCGGCTTCAGCACCACGCAATTGCCAGCGGCCAGCGCCGGCGCGAGTTTCCATGCGGCCATCAGGATCGGGAAGTTCCAGGGGATGATCTGGCCGACGACGCCGAGCGGCTCGTGAAAATGATAGGCAACCGTGTCGTGGTCGATCTCGCCGATAGAACCTTCCTGGGCGCGGATGCAGGCGGCGAAATAGCGGAAATGATCGATCGCCAGCGGAATGTCGGCGGCCATGGTTTCGCGGATCGGCTTGCCGTTGTCGAAGGTCTCGGCGCGCGCCAGAAGCTCCAGATTGTCTTCCATGCGGCTGGCGATCTTCATCAGGATGTTCGACCGCTCCGCAGCCGACGTGCGCGCCCACTTCTCGCGGACGGCATGGGCAGCGTCGAGCGCAAGCTCGATGTCGGCCGCATCCGAGCGCGCGACCTGGCACAGCACGCCGCCGGTCACCGGCGTCGTATTGTCGAAATAGCGCCCGGCCACCGGCTCGCGCCATTCACCGCCGATGAAGTTGCCGTATTTCTGCTTGAACGGGCTCTCGACGATCTTCTGATGCAACATGTTCATTCCTCCCTGTGAACAGCAACCAAAGCTGTGAGAGGAAGGTGAAGCCGAACGTGCGTGTTCGATAGTGAGGCACGATCGCCAGCGACGCGATCTGTTTCAGATGTGAGACACCTGGGCTGAGGTCAGCGTGCTGCAGCGCAATAAGCGGCGCGTTGATGAGTGATTCGAGCCGCTTCGGCCCCTCATCCCCCTGCCGGGACCCTCTCCCCGCCAGCGGGGAGAGGGTTAGGATGAGGGGGCAGCCTCATTTGAGGTAAAAGTTCAGTTAACCGAAAGCCGTTTCATCTTGCGATAAAGCGTGGCGCGGCTGATGCCGAGCAGTTCGGCTGCCATCGACACATTGCCATTGGCGCGCGACAGCACGCGCCGAAGCGCGGCCCGCTCGGCATCGGGAAGCTCGCTCCCGTCGCCGGACGGATCCTCCTTGAGAAGATCGGATGCCGGAATGCCCGAGGCGATGCGTTTGTCGTCGAGTCCGAGCCATTGCCGCGCCGCGCGTGTCGCGCCCTTGACGAGGTCGTCGCGATCGACAGCCAGAAGTGCCGGCCCTGCCCGGTCGATCGGCACGAGCACGATCCGCGATCCGGCAAAGGCTCGACGGAAGAGCCCCGCCTCGATACGCGCGGCCGCATCGCGCACGGCCTGTGACAAAAGCGAGACGGTGATCTCCGACGCATCATCGCGGCAGGTGGAGATGTCGATCGCCGCCGCCAGCCGGCCGAGGTGATCGCGGATCGGCGCGGTCGTGCAGCTAAGCCCGATATTGCTGCTGAGGAAATGCTGATCACGCTGGATAATGACGGCGCGCTCGTCGGCGATCGCCGTGCCGATGCCGTTGGTGCCGACGCTGGCCTCGCTCCAGATAGTTCCTGACCACAGTCCGACATCGCGGAAATCCGCATCGTCACCGACCGCACCACGCCGCTCCAGCGCCACGCCCTTGTCGTCGGTCAGAAGCAGGCAGCAGCCGGCCTTGCCGACCGTCGCAAACAGCCGGTCGAGTTCGCCGCCCGCCTCGGCGATCAGTTCGGCCGATCGCTGCCGCGCCAATCGGAACTCGCTATCGGAAAGTCGAACCGGTGTGCGCCGATCCTCAGGTGCCAGGCCATGGAGCGTCATGCAGCGGCGCCAGGATGCGGCCACCGGCGAGCTTGCAGCCGCCGAGGACCGGTGCGCAACCTGATAGACGTATTCCGTATGATCCCTGACGGCAGGCATCGGTTTCCTCCCTGCAAGCCACGTCCGGCAACGCAAGTCCCACCCGATCTCCCAAACGGCTGAGCCTGCTTTGGCCATACTATAGGCATCGATTGGATGAGAGGTCCAGCAAGACGAAGGTCCACCTTCATGCCCGCATCAGCGCGTTTGATGCGTTCATCACGCCGGCGGTATCGACACGCCGGCGGAATATGATACGCGAGTTCGAGCATCATCCGACACTCATTCACAACAACCGGTTGCCAGCCATGCTTCGTGACTTCTCGCTCCAGAGCCTCTTCATGGGTCTCTTGATCGCCTTTGTCGGCTTCGCCAGCTCCTTCGCCGTCGTCCTTCACGGCCTTGGCGGCGTCGGTGCGACAGAAGCACAGGCCGCATCCGGGCTGATGGCGCTGTCGATCTCGATGGGCGTATGCGCCGTCATCCTCAGTGCCGTGACCCGGCTGCCGGTCAGCGTCGCCTGGTCGACGCCTGGTGCCGCGCTGCTCGCCAGTTCCGGCATGGTCGAGGGCGGCTTCAACGCCGCGGTCGGTGCCTTCCTCGTCTGCGGCCTGCTCATCGTTATTGCCGGCCTCTGGAAGCCGCTCGGCCGCATGGTCTCGTCCATTCCGGCGACACTGGCAAATGCCATGCTGGCCGGCGTCCTGCTCAGCCTTTGCTTTGCCCCGGTCAAGGCGATCGGCTTCAATCCGCTGTTCGGCCTGCCGATCCTCTTGGCCTGGGCGATCGTCGGCAGCGTCAACAAGCTCTATGCGGTGCCGGCCGCCCTGCTCGCCTTCGTGCTGGTGATCGCCTTTGGCGTCGAAATGCCTGCTGATGCCCTGGCCGAGCTGTCTTCGGCTCTGGTGCCGCGGCCGGAATTCGTGATGCCCGCCTTCACGACGCCTGCGATGATCAGCATCGCGCTGCCGCTGTTCATCGTTACAATGGCGTCGCAGAACATTCCCGGCATCGCCGTCATGAAGGTCAATGACTATAACCCCACCCCCGGCCCGCTGTTCGCGACGACCGGCCTGTTTTCGATGCTGAGCGCGCCCTTCGGCGGCCATGCGGTCAACCTTGCGGCGATCACGGCGGCCATGGGTGCCGGCGCCGACAGCCATCCGGATCCGGCGCGACGCTACTGGTCGACGATCAATGCCGGCATCTTCTATGTCATCTTCGGCCTGCTCGCCGGCGCGGTCACCACCTTCGTCAGCCTCGCACCATCGGTGCTGATCGAGGCAGTCGCCGGTCTTGCGCTTGTCGGCGCCTTTGCCGGCTCCGCCATGGCGGCCTTCACCGACGCCAGGACACGCGAGGCGGCCGCAATCACCTTCCTGGTCACCGCCTCCGGCGTCAGCTTCGGCGGCGTTTCGGGCGCCTTCTGGGGGCTGATCGCCGGTGGCCTGATGCTGGCGCTGGCGCGCTTCACGCGCAAAAAGGCCTGAGCGCGACGCGCCTTCGCACTTTGATTTCACGCAAGTCAATCGCAAAACCGCTGTGCACTCTGCGCCACATGCTTTAAAACCGCGGCAAAGCTTGCATTTGCGGGTGATCTCGTCTATGCACCGCCCGTCCGCGTAGACACCCTTGGAGGCAACGCGGATGAAGCCCATGCGGCTTCGGTTTTTCCGCATTGCGGATGAACTCTCCAGAATTAGACATAGAAAGGTCTACCTATGAGCCACGCAACTTATGAGCTCAAGGCCGAGACGCGCGAACGGGTTGGTAAGGGGTCCTCCCGTGAACTCCGTCGCAACGGTCTTATCCCAGCTGTCATCTACGGTGACAAGCAGGCCCCCATTTCGATCGCGCTGTCCACCAAGGACGTGACGATGAAGATCCACGCCGGCGGTTTCATGACCACCGTTGCGGTCATCGACGTCAACGGCGAAAAGATCCGCGTCCTGCCGAAGGACTACCAGCTGGATCCGGTCCGCGACTTCACCATGCACGTTGACTTCCTGCGCGTCTCCAAGGACAGCAAGGTCACCGTTCAGGTTCCGGTTCACTTCGTCAACGAAGAGAAGTCCCCGGGCCTCAAGGCCGGCGGCGTTCTCAACATCGTTCGCCACGAAGTCGAACTGGCCGTTGCTGCCGACGACATTCCGGAATTCCTGACCGTTGACCTGTCGGGTCACAAGGTCGGCGACGCGATCCACATCTCCAACATCAAGCTGCCGAAGGGCGCGACCCCGGTTATCACCGACCGCGACTTCACGGTTGCCACGATCGCTGCTCCGGCTGGCGGTCTGAAGGAAGAAGAAGAAGGCGAAGCAGAAGCCTGATTCACCTTGAGGTGAAGCGGCGATCCGGCATCGGCCGGATACCCTGCGGTACCCATTGAAAGGCCCGCCCCGTCAAACGAGGCGGGCCTTTTGCGTTGAACGCACCGGTTGCCGCCGTGCTGTCCCTGTCCTGCAATCGAGCAGGCTTCCTCACGAATTGTCACGTAGCAATTTCAGCAACATTTAAGGTTTTGATGATGTTCTTGCGCCGGGGAAATTTGTAAGCAAGCGTCTAAAGAGAATCCGAAATGACACGAGTGGCAACGCCTGGGGGATGCGTCCAGTGATGCATTCCGTCGAGAACCGATTTATTGCGATTGTCTGCGGTGCAATGCTAGTTTTCGTTGCCCCACTCTTCGTGCTCTTCCTCAGCATCTCCAGCGAACGCGCCGCCCGTGAGCGCCTGCACAACATCGAGCTTCTGATGGGCGCAAGCGCCGAAGCGTTGGGCAAGCCGATCTGGGATTTCGACAGCGACGGCATCAAGCGCATCGCCCGCTCGCTGATGAACGACACCGATATCGTCGCTGTCACCATCCGCGACACCTCCGGCTCGATCCTCGCGCAGATGCCCTCCGGCGGCCTCGGCATCGACAGCGACAGCCGCAGCCTGAAAACACCCATTTCCTACGACTCGATCGACGGCATCAAGGAAATCGGCAGCATCGAAGTGCGCGCGCCGACACCCGGCCTGCTATCGCAGTTCAGCAAGGACGAGCTGGCTATCCTCGCCATCCTGCTGATTGCCGTAGCCACCGTCTTTGCCGCCGCGCTCATCGGCAACCGCTTCACCGTCATTCGCCCACTGATGCGCTTGACGTCCGCCATAGAGGCGACCCGGCGCCTGGGCTCGCGCCACCGGGTCGATTGGACCTCGGACGACGAAATGGGCGCGCTGGCTGCCAATTTCAACGAGATGCAGGACCGGCTCGAGCGTGAGTCGATGGAGCTGAAGAGCGCGCATGAGCGCGCCACCGACATCTACAACCTGACCCCGGCGATGCTGTTCTCGCTCGACACCGACAACCGCCTCTGCGCCGTCAGCGATTACTGGCTGCTGGCAACCGGCTATCACCGCGAACAGGTGATCGGCGAGGATTTCACCGATTTCATCGACCCGCACTGGCACGAGACCTACCGCAGCCACGCCAAGGCGATTGCCGTCGGCGACCACGACATCTGCGAGGTCACAGTCCCCTTCCGCAAAGCAGACGGCGCGTTCATGACCGTGCTGATCCTGGAGACGGAAACGGCCGGCGATGGCGACCTGTCGCTATCCGTCATGACCGACGTCACCGCGTTGAAGCAGGCCGAAAGCCGCAACCATGCCCAGGCGATCACAGATCACCTCACCGGCCTTCTCAACCGCCAGGGCTTCGAGGCGGCACTCGACGAGGCGATCGTCACCGCCGATGCCTGCGGCATCCAGGTCGGCTGCCTGTTCATCGACCTCGACCGCTTCAAGTGGATCAACGACAATTTCGGCCATGCCGCCGGCGACGAGGTTCTGCGCCACACGGTCGAGCTGATCCGCGCAACCCTGCGCCCTGACGATGTCATGTCACGCCTCGGCGGTGACGAGTTCGCGATCCTGGTATCGGATAAGGACGTCGCCACTCTTGCGTCTGAAATCGGCGAGCGCATCGTCAGTGCCCTGCGCGAGCCGATGCCGATTGCCGGCAACGAACTTTTCGTCAGCGCCAGCGTCGGCATCTCCGTTTATCCCGAGCACGCCGAGAATGCTTCGGACCTGCTGCTCAACGCCGACATGGCGATGTATGCGCGCAAACGCGACGGCAAGAACGGTCTGCAGGTCTTCGACGCCAGCATGCTCGATGCCGCGCGCGAGCGCCACGAGATCGAACAGTGCATCGAAGCGGCCCTCAAGGACGATCACTTCGAGGCGTGGCTGCAGCCGATCGTCAGCCTCAGCGACGGCCAGATCGCCGGCTTCGAGGCCTTGATGCGCCTCAACCACCCGGAAAAGGGCGTGATGCCGCCGGGCAAGATCATCGGCATTGCCGAGGAAACGGGAACGATCGCCCGCATCGGCGATTGCATTCTCGAAAAGGCTATCCGGCATCTGGCTGATATCTCCGCCCTCGACGGCACGCAGAACACCTATCTCGCGGTAAACTTCTCGCCGCTGCAGTTCGAGCTTACGCTGCCGCACAAGCTCGCGGCCCTGCTCCTCAAGCACCATATTTCGCCGAACCGGATCGTCATCGAAATCACCGAGGCGGTGCTGATGCTCGACAATCCGGAAGTGCACGCGGTGCTGAAGCAGCTCAACGAGTTCGGCTGCCGGATCGCGCTCGACGATTTCGGAACGGGCTACTCGTCGCTGAGCTACCTCAACCGCTTCCCGGTCGACATCGTCAAGGTCGACCAGTCCTTCACCCGTTCGCTCAGCTCCGGCACCGCCGATATCCGCCGCAAGAGCCGGATGCTGATCAAGGGCATCCGCACGATCTCGCACCAGATGGGCTGCACCGTGGTCGCGGAAGGCATCGAGACCAAGGAGCAGTGGCAACTCCTGCGCAAGCTTGGTGTGGATTGTGGGCAGGGTTATCTTTTCAGCCGCCCCATGCCGATCGGCAAGATGCTGGCCATGCTGGAGAGCGATTCCGAAGTCAAGGCCAACATCCAGGCATAACGGCCAGACACTGGCGCGAAGGAGCAAGGCGTGAAAGAGCTGATCCTGGCATTGTTCCTCGGCCTTTCCACCGCCGCCGAAGCACAGACGATCAAATTCGTCACCGAGGACTACCCGCCCTACAACTTCTCGACTTCGAGCGGCGCAAGCGGCGCCTCGGTCGAGCAGGTAACCGCGATCATGGAGGGGCTGAAGCTTCCCTATACGATCGAAGTCCTGCCCTGGGCGCGGGCCTACATGCTGGCAGAAACCGATGCGTCCTATTGCGTCTTCACCACCGGCCGCAACACCGAGCGCGAAAAGCTGTTCCAGTGGGTGCAGCCGCTGCTCGTCGACCACATGATCATGGTCCGGCGCAAGGGATCTGACACCGCCCCCGGTTCGATCGATGCGGCAAAGCGGTTCACCATCGGCACCCAGCGGGAAGATTTTTCCGCCACCTACCTCACGGAACACGGCTTCGAGAAGATCGACTATGCGACCAATCTCGATTCGACGCTGAAGAAACTGATCGGCGGCCGCATCGACCTGATGATGACATCGGAGAAGACCTTCGAAAGCATGCGTGCCGAGGGCAAGCCCGTCGAGGCGGCATTGATGCTGGAAGGAGAATATTACGGCATCGCCTGCCATCGCGACATGGACAAGGAAACGGTCGAGAAGATGCAGCGCGAACTCGACCGCCTGATCGGCAACGGCACCCAGGATGCGATCTTCGATCGTTACGGCGTTCGGCCGAGCGGAAGCGAACAGGCAACGAAATAAGGATTGACTCTGATGGCGTTTCGCGCTCGTGAAGCGGGGAAAGCCCGACGGAGCGTAACGACATGCTGATCATTGCAGGACTTGGCAATCCAGGTTCGAAATATGCCTCAAACCGCCACAATATCGGTTTCATGGCTGTCGACGTCATCCATCGCCGCCATAACTTTTCCTCCTGGTCGAAGAAATTCAAGTCCGAGATCGCCGAGGGTGAAATCGGCGGCGAACGGGTTCTGCTGATGAAGCCGCAGACCTTCATGAACCTCTCCGGCGAGGCGGTCGGCGAAGCCATGCGCTTCCACAAGCTGCATCCGAAGGATATCACCGTCATCTATGACGAGCTGGATCTGCCGGCGGCAAAAGCCCGCATCAAGGTCGGCGGCGGCCACGGCGGCCACAACGGCATCAAATCGATCGACGCCCATTGCGGCAAGGAGTATCGCCGTCTGCGGCTCGGCATCGGCCATCCTGGCGTCAAGGACCTCGTCCACGCCCATGTGCTCGGCGATTTCGCCAAGGTCGACCAGACCTGGCTGGTGCCGCTGCTCGACGCCATCGCCGACAATGCCGACATGCTGGTGCGCGGTGAGGACTCGCAGCTTCTGAACAAGATCGCGCTTGCGACCGGCGGCAAGCCGGACGAGGACAAGCCGCAGGCGCAAAAGAAGCAGGGCGCGCAATCCCATATTCATCAGGCGCGCAATTCGGCTCAGCCGAAGAAGCTGCCTACGAGCGGTCCGATGGCCGACATGCTGAAGAAGCTGTTCGGCCCCAAGGGCGACTGACAGGTGTCGCCCCTGCCCTTCGCGATCCGTGCGGCATCGGCAGACGATCTGCCGGGACTTCTTGCGCTTTATGGCGAACTGAACCCGGACGACCCTTCGCTCGACACAACCCTCGCCACCGATCGCTTTCAGGCAATCCTTGCACAACCCGGCATGACGGTCTTCATCGGGTTTGCCGGCGATGTCGCCGCCGCATCGGTCACGTCGGTCGTCGTGCCGAACCTGACGCGGGGCGGCGCACCCTACGCTCTCATCGAAAACGTCGTCACTTCGGCCGCCTTTCGCAAGCGCGGCTTTGCCCGCGCTTTGATCCTGCATGCCATCGGCGATGCGTGGGCCGCCGGCTGCTACAAAGTCATGCTGCTGACGGGGTCGAAGGATCCCGCGACGCTGCGTTTCTACGAAAATTGTGGCTTCCGGCAGGACAAGACCGGCTATCAGATCCGCCGCCCCTGACCGTCACTCCTCCGGCTCGGTCATGAACATCAGCGGGAAGCCGGCATCCTTGGCGAGGTCGGTCGCCTCCTTTGCCTTGGTCTCGGCGATATCGCGCACGCAGACGACAACGACGGAAACCCCCATTTTGTGCGCCGTCATCATCACCCGGTAGCCCGCCTCCTCGCTCATATGGAACACGGCCTTCAGTACCATGACGACGAAGTCGCGCGGCGTGTAGTCGTCATTGACGAGAATGACCTTGTAGAGCTTCGGCCGCTCCAGCTTCGGTTTCGGCTTCAGCTTCGGTTTTGCGGCAAGATCGTCGTCACTCATCGGAAATCCACCCGTTGATGACAGGAAGGCGGTCGCGGTTGGCCATCCGGCCCCAGGACGCTGCCACTCAATATCGTACGCCAGACACCGCCAATCAAGCAAAAGCCCGCTCCTTCACCGCGCCGAAACGCGCGAAGGCTTGACCGTTCGGCTCCTTTATCCCATAGCCACGCCCAACGAATTCGAGAACGACAGGTTTTAGCCATGGGCTTTAAATGCGGTATTGTCGGGCTGCCGAACGTCGGCAAGTCCACCCTCTTCAACGCACTCACCAAGACGGCGGCGGCTCAGGCTGCCAACTATCCGTTCTGCACGATCGAGCCGAACACCGGCGAAGTCGCGGTTCCCGATCCGCGCATGCGCAAGCTGGCCGACATTGCCAAGTCGAAGGAAATCATCCCGACGCGCATCTCCTTCGTCGACATCGCCGGCCTGGTGCGCGGCGCGTCGAAGGGTGAAGGCCTCGGCAACCAGTTCCTCGCCAACATCCGCGAAGTGGATGCGGTGGTGCACGTGCTGCGCTGCTTCGAAGATGACGACATCACCCACGTCGAAGGCCGCATCAACCCGGTCGCCGATGCCGAGACGATCGAGACCGAGCTGATGCTCGCCGACCTCGACAGCCTGGAGCGCCGCACCGAGCAGACCCGCAAGCGCGCCGGCGGCAAGGACAAGGATTCGGTGGCACAGCTGCCGATCATGGACGCGTCGCTGAAGCTGCTGCAGGACGGCAAGCCGGTGCGCACGCTGCTTGCCAAGCTTGATGCCGAAGAACTGCGCATTCTGCAGGGCCTCAATCTCCTGACCGCCCATCCCGTGCTTTACGTCTGCAACGTCGCGGAAAGCGATGCCGTCGACGGCAACGAGCACACCCGCGCGGTTGCCGAAATGGCAAAGACCCAAGGCGCTGAAAGCGTCGTGATTTCGGCGGCGATCGAATCCGAAGTGGCGCAGCTGCCGGAAGAGGAAGCCAAGGAGTTCCTGAGCGCGCTCGGTCTCGAGGAGGCTGGTCTCGACCGCCTGATCCGCGCCGGCTACAAGCTGCTCGATCTCATCACCTATTTCACGGTCGGTCCGAAGGAAACGCGCGCCTGGACGATCCCGCGCGGCACCAAGGCACCGCAGGCCGCCGGCGTCATCCACACCGACTTCGAGCGCGGCTTCATCCGTGCCAACACCATCGCCTTCGACGATTACATTGCGCTCGGCGGCGAAGTCGGCGCCAAGGAAGCCGGCAAGGCCCGCGACGAAGGCAAGGAATATGTCGTCCAGGACGGCGACGTCATCCACTTCCGCTTCAACACGTAAGACAATGAGATGAGGCGCGCTTCACGCGCGCAGCCATTGAAGCATGTCGCGCAAAAGTGTGCTGCGGTTTTGCGATAACGACATGCGCAAAGAACAAGAGCTTAAAGCGCAGAAAGCGATCTGAAAGATCGCAACGCGCGTTACCCGATATTACGGCGCGGCATGCAACCGCGCCGTAATCATTTCCGGCAACAGGTTCATGACAATGCGCCGCAGCTTCTGCCAGAAAATGCCGATGAAAAGCACGGTGACGCCGACCGCCGCGAAGGCAACGAAGACGTAGTTGTCAAGCGACGCGCCGGTCTGGTTGAGCATCGTCCAGATCGCGCCTCCGAGCGACAACAGCCCTGAAGTGACGAAGGCGCGGCGGTCGATGACCAATCCGACCAGCATGAACAGGGCAACGATCAGAATGGCGGCAATCGCCTGGCCAAGCCCGGCCTGCCCGTCCCACCACGTGCCGCGGCCGTTCGACACGAAGACCAGACCGATCAGCGAGTAGAGCAATGCGGGCGCGGCGGCCAGATGCAGCCAGAACGCCGTATCGGAGCGCGCCGTCACACGCTGTGGATCGGAAACGTCGTAGCGCATGGCGGTCGCAAAGAGACCCAGGGCTCCGACAAGAACGGTGAGCGCGAGAAGCATGAAATGGTCGTCGTTGGCGAGGTCGATCCCCAAGCTCCTCTCGAAGGCAAGAAGGATCGCGACCACGCAGATGAGTGCGACCGACACCATCAGACCGGCCAGCGCCAGCGGAACGCGATAGCGCCAGTAGAACAGACCAAGCGGGATCGGGAACGCTGATAGATAGGCGAGTGCAAAGACCATCGGCTTCCAGGCATCATCATGCTCGCTCACGAACAACAGTGACGTCGTCCCGACCCAATGCACGAGAGCAACCGTCAGCGCCACCGACGGCAGCGCCAGCCGCTGGCGCCGCACCAGGATTTCCGCGAGCCCAAGAATGACCGGCAGCGTTACGAATGGGCCGCCCAAGCCCCAGAGGCCGATCAGCACGACAACGACGCCGATCGTGATCAGGATATCGTGAAATCCCCTGACGAACCGCGGCTGTTCGCTGTCTTCGGCGGCGCGGGCATCGAACGCCGCATCGTCCCGGTCGGCGGCAGCATCCGGTGCCACCGGCCCGAAGCTGATGCCACGGTCAGCGAGATAGGCTTCGAGATCGCTCACCTGACGGGCAGAGATGATCCCTTTTTCGGCAGCGCCTGCGAGCGCCCTGTTCAGTTCGGTCACGAGCATTCCTCAATCAAAAGCCGGTCGATACACCCATAAATCAGGTGGTTGCATGAACAATCGGCATGCGCAACCTGGAAATTCCACGATACGGTGGCATCAACCGACACGAGAGCGCCACAGGTCAGAGATGACGAATGAGGCACGCTCTAACGTTTGAAAGCCACTGCTTAATTTCCCGCTTAAATCGATTCCGGTTTGAGAAATTATGCAGTACGTAAAGCGTCAGCAAATCAGACGGGACAACTCAGCATGCTGTATTTCGAGGATTTTTCCGAAGGGCGACGCTTCGACTACAAGCCGGTCGAAATGAAGCCTGCGGACATGATCGCCTTTGCCCGTGAATTCGACCCGCAGCCGATGCATCTCGACGAGGAAGCTGGCAAACTCAGCATCCTTGGCGGCCTCTCTGCCTCCGGCTGGCACACCAGCGCCGTCGGCATGCGCATGATGCTCGACGCCTTCATGGGCCATTCTTCGTCTCAAGGCTCTCCCGGCATCGATTTCATGGACTGGAAGAAGCCGGTGATAGCAGGCGACGTGCTCACCGGTTTCAGCCAGGTGCTCGAAGCGCGCCGGTCGAAGTCCAAGCCGAGCCTCGGCATCGTCAAGTTCCGCAACGAAATCGTCAACCAGACCGGCGAACCGGTGGCGGTTTCGGAATGTACCGTGCTCTTCCGCTGCCGCGACAAAGGTCAGAATTAATGATGACGATGGAGGAGTTTTACGCCACCGGTCGCAGGACCGTCATCGGCACCCTGGCCTTTACCGCCGAGGATATCGTCCGCTTCGCCCGTGACTTCGATCCGCAGCCGTTCCACCTCGACGCGGAAGAGGCTCGGCATTCGCTGTTTGGCGGTCTATGCGCCTCCGGCTGGCACACCGCGGCCGGATGGATGCAGTGTTTCGTCCGGTTCTGGAAGGACGAACAGCGGCGGCTTGCGGCCGAAGGCCTGCACGCGCCACGGCTCGGCCCCTCGCCCGGCTTCCGGGATCTGAAATGGCTGAAGCCGGTCTATGCCGGCGATACCGTGACCTATGCCGTCACGTTCCTCGAAAGCCGCACGCTCGCTTCGCGGCCGGGCTGGCGGATCAACACGATCCTCTGCGAAGGCGAAAACCAGCACGGCGAGGCGGTCATCCGTTTCGAAAGCAAGGTCATCGAGTTCGTTTAGCCAGGGCATCTCCAGGAAAAACGCCAAGAGGCTTTCAGTCAAGAAATGCTTGGAAATAAAGAGATAGAGCGTTTCCGTAACTCCGGTTAACCCGGAAACGCTCTGTTGAGCGACCGTCGCCCGTCCAAACGACGCGCGTCCCCGTTATTCCTTAAATCAGGAACGATTTGGGCGTAAAATCCGTTCGGACCTTCAGAGTTCCGCGCCAGTGGCCGAAAGGCCAGCACGCGTGGGAACTTCGACAGAAAGGAACGGAGGGCTATCGATGGAAAAGACCCATGTTCGCGAACTGGCGGAGGAATATCTTCGCCTCGGCGGCCACCGGCGCGTGGCCATCGACGATAACGAAACCTCGATCAGAAGCTGGGAAGACGAACCGCCGGAAGCCGACGCCTTCTGGCGGAAAGAGGTGGAAACACTGACGCCGGCAACGCAGCGCGAGGTGCAACTGATGCTGCCGACGATCAACCGCGCCTGAGCGGTGTCAGTGACCTTCGAATTCGATCAGCGTGCGGACATTGACGCCGAGCGCCTCGAGTCTCTTGCGGCCACCGAGTTCCGGCAGGTCGATGACGAAACAGGCCGCGACGATATCGGCGCCCATCTGCTTCAACAGCTTGACGGCCGCTTCCGCTGTGCCGCCGGTCGCGATCAGGTCGTCGACCAGAATGACCTTCTCCCCCGGGCTGATCGCGTCCTTGTGCATCTCCATCTCGTCGACGCCGTATTCGAGGCTATAGGCGATGCGCACCGTGTCGTGCGGCAGCTTGCCCTTCTTGCGGATCGGCACGAAGCCGGAGGAAAGCTGGTGGGCGATCGCGCCGCCAAGAATGAAGCCGCGCGCCTCGATGCCGGCGATCTTGTCGATCTTGGTACCGGCATAGGGGTGCACCAGTTCGTCGATCGCACGGCGGAACGCCCTGGGATTGCCGAGCAGGGTGGTGATATCGCGGAACATGACGCCCGGCTTCGGATAGTCCGGAATGTTGCGGATGGCGGCGATCAGTTCCGATTGAACGGTAGTGGTCATGGGCAAAGAAGGCCTTTGTGTCTCTTGTTACCGCAAACCCATAACACCATCGACCCGCATGTCTATAACGGTTTCTGCCGCACGGATGGCTGGAACAATTTGGTCGTGCCGGGGGTTGATGCTACGCTGAGGCCCATGGCACGCGGAGGAGATGCGCGCGCCGCATGCCTCACGTTGAGCCCACATCGGAAGGAGGAACATCATGCGCCTGTTTGAATGCGGTTCTCTTGTCCCGGGGTGCGAATGGCACACCCGCGCCGATAACGACGCCGAAATCGTCCGCCGCGTGGTGGAACACATGCGCCAGGCCCACGGTGAAACGATGATCCGCGAAAACATGATCGATAACATCAAGGCCCGCATCGTCGAAGAAACCAAGGCCGCCTGACGAAACTACATCTACTCCGAACGCGCGCGGGTCTTGCAATGACAACGCCCGCGACGCGTGCCGTTTGCCCTGACACCGAATGATGGTGCGTCGCATCGAACCGGTGCGAGGGACCAAGTCTGTCCCGGCGAGCCGCCCGCTTTCAGGCCGAGTTGACCGTGACCGTCATCCAGGTCTGGATCTGAGGCACACGGCACCGCATTCGCCGATCCCTATGCTATGGCAATGACGCGAAGGAAGATTTGACCCGCGCGGTGCTCACGCTCTATAGCACGTGGCCTGTTGTCCTTACCTGTATGGCGATCTCTTGCGTTTACCGGTGGGCTGCGCCAACGTCTCATGCCCTCATTCTTTTTAACTGGCATTCGGAACCTATGAACGACAAAGTTTTTGACACTTTGACCGGCATGTACTTCACGGTCGACGATCCCGATGGAAGTTACGGCACGGGTCAAGTTATTCGCCTCGCTGCCGAAGGGATTTACTTCATTCGCTTCGACGGCAACGAGGTAATGCTGCCTCTGGAGCTCGTATCCATCGGCGAGATGCTGCAGACCACCGACGAAGAGTACAAGCTCTGGCGGTTCTTCGACACGCTCGAGGAAAGGGACAAATGGATCGAATGGCTGGACGCCCCATCGAAGCCACGGGTCGTCTCGCTGGTGAGGCCGACCAAGTAACAGCCTCTCGGCTCCCTCGCTCTACGAGCCCACAGCTTGCTCAATACCGGCAGTTGGTGCCAGGAAAGATCGGTCATCTACCTCTAACATGGTCGCGCGCCACGCGCTTTACGCGCGCGGCACCATCGTCTCGAGGCGGGCGACAAGGTTTGCCCGGTCGACACTGAAATTGCGGTCTACCCACAGGGCCTCCAGCTCACCGAGGATCTGGCCGACGCGAGGCCCGGCGGGGATGCCGGCCTTCAGCACATCGGCGCCCGTCAGCGGGAAGCTCGGGCGCTTCCATGCCTCGGTGCGCGTCAAGAGGCGCTGGAACGCCGCCGTCTCGGCAAGCAAGGCCGGATCGTTTTCGGACTTGCGTCTGGCCGAGGCGAGCGCGAGGCGAAGCCGGACGGAAATCCCCTCAGCGCCGTGGCGGTAGAGCAAGCGATCGAGCGCCGCATCCACAGTCTTTGCCGGTAGCGCTGGCGCATTCGCAAAGCGCGAAAAATACGCTGCCTCGGCCTTCGACAGGCGCAGCCGCGCGGCCATGGCTTCGAGCCGATCTTCATCCGGCGGCACGATTGCCGCAAGGCGCAGCAGTGGATCCGGTGCCCAAGAAAAGGCCTTCTCGGCAGCAACCAGTTCCGGAATGGCGTCGATGCCCCATTTCTCGGTCTCGGGCAGGATTTCGGTCAACACGCCCGCCTGGCGCATCCAGAGCAGCGCCCGGCCCGGGTCCTCGGCTGAAAGCAGCTTCTTCGTCTCGGCCCAAACCCGCTCTGCCGAAAGTGTCGACAGCTTGGAACGCGCCTGGGCGCAGGCCCTCAGGCCATCGGCATCGGGGCGACCGTTGCCGTAATGGGCGAAGAAGCGGAAGAAGCGCAGGATGCGAAGATAATCCTCGGCCACCCGCTCGGCAGCATTGCCGATGAAGCGCAAAGTGCGGGTCTTAATATCGGCAAGGCCGCCGACGTCGTCCACGACCTCGCCCTCATGGTCCGCGTAGAGCGCGTTGATGGTGAAGTCGCGCCGCTCGGCATCCACCTTCCAGTCGGTTCCGAACGCAACTTCAGCGCGGCGCCCGTCGGTCGCGACATCGCGGCGCAGCGTCGTCACCTCATAGGGCGTACCGTCGATGACGAGCGTCACCGTGCCGTGGTCGATGCCTGTCGGTACCACCTTGATGTCGGCTGCCTTGGCGCGGGCAACGACCTCGTCTGGATGCCAGGTGGTGGCCATGTCGACATCGCCGGCCGGCACCCCCATCAGGCTGTTGCGCACGGCGCCGCCGACGACGCGCACCTCCCCGCCCTCGACATTCAGCAGATCGAAGACGCGACGAAGGGATGGAGCCGAAAACCAGCTCTCACCGGCAACCGAGGTCATGCATAAAGCCTTTCATAAAGCATTCGGACGATGCCGGCGGTGATACCCCAGATATTCCTGTCGCCATAGGGCATGCGATAGAAATGCCGGTCTTCACCCTGCCAGTGGCCGCTTCCACGCCCATGGTTTCCGGGGTTCATGAGGAAGGACAGCGGCACTTCGAAGACGCTTTCGACCTCGTCGGGGTTGGGCACCAGCTCGAAGCCGGGCTGCACCACCGCCAGAACCGGCGTGATTTTGAAACCGGACAACGCCATATAGTGCGGCAGTCGTCCGATCGTCTCGACGAACCGCGGGTCAAGACCGATCTCCTCCTGCGCCTCGCGAAGGGCGGCGGACTCGATCGAGCGGTCCTCCGGGTCGACCGCGCCGCCGGGAAACGCCACCTGGCCGGAATGCTTGCGCAGGCTTGCGGTCCGCTGGGTGAAGATGACATGCGCATCCTCGCCGTCGTCGACCACCGGCACCAGCACGGCCGCATCCTTCAGATGCAGGGTTTCAAGATGCGGCACGATACTGGGATTGAGCAGGAAATCTCCGTGTTCCCGCCACGCGCTTTCCACTGGCCCGCCCATCTGGGTCAGGGCCCGGCGGCGAAATTCGTCGGCAGAATAGGGATGCCGGTTCATCGCGACAGCGCTTCCAGTTCGGCAGCCTTCATGATCGGGAAGATGGACCCACCCGAGCGCACGCAGAACATCTCGACGCCGTCGACCACCACGGTCTCGCCGAGTTCGACGAGATCGTACATGACGGGCCGGGAAACCAGCGCCTCGAGCCGGCCGCGCACGTGCAGGTACGGCTTCAGTTCGCGGTTCTCGCCATGAATGACAAAACGCAGGGCATGCTCCGGCCTGGCCTCGACAACGTCACCGACATTGGTGCGAAAGGTCAGCACCTGCACGCCGTCCGCCTGCGTCACGCTCATTTCGACGGCAACGAAGGGCGCGTCGACGATGCGGATCGCCACCTTTTCCACAGGCGTCACCAGATAGGTGACGCCATCCTCGTCCTTGCGCAAAACTGTGGAGAACAGCCGCACCAGTGGCTGCCGGCCGATCGGCGTGCCCAGATAGAACCAGGTGCCGTCGGCGCGGATTTCCATGTCGATATCGCCGCAGAACGGCGGATTCCAGCGCTCCACCGGCGGCAGGCCACGCTTGCGGTCGCCCGTCTGGCCGGCCGCACGCGCGATCAGGGCCGCCAGTCCGGCCGCGTCCCCGGTTCGCTGAATTTCGGCTTCTGCCATCGTTCCGTCCCGATTGGCCCCGATTTTGCACCGGAGGCGTGTATGTCGTCGCGAGATGCGGCGTGTATGCTGTCACGAGATAGTGCGTCTGCGGCGACTTGTCAGCCGTCAGCCAGGGTCTAAATTGGAATAAGGCAACTGAAAATCCCCCGCGGGGCGATTCGGTTCAACAACGGGCGACCGGGGAGTACGACCATGAGTGTGATGAAGGGCGCCACGGAAGCGACCGACGAAAGGGCGATCGTTGCCGCGGCGGAAAACGCGCTCGCGGAGATCGCGCTCGTGCGGGCCGAAGTCGGCAAGGTCATCTTCGGTCAGGAGAACGTGGTCGAGCAGACGCTGCTTGCCGTTTTGTCCGGCGGCCACGCCCTTCTCGTCGGCGTTCCCGGCCTTGCGAAAACCAAGCTGGTCGCGACGCTCGGCACCGTTCTCGGCCTTGATTCCAGCCGCGTGCAGTTCACGCCCGACCTGATGCCATCGGACATTCTCGGCTCGGAAGTGATGGACCAGGATGCCGCCGGCCACCGCTCCTTCCGCTTCATCCCCGGTCCGATCTTCACGCAGCTGCTGATGGCCGACGAAATCAACCGTGCCTCGCCGCGCACGCAGTCGGCGCTGCTGCAGGCGATGCAGGAGTATCACATCACCGTTGCCGGAGCCCGCAAGGACCTGCCGCAGCCGTTCCACGTGCTGGCCACCCAGAACCCGCTGGAGCAGGAAGGCACCTACCCCCTGCCGGAAGCCCAGCTCGACCGCTTCCTGATGCAGGTTGACGTCGGTTATCCCGAGCTTGCCGCCGAACGACAGATCCTGCTTGAGACCACCGGCGTCACGGAGGCCTCGGCCCGGCCGGTGATCGACGCCGCCCGCCTGCAGCAGATCCAGAGCCTGATCCGGCAGATGCCGGTCGGCGAGAAGGTGGTCGATGCCATCCTTGATCTCGTGCGCTCCGCCCGCCCCGGCAACGGCAATGCCGCCACCGACAAGAACGTCGCCTGGGGCCCGGGTCCGCGCGCCGGACAGGCGCTGATGCTCTGCGCCCGCGCCCGTGCGCTCTACGACGGTCGCCTGGCGCCGTCGATCGACGATATTCTGGCGCTCGCCGAGCCCGTTCTCCAGCACCGCATGGCGCTGACCTTCGCTGCCCGTGCCGAAGGCATGACCGTGCGCGATGTCGTCGCCGAGCTGGTGAAGCAAGCCAAGGGATAAAGAATGGCCTCCATCGGGCACATAGTTGCGCGTACCCCCGCTGGTGAGGTTCTTTCCCGTGCGCAGCAGCGCGCGATGCTCGTTCCTGACTGCCTGGTCGAGGCCCGCCGCATCGCCAATACGGTGATCTCCGGCTGGCATGGGCGGCGCAAGCGCGGGATCGGCGAGAATTTCTGGCAGTTTCGCCCCTATAGCGACGGCGAAAGCCTGTCGCGCATCGACTGGCGCCGTTCGGCCCGCGACGACCATACCTATGTGCGCGACCGCGAATGGGAAGCGGCCCACACCATCTGGCTCTGGGCCGACCTGTCTCCGTCGATGATGTACAAGTCAACGCTCGGTTCGGTGTCAAAGGAAAGCCGGGCCCTGGTCTTGATGCTGGCGCTCGCCGAAATCCTCGCCCGCTCCGGCGAACGCATCGGATGCCCCGGCGTGATGGAGCCGATCTCCGCCCGCAACGCCGCCGAACGGCTGGCAACCGCGATCATGCTGAGCCCGCTCTCCGAAGGGCTGCCCGAGACGGGGATGATCCGCAGCGCCAGCGATCTCGTCTTGATCGGCGATTTTCTCGATCCGACCGACAGGATCATGGAGCGGCTGGGCCCGCTCGCCCGCCGCGGCCTGCGCGGTCATGTCGTCGAGGTTGCCGATCCGGCGGAGGAAGTCTTCCCCTATGCCGGGCGGACTGAATTCAGCGACCCGGAAACCGGCCAGAAACTGACGGCCGGCCGCGCCGAGGTCCTGCGCGAGGACTATCAGCGCGCCTACCTCGCCCGCCGCGAAAGCCTCGGCGTCACGCTGCGCCATCTCGGCTGGACCTTCACGCCGCACAGGACCGATCGGCCCGCCTCCGAGGCGCTGGTTGCCGTCCACATGTATCTGTCCGGCATGCCAGGACGCGCTACGCATGGAGGCCAGCTATGACCGGCCTTCCCTTCCTCTTCGCCAATCCGGCACTCTTGGCAGCCCTGATCGCTTTGCCGGTGATCTGGTGGCTGTTGCGCATGACGCCGCCGAAACCGGCGGCCGAAGTGTTCCCGCCGTTGCGCATTCTCGCCTCCGTGTTGAAGCGCGAGGAAACCCCATCGAAAAGCCCGTGGTGGCTGACCCTGCTGCGCATGCTGATGGCGGCCGCCGTCATCCTCGCGATCGCCGATCCCGTCGTGAACCCGCGTCAGAACACACTTGCTACCGGCGGCCCGCTGGCGATCGTCGTCGACAACAGCTGGGCAACCGCCACCGACTGGGAACAGCGCGTCGATGCCGTGAGCACGCTGATTGACGACGCGGAAGCGCGCGACCTTGCAGTCTCCATCGCCTTCACCGGTGATCGCCAGCACGACGCCACGCCAGGCTCGGCAGCAACCGCGCGCAACAGGCTTGCCGCTGCCGCCCCCATTCCCCTTGCCGTCGACCGAGCCCAGGCGATAGCCGCGCTGAAAACCGCATTTGAGGGCACGAATCCCGGCACGCTCGCCTTCGTCAGCGACGGCATCGAGGCTGCGGATCAAAAGACGATGGCAGCGCTTGCTGACGTGGGAGCTGCCGAACTGCGGGTCGTCGAGGCCGATGGTAGCCGCACCGTAGCGCTGACCGATACCAGCAACGGCTCGACCGGCATGTCGGTGACGGCAACGCGCCTGCGCAAGGACGGCGCGCTGACCCTGCCGATCGTCGCCTACGATACGCGTGGGCGCGCGATCGCCGATGGACAGATCGCCTTCGCCTCGGGCGAAGGCGTTGCCAAGGGCAGCATCGAAGCGCCCTTCGAACTGCGCAACGACTTTGCCCGCATCGGCATCGAGAATGCAGCGACCGCCGGCAGCGTGCATCTGCTCGACGATGGCTTCCGCCGTCGCCGCGTCGCCCTGCTGAGCGGCGAGGCCCGCGACCTGTCGCAGCCGCTGCTATCGCCGCTCTACTACATCAACCGTGCGCTCACCCCCTATGCGGATCTCGTCGAACCGCACGAGACGGATCTCGCCGTCGCCATTCCGGAACTGTTGGAGCAGAAGCCGTCCGTACTGATCATGGCCGATATCGGCCGGCTGCCGGAGGAGATTTATCCGAAGCTGTCGAAGTGGATCGATAATGGCGGCATGCTCATCCGCTTTGCCGGCCCGCGGCTTGCCGCTGCCCCCGCAGACGATCCGCTCGTGCCGGTGACGCTGCGCCAGGGTGAACGCGCGCTTGGCGGCGCGCTGTCCTGGTCCGAACCGCAGCCGCTTGCCGACTACCCCGGAAACAGCCCGTTTGCCGGCATGGCACGCCCGACAGACATTCTCGTCAAGCGGCAGGTGCTGGCCGAGCCGACCTCCGATCTTGCCGAGCGCACCTGGGCAAGCCTTGCCGACGGCACGCCGCTGGTAACGACCTCAGCTCACGGCGCCGGTCGCATCATCCTTTTCCATGTCAGCGCCGAGGCCACCTGGTCGAACCTGCCGATCTCGGGCGATTTCGTCGAAATGCTTCGCCGCAGCGTCCAGCTTTCGCGCGGCGGCGGCGTTGCCAACGAGGGCAAGGCGCAACAGCAGACGCTCGCGCCCTATCGGCTGCTCAATGCCGACGGCGTGCTCGTGGCCGAGACCGGCAACGCCCGGCCGCTCGACGTCATCCCCGGCAAGGTGCCGGTCGCCACACCGGAAAACCCTCCGGGTCTCTATGGCTCCGAAGACGGTTTCACCGCGCTCAACCTGCTGCCACGCAATGCCGAGCTGCAGCCGATCGACATGACGGCCGCCGGCGCTCACACCGCCCAGCAACTGGCCGGGTCCGAGAGCTGGTCGCTGAAGCCGGCGTTGTTCACACTGGCCCTGCTGCTGCTGCTCGTCGACGCGCTGATCGTGTTGTTCATGGGCGGGGCCTTCTCGCGGCTGCGCGCAGCAAAGGCCATGACCGCGGTCCTGTTGCTGGCGGCAAGCGCCTTTCTCGTTTCGCCGCCGGATAGTCTGGCCGATGACAGTCGACCGGAAGACGCCGCCATTCTCGAGCGCCTCGACACCACGCATCTGGCCTATGTGGTGACCGGTGAGAGTGAAGTCGACCGCCTGTCCGAGCGCGGGCTGACGGGGCTCACCGACTTCCTCACCTATCGCACCACGCTGGAGCCCGGCACGCCCGTCGGCCTCGATATCACCAAGGACGAGCTCTCGTTCTACCCGATCATCTACTGGCCGGTCTCCGCCTCGGCGCCGATGCCGAGCCCACAGGCCGTCAGCCGCATCGACGCCTATATGCGCGCCGGCGGCACGGTGCTGTTCGACACGCGCGACCAGTTCTCCTCGCTCGGCGCGTCATCCGGTGGCACCAGCCCCAACACCGAGAGGCTGCAGGCGATCCTTGCCAACCTCGACATCCCGCCGTTGGAGCCGGTTCCTACCGACCACGTGCTGACCAAGGCCTTTTACCTGCTGGCGAACTTCCCAGGCCGTTATACCGGCAGCCCGCTCTGGATCGAGGCGCAGCTCGACAATCGCGAAGAGCCAAGCAACCGCCCAGCGCGCTCGGGCGACGGCGTGACGCCGATCATGATCACCGGCAACGACTTTGCCGGCGCCTGGGCGGTGGACGCCAATGGCGTCGCGCTGCTGCCGACGGTGCCGCCGGACGAAATGCAGCGCGAATACGCCTTCCGTTCCGGCGTCAACATCATGATGTATATGCTGACCGGCAACTACAAGGCCGACCAGGTGCACGTGCCGGCCCTGCTCGAACGGCTCGGACAATGAGGGCCGATCGATGACCGCCGACTTCTCGCCTTTCATCCCCTGGCCCTATCTGGCGGTGCTTGCCGTTGCAGCCGCAATTCTGGCTGCGCTTGGCATCTGGCGCGGCGTGCGCGGAGCCTGGGTGCGTGCCGCAGCCCTTGCCGCCTTCTGCCTGGCACTGGCCAATCCGATCCTCTTCCAGGAGGAGCGCGAGCCGCTGTCGACCATCGTCGCTGTTGTCGTCGACCGCAGCCAGAGCCAGGACTATGCCGGCCGGCGCGAGCAGACCGACAAGGCGCTTGCCGATCTCAAGGACCGGCTGTCGCGCTTCCCGCAGATCGAGACCCGCATCGTCGAGGCTGCCGACAGCGAAGAGAGCGAAGCGCCATCGACGCGGCTCTTCTCCGCCTTGACCTCCGTGCTTGCCGATGTGCCGCCGGCACGGGTCGGCGGTGCGATCTTCATCACCGACGGCCAGATCCACGACGTCCCCGATATCAACCAGAAGCTCGGCTTCGACGCGCCGATCCATGGGCTGATCAGCGGCAAGCCGGATGAGTTCGACCGCCGCATCGAGATCGTCAGCGCGCCGCGTTTCGGCATCGTCGGCGAACAGCAGAAGCTGTCCTTCCGCGTCGTTGATGACGGTGCGGCACCGGGCGGAACCGCGCAGGTGACCATCCGCCTCAACGGCAACGAGATCGCAACCGAAGTGGTCGAGCCCGGCACTGACGTGCCCTTCAGCTTCACCGTGCCGCGCGGCGGCAACAACATTCTCGAATTCGCGGTCAACGGCGTCCCCGGTGAAGTCACCGAGACCAACAATCGTGCCGTCCATGTGCTCGACGGCATCCGCGAGAACCTGCGCGTGCTGCTCGTCTCCGGCGAGCCGCATGCGGGCGAGCGCGCCTGGCGCAATCTGCTGAAATCTGATGCCGCCGTCGATCTCGTGCACTTCACCATTCTGCGCCCGCCGGAAAAGCAGGACGGGACCCCGATCAACGAGTTGTCACTGATCGCCTTTCCGACGCGCGAACTGTTCGTGGACAAGATCAGCGAGTTCGACCTGATCATCTTCGATCGCTACCAGCACCGCGGCGTCCTGCCGATCCTCTACTACGACAACATCGCGCAATATGTTCAGAACGGCGGTGCGCTGCTGATCGCCGCCGGTCCCGAACATGCCGGCAACGATTCCATTGCCGCAACGCCCCTGTCGGCCGTGCTGCCGGCAAACCCGACCGGCGTGATGAATGAAAAAGGCTTTTACCCCCGCCTGTCGGACGAGGGAAAGAAGCATCCGGTCACCCGTGGCCTCGAAGGTGCGGCAAGCGAACCGCCGCAGTGGGGCCGCTGGTTCCGCACCGTCGACGTCGACAGGCCGCTCGGTCAGACCGTGATGGAAGCGGCTGACGGCAAGCCGCTGCTGGTGCTGAACCGCGTCGGCAAGGGCCGTGTCGCCATGCTGCTGTCCGACCAGGGCTGGCTCTGGGCGCGCGGTTTCGAGGGCGGCGGTCCGCACGTCTCGCTCTATCGCCGCACCGCCCATTGGCTGATGCAGGAGCCGGCGCTGGAAGAAGAAGCGCTGACCGCGCGTGCCGCCGGCCGCACGCTGGAGATCACCCGTCAGACCATCGAAGGTGACCCCGGCCATGCGACCCTCACCTACCCGTCCGGCAAGACCGAGGAGCTGACGCTCGCCCAGCGCGAGCCGGGTCTTTACAGCGCCGAAATCAAGACCACGGAAACCGGCCTGTTCGAAGTCGCCAACGACGAACTGACGACGCTTGTGCATGTCGGCAATGTCGACGCACCGGAGTTCAGGGCGGCGATCTCGACCGAGGACAAGCTGCGCCCCTGGGCTGACAAGACCAAGGGGCTTGTGCGCCGGCTGGCAAGTGCCGATGGCGCCATCGACCTGCCATCGATCCTGCCGGTGCGCGGCGCCGTCCGTGTCGCCGACGACCAGCGGCTGTCGCTGCGCATGACGGATGAAACCGTGCTCAGGGGCATCAACTCGCTGTCGCTGTTTACCGGTCTCTTCGGCCTTGCCGTCCTGCTCTTCCTGATATCGGCGACCTGGTACCGCGAGGGTCGATGACCGATCCGAGCGTCGCCATCAGCAACCTGCGCGATGTGCCCTATTTCGCCGATGATATCGCCGACCGTGTCTGGCGGGCCTGGTGGGAGCCGCGTGGCTTTCCGCTTGGCCATATCGCCGAACTGGTTGCCGGAAGCCTTGGCGACCAGCACATCCCGTTTGCCATCGTCGCCCATCGCGGCGCGACCTTCATCGGCACCGCATCGGTAATCGAATCCGATCTCGACGAGCGGCCGGCACTTCGTCCCTGGGTCGCGGCGGTCTGGGTAGAGCCGACCTTTCGTGGACTCGGCATCGGCGCGAGCATCGTTCGCCATGCCGCGGACGCGGCTTTGGCCACCGGCGTCGAGAGCGTGCATCTCTGCTCCTTGCCGGAGAAGCGAGCATTCTATCAACGCGGCGGCTGGCAGCTCGACGAAAACGATGTGGGTGAAAGCCGGCTCGACGTCTTCAGCATGCGCCGTTCCTGATTTAGGCCACAATGACTGTCGAAATCGCAGGGATAGTTTTTAGGAGCCCTGTACATGCGTTTGATCGTCTCCTCCCTCCTCGCTCTCACCGTAGCCGGTTCTGTCGTCACCGGGCCCGCTCATGCGGCCGATCTCATCGGCTTCTGGGACAAGCCGCAGCACGGCGGCAACAGCTTCAACCGGCTGCCGCCGGACGAGGCCTATTTCAAGGCGCTGTCCGGTTACGGCGCCACTTGGGTCCGGCTCTCCTACGACAAGTGGAAGCCGGCCAAGCGCGATTATCTGATCGGCGATGCCGACAAATACGAGGGCATTCCTGCGGCCGACCTTAAGATGCTGAAGGAAACGCTCGACCGGGCCGACAAGGCCGGGTTGAAGGTCGTCATCACTCCCCTGTCGCTGCCCGGCATGCGCTGGTCGCAGAACAACGGCAACAAGTTCGATGGGCGCATCTGGCAAGACAAGGCCTGGTGGGCTGAGGCCGCAAGCTTCTGGCGCGATCTCGCGCGCGAACTTAGGGATCATCCTGGCGTTGCCGCCTACAACATCATCAACGAACCGGCGCCTGAAAAGCAAAACGGCCTTGCCGAGCATGCCGACAGGAAGGCGATGCTCGACTGGTATGCCGGCAAGAAAGGCAGCGCATCCGACCTCGTGGCCTTCTACGAAACGGTCATCGCCGCAATCCGCGAGGTCGATCCGGCCACCCCGATCATGGCCGACGCCGGATGGTACGCGGCAGCCGACGGCTTCACCTATTGGCCGTCGGGCCTCAGCGACCAGAAGGTGGTCTACAGCTTCCACATGTATGAGCCCTACGCCGCGACGAGCGCACCCAACATGAAGCGCGAGAAGCCCTATACCTATCCCGGCAAGGTGCCCTTCGGCGAAGGCGATGAGGACTGGGACAAGGCGCGGGTCGCATCCTATCTCGACCAACCGGTGCAATGGGCGAAAGACAAGGGCATACCGCTCAATCGCGTCGTTGCCGGCGAGTTCGGCTGCATGCGCCGCTGGACCGGCTGCAAGGCTTACCTCGAAGACGTGCTGACGACGCTCGACAAGAACAGCCTGCACTGGGCCTTCTACAGCTTCCGCGAAGACAGCTGGGACGGCATGGACTACGAACTGGGATCGAAGAAGGTCCACTGGAAATACTGGGACGCGATCGACGCCGGCACGCCGGATCCGGTCAAGCGCACGGCGACACCGGAATTCGAACCGATAGCCAAACGGCTGGCAAAGGAGGAGCAGTGATGTTCGAGATCACCGACGCACCGCCGGCCGAAGCACTCGAGGCGATCGGCAACGGGCTGACGGCGTTCAACGCCGCCGATGTCGGCCCATCCGAGCGGCGGCCGCTGGCAGTGCTCGTCGGTGGACCCGATGCGGCGGGCAAACGCGGCGGCCTCAGCGGCTACACCGCCTGGGGCTGGTTGTTCGTGCAATGGCTGTGGCTACCGGAAGACCTGCGCGGACAGGGCCTTGCGGGCAAGCTGCTGACGGCGGCCGAGGAAGAGGCCATTCGTCGCGGCTGCCACGGCGCCTGGATCGACACGTTCAACCCGCAGGCGCTGCGCGCCTACAAGCGCCAGGGCTATGAGACCTTCGGCGAGTTGCCCGACTTTCCACCGGGCCGCAGCCGCGTCTTCCTGAAAAAGCTGCTGGTTTCGCAGTAAGGCCCGAAGGCCATCAAACGGCAAGCGCCAGTTCGATATCGGCCAACTCGGCCGCGTCATGGGCGGCCGCGTCGTCCCGCCAGCCGATGACGCCGGCAAGGCCGGCGTGAACGCCTTCAGCCATTGGCACCACCAGCACCCGTGCCGGATCGACCGGGCCCGGAAATTCCAGTGCGGCGTAACGGACCTTTTCAAAGCCGAGCGGCTGATAATAGGGCGGATCGCCGACGAGGATGACGGCCTGCGACCCCTTCCGCCGTGCCGCCTCCACGGCGATGCGCACGAGTTCCCGGCCGATGCCCATGTTCTTGTGCGACGGCCTGACAGCAAGCGGTCCAAGCAGGTGGCCCTTGATCGAACCGGCCATCACAGGCGTCATCCTGACCGAGGCGATCGTCCCGCCATTGTCGGCGCAGATGAAGGACAGCGACCGATCGTGCGGCCCCTGCTCGCGAATGCGCGCAGCCGCCCGGGCAAACCGGCCGGGGCCAAAGGCTTCTTCGTTGATGATTTCGATGGCTGCGTCATGGGACGCGTCTTCGGTCAGGTAGACGAGGTCGTGCTTTTTCATGGGATCAGGAACCAGGCATACGAACGGACATGGGGATGGCGTCACCCGAAGAGGGCGTTGGCAGCATCAGCGTCGTCGCAGGTTTCCCGAGAAGGTCATGAGTACGGTTCGTTCCGGACACAGAGAAATTTTCTGAAATCGCCGATACCAGAAAATTGCCCGATGTCAAAGCCCAAAACGCACTGTTCAGAAATCGATACCTATCGAAGACCGGCAAAGACGCTATCTATGAACGACGAAACGACAAAGGAGATCGCCCATGGGCAGGCTTGTAGACGGCATCTGGCAGGACGTCTGGTATGACACGGCGGCGACGAAAGGCCATTTCAAGCGCAGCGAATCGCAGTTTCGCAACTGGATCACCGCCGACGGGTCGGCAGGCCCATCCGGCGAGGGCGGCTTCAAGGCCGAGGCCGGGCGCTATCATCTCTACGTCTCGCTTGCCTGCCCCTGGGCGCACCGCACGCTGATCTTCCGCAAGCTGAAGAAGCTCGAAGACCTGATTTCGGTCTCGATCGTCGATCCGCTGATGCTGACGAAGGGCTGGGAGTTCAAGGGCAAGGATGGCGGCACTGTCGACCACCTCTACGGCTTCCACGCCCTCTGGCAGGTCTACGCCCGCGCCGACCCAACCTATTCCGGCCGGGTGACCGTGCCCGTCCTGTGGGACAAGCAGAAAAACACGATCGTCTCGAACGAATCCGCCGAAATCATCCGCATGTTCAACTCCGCCTTCAACGAACTGACAGGCTCGAACGACGATTTCTACCCGGAGGAACTGCGAGGCGAAATCGACGAGCTGAACACCCGCATCTATGGCGCGGTCAACAACGGCGTCTACAAGGCCGGTTTCGCCACGAGCCAGGAAGCTTACGAGGAAGGCGTCACCCCATTGTTCGACATGCTCGACGAACTGGAGGAGCGGCTTGCCACCCGGCGCTACCTGACCGGCAGCAGGCTCACCGAGGCCGACTGGCGGCTGTTCACGACACTGGTGCGCTTCGATCCCGTTTATGTCGGGCACTTCAAGTGCAACATCCGCCGGATCGCCGATTACAGGAACCTGCAGGGTTATCTGCGTGACCTTTACCAGGTGCCTGGCGTGGCCGAGACGGTCAACATGAACCACATCAAGGAACACTATTACCGCAGCCACACGATGATCAATCCGACCGGCGTCGTACCCGTCGGCCCGATCATCGATCTGGATGCGCCGCATGGGCGGCAGGCTGCCTAACGCATGTCGCGCAAAAGTGTGTAGCGGTTTTGCGATCATGACATGCGCAAAAAAAGAGCCTTAAGCCGCCGCCGCGCGTTCACGCGTGCGGCGGCGCGCGGCCGGCCCTACCAGTAGCTGTCGAAAGCCGTGCTGCCCGCAAGCTCGCCAAGCCGGCGGCGCGTTGCCGGCGTCGTATCGTCAGGCAGCGCATCAAGCGCGAAGAAACCGCTCGCGGCGATCTCCAGATCCGGCACCTTCGGCAAGGTCTGGCGCACGCCGTCGCAACGGTAGAAGACCACGTGATCGCGGCGACTCGTGCGCCTGTTGTAATAGACCTGTACCAGTGTCGGCGGGGCGGTCGTTTCCAGATTGCCCTCCTCGCGCAACTCCCGCAGCAACCCTTCGAGCGCGGTCTCGTCGCGGTCGAGCCCGCCACCCGGCAAATGCCAGCCGGGCAGGTAGGAATGCCGCACCAGGAAGACGCGCCCTTCAACGTCGAAGCAAGCGGCACGCACGCCGATCGTCATGCCGCGCGACAACGCGTAATAGCCGTGCACCAGGCGCATCAGGACGCGGAGATACCAGCGTCGCATCTCCGGTGGCCGCTCCTGCTTCAGATGCCTATCCTTCCGCATTGACTGTCAGACCGGATTAATCCGGCGACATGATTCCCCTCAACCGGAATATGCGCTAGACGGGGACGATGTTCAAACTTGCCCATATCTCCGATATCCATCTCGGCCCCCTGCCCGATCTCTCCTTGAGGGAACTTGCCTCCAAGCGCATCACCGGCTTCGTCAACTGGCACCGGAACCGCAGCCGGCACCTGTTCACGGGCACGCTCGACTGCCTGATGGCCGATATCGAGAAGCGCGATCCCGACCATATGGCGATCACCGGAGACCTGGTGAACCTCGCCTCGTCGCGGGAGATCGCAACGGTGACCGATTGGCTCGAGGACGCTGGCGACCCGGCCAACATCTCGATCGTCCCGGGCAATCACGATGCCTATGTGCCCGGCGCCTACGAGAAGACGACGCGCGCCTGGTATCCCTTTATGCGGGCGGATGGCGCACCGGCCGAGTGGCATGAGGGCCATCGCTGCTTCCCCTATCTGCGGGTGCGCGGCCCGGTGGCGCTGATCGGTTGCTCGACTGCGGTCGCGACGCCGCCCTTTGCCGCCAGCGGCTATTTCGGCCAGCGGCAGGCGCGCGCCACCGTCAACCTGCTTCGCCAGGCCGCTGACGCCGGTCTTTTCCGCGTGGTGATGATCCACCATCCGCCGATCCACGGCGCCGCCTCGCTGCACAAGCGCATGCTCGGCATCCGCCGGTTTGCGGCAACGATCTCGTCGGGCGGCGCCGAGCTGGTGATCCACGGCCACACCCACCTCAATACGGTCTACTCGCTGCAGGGCCCGAATGGCCCGGTGCCGGTCGTCGGTATCTCCTCGGCGTCGCAGGGTCCGGGCGGACACAAGCCACAGGCTGCCTACAATCTGTTCACGATTGCCGGCGAGGCCGGCAACTGGTTCCTCACCCGCGAGCGCTACGCGCTCAACGCCGATGCGACCGGCGCCACATTGGTCGAAACCACCCGCTTCTAGGCCCGCTCGCCCGACTTTTCGCCGAAATCCCATCGCCGGGCGAATAAATGCCCCTATTCGTGCGTCACACTCCCGTTCGGGTTCCCACGACCGGCAGAGCGATCTATCCTCTGTGCCGTGAATGGTGTGCTCGGCGCCATTGCATATGTTGGGAGATAGGCATGATGAACCGCAAGACCATTCTATGCGCCCTGTTTGCCGCCAGCGCGGCCGTTTTTGCAGGGCAGACCGCCATGGCCGCCGGCGAGGACACCAGCGAACCGCCGAAGAAAACCAAGACGAGCAGCGAATGCACCAACGGCAAGATCTGGGATGCCAAGAAGAACGCCTGCGTCAATGCCAAGAAGAGCGATCTTAGCGACGACATCCTCTTCGAGGCCGCCCGCGAGCTTGCCTATGCCGGCCAGTATGAGAACTCCATCAAGGTCCTCGGCGCCGTCAAGGATCAGAAGAGCGCCCGCGTGCTGAACTATCTCGGCTATGCCAACCGCAAGGCCGGGCGCATGGAGCTCGGCATGCAGTATTACAAGCGCGCGCTCCAAGCCGACGAGAACTATATCCTCGCCCGCTCCTACATGGGCCAGGCCCTGATCGAACAGGGTCAGGTAGAGGATGCCCGCGTGCAACTGGTCGAGATTCGCGATCGCGGCGGCGAAGACACCTGGGCCTATCGCTCGCTGCTGCAGTCTTTGGGCGGCGTCAGGCAATATTGATGCATGCCCACTGCCTTCCCGAACCTGGGAAGGCAGCCGCGGCATCGATCCTTGAAGCGTCTCCTCAGTTGCGCTTCTTCTCGGTCCATTCCGGCGGCAAGCCCAGCGCGCCGCCGACAATGCCCGTGACCCCCGAGCCACGCCCGAAAACCGCGCAATCGGGATCGGTCGATTTGCCGGTAACCGCATAGGACACGCTATTCGAGACGTTCTTCATCGACGGCAGCTCGAAGTCGGACTTCATCGGATCGTTCGACTTTGCCAGCATCGCGCTGAAATCGTCGGAAAAGTCTCCGGCAAGCTCGAAGGCGTCGGCGGCAGTCGACGCGCGCGAACCGCTGGTGACGATGTTTGCCCCCCGCGCCCAGGTCAGACCCGCGATCTGTTTGCCTCTGGCATCGAAGGCCTCGGCTTCGACCGATAGATTGCCGAGACCGATCGGAAGGCGCGGAACCGGGACAGGCGAGACTTTCGAAGCGACACTCGACACGCCGGCAACGACGGCGTTGGTGGCTTTCACCTTCGTTACAACGGAACGCACCGCCATATCCGCCGGCTTCGACACCGGAACGACATCGAAATGCGCGCTTAGCGCCTCGCACAGCGAGCGGTCGATCGCCGTCGCCACCAGCTTCTTCTGGGGGTCGCCGAGGGTGCCGACATCGGCATTGGAGGCAAAGGTCGTCGGGATCAGATGCACGGTCTTGACCGTCTTGGTCGAAGCGGCATCCACCCGATACTTGGTCTTGGTTACCATCCCGTCGCTTGCGACGAAATCCTTGTAGGAGGACAGCGAACCGGTTTCGCTGAGAGACGCACTCTGGCAACCGGCGAGGCCCGCCAGGGATACGGTCAAGCCGGCCACCCGCAAGAATTTCGGAGCGGGGCGCCACCCGCCATCACGCGGTCGCCCTGTGGAAGGTCGACCGTCATTTCGTCTCTCGCCGCATGCATGCTCGTTCATTGACGCGTCCTCTGTGATCGACCTGGAGTTGTGCGGATGAGTGCCGATCAGATTCGGGCCGAACTTTGACGCAATGCCGGCCCACCCTTGCAGTTTACGGTAACGACCGCCCTGCGAGACGACATGCGGATCGGCAAGGGTTTTTGGGATAACGGCGAAAGAAAGAGCAGATTTCGCTTTCCGATCCGTGACTTCCCTTGCAGACTAACGGTCAAATGTTTCATATCATTCACCGTGGAATTACCTGGCGAATAAAGACACGATCCCGCACGTTTCATTTGGAAGAGCAATGCGCCCAGCGGCAGAAACGAAGGACTTCAGACGCGACTTGGTCAGCTTGCTGCCCAAATTGCGCCGCTTCGCGATGACATTGACGCGCAATGCACATGATGCCGATGATCTTGTCCAGGAAGCTTGCGAAAGAGCGATTACGCGCAGTCACCTCTGGAACGGAGAAGGCCGGCTCGAAAGCTGGATCTACGCCATGACGCGCAACCTCTGGATCGACGAGATCCGCAAACGGAAAGTCCGCACCGGCAGCGGTACGGTCGACGTGTCCGACCAGGACGAACTGAGCATCGAGGCCTCCGCCGAGAAAGCCGTCTACGCCAACCAATTGCAGAAGATGATCCTCTCGATGCCTGAGGGCCTGGCAAGCACCTTCCTGCTGGTCAATGTCGAAGGCCACAGCTACCGCGAGACTGCCGATATCCTCGGTATCCCGATCGGCACGGTGATGAGCAGGCTGTCGACCGCGCGGTTGAGGCTCGCCGCGATGATCTCCGAAAACACCGAAAGGAGGGCATGACCGTTGCAGCAAACAAAAGGTCACGCGCTCGAAGTCCGGTTGTGCGCCTATATCGATGGCGAACTCGGCGAGGCAGAAAAGACTGAACTCGAGACGCTCCTCGCCCGCGACGAGGAAGCCAAGGCGTTGTTTGAAAAGCTGAAGGCCGGCAGCGCCTTCGGCAACACGGCATTCGAGGATTTCCTTCATGATCCCGTGCCGCTGGCGCTGGTGCGTCAGATCAAGCAGGGCTCCGGCATCAATCCCAAGGCGGAACGCGTGACGATCGCTGCCGCCAATGTGCGCAGCGTGCGCATCTGGCCGCGGGTGATGGCTGCTTCCGTGGCGCTGGTGCTGGTCGGTGGCTTCACCGGGTTTATCATCGGCACGGCCAACCACGCCGGCGAGCCGACAAGGGTCGCCTCCGCCCGCACCTGGCTTGACGACATCGCCGACTACCACCGCATTTATTCCCGCCAGAAGGAACGGCTCGTCGAGGTCCCGGCCTCCGAAGCGCCGAAGATCGAGACTTGGCTCGCCTCCAGCGTCGGCGTCCCGTTCACCATTCCCAACCTCACCGGCAAGGGTCTGAACTTCGAGGGTGCGCGTCTGCTCGTCGCCAACAGCAAACCCGTCGCGCAACTTATCTATCGCAATGCCGATGGCGACGTGTTTGCCATCTGCTTCCTCAAGGACAGCGACAGCCCGCAGTCAGACAAGTTCTCCGAAAGCATCCGCGACAATCTCGGCATGGTTTCCTGGCAGCGCGGCGGCGCGTCTTTCGTGCTCGTCGGCCCGTCGGCCAGCATCGGTCTGCACGATCTGGCCGAAGCGGTCTCCACGACAATCTGAGCCGCGACCTCCGCCTGAACCAGGCAACGGAACCATGGCAGCGCCTGTTGCCAGGGTGGATCGTGTTGCCGTCAAAATCAGACATCGACCGCAGCGCGGCAGACTGCATCATCCGCGCGAGCGGCCCTATGCCGAGCCGGGCTGATGTTAGCTCAAGCGGAAATTTTTGCAGGCAACCAAATAGTTACACCTGCTTTCCCGGCCTAAAATACATATGCTGCACCGAAAAAAATTTCGCTCCGAATTGCCGTTTCGCAACACCCGCAAAATTGGCAAAACCCGGCAAGAAAAAACCAACGGTTGACATATCAATACTTTGTCTATATCTCTGACAAATCGATATTTGCTTGCTGAACTTTGGTTACCGCGCATTTAGCAACTGCGCCCTGACGAACCTTCCTTTCAAAAATCGCTATCTTCATCCGCAGCGCTTGTGCGCGGCGGTCATTCAATATGCTATGAAAGGGTTCATCATGACCACTGGCACAGTTAAATGGTTTAATTCCACCAAGGGCTTCGGCTTCATTCAGCCTGACAACGGCGGTCCGGACGCATTCGTCCACATCTCCGCCGTCGAGCGTGCTGGAATGCGCGAAATCGTCGAAGGCCAGAAGATCGCCTACGACATGGAGCGCGACAACAAGTCGGGCAAGATGTCTGCCTGCAATCTGCAGGCAGCCTAAATCGGTATCGGCTCTCCCTTGACCACGGATGTACTGGCACTGTCGAGAGCATGATACCCATCAAGGTCAGGCAACATGCCTGGCCTTTTTTATTTCCGCGCGCCGACTGCACGATCCCGCAACTGCATTATGCATCGGGAGTGACGTGCAACACCGTAGACGCGCGCCAACGTCGGGGATATCCCATGACAGAGACACACAACAAATCGCGCCAGCGGGCCGAGATCGCCTTTGCCAAAGAGCAATCGCAGTTCTTTGCCCGCGACAGCGCCGTTGAAGAACTCGACTCCATCGTCCAGGCTCGCGAAGAGAAGACCCTGCGTCTGCGCGAAGCGCGGCTGGCGAAGGAATTGCAGGACCGCCTGGCGGCGGCTGCCGCCCCCGCTTCGAAACGCGTCAGAAAAACCTGACTTTCAGTCAGGGTGACACCTCAACTGGAATAGAGACTTGAGAAACATCAGAAACAGTGAACTCACCGACCGTCGCAGCGCCGCGGCCGATGCGAAGAAAGCGCTTCTTGAAGCCTACCGCGCGGCAAAGGAAGCCGCAGAACCGACCGAACTCGCCCGCCAGGCCGAGCGTCAGGCGGTCGCTGCAGCCCGCGAAGAGCGGCGCATCGAACGCGAACGGGTAAAGAATGAGGAGCGCGAGCGCTTGCAGGCCGAGGCCGCTGAGCGCGAGGCGGCACTCACGGCTGCTGCAAGAGCTGAGGCCGAAGCGCGCGAAGCCGCCGACAAGAACCGCATTTCACGCGTGATCGAGGACGAGGCTGCCCGCAAGGCCGAGCGCGACCGGCGCTACGCCAACCGCAAGGCGCGGCAGGCTTAACCGCAGCCCGCAAATGGACTTTGAAGCCCCCACCATGGCGAGCCGTGATTGAGGGTAGCGTCAAGTACCGATCGAAAACGCCGCGCGTCCTCAGGGCGCGCGGCGTTTTGATGATCAGCTACGTTTCATTTCCAACACGCGGTTGGCAGCCGAGACGATCGCTTCCAGCGAGGCTGCAACGATGTTGGTGTTGATGCCGGCGCCAAACAGCTTACCATCAGGGTGCTCCATCTCGACATAGGCGATGGCGGCTGCGTTCGAGCCGTGCTGCAGCGAATGCTCGGAATAGTCGGCGACCGAGAGATCGACGCCGAGATAGATCGACAGCGCGTTAATGAAACCGTCGATCGGACCGGTGCCCTTGCCCTCGATGCGCTTGAGCTCGCCGTTGTCGGTGATCTCGGCCGAAACCACACGCACGCCCTTGTGCTCGCCGACCGGATAGGTGTTGTGATCGACGAATTTGATGCGCGCGCCGGGCTGCTCGACATAACGCTCGATGAAGCGTTCATGGATGCGTTTGGAGGGTAGCTCCTTGCCTTCTTCGTCGGTGATGTGCTGGATGTCCTCGCGGAACTCCACCTGCAGGTTGCGCGGCAGGTTGATGCCGTAGTCTTCCTGCAGGATATAGGCGATGCCGCCCTTCCCCGACTGCGAGTTGATCCGGATGATCGCCTCGTAGGAGCGGCCGACGTCACGCGGATCGATCGGCAGGTAAGGCACTTCCCACAATGGCTTGTTGGCGGTCTTGATCGCCTTCATGCCCTTGTTGATCGCATCTTGGTGCGAGCCGGAGAAGGCCGTGTAGACCAGTTCGCCGACGTAAGGATGGCGCTCGGGGATCACCATCTGGTTGGAATATTCGTAGACTTCCTTGATCCGCTCGATGTCGGAGCAGTCCAGCTGCGGGTCCACGCCTTGCGTGAACATGTTCAGCGCCAGCGTCACCACGTCGACATTGCCCGTGCGCTCGCCATTGCCGAACAGCGTGCCTTCGACGCGGTCGGCACCGGCCATCAGGCCGAGCTCCGTCGCCGCAATGCCCGTGCCGCGGTCGTTGTGCGGGTGCAGGGAAATGATCAGGCTCTCGCGATTGTCGAGGTTGCGGCACATCCACTCGATCTGGTCGGCATAGATGTTCGGCGTCGCCATCTCGACGGTCGACGGCAGATTGAGGATCAGCTTGTTATCCGGCGTCGGCTTGACGATCGCGGTGACCGCGTTGCAGATCTCCAGCGCCACTTCCAGCTCGGTGCCGGTGAAGCTCTCCGGCGAATACTCGAAGCGAAAATCGCCACCGGCCTTGGCGGCCATGTCGGTGATCATCTTGGCAGCATCGGTCGCAATTTGCTTGATGCCGGCAACATCCTTGGCAAACACCACCCGGCGCTGCAACTCACTGGTCGAGTTGTAGAAATGCACGATCGGCTTATGGGCGCCCTGCAGCGCCTCGAAGGTCCGGGTGATCAGCTCCGGCCGGCACTGCACCAGCACCTGCAGCGACACGTCTTCGGCGACATTGCCCTCTTCGATGCACCAGCGGGCAAAGTCGAAGTCCGTCTGCGAGGCCGAGGGGAAGCCAATCTCGATTTCCTTGAAGCCCATGTCCAGGAGCAGCTGGAACATGCGCGCCTTGCGGTCATGGCCCATCGGGTCGACGAGCGACTGGTTGCCGTCACGCAGGTCGACCGAGCACCAGATCGGCGCCTGGGAAATGGTCTTCGACGGCCAGGTCCGGTCGGCGAGCGCGATCTGCGGGTAAGGCTGATACTTCACCGCCGCTTCCGGCATGCCGTTCTTGATGGAATGGGATTTCTGGATCATTGCAGCTTCTCTTCATCACTGAGCGCTCTGGCCGCTTTGCCATAACCGATCGGGGATCGGATTGCGATGGCAAATGCCGTGGCGGGCGCGCGTTTGTCCTAAAACTCTATTGGATTCGAGGAGCATCTGCCGGCGTGGCTTTTTCGGCCGCCGGGCGCTCCTCAGCGAACCCGGCAACCGCGAGTAAGGCCGAGAAGAAGAAGCGAGGCGAAGGCGTGCAGCGGCGCACGATTGTCATCGTGTGCGGCAGAGATCGTAGCGATCCGATATGCGCTGGCCTTGGTCATGACAAAGCCTATACACGGCTTGCCGAACCGGAGCAAGGCATGCCCGTGCGGAAACGTGAGGAGTGCGACCATCCCTCTGGCGCGAGCCCCGCCAAACGAAAAAGGCACCGGCGCTGCCGCCGATGCCCTTTGCAATTTCAACGCCGTTGCCGACGGTATATCGGTCTCAGATATCCGAAACCGAGGTGATGATGCGCGAGACGAGGCCATAGTTCTTGGCCTCTTCAGCCGACAGCCAATAGTCACGTTCGGTATCCTTGGCGATCTTTTCGACCGTCTGGCCGGTCGCTTCGGAGAAGATCTTGTTCAGGCGCTCGTTCATCTTGATGATTTCGCGGGCCTGGATCTCGATATCCGAAGCCATGCCGCGGGTGCCGCCCGACGGTTGGTGAAGCAGGAAGCGGGTATTCGGCAGGCAGAGACGACGCTCCTTGGGAACGCCGACATAGATCAGCGCGCCGGCGGACGCGACCCAGCCGGTGCCAATCGTCCAGACCTTCGGCTTCACGAACTTCATCATGTCGTGAATGCTGTCGCCGGATTCGACGTGGCCGCCTGGCGAGCTGACGAAGAGGCGGATGTCGTCATCGCTGGCCGACGCAAGCGCCACGAGCTGCGAGCAAACCTTCTGCGCCAACTCCTGGGTGATGGTGCCGTAAATGAAAATCGAGCGCGACTTGAAAAGGTTCGCCTCCGTTTCCTTGCCCAAGGGCAGTTCGGTGTTCTTGTCTTCCTCGTCGCTCATCCGTTGTTCTCCGGCGTCTCATGAATTTCTTTGTCAAAGTCAGATAATGCGACTCGACAGCGAAGACAATGCAACAAACCGAAAGGGCGACAAAGGGCGAAGCGGATTGCACTGCGCCTATGGTAAACGGCGCCACCGCCAAATGCCGTATGGACAGAGACACAGAGCCCAATAAGATCGAGCCGGTCAAAAAACTGCAAGGACAGGGCTCCCTCCCAGGTCCTGTCGATCCATGGGGACAGATATGAACAGACGCATCCTGATTGCAGCGGCCGTGCTGATGGCATCCGCGGCACCGGCCTTCGCTCACCTCAACCCTGATGAGCACGGCTCGTTTGCCGCCGGCTTCTCGCATCCGCTCTTCGGCCTCGACCATATCCTGGCCATGGTCGCCGTCGGCCTCTGGGCCGCACAGATCGGCGGCCGGGCGCTGTGGCTCGTGCCGTCGGCCTTCGTCGCGATGATGGCGGCCGGCTTTTCGCTGGCAACGGCCGGCATCCATTTTCCCTTTGTCGAGCCCGCGATCCTCGCCTCGGTTGTCGCGCTGGGCCTGCTGGTGGCAATGGCCGTGCGCCTCGATGCGGCCGCGTCGGCTGCGGTCGTCGGCCTCTTCGCGCTCTTTCACGGCCATGCCCATGGCGGCGAACTCGGCAGCGCCGGCGCCCTTCCCTTCGCCATCGGCTTCATGCTTGCCACCGCCGCCCTTCACGCGGCCGGCATCGGCCTTGGCGTGGCGCTTGGTCGCCTCTCAGGCGGCGGCACGCTGGCGCGCATTCTCGGCGGCCTTACGGCACTTGCCGGCACGGCCCTGATCTTCGGCTGACGAAACGAACGGGGAATGGCGGGTCATGCCCGCCATTTTTATCCGCGACCGCGATAGGTCGGCACGCCCTGATCGGGCAGCCACAATCCTTCCGGCGGCTTGCCGGTCTGCCAGAAAACGTCGATCGGAATGCCGCCGCGCGGATACCAGTAGGCACCGATGCGCAGCCAGCGCGGCGACAACAGGCTGACCAGCCGTTTGGCGATATCAATGGTGCAGTCCTCGTGGAAGGCGCCATGATTGCGGAAGGAATGCAGGAACAGCTTCAGCGACTTCGATTCCACCAGCCATTCATCCGGCACGTAGTCGATGACGATGTGGGCAAAATCCGGCTGGCCGGTCATCGGGCAAAGCGAGGTGAATTCCGGCGCGGTGAACCGCACCAGGAAGTCCGCGCCCTGATTGCCGCTCGGCACGCGCTCGAGCACCGCTTCGTCGGGGCTCTGCGGCAGGTCGACCTTGGCGCCCAGTTGCGACAGGCCGGATACGTCAGTCTTGCTCATTTGCGTGGTGCTCCACTTACCTTTACGCGCACGCCGTGCGCCTTTTCACCTTCCGGCTCGACATGGATCGCGATCTTGGCGCCGGGCTGAACGGCGCGTATCGCGTCCTCGATGCGATCGCAGATATCATGCGCCTCGCCGACCGGCATCATTTCCGGCACGACCATGTGGAAATCCACAAAAATCACCGGGCCTGCCTGGCGGGTCTTGAGATCGTGCACTCCAAGCGAGCCCTTGCCGTTGGCGGCGATCGCCTGCTTGATCGCCTCCTCCTCCTCGGCCGGCACCGCCCGGTCCATCAACCCGTCAATCGACCGCGAGATCACCATCCAGCCCTGGAACAGGATATTGCAGGCGACGATGACGGCCAGCAAGGGATCAAGGATCGCGTAACCCGTGGCAATGGCAAGACCAAGGCCGATCAAAACGCCGATCGAGGTCACGACGTCAGACAGAATATGATGGCCGTCGGCGCTGAGAGCCGGCGAGCGATGCTTCCGACCGGCGCTGATCAGCACATAGGCCCAGATGGCGTTGACGACACCAGCAGCAAAGTTGATCGCCAGGCCGAGCGCCGGAGCTTCCAACATCACCGGCGCCATCATCGCCGGCACCGCTTCCCAGACGATCAGCAATGCGGCAACGACGATCAGCACGCCCTCGATAACCGCGGAAAAATACTCCGCCTTGTGGTGCCCGAAGGGATGGCCGGCATCCGCCGGTTTCGCCGCATAGCCGATCATCAGATAGGCGATCACCGCCGCAATCACATTGACTGTCGACTCAAGACCATCCGACAAAAGGGCCACCGAGCCGGTAAGCCACCAGGCAAGCAGCTTCAGCCCCAGCACAGCCAGAGAAAGCGGAATGCCCCAGAAGGCAAGCCGCAGGACGGTTCGGTTATCGGATAGAGACATCTTCTTCATTCCTCATGCAGATGCAAACGAGTTGCAAACGCAAGCCCATTGAAACGCAAAACCGCCCGCGCGAATTTCGCGCAGGCGGTCAATGGGAAACATATGTGCCATCGATGCGGGCTTGTCAAAGGTGCGTTCGGCTCCTGCCCGTTTTTTAAGGGTCCGTAATCGTACCCGGCATCAGATCGGTTTCGGCGCTTTCGACTTCTTCGGCGCCCTTGCCGAGGTACAGGAAGACGACCACGGCCGTTGCCGTGGTAATGGCCGTCAACAGCCAGAGCAGCGTCCCGAACGCGCTGCTATAGGCTTGAAGCAGTGCAAGGCGCTCAACCGACGGCACTATGCTGCCGGCCGCAGCCACGTTGCCGGTGACGAGCCTCTGGGCGACATCGGCGGCGTGGCCGCCGGCTGCCGACCCCAATTTGATCTGCGTGAAGACAGAGAGAAGCGCTGTCACCACCGCAAGGGCGATCCCTTCGCCCGCAACACGGGTGGTGCTGAAGATACCCGTCGCCATTCCCGCCCGCTCCTTCGGCACCACGCTGACCGCCAGCCCATCCATCAAACCCCAGGGCAGGCTGATGCCGATGCCGACGAGCAGCAATGGTGGGACCAGCAGCCCCGGCGCCGAGCCCACGGGAAACTGGCTGAGCCAGCCAAGCCCGGCGGCTGAAACCAGCAATCCGGTCCCGCAGATGACGGCCGGCGCAAACCAGCGCGTCAACAGACCGGCGGCGATCGGCAGGAGGAGCAGCGGAGCCGAGAGCGCAATCATCATCCGCCCCCCGGCAATCTCGCTCATGCCTTCGATGCCGATGAACCGCACCGGCAGAAGAATGAGCAGCACGACGAAACCATAAGCCGGCGCCGCCGCGAGCAGTTGTACGCCGACAAAGCGCGGATACTTGAACAAGGACAGATCCAGCATCGGCCGCGCCACGGAACGCTCGATTCGGTAGAAGACAAAGAAGAAGACAACCGCAGCTACCAGCACAGCGAGGACGAAAGGATCGCTCCAGCCGGCCTCGGGCAGCTGCAGGATGCCAAATGTCAGGAATGCCAGCGCCAGCGTGAACGTCACCGCCCCCTTCCAGTCGAGGCCGCCCGCATTCGGGTCGCGCGTTTCCCGCAGGAAAACGGCACCGAGCGCAAAGGCAAAGGCCGCGAGCGCGACGACAAGCAGGAAGATTGCCGGCCAGCCGAGCGCCTCGACCACGAGGCCGGAGGCAATGGGGCCAAATGCCAGGCCGACGCCAAAGCTCGCACCGACGACGCTGAACGCCCGCAGCCGTTGCCCCTCTTCAAACTCCTGTGCCAGTGAAGCCATGCCGCCCGAAAACGCTGCCGCCGCCCCGACACCCTGCAAGGCCCTGAGAATGTCGAACAAGACAATATCGTTGGCGAAGGCAAGGCCGAGCGAGAACAGGCCGAAGGCTGCAAGCCCGCCGAGGAACATGCGCTTGCGGCCATAGCTATCGGCAAGCGCGCCCGCCGCCATCAGGGTGCTGCCGAAGGTCAGCATGAAGGCGTTCGTGACCCAGTTGAGCGCCAGCGGGCTTCCACCCAGCGTCCGGCTGATCGCGGGCAGTGCCACCGCCGGCCCGGTGAAGGTCAGCGGCATGGCGGCGGCCGCACAACAAACAGCAACAAGAACGCACAACCGTCCGGCGTTGCTCCTACTCCTGGTCTTTTCTCTCATGTCTTGCAGTCCCGATGTGTTCGAGCAAGGAAGGACCCGCCGGTCGCACTTCGTGAGGCGACCGGTCGCCGGTCGGTGGGTATCGATTGACTTGAGGAGGATAGATTGGACAGAATGGCTGGGAAATACCGCCATCATTCCACTCTTGGCGGAAAAAAACGCTCGAATAGGAGAGGCAATGGATCGCTTGGGTGGACTGACGGCCTTTGTTCGAACCGCCGATCTCGGCAGCTTTGTCGCTGCCGGACGGGTCCTTGGCCTATCCGCTTCGGCCGTTGGCAAGGCGGTGACCAATCTCGAGAGACAGCTTGGCGTTCGCCTGTTTCAACGCTCGACACGCAGCATCCGGCTGACGGAGGAAGGGCGGCTGTTTCACGAGCGCTGCCGTCGCGTCCTCGACGATCTAGACGATGCCGAGGCATCGCTAGCCCAAGCCGTCGCGGCTCCACGCGGGCGCCTGCGCGTCAGCGTTCCGATCGTCAGTTATCACCTGCTGCTGCCGGTGCTGCCGGAATTCGTTGAGCGCTATCCCGAAGTCGAACTCGATCTCGATTTCAACGATCGCATCGTCGACCTGATCGATGAGGAGGTCGATGTCGCTATCCGCAGCGGCGATTTGCCGGATTCCCGGCTGATGTCGAGAGCCCTGCGCCCGTTCCGGCTTCTGCTTTGCGCCGCCCCAAGCTACCTCGCCGATCACGGCACGCCCGAATGCCCACGGGATCTCGATGGTCACCGGGCAATCCGCTTCCGGTTTCCCAACAGCCGCAAACTGCAGGACTGGCCGATTGTCATGTCAGGCACCATGCCGCCGATGTGCACAGTGCTGACCTGCAACAATATGGAGGCATTGCGTGGCGCCGTGATCAGCGGTCTCGGCATTGGCTGCATGCCGGACTTTCTGGCGCGCGGGCCGCTTGCCGACGGCGCGCTTAAAACGGTGCTCGACGCCCATCTCAACGCACCCGGCCAGTTTCACCTTCTCTGGCCCTCGAACCGGCACCTCTCGCCCAAGGTCCGGGTCTTCGTCGATTTCCTCAGCGAGCGGCTGTTTGCCGATCGCTGCGAAATTCCGGGCGCGCCAAGCGCCCCATGAAGGCACCTGCCAGCCCGACAACGAAAGCGCCGCCCTTTGATACGGAGGCGGCGCCTGATTGTCTGCGGTTCGTTTCTTAGGCGGCCTTGACCTTCGCCCGCTTGGCCAGATGCGCCACCACGTTTTCGATCATGCGCATGCCGGCATCGCCGCCGAGCGTCATGATCGATTCCGGGTGGAACTGCACGGCTGCCACCGGCTCCTTGGTATGCTCGATGCCCATGATCGTGCCGTCTTCACTTTCGGCGGTGATCATGAAATCGCGCGGCAGGCTCGACGGATCGGCAAAGATCGAGTGATAGCGACCGACGGTCACCTCCTTGCCGAGGCCGGAGAAGACGATGCCGGGTTCGAGCACGCGGATGCGCGACGGCTTGCCGTGCATCGGGATCGCCAGCTGCCTGAGATCGCCGCCATAGGCTTCGGCAAGCGCCTGCAGGCCGAGGCAGACGCCGAAGATCGGCAGATCGCGGGCACGCGCCTTCTTGATCGTTGCCTTGCAGTCGAAATCCTTCGGGTTGCCGGGTCCCGGCGACAGCACGACGAGATCCGGCTTCACCCGGTCGAAGATCTCTTCGGCCACCGGCGAGCGCACCGTCGTCACCGTTGCCCCCGTTTGGCGGAAGTAATTCGCCAGCGTGTGCACGAAGCTGTCCTCGTGGTCGACAAGCAGGATGTTGACGCCGGCGCCTACGGCGGCGACGTCACGGCCGGCCTTGCCGCTGTTGGCGGATTTCGCGTCACGAATGGCTGCGATCATGGCAGAGGCCTTCAGTTCGGTTTCGGCTTCTTCTTCTTCCGGGTTTGAATCGTAGAGCAGCGTCGCGCCCGCCCTCACCTCGGCAATGCCGTCCTTGATGCGGATGGTGCGGAGCGTCAGGCCGGTGTTCATGTCGCCGTTGAAGCCGACCATGCCGATGGCGCCACCATACCATGCGCGCGGGCTCTTCTCGTGGCCTTCGATGAAGCGCATCGCCCAGAGTTTCGGCGCACCGGTGACGGTGACGGCCCAGGCGTGGCTGAGGAAGCCGTCGAAGGCGTCCATATCGTCGCGCAGGCGCCCCTCGATGTGGTCGACCGTGTGGATCAGGCGCGAATACATCTCGATCTGGCGGCGGCCGATGACCTTGACGGAGCCGGGAACGCAGACGCGGCTCTTGTCGTTGCGGTCGACATCCGAGCACATGGTCAGTTCGGACTCGTCCTTCTTGGAATTCAGCAGCTTCAGGATCTGCTCGCTGTCGGCGATCGGGTCGTCACCGCGCTTGATCGTGCCGGAAATCGGGCAGGTCTCGATGCGGCGGCCGGACACGCGCACGAACATTTCCGGCGAGGCGCCGACCAGGTATTCCTGGTTTCCGAGATTGATGAAGAAGGAATAGGGCGACGGGTTGATCGCCTTCAACCGTTTGGAGATCTCCGACGGCTTGCTGTCGCAGCGCTCGAAGAACTTCTGGCCGGGAACGACCTCGAAGAGATCGCCGCGGCGGAAGCTTTCCTTCGCCTTGACCACAAGCTCGGCATATTCGCCGGGCCGGTGGTCCCCATGCGGCGGAATGATGTCGACGGTCTGGAAGGGTTCGCTGGCGATCTCCTCCGTCTTGCCTTCAGTCGAAACACCGTCCTTGGCGAAGTCATAGCGGTCGATCCAGGCCTTGGCGGCATAGTGGTCGACGACCAGGATCTCATCCGGCAGGAACAGAACCATGTCGCGCTGGTCGTCCGGGCGCTTCAGCTTCAGCTCGATGGCGTCGAACTGGAAGGCGAGATCGTAACCGAAGGCGCCATAAAGGCCGAGGCTCGCATCCTCCGCCGAATGGAAGAGGTTGGTGACGGCCCGAAGCACGGTGAAGACCGTCGGCATCTTCGAGCGCTCTTCCTCGGTGAAGACACGGTCGGGCGCGTTGATCGTCAGGTCGAGACGGGTCGCCGTCGAGGTGCCGAGCGTGATGTCGGCGACGGTTTTCAGATGGTCCGAAATGATCGACAGCAGCACTTCGCCGCGGCCGTTATAGGCTTCGATCCAGAGCGAGCGGCCGAAGGAGGAAATGCCGAGCGGCGGGTCGACGACGGCAGTGTCCCAGCGCGTGTAGCGGCCCGGATATTCGTAGTTGGACGAAAACACCGCGCCGCGACGTTCGTCCAGCCTGTCGACATAGCTTGAAATCGAATCCGCATAGGAGGCTTCGCGCCGCCTGCGGGTGACGACGATCCCGCCCCTGGTGGTATAGCTTTCCGCGCCGTCTTCGAGAATTACCGTTGCCATTCGTCTCGCTCCGTAAAAGCCCGGTTTTTCCACGCGGCCAGAATACGAAAAAGCCGCCTCGAAATCTCCGGGCGGCTTGATGTCTCAATCACGCATGACTGGTCAAGGCCGCCTCAGCGAGCCCACCACCAGATCGAAATGTTGCGTGCATTTGTCATGGGCGAAAGTGTTAGCGCGGGTTGCAGCCTTGCGCAAGCGGGAAAAAGTGCCGCCGCAGGAGCAAAAGAAAAGGCGGCCACGAAGGGCCGCCTTTCCGACTGGAGCTCGTCTGCGATCGATCAGAACTTGGCCTTCGCCGTGACCAGGAAGGTCCGGCCGCGACCGGTGTCGATCGTGCTGCCGGCAATGGTGCTCGACGACGGCGTGTAGGCCTTGTCGAACAGGTTCGTGACCGTTGCCGTCACTTCGAAGCCATTCTCGAACTTGTAGTTCGCGAACATATCGACCAGCCCGTAACCCGGAACGGTCGGCGGCGTGCGGTTGATCGCACCGACGTCGGCGCTCGAAACCGCGTAGAAGCGCGTGCCGACCGTCAGGCGCTGATCTTCGAGGAAGCGGGCGCCGAGCGTCGCGCTGACGATAGTGTCCGGCAGGTAGGTCTGCACGCCGAAACCGTTGATCTGCGATGGCAGTTTGCTGTCGGTATAGGTATAGGCGAGGTCGCCGAAGACGAAGCCTGCATCATAGGCCGCCTGCAGTTCGAAGCCCTGAACCGTCGACGTGCCAGGGTTGTTGACGAAGAAGATCTGGCGACCGCCACCAAGCATTGCCGCGGTGATGTAGTTGTCGATCCTGTTGTGGAAGTAGTTGGCCTTCACACGCAGGCTATCGCTGGAGTCGAGCAGACCGTCGAAGGAGAAGTTGGCACCAACTTCCCAGCCCTTGGAGATTTCAGGCTCCAGGAACGGATTGGGGAAGAAGGACTGACCGCTAGAGCCCGGGTGTGTTCCACCGGCAAAGGTTTCGTTGACCGTCGGCGGGCGCGAGGTCTCTGCGTAGGTCACGTAGGGCTGGAACCAGTCCGTAGGGTTGAGCGCAAGCGTGATGCTCGGATTGAGGTGTCCATCGGACTTGTCAACTGTGTAGGGACCTGCCGGAAGGCCGATCGGGTTGCCGGCGACAACGGCGCCCGAGCCGTCGAGGCTGTAGTGGTCGTAGCGCAGCCCGGCCGTCAGGTCGGCGATACCGTAGGTGAAGGTCGTCGTGCTGAAGACGCCGGTCGTGGCATTGCGACCGCCACCGTTGACACCACCGCTCGGCCGCGCCGTGCTGTTGATGACGTCGTAATCATCGCGGAAATACTCGACGCCGTAATTGGCCCTGACCGCAACGTCACCAAGATCGAACAGCGAGGTGTTGGAGATGTCGAAGCCCTTGCCGGTGTCGATGATCTGACGGCCGGCGGCAGTACCGCCACCTCTGACGTCGGTGTCGTACTTCATCTTCAACCGGTTCCAATAGGCGTTGGCGCGGAAATCTATGAGTTCGTTGTCTGGCGTATAGGAATAGCTTGCGGCCAGCGTCTGGTTCTTCACGTTCTGGAAGTAGGAGTTGGCGAAGAAGTCATTGTCATAGGTGATGCCGCTGAACTTGAAGGTATGATCCTCATCCGGCGTAATCTCGAACTTCAGCATGCCAGACAGCAGGTCTTCCTCGGTATAGGGCACCTGAACGCCATTGCCGTTGTCGTAATTGCCAGGGTCGGCCTTGCTGATACCGCCCAGTACCGAAAAGACGTCGTTGAAGCGGTAGGCGCCGATCAGCGATTCCGACCAGCCGGCACCGTTGGTGCCATAGGTGGCGGAGGCAATGCCGCCATAGGTCTTGCCGTCCTGGATCAGGTCTTCGATGTCATAGGTCCTAAAGTTGACCGAGCCGGCCAATGCGCCACCGCCGACACCGGTGACGGCGCCGCGGGTGACGTCGATCTCGGACAGGAACGCCGGGTCGAAATAGGCGAGACCTTGCGCTTCGTGACCGGTGAAGCGGAAGTTCTGGCGCACGCCGTCGATCATCATGTTGACGCGACCGGAACCTTCGAAGCCGCGAATGTTGACGGCCACACCCGGGTTCTGCGGATTGTTCGCCGTCGACGTGCCGGGAACACCGCGCAGCAGGTCATCGGTTTCAAGCCCGGACTGCAGGTCGATCTGGTCGGTCGTCACCACGCTGACCGGGCCGGCCTTTGCATAGGGGTCGCTGGTGCGCGCGCCCTTGACGACGATCGGCGAAAGGAAGGTCTCGCCCTTCTTGGCGGCCTCGGCATTCTGTTCGTTTGCCTTCGGCGCGGTCGTCGCGGTCTGCGCGAAGGCACCAGAGGCGGCGGAAAGAGCAAGTGTAGTCGTGCACGCCAAAAGTGCCAGGCGACGGTGCCGGTTGAGCATGGACCAATCCTTTTGAATTCATGGGCCGGGCTTGCTGTTGAGCGGCGAACTCAAGGGGCTGGCTGGGCGTGGGGTTCGAATACGTGGCGACATTGCGTCGCCTCATTTATGCCGCATAAAAAACATGACTATTATTGTCAAGATAGAAACGCCTCCCCAACAATTTATGGGATCGTCCCAATTCGGGGCGTTGCCGAACTGCAACGCTCTTTGCATCAAGCCGATGAAACCAGATGGCTTCCCATGCGTTCCTCCCCGTCGAGGCCTGCCCTCGCGGACATGTGAAAGGAAACGCATGCGTTGCCATATCCCCCTGATTTTCCTGTCGACATTGCTCCTCACAGGCGCGAGCCTTCCCAAAACCGGCCCCCTTCCCCTACCCAAACCACCTGCGGACGCACAGGCCGAGGCGCCGGTACCCGCTCCTGAAAAGAAGCCGGAAACGCGGGTGAAGGAAGGTGACGAAGACAAGGACCAGCAGCCTCCCAGCGGTCAACAGGGCAGCCAAGCGCCAACGCCTGAGCCGAAGCCGGCGGAAGGCACAGAAACTGAGAAGGACGGCGACAAGGGAGCCGACGGCAAGAAGGGCGACGCCGCCAGCGAGGAGAAGACCACGGACAAGCCGACTGACTACAAGGCGGAAGAGCCCCCCGTCATCTACCCGCCGGTCGAAAACGAGAACCCGACCGAATACGCCAAGTGCCTATCGGAGCTGAAAGCATTGGGTGCCGTTTTCACCGAAGCCAAGCGGATCGACGATGGCAAGGGCTGCGGCATCGACAAGCCGCTTGATGTGACAAGCGTGTTGCCCGACGTGAAACTGGCGCCGAAGGGGCTGATGCGCTGCGAGGCGGCGTTGGCATTGGCGCGCTGGACCAAGGAAGCAGTACAGCCGGCGGCCGACGTGGCGTTTGCCAAGGGTACGACCGTCAAGATGTTGAACCAGGCCTCCACCTATATCTGCCGCCTGCGCAACAACGCCCCGACAGGCAAGATCTCAGAGCATGCCCACGGCAACGCCGTCGACATCGCTTCGTTCACGCTCAGCGACGGCAAGACCATCGAGATCCAGCCTCGCGACGAGGATGGCACCATGACCGGCGCCTTCCAGCGTGCGATCACCGCTTCGGCCTGCCTGTATTTCAAGACCGTGCTCGATCCGGGCAGCGACGCGGCGCATGAGACGCACCTGCATCTCGACGTGATCGAGCGCGGGAACGGATATCGTTACTGCCGATAGAGCGTTTCCGCCTTGTACGGAGTCGCTGAACCGCTCTATCGTTTTGCTTCACGCATTTCCTGACGGAAAACCGCTTCGCGCCTTATCTGGAACGCTTTAATCCGCACCATAGCCAAGGGCGACGAACTCGCCTTCGAAACGCCCGGCAAGCTCACCGTCATCCAGCAACTCGGCGGCAACGACGATCCTTGCCCTGCCCCGACGGTGAAACAGCCGCAGGAAGCTCGGCCATTGCCCCATGTCCGCAAGGGTTGACCGAGAGGAGAATGCACCGGCAACCGGCTTCAGATACTCCATCCGGTTGCTCTGGATCACGAGGCGGGCCGGAACGCCCGCGTGCGTCAGCCGCACGTGCAGCAGCGACCAGGCGGCAAGGATGGAGAGTGCGGAGGCACTGCCGCCGAACACCGTTTCGCGATGATTGATGTTGGGAGCGAGCGGCGCAGATAGCCGCACGTGCTCATCAATCGCTTCGTCGACATGAACCTGCATCGCTGCCGAAAGCGGAATATGGGCGTGAAGATAAGCTTCAAGGTCCAACGGGGTCATGGCGGCTCAGATCGATTTTGCTCACATCGTATCGGTGGGCAGGCACTCGCAACATCAGCACGGACGCACTGATCAGGACAATACCCTCTCCCTTTCGTCACCATCAAGCGAGCAACCCGCACGGCTTGCACGGCAACAAAGGTGGCGTAGATACCTTGCAGGATCAGGTTTCCTTCCCCAGATAGCAGCCCAGGAATATCACTGCCCCCCAAGCCCGAGGAAACCTCCATGGCGCTCACAATGTACAGGCTCTCCGTTCCCACCTTCGTCCATGGCTTCAATGTCCTCGGCAAATTGCTCGACAAGGCCGAGGCCCATGCCGGCGAAACCGGTCTTTCGCTCGACGATCTGGTCAACGCCCGACTGGTCGCCGACATGCTGCCGCTTGCAGGCCAGGTGCAGCGCGCCAGCGACACGTCAAAGGGCACCATCGCCCGGCTGACCGCGCTCGAGGTGCCGAGCTTTCCCGATGAGGAGAAGACGTTCGGGGAACTGCGCGAGCGCATCGGCAAGACCGTCGCATTCCTGGAGACCGTTCGACCGTCCGATCTCGACGGCAGCGAAACCCGCGAGGTCACCCTGACCTTCACCAAGCTGAAGATGACGTTGAGCGGCGAGGACTATCTGTTGAAATTCGTGCTGCCGAACTTCTATTTCCACCTGACCACGGCCTACGACATTCTCCGCCATAAGGGCGTTCCCGTCGGCAAGGCGGACTTCATCAGCCTCAACTGAGACGTGGCGCCTCGGGAAGCGAAACGGGAGCGGAAACGCTTTAAAATCAATCCATAACGCCTCAAATCGATCTCGGTTTGAGGCGTTATGCCTACAGCGCCGCGCGTCTTGTTAGACGCGCCAAGGTCGCTGTAGCGCTTTAAATTGCCGCTGCTTTTATCCCTAAATCGAATGCGATTTACGGAAACTTACAGTAGCCGGGAGCTCAAGCGTTTCCGATTTAGACGGAATCGCATAAGCGCTCTATCTCTTTGTTTTTACGCATTTCCTGACGGAAAACCGCTTCGCACTTTTCCTGGAACTGCTCTAGAACAGGCCTTCGATATAGCCCTGCTGATTGAGGTAGATCTTCTCCGATGACGGCACCTTCGGCAGGCCCGGCATCGTCATGATTTCGCCGGTGATGACGACGATGAAGCCGGCGCCGGCGGCAAGCCGCACTTCGCGGATCGGCACCGTGTGGCCCGTCGGCGCGCCGCGCAGGTTCGGGTCGGTCGAAAACGAATATTGCGTCTTGGCCATGCAGATCGGCAGGTGGCCGTAGCCCTGATCCTCCCAGGTGCGCAATTGATCACGCACCGACTTGTCGGCGATCACTTCGCTGGCGTGGTAGATGTCCTTGGCGATCGTCTCGATTTTGTGGAACAGCGGCATCTCGTCGGGATAGAGCGGCGAAAACTGCGAGTGGCCGCCTTCGGCGAGTGCTGCTACCTTTCGCGCCAGTTCCTCGATGCCTACAGAACCTTCGGCCCAGTGGCGGCAGAGCACGGCCTCTGCACCGAGCGTTGCGACATAGTCCTTGATTGCCTGCACCTCGGCCTCGGTATCGGAGGTGAAGTGATTGATCGCGACGATCGCAGGCACGCCGAACTTCTTGACGTTCTGGACGTGGCGGCCGAGGTTGGCGCAGCCTTTGCGCAGCGCCTCGAGATTCTCCTTGCCGAGATCGTCCTTCTTGACGCCGCCATTCATCTTGATGGCGCGCACGGTGGCGACGATGACGGCGGCATCGGGCTTGAGCCCGGCCTTGCGACATTTGATGTCGAAGAATTTTTCCGCGCCGAGATCGGCGCCGAAGCCGGCTTCGGTTACCACGTAATCTGCGAGTTTCAGCGCCGTGGTCGTCGCGATCACCGAGTTGCAGCCATGGGCAATATTGGCGAACGGGCCGCCGTGCACGAAGGCCGGATTGTTCTCCAGCGTCTGCACCAGGTTCGGCTGCATCGCATCCTTCAACAGCACGGTCATCGCCCCGTCCGCCTTGATATCGCGGGCAAGGACCGGGCTCTTGTCACGCCGGTAGCCGATGATGATGTTGCCGAGGCGCTTTTCCAGGTCCTTCAGATCCATCGAAAGGCAAAGGATCGCCATGACCTCGGAAGCAACTGTGATGTCGAAACCGGTCTCGCGCGGATAACCGTTGGCAACGCCGCCGAGCGAGCCGACGATGTTGCGCAGCGCCCGATCGTTCATGTCCATCACCCGTCGCCAGGAAATGCGCCGGATGTCGATGTTCTGCTCGTTGCCCCAATAGATATGGTTGTCGAGCAGCGCCGCAAGCAGGTTGTGGGCGGATGTGATGGCGTGGAAATCGCCGGTGAAATGAAGGTTCATGTCCTCCATCGGCACCACCTGGGCGTAGCCGCCGCCGGCCGCCCCACCCTTGACGCCGAAACAGGGGCCGAGCGACGCCTCGCGGATGCAGACGATCGCCTTCTTGCCGATGCGGTTGAGGCCGTCGCCGAGACCGACCGTCGTCGTCGTCTTGCCCTCGCCGGCGGGCGTCGGATTGATCGCGGTCACCAGGATCAGATGGCCGTTCTTGCGGTCCTTCTGTGCAGCAATGAATTCCGCGCCGATCTTTGCCTTGTCATGGCCGTAGGGCAGCAGATGCTCCGGCGGAATGCCGAGCTTTGCACCGATCTCCAGGATCGGCCTCTTCTTCGCGGCACGCGCGATTTCGATATCGGACTTGACCTCCACCATGGGTTTTCCCCTCCCCCCAAGCTGCATTTCTGTGCCTGACCCCATTCGGGATGAGGCGTTTCTTGCACCTTCGCCGGAAGGCACAACTCCGGCTGGAGCTGCCGCCCATCAGGCGCTGATCTTTATCGCGCGAGAATGTCGCGCATCTCGACGATGTTGGAGCGCACCCGCAGGATATAGAAGCCCATGGTCGCCAGATGCGTCGGCATGATCCAGCCGGCCTCTTCGCCGTTGGAGATGATGAACGGCTGGATGCGAAGTGCCGAGCGCAGCTGCTTGATCGTTTCCGTCCAGATCGGCGTCAGGCCGCGCTGGGCGACGACGTTCTCGAAGTCGGCGCCGGCAGCCGAAAGGATGCCGTAGTAACCGTAGAGCTGTCCGTAGGCGAACCAGAAACGGTCGTCGGCACGCGTGTCGAACCAGCCGCCATTGTGGTTTTCCGAGCGCTCGCGAATGATCGCCGAGGTGTTGCCGAGATCGTTGGCGATGCGGTCGAGGAACTCCACCAGGTTATCGGCGCGACCGTCAAAGACGGCATCGCACTTGGCAAGCGTGGTGTTGAAGGTGCGCATGTCCCGCATGGCAGCGCGATAGAAGCTCGGTGTCGGGGTCTTCGGGCCAAACGGATTGAGGCCGAAGTACCAGGTCTCCTCGTCGAACTGGATGTTGCCACGCGCCCGCTGCAGATCGTTGTTGATGCCTGACGTGCCGCGAACGCGACCGAGTGAATCGACCAGTTCAACCGAGGTACGGCGAACCGCCTGGTTGATGCCGCGCTGGAACGATGCCTTGTTGTCGAGCCAAGGCGTATCGTCCCAATCGAGGCCGAAGAAGCCGACCTTGTAGAGCAGCATCGACGAAATCCAGGCATTCTCATTGACGTTGAAATCGATGAGATCGGCCGCGACATCGACGATCGCCGAGGTCTGGCACTGGGTCCCGGCGGGCAGTTGCACGGCGGCAAGTGCCTCAGGCGTAACTTCGGCCGGCGGCGTAACCGCGGCCGCCTGGTTGGCTGCCGCTGCGCCGGTCGTCGTTTGTCCGGTCGTGACACCGGGCCCCGCCACAGGCGAACCCGCCGGTACCTTGCGCTCGGCGAGCTTGTAGCGATCAACATAGTCGGCATCGAAATTCGTCCAGGCCTGGGTCTGCCAGATGAAATAGCCGTAGAAGAAGATCAGGCCGAGCAGGATGATGCCGATCGGCCCCTTGATGATCCAGTTGCGCTGGCGATACCAGTTTCCAAGCGCAACGAACGGCCACAGCAGCCAGGCAACGGCCAGGCCGATGCCGCGACCGATCGCGGTAAAGACACGCTGGAAAAACGCGACGATCGGATCAAACATGTCCTATTCCTCTCTGAGGCCGTAAAGCTTGCGGCGGAAGGCCGCCTTGTCCTTGAGATATGTGCCGGTCAAGGTCGTCACAACATATTCCCTGAACTTTTCGCTGTAACGCTCGTAGGCGTCATAAAACCCCTGCTTGTCGAAGACGAAGCGGGAAACGAAATCGCGGGGAACGAGCTGGGCGATCAAGCGGTTGACCAGCCACTGATCGGGATGAACGGGCGCGGCCCTCACCAGCATGAAGCGGTTTGCCGGCGCGACATCCTGCATCCGGATGCTGCCCGTCGTCTGCACCATGCGCTGCATCTCCTGCAGGAAGGGATAGGTGGCATCCTGGGCAACGAGTGCCGCGTTGCGATGCATCCAGGTCTGCAGCCAGATCCGGTCGGCGCGGGCAAGATCCGTCGTCGGATCGGCATCGTTGATCAAACCGCGCACCACCATGTCGGCGCGATGCTGGTAGAGCCCTGAGTCCTCGACCCAGGACGCCTGGGGCAGTTGCAACCGCTTTGTCGAGGCCAGGAAATCGTAGATGCGGGCGTGATCGTCGATCGCGATGTAGCTGACCTGCCAGGGCCGCGACCGGCGGAAACCGGGGACCGACGGGTCGCAGATGACGGTCGTCGTCTTCTCGTCGAGGAAGACATAGACGCCGCCGAAGTGATTGGCCCAGAAGGCATCGTGGCGGAAAACCAGCTGATCCGGCACCAGCGCGTTCTGGCGGATGTCGCCCGTCACCTTCGCCAGTTCGACCATGCGGTTCAGCATCTCGTCATCAGTCCAGGCGGTCGGCACCTTCTTCAGTCGGTCGACCAGGCTCCTGAGTTCGGCCGCCTTGCCCAGCATGTCTTCTGCGGAAAGCACCCGGAAGCGCACCTCGTTGATCGACAGCAGATCATCGATGTCGTCGACGATGGAAACCGAATCCTCGATCTCGCCGTAGAGTGCATCCTTGATCGTCACTGCGTTGATCGCCCGACTGTTGGCGTTGAAGAACTCGTGCATCAACGCCGCCGTGTTGGAAAAGCTTGTGTGCACCACCGGCAGTTCCGCCTGATCCGGCGTCATGATGATGAAACGGCGGTTCACCCGGTTGGGGTCGAGATAGTCGCGATCGCCAAGCTCGTCGGCAATCTCCGGCGAGAACCCCGTCATGTCGATGCTGAAGCGTTCCAGCGCCGTCGGACGCAGGCCAAAGCCCTCCAGCGCCTTGTTGTAGCGCGCGATCAGATGCGGCTCGGCGATATCGAGCAGGCGTCCATAGATAAGCTCGGCTTCGAGCAGACGTTTCATAGCTCAGCGCTCCCCGCCATCAGCCCTGCCACCGGCCGTCGCGTTTCATCGCCTCGATCTCGCGGATCGCCTTTTCGCGCTGGCGCTCGCGGCGGATGATGTCGGTGACGGCGGCATCGTCCGACTTGTCGGTGTAGCGGAATTCGCTGTCGGCGTAGCGGTTGATTTCCTGCAGCACCATCTCGATGGTGATCGGGCCGCGAAGCGCCTCGATCATCGCTTTCTTCTCGTCATAGCCCTTGTGCATGAACGAGCCGGCATCCTTGAACCAGTCGTCGGGCAATTCGACGTCCATCGCCCTCAGCTTGACCGCGTCGGTGATGTTCTTGATCGCCCGGCCGGTAAAGCGCGGCTCTGCCTCCTTGATCATGTGCAGATAGGCGCCGACATCGGCAAGCGTGGCAAGCGCGCCCTTCTCCTTCTGGTACCGCTCCCAGACGGAAACCAGCCCCTCCTCCTGCGGTCGCGAATGCGCCCCGTAGGATTGCGACACGGCGCGCTTGATCTCCTGTCCCTCGAACAGCGCGTGCTCGCCGAGTGGGATCTTGTGGTTCTTGCCGACGAGCAGCGCGAAGATGTCGATATAGTCGTCTTCCGTCTGCGGCCCGTCGACCAGCCAGCGGGCGCCGGCGCGCTGGCGCAGCGCATCGTCGACATTCTCGGGATAGTTGGAGAACATGCCGAAGGTGCAGTTGCCGCGCACCACCGTCGATGCGCCGGCAAAGCTTTCCATCAGCACCGCCGTCACCTCGTGCTGGCCGGCCGATGCCCGGTCGTCGGAGCGCTTGGCCGCAACCTGGTCGACATCGTCGATGGTGCCGAAGCCGATGGCGCGCGGGTTGATGACGTTGTTGACGAACTCCTTGCAGTTCTGGCCCGATTTGCCCTGATAGGAGGAGATCTGGTCGACGCCGAAGTTTTCGTAGTGGAAGGCGTAGCCGGCGATCTCGCAATATTCGTTGAGCATGCCGGCGAGCATCTGGATCAGGATCGTCTTGCCGGTGCCCGGCATGCCGTCGCCGATAAAGGTGAACAGGAAGCCGCCAAGTTCGACGAACGGGTTCATCTGTCGGTCGAAGTCATAGGCCATCAGCATCTTGGCAAGCTTCAGCGCCTGATACTTGGCGATATGGTTGCCGATGATCTCTTCCGGTTTCTTGAAGGTCATCACCAGCGGCTTGCGCTTCTGGCCGGGCGCGACGTCGAAGCCGTTCAGGGTGAAGTCGTCCTGGTCGAGCCGGATATGCACGTTCTCGAAGCTCTGCAGGCCGGTAAAGCGGCCCTTGCGCGCAATAAGCCCTTCGATGGCAACGCGCGAAAACGCACGGGCACGCGCCGTCAGCGCCAAATCGTCGGCCGCACCGGAAATGCTGCGGTCGAGCGCCGCGATCAGCCCCTTCAGGGCATCCTGCGGCGTATCGAACAGGAAGTCCGGCTCGACGGCATCGTCCACCGGCTCGCCCTCGCCCGACAGCGTCGAGCCGAGATAGGCGGCCAGCGTGAAGGCGGAGATATAGGCGGAAGCGTTGAGCAGCGCCTTGAACTGGTTGGCGTCCTCGCCGGCAAGCGGCGCGGTCGTGTTGCGCGCCTGCAGCTGTTCGAGGTTCGTCTGGCGCGCGAAGACGTCGGCGACAGCCAGCGCCACCTGGATGCCGCGACGGGTCCTGTAGAGAACCGCATGCTGCGCCGGCGACAGCATCTGGTCGCCCTGCCGCACCGCCTGAACCGTGCGCGCAAGCTCGACCTCGCGGGTGCGGCGCTGGCCGCCGGTCGAAACCGTCGAAACAAACCGTCGCCCGGTGCCGGCGAGCGGTGTGCCGGCTGATCCCTCGTCCCGCTCGAGGATCACCAGCTTGGTCACCAGCCCCTGCGCGACCGCCTGGTGCTTGGCGATCTCGTCCTCGTGCAGCGTCGTCAGCCCGGTATTGAGCGTCATGCTTAAACCTCGCTCACGACCTGGTTTCCGGAGATGACATGCACCTTGTAGTCACCGAACACCTGGGCCGCCTCGCCCGATGCATAGAGCGCCTGATAGGCGTCGTGCGGCACCAGCGCATGTTTCTCGTAGGACGAAACGCCCATGCGCGTGGCCTCCAGATTGTCGGTGTCGATGTGGAATTCCTCCTGCGCCGGCGTCGTCGACCAGAAGCCGCGCTGTGCGGCGCGTTCGGCCTTCGAAAACACCTCCTGCACGGTCCAGGTCAAGAGCCAGGCATTTTCGGGCTTGCGCACCTTGGACAGGATCTCGTTGATCTTCGCATTGTTCTCGGTGATCCCGGCCGAATAGAACGGGCCAAGCACGATGCGCCGCAACTGCTTGGGGTGCAGCTCGGGGAAATCCTTGTCCATATTGGTCGCGATCGTCACCGGCGTCAGCGAGTAGGTGCTGTTCTTAGAGGCGAAATCATCGAAGCGGCTGGCAAGCTCCGGATTGAGCAGGCCGCCGACCGGCAGCGGAATCTCGACCTGTGGGTTGAGCTTGCCATCCGCGGTGACGAGCATCTCGACGATCTTCTCGGAGGAATCCTCGATCGTCGCCATATAGACCATCGGCAGGGTCTGGGTGCCGTCGAAGGCGCCCCAGCTCACGATGTAATAGGGCCGCATCGTCTTCGGGTTGACGGCAACGCGGATCGTTTCCGGCAGGATGAACGGCGAAAAAATCTCGCCCTTGCCGATCTGCTCGAGATAGAGCCGCTCGGCCATGCGCGACTGCAGCGCCTCAGGAAAAGCCTTCTGCCTAAGGATGAAGTCGGCCATCTCCTCGCGCAGGGCATCGGCCGAGGGAATATCCGCAAGCCGCTTCGGCGCCGCCTGGCGGTCGTTTTCCAGTTCGAGCACGTTCTGGAAAACCGGGAAGCCGCTCTCGGCCCGGGAGATCCTGAACTGATCGACGAAGCCGATGCGGTTCTCCCAGCAGGCGATCGAAGCTTTCAGCCGGGCGAGATAGGGAACGATCACCTCACCGACCACCGTATTGCGATAGAGCGGCGAATTGCGGTCACCGAGAAACAGCTCGAGCCCGGCAAGAGCCGAATGGATCGAGGCGAAATACTGCGTCACGGCGGGGGATGCAGCCACTTTCATGCCGTTCCCCCTGGCGCGTGCCGCAAGGCAAACTCGGACCCTATCATGTGCATGCCCGTGCCCTGCCGCCGATCACTGCTTCACGTAGTTGGCGGTGTTGTGCTTGTCCATGACCGTCTGGAAGCGTCGGGCAAACGCATCGTCGGCCAGCTTCTTGCGGCGCTGGATATCCTGCGTCGACAGCATGTTCTTCTCGTGCATTTCGAGCAAGTCGCCGATATGGCGCTGGGCAGCGGCGCCGATGCCCGCCATCGTCTCTTCCGCTGCCGTATCGACCTGGCTTCCGAGCGTATTGATCTTGTGGGCGACATCCTGCTGGGCGGCGGTCTTCAACGAATCCTCGAGCGCCTTGTAGAGCACGATGCGCTGCTCGGTATCGATCGTCAGCTTGTTGATCAGAGTGTTTTGTGCGGCGATCTGGTTGTTGAGCGAATCGACGAAGGTCTGGAACATCGAGGTGTAGCGCTCGAGCGTCTGGCTCTCGGCCAGCAGCTCCTGCTCCTTCGCCTGCTTCTCGTTGTATTCCGTCGCCAGCGCCGAGCGCTCGCCTTCAAGCTCGGTGCGCACCTTCTGCTCGGTCGACGCAGCAATGCGGTTCTCGATGTCGAGCAGCAGCGGGTTGAGCTCCTCGATACGCTTCTGCACCGCTTCGAGATTGGACATCGTGCCCTTGCGGCGCTCGATCACCTGGATCAGGCTCTGCTCGGAGGTCTTGTAGCGCTGGTCGAGGATCGACTTCTGGTCCTTGAGGATGCCGACGATGGTATCGGATTTCGACAGCAGCTCCTGCAGGTTGCCGGCGAGCGACATGTTGCGCACCCGGTCGGTGCGCATGCGCTGCATCTTCTGCTTGGAGAACATGCCGATGAATTTCTCGTAGCCGGTATAGTTCTTCATGCTCTCGAATTCGGAGCCGAAGACGTTGGTCGCATCTTCGAGCCCGATGATCAGGTCGGCGATGTTGGCCTCCATCACCTTCTGCTGGCTGATGACGTCCTGGATGCGGGCGTTCTCGATATCGAAATTGACGTCGCCGAGCTTGGTCTCGGCCTTGGCGAATTGCTCCAGCACGACGCCGGATTGCTCAAGCTTGCCGCGCATCTCCTCGACAACGCTTTTCGTCTTCTCGATTTCCGCGTCAAAATTCTGAAGAGTCGCCATATCATCCCCCTGGATCGGTTGAGGCAACAGATGCCATCCGGGCCAAATTGTTCAGCCTTCGATTGCAGGTATATAAAGGGTGTTTATCGAAAGAGAACAAGCCTCGCCGGCCGGCTTTTTTGGTCAGCCGTCCCGTCGAAGTGATTGAGATATCGAAGGCATTGCCTATTTGGCCGCGGATGGGTCCTTGAGATAGGCGATGACGTCGGCAATGTCCTGCGGCTTCTTCAGCCCGGCAAAGCTCATCTTGGTGCCGCCGACCATCGCCTTGGGGCTGAGGAGATATTCGCTCATCGTCGCTTCGTCCCAGACATGCCCCTCGGATCCGAAGGCCTTCATCGCTTCCGAATAGCTGTAGCTGGAGACCGAGGCGGCCGGACGGCCGATCACGCCCATCAGGCTCGGCCCCACCCTATTGTTGGGCTCGGTCGCCGTGTGGCAGGCGCCGCATTTACGGAAGACTGATGCCCCCGCCTTGGCGTCACCGCCAGCATGGCCGGGCGTCGCTCCGAGACAGAGACAGAGCAGAAGATAGGGAAGCAGACGCGGCATCGCGAACCTCATCGGGGAAAACCGGGATCAGCATGGCATCCAGAATGCGTGGCTTTCAAGACGCCATGCAGTCGCACCGCGATGCCGCGCGTCCGATAGAACGAGCGAAGGATGCTGTAGCACTGCAAACTCGCGGCATAACGCCCTGAATCGAATCCGGTTTATCGGCTTCAGGCGGGGTCGCAGCGCATCTTGTCTTCCCAATGGCGCCGGCAATAGGAGACATATTTCTCGTTGCCGCCGACCTCGACCTGGGCGCCTTCGCGAACGACGTTGCCCTGCCCGTCGAGACGGACGACCATGGTCGCCTTGCGGCCGCAGTCGCAGATCGTGCGCACTTCGCGCAGCTCGTCGGCAATGGCCAGCAGCGCCATCGAGCCCGGAAAAAGCTTGCCTTGGAAATCGGTGCGCAACCCGTAGGCCATGACGGGAACGCCGATGCGGTCGGCGACCCGCGCCAGCTGCCAGACCTGCTCCTCGTCGAGAAACTGCGCTTCGTCGACGAAGACGCAGGCAATCTGGCCCGCACCATCGGTGTTGAGCTTTTCGATCAACGCGTAGAGATCGTCGCCACCGTGGAACGGAATGGCATCCGCATCGAGGCCGATGCGTGACGAAATGCGCCCGGTGCCGGCACGGTCGTCGAACGCTGCGATCAGCATGACGACGCGCATGCCGCGTTCCTGGTAGTTGTAGGATGCCTGCAGCAGCAATGTGCTCTTGCCCGCATTCATCGTCGCATAGCTGAAATAGAGTTTGGCCATATCCTGCCGTTCCCGGAAATCGTCTTGCCGGTTCATGACGAGGCTTGGGCCCGAAGGCCAGAGCCCGTTTGCGCGACCCACAGTTTTTCGCCCAACTTGACCATTTCGTGGGCATTGCGACATTCTGCGTCGCAGCGTGCATCCCGTCCGCGTATTGACGCAATACACTTCCTTCGACATCAAAGCGCTTGAATTCGCTATCCAATGGTGTTTGGCTAAAGCTCCAATGTGTTTGGCTAAAACAATAATAGAGGCAGGGGAACGACAACGATGAACAAAGCACTCTCTCTCAAATTCATGCTCGCGGGCGCCGTTTCGGTGGCTGCCCTTGTTGCCGGAAACGCCGCGGCAGCCGAGCCTGAAAACTGTGGCACCGTCCGGTTCTCCGACGTCGGATGGACCGATATCACCGCCACCACCGCTACGGTTTCCGCTGTCCTCAAGGGCCTGGGCTACGAGACGGATATCAAGGTTCTCTCCGTTCCGGTCACCTACACCTCGCTCAAAAACAAGGACATCGACATCTTCCTCGGCAACTGGATGCCGACCCAGGAAAACGACGTGCGCCCCTATCTCGACGACAAGTCGGTCGAATCCTTCGGACCGAACCTCGAAGGCGCGAAATACACGCTGGCGACCAACGCCAAGGGTGCCGAACTCGGCATCAAGGACTTCAAGGACATCGCCACCAAGAAGGACGCGCTCGAGGGCAAGATCTACGGCATCGAGCCGGGCAATGACGGCAACCGCCTGATCATCGACATGGTCGACAAGGACACCTTCGGGCTCAAGGGTTTCGAAGTTGTCGAATCCTCCGAACAGGGCATGCTGGCTCAGGTCGCCCGCTCCGAGAAGGATGGCGCGCCGATCGTGTTCCTCGGCTGGGAACCGCATCCGATGAACGCCAATTTCAAGCTCACCTATCTCTCCGGCGGCGACGACATCTTCGGCGCCAATTTCGGCGGCGCCAGCGTCTTTACCAATGTGCGCGCCGGCTACACCACCGAATGCCCTAATGTCGGCAAGCTGCTCACGAACCTCAAGTTCTCGCTGCAGATGGAAAACGAGATCATGGGCAAGATCCTGAATGACGGCAAGGAGCCGGACGCTGCCGCAACGGAATGGCTGAAGGCCAACCCGACGGCGATCGACCCATGGCTTGCCGGCGTCACGACCAAGGATGGCGGCGAAGGTCTCGCCGCTGTCAAGACCGCGCTCGGGCTCTGACCGGCAGCAAGGCGGGGGAAGTCCCCGCCTTTTTTCACCGCATCGCGCGATAGTGTTGATCTGACGAGACGGATTCACCCTGTGGAATTTCTGACAGAATACCGCATTCCCATTGGCGGCTGGGCCAAGGCGTTCGTCGACTGGCTGACGACGAACTTCGAGTTGTTCTTCGACCAGCTCGCTCGCTTCCTGTCCGGCGTCGTCGGCGTTCTGCTTTATATCTTGCAGACGCCGCACCCGCTGATCGTCGTTGCGGTTATCACCGCACTCGCCTGGTGGTTCCGCCGTTCGCTCGGCGTGACACTGTTCACCGGCCTCGGATTGCTGCTGATCATCAATCAGGGCTACTGGAAGGAAACGACGGAAACGCTGGCGCTGGTGCTGGCGGCCAGCGTCGTCAGCATGGCCGTCGGCGTTCCGCTCGGCATTGCCGCCGCGCGCCGGGCCTGGGTCTACTCCGTCATGCGGCCGATCCTCGACCTGATGCAGACGATCCCGACCTTCGTCTATCTGATCCCCGCGCTCATTCTCTTCGGTCTCGGCATGGTGCCGGGCCTGATCGCAACGGTGATCTTCGCCATTCCCGCACCGATCCGCCTCACCCGTCTCGGCATCATCTCGACGCCGCCCTCGCTGGTGGAGGCGGCACAGGCCTTCGGCGCGACACCCGGCCAGGTGCTGCGCAAGGTCGAGCTTCCCTTCGCCATGCCGCAGATCATGGCGGGCCTTACCCAGACGATCATGCTCTCCCTGTCGATGGTGGTCATCGCCGCACTCGTCGGCGCCAACGGCCTTGGCGTTCCCGTGCTTCGCGCACTGAACTCGGTGAACGTCGCCAAGGGTTTCGAGGCTGGTCTCTGCATCGTCATCCTCGCCATCATCCTCGACCGCCTGTTCCGCTCGTCCGACGAAGGAGAGGGTGCATGACCGACGCCGTCGTTTTCAAGAATGTCGACATCATCTTCGGCAACAATCCGCAGACCGCGCTCCAGATGGTTGACCAGGGCAAGACCCGTGACGAAATCGGCGCCGCAACCGGCCTGGTGCTGGGTGTCGCCGGTGCGTCGCTCGCGATCAACGAGGGTGAAATCCTCGTGTTGATGGGGCTGTCAGGCTCTGGCAAGTCGACGCTGCTCCGCGCCGTCAACGGCCTTGCGCCCGTCGTTCGCGGCGAGGTCGAGGTCAAGACCGCAAACGGGCCGCTCAACCCCTATCGCACCACACCAAAGTCGCTGCGCGACTTCCGCATGCACACTGTGTCGATGGTGTTCCAGCAGTTCGCGCTCTTGCCCTGGCGCACCGTCGCCGACAATGTCGGCTTCGGCCTAGAGCTTGCCGGCATGCCCGACGCGGAACGCAAGGCCCGCGTCGGCGAGCAGCTAGAGCTCGTCAACCTGACGAAGTGGGCCGACCGCAAGGTCAACGAGCTTTCAGGCGGCATGCAACAGCGTGTCGGTCTTGCCCGCGCCTTTGCAACCGGCGCGCCGATCCTCCTGATGGATGAACCGTTCTCGGCCCTCGACCCGCTGATCCGCACCCGGCTTCAGGACGAACTGCTCGAATTCCAGCGCCGCCTGAAGAAGACAATCGTCTTCGTCAGCCATGACCTCGACGAGGCGTTCCGCATCGGCAACCGCATCGCCATCATGGAAGGTGGCCGCATCATCCAGTGCGGAACCCCGCAGGACATCGTCAGAAACCCGGCGAACCAGTATGTCGCCGATTTCGTCCAGCACATGAACCCGATCAGCATGCTGACGGCAAAGGACGTGATGCAGACCGGCATCCAACGCGGAGCGGCCGTGGCCGGCGTGACGGCGACCGCCAAGCCGACGACGCCGCTCGTCGATATCCTCGACGCCATGTCCCGACAGCCGGGCAGCGTCGGCGTCGTCGACAACGGCTCCGTCGTCGGCACGATCAACGCGCAAAACATCGTTGAAGGCCTGACGCGACACCGCAACAAAAGTTGACGAAAACGCACAAGAAGCCAATAAAAGCCCGGCACCAGTTCCGGGCTTTTTCGTCTGGAACCGCGCTTGAATTTCTGGAAGGACCGACGAATGACCGACAAACCGAACGTATTGCGCGAAACCGATGACGAGGCGCGCAAGCTTGCGCACACGCTTCTGCGCGGCGCACGCAGCGGCTCGCTTGCGGCGATCGAACCGGAGAGCGGTGGGTTTCCTTTCGTCAGTCGCGTTCTCGTCGGCATGGATGTCGACGGCGTGCCATTGATCCTGATTTCCAAGCTGTCGACCCATACCAAGGCACTGCTTGCCGACACGCGCGCCTCGCTGCTGACGGGCGACCCCGGCAAGGGCGATCCCCTCGCCCATCCACGGCTGACGGTTCAGTGCGAGGCCGAAGCGATCTCGCGTGATTCGGATGCCCATGCCCGCATCCGCGAACGATTCGTTCGCCGCCATCCGAAATCGAAGCTCTATGTCGATTTTCCGGATTTCGGTTTCTTCCGCCTGAACCCGTTACGCGCCAGCCTTAACGGTGGTTTCGGCCGCGCCTATGTGCTGACCGCGCAGGATCTGGTGATCGAATCACCCGCCACCGCATCGCTCGCCGCCATGGAAGCAGGCGCTATCGAGCATATGAACGCCGATCATGCCGAAGCGGTCAGATTTTACGCTGAAAAACTTTGCAACGGCCCGGAGGGTGACTGGAAAGTGGTCGGTATCGACGCTGCCGGCCTGGATCTGGCCCTTGGCGACCAACTGAAGCGGCTCGAGTTCCCCGCGCCAATGCGGGACAGCTCGGAGTTACGGCCACTTTTGCGCGAACTTTACGGTTAATCGCTCGCCAGATACCCCCATTTCTTGCAGTAGGTGGTTGCCCTTTTATGCATCACGACTAATTATCGTCCTTCGTCAACCATAACTACGTGTGATGTAATTTTCGCATGGAGCACGCAATGCAGCCACTTTCGCCTGAAAAACACGATGAAGCTGAGATAGCAGCTGGCTTCCTCTCGGCCATGGCAAATCCTAAGCGCCTTCTCATCCTCGATTCCCTTGTCAAGGAAGAGATGGCTGTCGGCGCATTGGCCAATAAGGTGGGCTTGAGCCAGTCCGCCCTGTCCCAGCACCTGTCCAAACTGAGAGCCCAGAATCTGGTCAGCACTCGCCGTGACGCTCAGACGATCTACTATTCCAGCTCGTCCGACGCGGTCATGAGAATTCTGGGTACGCTCTCCGATATCTACGGCGTCGAAGCAAATGCCGTGACAGAAAAGACTTTGGTCCGCCGCTCGGCCTGACCTACTCAGTCCGTAACAGGGATCATGCCCTGAAGTAGCCCCACACGAGAAATCGCGCGGGGCTTACTCTTTTCTGGAAGATCGGCAGACGGGGCAAGCCATTGCCCGGCCGAAGTGCCTCGTTGCCCAGGTAACATCGACCGTCAATGTTGCCAGGGGCTTGCCTGCGATGTTTACGCGGCCTTGAGGTTTCGGGGTCAGGATGCGCCCGGACATTACAGCGCCGCGCCTCAAATATGACGCGCAAAGGACGCTGTAGCATTTTGAACCTACTGCCGGGACATCGGGTTTCACGCAATGCAAGACAAGGTCCGTTGGGGCATCGCTGGTACCGGCGCGATCGCGAACAGCTTCGCGTCCGATATCCAGTTTACCGGCAATGCTGAGCTGGCCGCTGTCTATTCCCGGAGCAAGGAGAAGGCCAACGCCTTCGCCGCCCGTTTCGGCGGCATCGCCAGCCATTCCAGCATCGATGCCTTTGCCGCCGATCCAGGTATCGATGCCGTCTATGTCGCCTCGCCAAACGCCGTGCACCTGGAGCACGCGATCGTCTTCCTGTCGGCGAACAAAACTGTGCTGGTCGAAAAGCCGCTGGCAACGTCGTTCGACGATGCGCGCTCACTCGCAGCCTTGGCTGCAGCCAAAAACCTTTTCGCCATGGAAGGCATGTGGACCTGCTTCCTGCCAGCGATCGCCAAAGTCCGGACCCTGCTCGGCGCAGAGGCTCTCGGCGGCATCCGGCATGTCATAGCCGAGCTTGCCTATGAAAAACCATTCGATCCCACCAGCCGCTTCTTCGACGCAAGGCTCGGCGGCGGATCGCTGCTCGACCTCGGCATTTATCCACTGTCCCTGTGCCTCAACCTGTTCGGACAACCACGGGCGGTCGACGGACGCTGGCAAAGCGCGCCCACCGGCGTCGATCTTTCGGCCGAAATGCGGCTTTCCTACACCGGCTTCCAGGCCCATCTTTCCTGCGGCTTCGACCGCGACGGCGACAATCGGTTCATCATCGACGGCGATCGCGGCACCCTCGTCATCGACGCGCCGTTTCTGAAGGCGAGCCGACTGTTTCTTGGCGACAACGGTCTTGTCCGCAAAGTCATCGCACCTCGGGGCCAGGGCCCGTGGGCAAAGATGCTGACGCGCATTGCCAGGCGCGTCTCCTTGCCCGGCCTTCAACGCTTCGATCTGCCGTTCCCGGGCAACGGACTGCAATTCGAGATCGAGGCGGCAAGTGCGGCGATCCTGGAGGGCTGGCACGAGCACATCCTGATGCCGACATCGCGCAGCATCCAGGCGATCGAAATCATCGAGACGATCCGTGCTTTACCGCCGTCATAGATCGAGCGGGCGATAGCCCTGACGACCGCTGTTGAGCGCAAGCACGATCTCGGTCAGATGGCGCGCGGTCGCGCCGGAGAAGTACGGCGTTTCCCCACGAGCGATCGCCTCGGCCTGGGCGGCAATCCCGCCAACGAAATCGATCTTCGAGGGATAGGCGGGCAATTGCGACGCCACGACCCGGGCAGGATAGCGTACCTTCCGGCCGGCATAGAGCCGGAGCGGCAGCTTGCGGCCGACCTTCCACTCGACCCAGTCGAGGATACGGTGTTGCAGCGGGCGCTTCGCCCCGAAGGCCTCCAGATGTATGGGCGAGCGGTTGTCCCAGAGATCGCGCACGACGATGGTGCCCTTGTCGCCGATGATGGTCAGCGAGCGGTCGCGCGGAGCCGCAAGCCCGCAGGTCACACGAGCCGTCACGCCGGAGCGGAAGGAAAGGCAACCGACCGAAAAATCCGGGCCAAGGCTTAAGTTTTCCGTGCCCGGCCCCTTGTCCGGGAAGGTCAGGGCGGAAATGGCGCTGACTTCGGCAACCGGTCCGAACAGCGAAACGAGCCAGCTTGCGGCATAACCTGCATGTTCGAGTGTGCAGCCGACTTCGAACTCATGCACGCCGGGCCAGCGGGCGCCGGAACGGCTGCGCCACTCGCGCCAGTTGGCTTGGAACACCGGACCATCTTCCATTTCCGCATAGACGAGGCGTGGCGTGCCGATGGCGCCGCTCGCAAGAAGCGAGGTGCAGAGCGCGTGCGCTTCGCTGAGCGCATTGGCCGGCGCACCGGCAAGCACCATCCCCCGCACTCGCGCCAGATCCACCAGCTCGCTGGCCTGCTCGACATCCATGGCCAGCGGCTTTTCGCAATAGACATGCTTGCCGGCCAGAAGTGCTGCGCGATTTACCATGTAGTGGCTTTCCGGCGTCGTCAGATTGACGACGATCGTGACCGCGGGATCCGCCAGCGCCGCGTCCAGTGAAGCGTAGCGGTTGACCTTCCAGTAGCCGGCAAACGCCGCCAGGCGGGCTTCATCGCGATCCCAGACGCCGGCGAGGCGCAGTTGCGGATGGTTGGCAAGCGTCGTCATGTAGTAGTCGGCAACGAAGCCGGTTCCGACAAAGGCTATCCCGGTCATTGCTGCAGCCCCCTAGCGTGCGTCGGCAAGGAACGACGCGACATAGACGAGCGGCGCATTCCAGTTGATGGTGATCTCATTGGAGCCATAAGCCTCGATATCGTCGGCATAGCAGGTCTGCGGCGCACAGCCCTGCAGCCGCTGCTTGGCGATCGCATCCACCGGCGTCGAATTCGGCCCGCCGGCAAGCGAGCCAACCGGCGGATTGGGCAGGGTCGGGTCCACCTGGTGCGCGTACCAGCGGCTGTGCTGGTTCTCGGGCGAGCGCGCGCCATAACCTGTAATGTAGGACATCGCCATGGCATTGCGGCCGAGAATGTAATCCATGCTTTCGCGCGCGGCATTGAGGAAGGCCTTGTCGCCCGAAAGGTCGAAGGCCGTCGACAGGACGATGATGTTTTGCAGGATCAATTGGTTCGATCCCCAGTCGTACTGGTGGTTCGCCGGGCGGTAGATCTGCCCGAACGGTTCCGCTGCCTGCAGCGACAGGAATGTCCGCGCGGCCGTCAGAACCGAACTTCGCACCATGTCGAGTTCGGCCTTGGGCAGGGCTACGCCGTAGAGCGCCAGCTGCAGCCGGGCGAAACCGGCAACATTGCGCCAGTGGAACGCGCCGGTCGACGGCAGCACATCGCCGGACCAGTGCGGAGAAGCGCGCAGCGCATCGAGGTACGTCGCCTCTCCGGTTGTCAGGAACAGTTCTGCCGCGGCCCAATAGAGTTCGTCCGACGCGTCGTCGTCATCGTAATCGCCGCCGCCCGAATTGCCGTCGGATTTCGGCGCGAGCAGGACCGGATTGGCATTGGCCGCCACCCATGCCTTGCGCGCTGCCGAAAGCAGCGTTGCGGCAAAGGTCGGGTTGTCCTTCGCGAACAGCCGCGAGGCCTGCGCGGCAACGGCCGCCACATCGAAGGTCGCCGCCGTCGAGGGCCGGTGCAGCGCCCGCGGTTTCGGATCCTCGCTTGGCAGCATCGGCGGCGACGACCACTCTGTGTCATGGATCTTGTGGTGCACCATCCCGGCAAGCGGCTCACCGTCCGGCACCATCATTGCAAGCAGGAACTGCAGCTCCCATCGCGCCTCGTCGAGCAGATCGGGAATGCCGTTGCCGCTTTCGGGAATGTGCGAAAGCCGATCGCCGAGGACGGGCGAGGCAGCACCGCCAAAGACACGGCCGCGCTCGAATGTCGCCAGCAGCTGCGCGACCGAGACCGCACCGTTGACCGCGTATTTGCCGTGATCGCCGGCATCGTACCAGCCGCCGGAAACGTCGAGACGATAGGAGCAGGACCAGTCGCCATAGAGCGCCTTGGCCTCGTCGCCAGTCAAGCAGCCGACTGATTGGTCGCCCTCGTTCGGCGCGACGCCGATATGCCCAGCCGGCCTGGCATAGGCCTTGCCGGCGATATCGCCGCGGATCTGGATACCGCTGCGCTGCGGGTAGAACCAGGAGAGCGCGTCTACGCGCAGGCGGCCATAGAGATCGTCAGAGATCGAAAAGCGATCGCTAGTCCAGTCACCGGAGACCAGTCGGTACCCGTTGCCGGGAACGGCATAGGCGGAAAAGTCCGCCACGTGCGTCCTGACGCCGGCGGACGGATCAAACCCGCTCGGTCGCGTTGTCCCCTCGCCGACGACGGCATCGCCTGCATCGATCAGTTGGAAGGAAATGGCGCGGCGCGCATCGGAGATCACCGTTGCCCGCTTTGGACCATCGGTGAAATAGCCGAGCTGGTTCACCCGAATGGCCGGCCCCTGGTTCGCTCGGCTGGCCGCACCAGCAGAGGCCTCGATCTCCACCAAGGACAAGTCATCGATGCAGAAGCGCCAGGATTTTTCAGCGCCGCCGAGCGGGAAAATCAGTTGGGCCTCATCCTCTTCGGAGGCCATGAAATCTGCCGAAAACGGCGCACGCTCCGGCGCGCCTGCGATGCTGAACTCGCTCTGCACCGTCCAGGGCTCGGCGCCACGCTGGATGCGGGCGGACACGGCACGGGCAGGATCAGCCGCGGTCGACAGCGAGAGCCTGTAGTGAAGGCCGGGCTCGAGTTTCAACCCGTTGACACCAATGAGCCTGTCCCAGGTGTCACCGCCCGCCGAAACGTCGGCACAAAGCTGCCTTCCGCTCCGGGTCAGAGCCACGCCTTCCCCGGCCCAAAAAGTGTCCCGGCCTTGCTCGAAGCGTCCGTCGACGATCAGGTCGGCGGCCGCGGCCATGCCTGGCAGAAAGAGGACGGCAATGGCCGCCGGCGCTATCCCCAACCTCGACACTGTCTCGCCACTCCGCATCTTTCGCCACCGGACCGCACCGTCGGGGGACGGCGGGAAACATTGCCATGGATCCGGCGATACACGGCGCGGTAGCGTTGACGCAAACAGGTTAAACTTGAGAAAACGTCTGAGCCGATAACGGAAATTCCCACTCTTGGGACGCCTCGGATAGGCGGGCATTTGCCACCAGCGGAATATACCGCACTCGAATTCCGGGGCGCGCCCTGAGCGATAACGCGCCGGCGCTCCAGACTTGACCCGAACCGGCGCCCTGATAGTTTGACCAAAGGGTAAAAGAATCCAAGCGGGCGCGATCGCCCGACACGGGACCATGCCGAGGAGAACTGGAATGTCGAACCGCCTCAACACCACGCCGAACGACCTGCGCGCCTTCTGGATGCCGTTCACTGCCAACCGGCAGTTCAAGAAGGAACCGCGCCTCTTCGTCGGCGCGAAGGACATGCACTATACGACGCATGACGGTCGCACGGTCCTCGACGGCACGGCGGGTCTCTGGTGCGTCAATGCCGGCCATTGTCGCCCGAAGATCACCGAGGCGATCCGCGAACAGGCAGGCGAACTCGACTATGCGCCGGCCTTCCAGCTCGGACATCCAAAAGCCTTCGAACTGGCGAACCGCCTGGTCGATATCGCGCCTGAGGGCATGAACCACGTTCTCTACACCAATTCCGGCTCTGAATCGGTCGAGACCGCGCTGAAAGTGGCGCTCGCCTATCACCGTGCCAAGGGCGACGGCTCGCGCTTCCGCCTGATCGGCCGCGAGCGCGGCTATCACGGCGTCAATTTCGGCGGCATCTCGGTCGGCGGCATCGTCTCCAACCGCAAGATGTTCGGCACGCTCCTGACCGGCGTCGACCACATGCCGCACACGCACCTGCCGGCCCAGAACGCCTTTACCCGTGGCGAGCCCGAGCATGGCGGAGATCTGGCGACCGAGCTTGAGCGCATCGTCACCCTGCACGATGCCTCGACGATCGCTGCCGTCATCGTCGAGCCGGTTGCAGGTTCGACCGGCGTGCTGATCCCGCCGAAGGGCTATCTCAAGAAGCTGCGCGATATCTGCACCAAGCACGGCATCCTGCTGATCTTTGATGAGGTCATCACCGGCTTCGGCCGCCTCGGCACGCCGTTCGCCGCGCAGTATTTCGACGTGACGCCGGATATCATCACCACCGCGAAGGGGCTGACCAACGGCGTGATCCCGATGGGCGCGGTGTTCGTGACCTCGGAAATCCATGACGCCTTCATGAACGGCCCGGAACACCTGATCGAGTTTTTCCACGGCTACACTTATTCCGGCAACCCGATCGCCTCGGCTGCAGCGCTTGGCACCCTCGACACCTACAAGGAAGAGGGCCTGTTGACACGCGCCGCCGAGCTTGCCTCCTATTGGGAAGACGGCCTACATTCCCTCAAGGATTGCCCTAATGTCATCGACATCCGCAATGTCGGCCTGATCGGCGCGATCGAACTGCAGCCGATCGCCGGCGAACCGACCAAGCGCGCCTTCAATGCCTTCCTGAAGGCCTACGAAAAGGGCCTTTTGATCCGCACCACCGGCGACATCATCGCGCTGTCGCCGCCGCTGATCATCTCCAAGGCAGAGATCGACGAGCTGTTCGACAAGCTTCGCGACGTTCTCGTCAACAATATCTGATTGCGTCGTCCATCTGCGAATAGGGCCCTTTCCCCGGCAACGGGGAGAGGGTTAATCTTATCTACGGGTCTGAAGTGAGGGGTGCAGAGATGTCTAGGGCTTTGGAACGAATGATCGACCAGGGCGTCGGCCGCGAGCCGGCCGACATCGTGCTCAAGGGCGGGCGCTTCTTCGATCTGGTGACGGGTGAACTGATCGCCTCCGATATCGCCATATCGGCCGGCCGCATCGTTGGCACCTATGGCGATTATGAGGGACGCGAGGAGATCGATATCTCCGGCCGCATCGTCGTTCCCGGCTTCATCGATACGCATCTGCACATCGAATCCTCGCTCGTCACCCCGCATGAGTTCGATCGCTGCGTGCTGCCGCTCGGCATCACCACAGTTATCTGCGACCCACACGAGATCGCCAACGTGCTCGGCACCGAGGGCATCCAGTTCTTTCTCGATTCCGCTCTCGAAACCATCATGGATATCCGCGTGCAACTGTCGTCCTGCGTGCCGGCGACGCATCTGGAGACCGCGGGCGCCGACCTGCCGATCGAAAGATTGCTGCCCTTCCGGGATCATCCGAAGGTGATCGGCCTTGCCGAGTTCATGAATTTCCCCGGCGTCATCCACAAGGATCCGGTATGCCTCGCCAAGCTCGAGGCGTTCCAGGGTGGGCACATCGACGGGCACGCGCCGCTGCTGCGCGGCAAGGACCTCAACGGCTATCTCTCGGCCGGCATCCGCACGGAACATGAGTGCACCACCGCGGACGAGGCGATGGAGAAGATCCGCAAGGGCATGCATATCCTGGTGCGCGAAGGTTCCGTCTCCAAGGACCTGCACGCGCTGATGCCAATCATTACCGAGCGGCTTTCGCCCTATCTGGCGCTCTGCACCGACGATCGCAATCCGCTCGATATCGCCGAGCAGGGCCACCTCGACCACATGATCCGCACCGCGATCGCCGCCGGCGTCGAGCCGCTGGCGATCTATCGCGCCGCCTCGATCTCGGCCGCGCGCGCCTTCGGCCTTCGCGACCGCGGCCTTGTGGCCCCCGGCTGGCGCGCCGACCTCGTCGTCGTCGACAGTCTCGAAAGCTGCCGGGCGCAGATGGTCTTTTCCGGCGGCCGCCGCGTCACCGACGCACTGTTTGCCACCCGCAAGCCGGTCGCCCCCGTCGGCCTCGACAGCGTCAAGGCCGGCCATGTCAATGCCAGCGACTTCGGCGTGCCCTACTCCGACAGCGAGACATCCGTCATCGGCGTCCTGCCGGGCAAGATCATCACCGAGCACCGCCGCTACCGGCTGCCCGCGGATGGCAACGAGACCGGCGTCGACCTCGGTCGCGACATCATCAAGGTGGCGGTGATCGAGCGCCACGGCGTCAACGGCAACCACGCCAACGGCTTCGTACAGGGGTTTGGCCTGAAGAAGGGCGCGATCGCCTCGACGGTCGGCCATGACAGCCACAACATCTGCGTCGTCGGCGTCAACGTCGAGGACATGGCGACCGCCGCCAATCGCCTTGGCGAGATCAAGGGCGGCTTCGTCGTCGTCGAGGATGGCAAGCTCACCGGCGAGATCGCGCTTCCGGTCGCGGGCCTGATGAGCCTGGAACCGCACGAATCCGTGCGCGACACCCTGCACCATCTGCGCCAGGCGGCATTTGCGCTGGGCGCCACGCTGGAAGAGCCATTCCTGCAACTTGCCTTCCTGCCGCTACCGGTAATCCCGCACCTGAAGATATCAGACCGCGGCCTCGTCGACGTCGACAAGTTCATGCTGATCGGCTGAAGCGCGGCTCGCTCAGTTATCCGCGGCGACCGACAGCTCTTTGCGGAAATAGACGACGCGTTCGGTTTCCTCGAAGCCGAGCGCCATATGCAGGCCATGGCTTTCCAGATTGTCGATATCGGTGTCGGATGCAAGCTCGCGGCAGCCGCGACTGATCGCCCAGCGTTCCGCCGCGGTAATCAGCGCCCGCGCAACGACATGGCGGCGATAGCCCGGAAGCACATAGATGCCTTCGAGGAAGGCAACAGGCGATGTCTCGCAGCCGTTGACGTAGTCGGTGCGTAGCGACACTTCGGCGAAGCCTACCGCGACACCGGCATCGTCCTCGCAAAGAAACGCGGCCTGTCGCTCGGCTGCAGCCAGACTGCTATCGATCTCGTCGCGGTGCACGGCGGCCGGCGTGTCGGACCAGAGCGCAAGCCGCATCTCCAGCCAGCGGCCGACCATCTCCCCGTCCATTAGCAACACACGCATCAGAGCTTCCCGCAATAGGCACTCAGAGCATCGAGTTTCAGCACGCCGCCGGCGACCCGCACCGATTGACCCGGCAACGGCACGCCTTCCATCGCCGCGTCGGAAACGAGAAATTCCTGCGGCACGCGCGTCAGGTTGAAGACGAAGAGCAGCCGCTCGCCATCCTTCTCGCGGATGAATGCCAGCAGGTCGCGGTTGCTCTCGATGAACGACATGTCACCATCGTGCAGGGCCGCATGCGACCGGCGAAAAGCCAGCATGGCGCGATAATGGTTGAGCACCGTGCCAGCGCCAGCCTCCTGCGTATCGACCGCCAGGCGGGCCTGCTCTGTCGGCACCGGCAGCCACGGTTTTCCGACGGAGAACCCGGCATGCCTGGCGGCCGCCTCCCACACCATCGGCGTGCGGCAGCCATCCCTCCCCTTGAACGACGGCCAGAAGCGGATGCCATAGGGATCGCGTAAATCCTCGAAGGCAAGATCCGCTTCCGTCAAACCCAACTCTTCGCCCTGGTAGAGGCAGATCGAGCCACGCAAGGTCGCCAGAAGCGTGATTGCCAGCTTTGCGACCACTTCCCGTTCCGCATCGCTTCGCGCAAAGCGGCTGACATGGCGCATGACGTCGTGGTTGGAAAAAGCCCAGCACACCCAGCCGTCGGTGACAGCCTTCTGGAAATTGTCGACGCAGCGGCGGATATGACCTGCAGTGAAATCCGGGCCGAGCAGATCGAAGGTATAACACATGTGCAGCTTGTCGCCGCCGCTGGTATAGGCGGCCACGGTCTTCAACGATCGCGCGCCGTCCCCCACTTCGCCGACCGTCGTTCGGCCGCCATAACCATCGAGCAAGGCCCGGAACCGCTGGAGAAAGGCGACGTTTTCCGGTTGGCTCTTGTCGTAGAGGTGATCCTGCATGCCGTAGGGATTGACGTCGGGCGCATCATTGCTCGTCGCATCCGGATCCGGCACCAGCGGCGGATTGTCCCTGAGATGGCGGTCGTGGAAATAGAAGTTCACGGTATCGAGCCGGAAACCGTCGACGCCACGGTCGAGCCAGAAGCGCGCTGCATCCAGCACTGCATCCTGAACATCAGAATTGTGGAAATTGAGGTCCGGCTGCGAGGCAAGGAAGTTGTGCATGTAATATTGCTTGCGCACCCCGTCCCACTCCCAGGCCGGTCCGCCGAAGATCGAAAGCCAGTTGTTGGGCGCGGTGCCATCAGGCTTCGGATCGGCCCAGACATACCAGTCTGCCTTCGGATTCTCGCGGCTGGTCCGGCTTTCGACGAACCAGGGATGGCGGTCGGATGAATGCGAAATCACCTGATCGATGATCACCCTGAGGCCGAGGCGGTGCGCCTCCGCCAGCATCGCGTCGAAATCGGCAAGCGTGCCGAACATCGGGTCGACGTCGCAATAATCCGAGACGTCGTAGCCCATGTCGGCTTGCGGCGAGGTGAAGAAGGGCGACAGCCAGATGGCGTCGACGCCGAGCGAGGCGATGTGGCCGAGCCGCCGCGTGACGCCCTTCAAGTCGCCGATGCCATCATCATCGGTATCCTGAAACGAGCGCGGATAGACCTGATAGATCACAGCGCCGCGCCACCAATCGTCACCCGAAACCTGCTGAGACGCCATGCCCTGCCCCCGTGAAACCGATCTGTGCGCCAAGATGTAACCGCGCCCGGCGCGGGAGTAAACGCCGGAGGGCAGCCAAGTCATCGCTCAAATCTCAAGCGCCCTAAAAACAACTCTTGCCGAGACCGGTCTTGAACCTTATCCCGTCAGCACGGCAAAAACCAAAGGGAGAGAAGACGTTGGCGGGAACGATGCTTTCGATCGGGGAGTGCATGGTCGAACTGATGCAGGCCGAGGGCGGCCTGTTGCGCAAAAGCTATGCCGGCGACACCTTCAACGCCGCCTATTATGCACACCTGTTCCTGCCGATCGACTGGTCCGTCGCCTATTGCTCTGCCGTCGGCACCGACACGGTTTCCGACGAAATGCTCGCCTTCATGGCCGAGAAGGGCATCGACACGGCGGCCGTCCGCAAAATCGAGGGTCGCACGCCGGGCCTCTACATGATCCATCTGAAGGACGGCGAGCGTAGCTTCTCCTATTGGCGCTCGGCTTCAGCAGCGAGACTTCTCGCCGATGACCCAGAGCATCTGCGCCGCGCCATCGAGGGCGCCGATCTCATCCTGTTTTCCGGCATTACCCTTGCGATCCTGGCGCCCGAGGCGGTGGAAACGCTGCTTGCCGAACTGCGCCGCGCCAAGGCCGCGGGTAAACGCGTCGTCTTCGACCCCAATATCCGTCCTCGCCTTTGGGACGACGCCGAGCGCATGCGCCAGACACTGACGGATGGCGCCCGTGCCGCCAGCCTGGTGATGCCGAGCTTCGACGACGAGGTCACGCATTTCGGTGACGGCTCGATCAAGGCGACGATCGAGCGCTACAAGGCGCTGGGTGTCGCCGACGTGGTCGTCAAGGACGGGGAAAAGGGTGTGACGCTGGCGTTCGAGGGATCAGAAGCAAGCCACGTCCCGGCAACGCCGGTCGAGCGCGTGGTCGACACCACCAGCGCCGGCGACAGCTTCAACGGTGCCTTCCTCTCGCGTCTCGTCACGGGCGACACGCCGAGTGAATCTGCAGCCTTTGCCGCCCGCATCGCTGCCGGCGTCATCGGCCATCACGGCGCGCTGGTCGACAAGAACAAGCTCGTCGACTGAGGCATCGCCGCAGCCGACCGCCGCTTGCGGATTTTGGGCATGATAGCATCCCTTGCGCGTCAAAATCGACGCGAGGGGCTGCAAAGACACAGACGCTGCCGCCGATGGCTCAGCGCTTCTTGCGCTTATTCTCGAAGGGATTTTCCGACGCGCGATAGTGGATGCGGATCGGCACGCCCGGCAGGTCGAAATCGTTGCGCAAGCCATTGATCAAGTAGCGGGTATAGGATTCCGGCAGCGCGTCGGGCCGCGTGCACGAGATCATGAAGCCCGGCGGGCGGGCCTTCACCTGCGTCATGTATTTCAGCTTCAGGCGGCGGCCGGAGACAGCCGGTGGCGGATGCTGCACCTGCTGGGAATCGAGCCAGCGGTTGAGACGCGCCGTCGAGATACGGCGGTTCCAGGTCTTGTCGGTGTCGATGATCGCCTGCATCAGGCGGTCGAGGCCGTAGCCGGTATGGCCGGAGATCGGTATGGCGCGAATGCCGCGCGCCTGCGGCAACAGCCGCTCGGTCTTTTCGCGAAGATCGGCAAGCACGGCCTGCCAGTCCTCGACCAGATCCCATTTGTTGAAGGCAAGCACGGCGGCCCGGCCTTCGCGAATGATGAGATCGACGATCTGCAGGTCCTGCTTTTCGAACGGAATGGTCGCGTCGAAGACGATGACCACCGTTTCGGCAAAGCGGATGGCGCGCAGCGCATCGGCGACCGAGAGCTTCTCCAGCTTCTCCTGCACCTTGGCCTTGCGACGCATGCCCGCGGTGTCGAACATCTTGATGGTGCGGCCGCGCCAGTCCCATTCGACCGAAATCGAATCACGGGTGATGCCGGCTTCCGGCCCGGTCAAAAGCCGGTCTTCACCGAGGAAGCGGTTGATCAGTGTCGACTTGCCGGCATTCGGCCGGCCGACGATCGCCACGCGCAGCGGCTTGGTCTCGTCATAGGCAGGCTCGGCCTCGTCGTCCTCTTCCGCCGCTTCGCCGGTGGTCGGGCGCAGGTCGATATCGGTCTCGGCAACGTCGTCTTCCTGAGGATAGGCACGGTCTTCGCCGATCGCAGCGACGATCGCGTCGCGCAGATCGAGCATGCCCTGGCCATGTTCGGCCGAGATCGGGCAAGGATCGCCAAGACCGAGCGTGAAGGCGTCATAGAAGCCGCCGTCGGAACCGCGGGCCTCGGACTTGTTGGCGACGAGCACGACCGGCTTGCCGCGCCGACGCAGCATCTCGGCAAGTGTGTTGTCGGCCGGCGTCAGGCCCCCTTTGGCGTCGACCACGAACAGCGACAGGTCGGCCTCGTCGATCGCGGCTTCGGTCTGCGCCCACATGCGGCCCTGAAGGCTGTCGGGTGCGGACTGTTCCAGGCCGGCGGTATCGATGATGCGGAAGCGCAAGTCGATGAGCTTGGCATCGCCCGGACGGCGGTCACGGGTGACACCCGGCGTATCGTCGACGAGCGCCAGCTTCTTGCCAACCAGACGATTGAACAAGGTGGACTTGCCGACATTGGGGCGCCCGATGATGGCGACGGTGAAACTCATGAACGTATCCGTTTCCGTCCTGAAGCGCTGCACGTCGTCAAGACATACAGCGCTCCAACACTTTGAAAATCAACATATCCTTTCCAAAGGCCGGTGCCGGCCTTCAGGGATATGCGCTTAGGCTTTGCCGCTCGCGGCAATCACGTCGAGCAGCATCTGCGCCCGGCCTGCAACATTGCGCGGGCTCTGGGGATCATCGACGATCTGTTGGAACCAGCTCTTCGCCTTGGCGGTATCGCCGGCCTTGTAGGCAGCAAGGCCAAGCGCCTCACGGGCCGAGTGGCGCATATTGTTCTGCGGCACGGCCAGTTGTTCGACTTCGGCCGAAACCTGGTCATAGGTGCCGGTATCGACCAGCAGATAGGCGGCGCGCAGGCGGGCGGCGTCGCGAAGCGCCTCAGGCAGGCCGGTGTCTTTGCCGATCTCCGAGAACGCCTTGATGGCGGCATCGGTCTCGCCCTTCTCGGCCTGCAGCGTCGCCGCACGAAGGCGAGCCAGCACCGGATAGGCGCCATAGCCGTCCTTCTGCAAGTTGTTGAGGGCGGCCAGCGCCTCGTCGGCCTTGTTTTCCTTGGCGAGGTTCAGCGCCTGGAGGAACTCGTCGCCGGACTTCGACGACGCGTTGTCACGCCAGTAGTCGTAGCCGACCTTGCCGATGGTTCCGAGAACGATGAGCACGGCAATCGCCACGATGACGCTGCCGAAACGGGCCCAGATGTTCTTCATCTGGTCCGAACGCAGTTCTTCATTCACCTCGCGGATAAAGCTGTCGTCTTGGTTCGCCATCGATTGCCCCGGCCTCTCGGCCTTCCCTGCACGCTATTAGGATTTTGCGCCTTCTACCCGATTTTGCGGCTGTTGTAAGGGGGCGCGCGTTATTTAGCCGACAACCATAGGCGAAACACCGATCACCAGTTCGTGCAACTTCCACACAATCACGCCATAAAGGGCCGCACCAAGCACGATGGCGATGAGGTCGTAGCGATAGGAAACGAACGCCGGATAGGTGATTTCGCCGGCGCGCCAGCGCTTTTTCATCGAAATGCGCAGGATCACCGCCCAGACGAGGAAGGTGCCGAAGAGCAGCACCGACGACGTCTCGCCATTGGCAAGCAGGTGGGCAAGTGCCCAGATCTTGATTGCGAGGATCGCCGGATGTTTTGTGGCCGCGCGGATCTTGCCCGGGGGCAGATAGGCGGCCACAAGACAGATGCTGGCGATCAGCATCAGGGTCAGCGCGATGTGTGCAAGAAAGACCGGGGGCGTATAGAGCATGCCGGTGGTGGCGCGCGCCTGATCGAAGCCATAGGCAATCAGACCGAGGCCAACAAGCGCACAGATACCGTGGATCGCATGCCAGGCGCCGGTGCCGCTGCTCGATATCACCGATGCGCGCAGGCCGGGTGCAAAGCTGCGAACGAGATGGATGCCCAAGAAGATCACGATACCCAATATCAGTAGCGCCATGTCGTCACCCGTCCTTCATTATTGTTCTGTCGGCTATCGACATAGCCGGAGTGCACAGAAATTTCCAGACAGATCAAAGGATTGCCGCATTCCTGGATAAAGGGACGGCATACGCAAATCGTCGCAGATATCATGATCCGAACATTTATTGCCCTTTCCCTCGCCCTTTGCCCTGCCCTCGTCGCGGCTGCCGAACCCACGCCCGATATGGCCGCACCGACCGTTCCTGCCAAGGACAAGCAGCTCGTCATCGTGTCTTTCGATGGGGCGCATGACAACGCGCTGTGGGAGAAAAGCCTGGCGATGGCCAAGCGCACCAATGCGCATTTCACCTATTTCCTCTCCTGCACGTTCCTGATGACGCGCGCCGACGGCAAGCAGAGCTACAGACCGCCGGGGCTGAAACCGGGTCGTTCCAATGTCGGCTTTGCCCAGAGCCGAGAGGAAATCGCGGCCCGCGCCGGTCACATCTGGCAGGCCCATCTCGACGGTCACGACATTGCCAGCCACGCCTGCGGCCATTTCGACGGCAAGGGCTGGACGAAGGCCGATTGGCAAAGCGAATTCTCGACATTCGACATCGCCCTGCGCGATGCCTGGAAGAAGGCCGACAGGCCGGATGCCGAGCCGCAAGGCTGGGCGGAATTTGCCCGCACCGGCATCAAGGGTTTCCGTGCGCCCTACCTGTCGCTGAGCGACGGCCTGCTGCCAGCCCTGAAGGCATCGGTCTTTACCTATGACGCGAGCCTGGTGACCAAGGGGCCGGGCTGGCCGATGGAGAAGGACGGTCTGCCGCGCTTCGGCCTGCCGCTGATCCCGGAAGGGCCGTCCAAGCGGCCGGTGATCGGCATGGACTACAATCTGTTCGTGCGCCATTCCATGGGTATCGAAAACAAGAAGGACAGCGCCACCTTCGAAGCGCGCACCTACGAGGCCTACAGACAAGCCTTCGACAAGGAATATGCCGGCAACCGCATCCCGCTGCAGCTCGGCTTCCATTTCGTCGAGATGAATGGCGGCGCCTACTGGCGCGCGCTCGACCGGCTGCTGACCGAGGTCTGCAGCAAGCCTGATGTCGCCTGCGTCAGCTACGCCCAGGCGCTGCCGATGATCGAGCAGGCAAAAAAGAAGGCGGATCGCTCCGCCTTCTGATTGGTCCTCTCCTGGCCCAGCTTAGGCCAGTTCTTCCTCGCCACCAACCGCGATGAACTTCTGCTCGATTTCCGGCAGGGGCTCATCGTCGATTGCCGCTTCGAAGGCGCGCAGACGCTTGTAGATCGAAAGCAGTTCGACAATCGTCGGCCAGGATGAAACCAGGTACTGAAACGACGACGTCACCTGCCCGAAGGCACCCGAGATCTGGTTCAACGCGCCGAGTGTGATCTTGCCGGCGATGATCGACGGCGCCAGGATCAGCAACGAGAAGATGCCGTTGATCTGCAAATAGAAAATGCGGGCGATGTTGAAGTAGAGATAGTGGAAATAGAGCCGGAAATAGTTCCGGCGAACGTTTTCGAAGAGATCGGCGACCGTCGGCGGCTGAGCGCGATCGGCGTGGTCCTCACCATAGACCAGTTCCTTGCGGTAGGCCGCTTCCACACGCTGGTTGCGGAACTCGAGGCCCGGCAGCTTAATGCCGACGAGCGCCAGGAACACCGTGCCGAACAGCGACCAAAGCACAGCGGCCGTAACCAGCGGATAGGGAATGTCACCGACGATCGGCAGTTCGGTGACATTGGCCGAAAGCCGGATCAATACCGGCGTAAACGCAATCAGCGTCATCACGCTGTCGATCAGGCTGACGCCGAGGCCCTCCACCGTCGTGGAGAAGCGCATTGTGTCTTCCTGGACACGCTGCGAAGCACCTTCGATACGACGCAGCTTGCCCCAGTGGGCCATGTAGTACTCGTTCATCGCCGTGCGCCAGCGGAAGATATAGTGGCTGACGAAGAAGCGGGTCATGACCGCGACAGCGACAGCGACCAAGGCGATACCGAGGAAGACGGCGATTTCTCCGTAGAACTCTGCCGCGGTCACCACCTTCGTCTTCGAGACGATCGCCTGAATCAGATCCCAGAACGGCCCGTACCAATTGTTGATCGCGACGCTCACCTGCACCTGGAAATAGGTGACGAAAAGAATGAGGGCTGAGCCGAGGATCGACCAGTTCTGCCAGGGATGTGGCGAATAGACATACCAGAATGCTGCGAACAGCCCGACGACCAGCCCGAAGTAGAGATAGAACCAGAGGAAGGCGGGCGACCAGAAGGCAGAAATCCCGGTGATCGGCGGCGCATCCGAGGGCAAGGGCGGCATTCCGAAGACTGCACCCAACTGCTCGCCTTCACCATACCAAAAGGCGATGGCGACAAGCGACCAGACGACAAAGGAAATGAAAAAGAGCTTCGGCTTCGGGAAGAAAGATAGGAACAAAGTACGGCACTCTCGTTTCGGGGGAGGAGAACAACTCGCCTCTCGAAGCGCCGAAACTAGGGCAAAGCACCTTTTTCAACAATCAGGTAATATGAACGTTACCGTTATTTCATCATGTGTTACGGCAAGCGGCGCAACCTTCCCGCCGCCGCTCAGCGCGGCAGCGCCGCTGCGATCCGCCTGAGTTCGGCAACGATCACCCCGCCGCAGACGAACAGCACCGCGGCCGCGATCAAGGTCGGCGCTGCAAAGCTGCCGGTGCGCTGGGCCAACCAGCCGGCAACCACCGGACCGATGATCTGGCCGATACCGAAGGCCGCCGTCATCAGCGCCAGTGCCTTGCGCGGACTTTCCGGCGCCAGATGCCGGCCGATCTGCAGGCCGTAGGCGGTGATCATCATGAAGGTGGCGCCCAGCATCAGGCCACCGGCAAGCGGCGCATAGGGCAGCGGCAGGCTGACGGTGAGCACAAGGCCGACAGCCTCGGCCAGAAGACCGATCGCGTAAACACCGGCAAGCCCGAAGCGCGGCACGGCGAAGCGCCAGAGATAGACCGACAGCGCTGCACTTAGGCCCGTCAACAGCCAGGCAAGGAACTCGATGCTGTGGCCGCCGCTCGCGTCGCGGGCCATGGCCACCAGGAACGTGGCCGTGATCACGTAACCGAAGCCGAACAACCCATAGGTCAGCGTCACCACCGTCAGGGGGCGGGTCCAGGTCAGCGGCTTTTCACGTGCGGCGCCGTTGCCGGAGACGGGACCGGCCGGCAGCATCAGAGCGACGACGACCGTGCCGACAAGCGCGACAAGAGCGCCGGTGAACCAGTCGGCTTGCGACGCTGAAAGCCCGGCGGCGCCAGCGAGAGGTGCCAACCAGACGCAGAGCGAGGAGAAGGCGATGCCGAGCCCGACGCCGCCGAAATGCATGGCCGGCACATGTTCAGACCGCGCCAACAGCCCGTGACCAAGGACGATGCCGGAGATGAAGATCATCGAAAACGCGCTGGCAAGGCCGGCGAGAAAGCGGATGAGACTGAGCACCAAGACCGAGGACGTCAGGCCCATCGCCGCCAGCAGCAGTGTGGTTGCCGCGAGCGAAGCAAGCCCGATCCTTCGCTCCTGCCCATGCGCCCAGCCGTAAGCGCCAAGCACGGCGCCGGCGAGATAGCCGACGAAATTGGCCGAGGCGATGAGGCCGGCATCCGCCGGCGATAGGCCGAGGTCCGTCATCATCGCCGGCAGGATCGGCGTGTAGGAGAAGCGGCCGAAGCCCATGGCGACCGCCATGGCAATGGCGCCGGCGGTAGCGGTGGAGGCGAGGCTTGCGTGATGTGGTCTGTCGATCGTGGTCATAAGCAGTTTTATTGCACTGCAAAACGAACACCACAAATCACTATAATTGAATGTCCTATTGAAGGAATCGAACGATGGCCCGTCAGCCGGGCAGCGTCACCACCAACGGACCGCCGCGCGTGACGACGACCGTGTGCTCATATTGCACGGTCGGTGCCCGCGGTTCGCTGTAGAGCGTCCAGTCGTCCTTGTCGCCGCTCTCGGCCCAGTCCGCGCCCATCGAGAGGAACGGCTCGACGGTAAAGACCATACCGTCGGTCATGCGCCGCCGCTCGCTCGGATCCGGCCAGGTCGCGATCTCCTTCGGCTCCTCGTGCAGCGAGCGGCCGATGCCGTGGCTGGCAAGGTTGGTGACCAGCGAATAGCGGTTCTTGCGGGCGAAATCGCCGATCGCATTGCCGATCGCTGCAAGCGACTGGTCCGGACGCACTTGCTTGAGGCCGACCCACATCGCCCGCTTGCCGTCACGGCAGAGGCGGTCGATGGCTGCCGAGACCGGCGGCACCGGAAAGGAAGCGCCGGTGTCGGCGAAGATGCCGTCTTTCTCAGCCGAAACGTCGATATTGACGAGATCGCCGGCGCGGATGATGCGGCTGCCGGGGATGCCGTGGGCGATTTCCTCGTTGACGCTGATGCAGGTGGCGCCCGGAAACTGGTAGCAGAGTTCCGGCGCAGAGCGCGCACCTGCCTCTTCCAGCACCTTGCGGCCGATGGCATCCAGTTCCGCCGTGGTGATGCCCGGCTCGAGCGCTTCGCCCATAGCCTGCAGCGCATTGGCGCAGATGCGGCCGATTTCCTTCAGCCGCAGCAGATCTTCTTCGTTGTTGAGGGTCATCCGTGTCTCGCTTTCGTGCCCACATGTAGCCGGTCGGTGCCGGATTTTCCAGCGCCGACAAGCGAGACATGAACGGCCTGTGGCGGCTCAGGCCGAAACGGTCTGTCCGGCCCCCTGCTCGGCAAGCGCCTTGCGCACCAGCGGCGCGACCTTGGTGCCGTAGAGTTCGATGCCGCGCATGATCTGGGCATGCGGCATCGGGCCGATCGCCATCTGCAGCAGGAAGCGGTCGTTGCGGAAGAGCTTCCAGTTCTCGACGATCTTCTCCGCCACGGTTTCGGGGTCGCCGAGGAAGAGATTGCCGGCAGGGCTGCGCGCCTGGTCGAAATGCGCCCGGTTCGTCGGCCCCCAGCCGCGCTCCCGGCCGATGCGGTTCATCACCTCGGCCTGCGGGCGATAAAACTGGTCAGCGGCAAGATCGGTCGTATCGGCGATGAAGCCATGGACATTGATGCTGGTCTTCAGCTTTGCCGGATCCTGGCCGGCACGACGGGCGGCCTCGCGATAAAGATCGAACAGCGGAGCGAACCGGCGCGGCTCTCCGCCGATGATCGCAAGTGCCACCGGCAGCCCGAGGGCACCGGCACGGGCAACCGACTGCGGCGTGCCGCCGACGGCGATCCACAGCGGCAGCACCTCCTGCAGCGGACGCGGATAGACGCCGCGATCGCTGATCGCAGGGCGCATCTCGCCCGCCCAGGAGACCTTTTCCGCTTCGCGCAGCGCCATCAACAGGTCGAGCTTTTCGGCAAAGAGCTGGTCGTAATCGTCGAGCGACTGACCGAAGAGCGGGAAGGACTCGATGAACGAGCCGCGCCCGGCCATGATTTCGGCCCGGCCGTTGGAGAGAAGGTCGAGCGTGGAAAACTGCTGGAACACGCGCACCGGGTCGTCCGAGCTCAGCACCGTCACGGCACTCGTCAGCCTTATGGTCTTCGTCCTCGCGGCGGCTGCCGCAAGGATGACGGCTGGTGCCGAGGCTGCATAATCAGGGCGGTGATGTTCGCCAAGGCCAAAGACATCGAGGCCGACCTGATCTGCCAGTTCGATCTCTTCCAGCAAATTGGCAAGCCGACGCTGGCCTTCCCGGCCCTTGTCGGCAGCGTTCGGATCGACATCCGCAAATGTGTAAAGCCCGAGTTCCATGATGCCCATCCTATCGTTGTTCTACCGACAGATAGTTGGCCCCGGCGAAAGCAGCAAATGCGCGTCCGGGAAACACTGTGTTTCCCGGATGATGCCAAACGGCGCTTGGATCAAGCCAAGGGTCCGGGGCGAGAGCGTTTCCGGTTTAAGCGGAGTCGCAGAAACGCTCTATCTCCTTGTTTTTACGCATTTCCTGACGGAAAACCGCTTCGCACTTTTCCTGGAAATGCTCTAGGTCAGCGTGCGCTTGACCGCATTGCGCCAGCCCTTGAGCTTCGTCTTGCGCGTCGCTTCGTCCATCGCCGGCTCGAAACGGCGATCGCGCGCCCAGGACTTGGCGAACTCCTCCTGCTTCGGCCAGACGCCGGCGCGGCTGCCGGCGAGCCAGGCAACGCCGAGCGCCGTCGTCTCGAGGATGGTCGGCCGGTCGACCGGCGCATCGAGGAGGTCGGAAAGCCGCTGCATCGTCCAGTCCGAGACGACCATGCCGCCGTCGACGCGCAACACGGTTTCCTTGCCGTTGCTGCGCCAGTCCTTGTGCATGGCTTCGAGCAGATCGCGCGTCTGGTAGCAGACCGCTTCGAGCGCGGCACGCGCAAACTCGGCGGGCCCGGTGTTGCGGGTCATGCCGAAGATCGCGCCGCGAGCGTCGGGATCCCAATGCGGCGCACCGAGACCGGTGAAGGCCGGGACGAGGTAAACCTCCTGCGACGGGTCGGCGCCTTCGGCAAGCGTGCCGGTGTCCGGAGCCGCCTTGATGACCTTCAGGCCGTCGCGCAGCCACTGCACCGCCGCGCCGGCAACGAAGATCGAGCCTTCGAGCGCATAGGTGGTTTCGCCATCCAGCCGGTAGGCAATGGTGGTGAGCAGCCGGTTCTTCGAGCGCACCATGTCCTTGCCGGTGTTGAGCAATGCGAAGCAGCCCGTGCCGTAGGTCGATTTCAGCATGCCCGGCTTGAAGCAGGCCTGGCCGATGGTGGCGGCCTGCTGGTCGCCGGCAACACCGAGGATCGGGATCGCCGTGCCGAAGCGCTCCTTGTCGGTGACGCCGAAATCGGCGGCGCAGTCCTTCACCTCCGGCAACATGGCGCGGGGAACGCGCAGGATGTCGAGCAACTCGTCGTCCCAGGCATTGTCGGCGATGTTGTAGAGCAGCGTGCGCGAGGCGTTGGTCGCATCGGTGACGAAGGACTTTCCGCCTGTCAGCCGCCAGATCAGGAAAGTATCGATCGTGCCGAAGCAAAGCTCGCCCTTGGCAGCTCTGGCCTGGGCGCCCTTCACATTCGACAGCAGCCAGTTGAGTTTGGTGCCGGAGAAATAGGGATCGAGCAGCAAACCGGTCTTCTTGGTGAAGGTCTTTTCGAGACCCTGTTTCTTCAGCTTGTCGCAATAGGCTGATGTGCGGCGGTCCTGCCAGACGATGGCGTTGTGGATCGGCTTGCCGGTTTCGCGATCCCAGACCACCACCGTTTCGCGCTGGTTGGTGATGCCGATGCCGGCGATATCGCTTGGGGAGATCCCCGCCTTCCTGATCGCCTCGTTGACGGTGACGACGACGCTATCCCAGATTTCCTCCGGATCGTGCTCGACCCAGCCGGATTTCGGAAAGTGCTGCCTGAATTCCTTCTGGTCGAGGCCTGCTACCTGCTGCTTGCCGTCGAAGACGATCGCCCGGCTCGATGTCGTGCCCTGATCGATCGCGAGAATATATCCGCCCATATGCCCCTCCCCGGCCTCACATCACGTGTCTCGACGCCCTTCCTCTTGGGCGTGGCGTCCATTTCGAAAAACTTCAATACGATGGCAAAACGAATGTCAAACGAAAACAAAACGCAAGAAATCGTGACAAGGCCTCCCGCCGCAACTCTGCGTCGGCGGCCTGAAAAACACAATTGTCACCTCAGCGGTTTTACGCGTAGGTTGACGCTGTTGCGCCGCAAAAAACGGGCAAGATCAGCGGCGCTGCAAAGGGAGAGATCAGGAATGACGAGAACTGCGGTCATCACCGGTTCGACGAGCGGCATCGGCCTTGCCATTGCCAAGGCTTTTGCCAAGGGCGGCGCCAACATCGTCTTGAACGGCTTCGGCACGCCGGACGAAATCAAGGCTGCGACGGACGAAGTCGGGGCGCTCACCACGGGAACGGTCATCTATCACCCGGCCGACATGACGAAGCCGGACGAGATCGCCGACCTGATGGCAACGGCGGCAAAACGCTTCGGCAGCGTCGACATTCTGGTCAACAATGCCGGCGTTCAATATGTCGAGAAGGTCGAGGATTTCCCGGTCGAGCAATGGGACCGGATCATCGCCATCAACCTCTCCTCCTCTTTCCATACCATTCGCGCCGCCCTGCCCGGCATGAAGGCAAAGGGCTGGGGCCGCATCGTCAACATCGCCTCTGCCCACGGGCTCGTCGCCTCGCCGTTCAAATCGGCCTATGTCGCCGCCAAGCACGGCATCATGGGGCTGACAAAGACCGTCGCGCTCGAAGTTGCGGAAAATGGCATCACCGCCAATTCGATCTGCCCGGGTTATGTGCTGACCCCGCTGGTCGAAAAGCAGATCCCGGATCAGGCCCGCACCCGCGGCATCACCGAAGAGCAGGTCATCAACGACGTAATGCTCAAGGGCCAGCCGACCAAGAAATTCATCACCGTCGAGCAGGTAGCGTCGCTCGCCGTCTATCTCGCAAGCGATGATGCGGCGCAGATCACCGGCACGCATGTTTCCATGGACGGCGGCTGGACGGCGCAATAGAGAGCCGCCCGTCCATTGAGACGAGGCGGACGACGCCCTAACTCTATGAAAATGCGCATGGTCCGTCGCCGGGAACGCTTCCGGTTTTTGCGGCCATGCATCAGCAGGAATGAATGGCATGCCTAAGGTTAGGGAACGCAAGGACGACGACAGCATTCGCTTCATCCTCAATGATAGCGAGGTGGCGCTTTCCGACGTCGCGCCGACCGCGACCCTGCTCGACTATCTCAGGCTTGAGCGCCGGCTGACAGGAACCAAGGAAGGCTGCGCGGAGGGCGATTGCGGTGCCTGCACCGTGCTCGTCGGCCGGCTCGCCGGCGAAACGCTGGTCTATGAAAGCGTCAATGCCTGCATCCGCTTCGTCGGATCGTTGCATGCGACCCATGTGGTCACCGTTGAGCATCTCGCCGCCAGGGATGGAACGCTTCATCCCGTGCAGCAGGCGATGGTCGATTTCCATGGCTCACAATGCGGCTTCTGCACGCCCGGCTTCGTCATGTCGCTTTATGGCCTCTGGCTTTCGAACGACAATCCCAGCCGGGCCGACATCGAAAAGGCGCTGCAAGGCAACCTTTGTCGCTGCACCGGCTACGAGCCGATCGTCAAGGCGGCCGAGGCCGCCGCAAGCGCGCGGCCTTCTGCTATCTTCGATCCGATCACGGCTGCGCGCGAGGCCACCATCGCCCGCCTCAAGGCGCTTCAACCCGAGAAAACGATCACCGTCCGCCACGGTGAAAGCTGTCTGATCGTGCCGGCGGATGCCACCGGCCTCGCGACCGCTCTTGCCGAGCACAAAGGCGCGACGGTGGTTGCCGGCGCCACCGATGTCGGCCTCTGGGTCACCAAGCAGATGCGTCCGATCGATCCCGTCGTCTTCATCAACGGCATCGCCGAACTGCAGCGCATCGAGGAAAGCGACGGCGGCCTGACCATTGGTGCCGGCGTCAGCTATTCAGCCGCCTTTGCAGCGCTCAGCAAAGCCTATCCAGCCTTCGGCCGGTTGATCGACCGTATCGGCGGCGAACAGGTGCGCAACATGGGCACGATCGGCGGGAACATCGCCAACGGTTCGCCGATCGGCGACAGTCCACCGCCCCTGATCGTGCTGGGGGCAACTGTCACGCTGCGCTCGACGGAAGGGACGCGCACGCTGCCGCTTGAAGATTTCTTCATCGCCTACGGCAAGCAGGACCGCAAAGCCGGCGAATTCGTCGAGAGCGTCTTCGTGCCCGCGCTGCCGGCGGGTGAGCTGTTTGCGGCCTACAAGCTCTCCAAGCGCCGCGACGAGGACATTTCCGCATTACTCGGCGCCTTCCGCATTTCGCTTGACGGCAACCGGGTAGAGACCGCCCGCATCGCCTTTGGCGGCATGGCCGGCACGCCGAAACGCGCTGCAACCGTCGAGGCCGCGCTCATCGGCAAGCCCTGGACCGAGGAAACGGTGCGCGCCGCTCAGGCAGCCTTCGAGGCCGACTATCAGCCCTTGAGCGATTGGCGCGCCACCAGCACCTATCGCATGCTGGCGGCGAAGAACCTGCTGATGCGCTTTTTCCTGGAAAGTGGCGGCCAGCCGGCGGAGCTCGTGCGCTACGCGGCGGGAGAGAGGTAATCATGGACAAGTCGACCTTCGAAGAACGCAAGGCGATCAAGGGGCAGATGCATTCGCACCAGCGCCATGACAGCGCCCACAAGCACGTGACCGGCACCGCCGATTACATCGACGACATGCCGGAACCGGCGGGCACGCTGCACGGTGCGCTGGGGATGACCGACCGCGCCCACGCCGAAATCACCGCCATGGACCTCTCGGCCGTCGCCGCGGCGGCCGGCGTCGTCTGCGTGCTGACGGCGAGCGACATGCCGCATTCCAACGATATCAGCCCCAGCCACCTGCATGACGAGCCGGTGCTTGCCGACGGCATCGTGCAGTTCCACGGCCAGCCGGCCTTTGCCGTCATCGCCGAGACGCGCGACATCGCCCGTCGTGCTGCCCGGCTGGCGAAGATCAGCTATCGCGACCTGGCGCATTTCACCGATATCACCGATGCGGTAGCCCATGGCGGCGAGCTCGTCACCCAGCCCCTGACCTTGCAGCGGGGCGATGCCGACGCTGAACTGGAAAAGGCGCCGCGCCGGCTGAAGGGCCGGATGCGCATCGGCGGCCAGGAGCACTTCTACCTCGAAGGCCATATCGCCCTTGCCATTCCCGGCGAGGACGACGAGGTCACCGTCTGGTCGTCGACCCAGCACCCAAGCGAAATCCAGCACATGGTCTCGCACGTGCTCGGCGTTCCCTCCAATGCGGTCACGGTCAATGTGCGCCGCATGGGCGGCGGCTTCGGCGGCAAGGAAACGCAGGGCAACCAGTTCGCAGCCCTTGCAGCCGTGGCGGCGAAAAAGCTCGGCCGTGCGGTCAAGTTTCGCCCCGACCGCGACGAGGACATGACCGCCACCGGCAAGCGTCACGACTTCCTCGTCGACTACGATGTCGGCTTCGACGAGGAAGGCCGCATCCACGCCGTTCACGCCAATTACGCTGCGCGCTGCGGCTACTCCTCCGATCTCTCCGGACCGGTGACCGACCGCGCGCTGTTCCACGCAGACAGCTCCTACTTCTACCCGCATGTAAAACTGACGTCGCAGCCGCTGAAGACGAACACCGTCTCCAACACCGCCTATCGCGGCTTCGGTGGCCCGCAAGGCATGGTCGGCGGCGAGCGCATGATCGAAGAGATCGCCTACGCTCTCGGCAAGGATCCGCTCGAGATCCGCAAGCTCAATTTCTACGGCGAGAAGGGTTCCGGCCGGGATATCACCCCTTACCACCAGCAGGTCGAAGACAACATCATCGCCCGGATCGTCGCCGAGCTTGAAGTCGACGCCGATTACCAGGCGCGCCGCATGGCCATTATCGAGTTCAACCGTGCGAGCCGTGTCATTCGCAAGGGCATCGCGCTGACGCCGGTGAAGTTCGGCATCTCCTTCACCATGACCGCATTTAACCAGGCCGGCGCCCTCGTGCACATCTATCAGGATGGCTCGATCCACCTGAACCACGGCGGCACGGAAATGGGCCAGGGCCTTTATGTGAAGGTCGCGCAGGTCATCGCCGACAGCTTCCAGGTCGATCTCGACCGCGTGCGCGTCACCGCGACCACGACCGGCAAGGTCCCCAACACCTCGGCGACCGCTGCATCGTCCGGCTCCGACCTCAATGGCATGGCCGCCTTCGATGCGGCGCGCCAGATCAAGGAACGGCTCGTCGCCTTTGCAGCCGAGCGCTGGCAGACGACGGCGGAAAACGTCACTTTCGTTCCCGATCACGTGAAGATCGGCGAAGAACTGGTACCCTTCCCGGAATTCATCAAGCTTGCCTATACGGCGCGCGTGCAGCTTTCGGCCGCCGGCTTCTACAAGACGCCGAAAATCCATTGGGACCGCGCGACCGGACGGGGAACGCCCTTCTACTACTTCGCCTATGGCGCCTCGGTGTCGGAAGTATCTGTTGATACGCTGACCGGCGAATACATGGTCGATCGCGTCGACGTGCTGCACGATGTCGGCCGCTCGCTCAATCCGGCGATCGACCTTGGCCAGATCGAAGGCGGTTTCGTCCAGGGCATGGGATGGCTGACAACGGAGGAGCTGTGGTGGGACGACAAGGGCCGACTGCGCACGCACGCACCCTCGACCTACAAGATCCCGCTCGCCTCGGACCGGCCGAAGATCTTCAACGTCAAACTGGCCGAGTGGTCGGAAAATGCGGAAAAGACCATCGGGCGGTCAAAGGCCGTGGGCGAACCGCCCTTCATGCTGCCGATCTCCGTGCTCGAGGCGCTGTCGATGGCGGTGGCGAGCGTTGCCGATTATCGCGAATGCCCGCGCCTTGATGCGCCGGCGACGCCGGAGCGCGTGCTGATGGCCGTCGAACGCCTTCGACAATCGTCTTGATTGATGACATCGCCGCGCATCCCGTTCGACGCGCGGCGTGTGAGAGCTCCGGTCAGATCCGGGGCAGCTCGTCGATGTTGACGAGGCGGTGCGCGTCGGCCTGCGCCTCGACATCGTCCCCATAGGGGCCACGGCCATCCATGAAACCCATGTCTCTTTTGATATGGTCGGACAGCGCATTGACGTCGAGCACCGGCTTGGCGACAACGGCACGGCCAAACAGGGTGGACGTGAGCCGCACGACCGCATCCAGCGAAAGAAGCGGTTTTCTTTCAGTATGTTCGATAACGTCGCAAGTCATTTTGAGCACCTGTTCGTCTTGGGAAGTTGACTTGCAGGATGCCGTGGAAGAGGATTGAGTTCCAATCGAACATCCGTCTGCATGCATCAAGAGAACTTATCCATGAAGATGTCCAAGCAGTTTCCGCTGAATGCGTTGAGGGTCTTCGAAGCCGTCGCCCGGCTCGGCAGTTTTACCAAGGCCGGCGAGGAGCTGGGCATGACCCAGACCGCCGTCAGCTACCAGGTCAAGCTGATCGAGGAGAGCGTCGGCGAGCCCTTGTTCCTGCGCCGCCCACGCCAGATCGCGTTGACCGATGTCGGCCAGCGGCTGGCGCCACGGGTCACCGAAGCCTTCGAGATGCTGCAGGAGGCCGTCTCCTCAGCGCGCGGCGATATCGACAGCACACTGTTGATCAGCTCGACCCCGACCTTCGCCTCGCAATGGCTCGCCCGCAACATCGGCTCGTTTCAGCTCGCCCACCCCACCATCGCCGTGCGCCTGGACACCAACGACAACCTCGTCGATTTTGCCAAGGAACCCACGGATCTCGCCATCCGCTCCGGCGCCGGCGTCTGGCCGGGCCTCGACACACATCCGCTGATGCGCGTCGAGTTCAGCCCGATGCTGAGCCCGGCACTCGCCGAAACCGTTGGCGGCATCCGCGAGCCGCGTGATCTCCTGAAGCTCAGGATCATCGATGCCGGCGACCCCTGGTGGCGGATCTGGTTTTCGGCCGCCGGCGTCGACGATCCGGATCTCGAGGGCCGCCCGACAAGCCGGCTCGGCGCGCAATCCTTCGAGGCGCGCGCCGCCGTTGCCGGCCAGGGCGTGGCGATCCTGACACCGGAATTCTACGGTGACGACGTAGCGCTTGGCCGGCTCTACCAGCCTTTCGACCTGCGCTGCAGCGACGGCTGCGACTACTGGCTGGCCTACCCGCATGCGCGCCGCAACACCCCGAAGATCCGCATCTTCCGCGACTGGATCCTCAGCGAACTCTGCCCGTCGGTTCAGTTCGGGGCCGATTGGGTAGAAGAGCGCAAGGCGGCTTCCGCGAGCTAGGGTAACCCATTAGAATCCATCAGGTTTATCATTCCGGGTGAATTCACCCCGAAATCGTCCCGATCGCGGCAATTTACGCTTGGAGGCGCATTCGCCCCCTTCCCCAACTCCCGGTTTTTGCGCAAGGTGCGCTGACGGAGAGAATAAAGGGGACCTGAATGTACGAGTTCGCCATCGCCTGGGAATGGCTGGCCTTTGCTGTGCGCTGGCTGCATGTCATTACCGCCATCGCCTGGATCGGCTCATCCTTCTATTTCATCGCGCTCGACCTCGGTCTCGTGAAGCGCGACCACCTGCCTGTTGGAGCCTACGGCGAGGAATGGCAGGTGCATGGCGGTGGCTTCTACCACATCCAGAAATATCTGGTCGCCCCCGCCTCGATGCCCGAGCACCTGACCTGGTTCAAATGGGAATCTTACGTGACGTGGCTTTCGGGCTTCGCCATGCTCTGTCTGGTCTATTACGGCGGTGCCGATCTTTTCCTGATCGATCGCCACGTGCTCGATATCTCGGCAACGTCCGCGATCCTGATCTCGCTCGCCTCGCTCGGCATCGGATGGGTCTTCTATGACCTGCTCTGCAAGTCGCCGCTCGGCAACAACACCTGGGGCCTGATGGCGCTTCTTTATGTGGCGCTGGTGATCATGGCCTGGGGCTATACCCAGGTGTTTACAGGCCGCGCCGCCTTCCTGCATCTGGGCGCTTTCACCGCCACCATCATGTCGGCCAACGTCTTCTTCCTCATCATTCCCAACCAGAAGATCGTCGTTGCCGACCTGATCGCCGGGCGCACGCCCGACCCGAAGCTCGGCGCCCAGGCCAAGCAGCGCTCGCTGCACAACAACTACCTGACCCTGCCGGTCATCTTCTTCATGCTGTCGAACCACTATCCGCTGGCTTTTGCCACCGCCTTCAACTGGATCATCGCGGCGCTGGTGTTCCTGATGGGTGTCACCATCCGGCACTGGTTCAATACGACCCATGCCCGCAAGGGTAGGCCTACCTGGACGTGGCTCGTCACCGTCCTCCTCTTCATCCTGATCATGTGGCTGTCGACCGTGCCGAAGGTGCTGACCGGCGAAGAAAAAGCCGAGGTCGCGCCGGTCTTTGCCCGGTTTGCGGAGAATGCGCATTTCCCCGCCGTCAAGGACGCGATCTCGACCCGCTGTTCCATGTGCCACGCAGCCGAACCGGTCTATGAGGGCATCGCCCGGCCGCCGAAGGGCGTGGTGTTAGAGAGCGATCAGGAGATTGCCGCCCACGCCCGCGAAATCTATATCCAGGCGGGGCGCAGCCATGCCATGCCGCCCGGCAACATAACCGACATGACGACGGACGAGCGCCAGTTGCTGGCAGCCTGGTTCGAAAGCGCCGTCGAGGAAGGCAAGACACAATGACAACGACGCTCATCCGCGGCCGCCTCTTGAGCTTTCACCGCGCGCCAATGGCAATCGAGGACAGCGCCGCCTACACCTATGAAAGCGATGGCGCGCTGCTGGTCGCAGACGGCCGGATCAAAACGTCTGGCACCTACGCGACTGTGAAGGCCGAGGCAGCGGATGATATCGTCGAGATCGATCACCGCCCGCACCTGATCGTGCCGGGCTTCATCGACACGCATCTGCATTTCCCGCAGATGCAGGTGATGGCCTCCTACGCCGCCAACCTGCTGGAATGGCTCAACACCTATACCTTCCCGGAAGAGTGCCGCTTCGTCGAGACCGCCCATGCCGAGCGCATCGCCAGCCGTTTCTTCGACGAAATGGTCCGCCACGGCACGACGACGGCGGCCGCCTATTGCACCGTGCATAAGGCATCCGCCGACGCCTTCTTCGCCGAGGCGCTACGCCGCGACATGCGCATGATCGCCGGCAAGGTGATGATGGACCGCAATGCCCCGCAGGGGTTGCTCGATACGCCGCAGATGGGCTACGACGAGACCCGCGCGGTAATCCGCGACTGGCACGGCAAGGGCCGCAACCATGTCGCCATCACTCCGCGCTTTGCCATCACCTCGACGCCGGAGCAGATGGACGTCGCAAAATCGCTGGTGCATGAGTTTCCCGACCTGCATGTCCAGACACATCTGTCGGAAAACCGCGACGAGATCGCCTTTACCTGCGAACTCTATCCGGAAGCCACCGATTATACCGACGTCTACGCCCGTTATGGGCTGCTTGGGCCGAAGAGCCTGTTCGGCCACTGCATCCACCTCTCAGACCGCGAGGCGGACGTGATGTGCGAGACGGGATCGGTCGCGGTCTTCTGCCCGACATCCAACCTCTTCCTCGGCTCGGGCCTTTTCCCGTTGCGGGCGCTCAACCGGCGCGAAAAGCCGGTACGCACCTCGGTCGCCTCGGATATCGGCGGCGGCACCAGCTATTCGATGCTGAAGACGCTCGACGAGGCCTACAAGATCCTGCAACTGCAGGGCGAGCGGCTGAACCCGTTCGACAGCTTCTTCATGATGACCCGCGGCAACGCCGAGGCGCTGTCGCTGGTCGATCGCATCGGCACGCTCGAGGCCGGCACCGACGCCGACTTCATCGTGCTCAACATGGCGGCAACACCGGCGATGGCGCTGCGCGCCGAAGTGGTCAACTCACTCGCCGATGAACTTTTCCTGCTCCAGACCATGGGCGACGACCGCGCGATCGTCGAGACCTATGTGGCGGGAAAACCGGCCAAGGCGGCACTCGCTGCTGCCTGACTTCACCGTCATTGGCAAAGAGGTCAAAAAAATTGACCTCTTTGCGTCCGCGCTATTAACAAGCCTCCGGCAAACATGGTAAGGCCTCGGTAGTCATCCCAAGAGTTGGGTGCGGAAAAGTGTCCGCGGCTTTCCGCCCGCATCCCGCTCTAACCTGTGTTTCAGATGAAGGCCGTTTCCATGACGCAAATCCTCGAAATCAGCGACCTCAAGGCCCTTGCCAAGCGCCGCGTACCGAAGCTCTTCTTCGATTACGCCGACAGCGGCGCCTGGACCGAGGGCACCTATCGCGCCAACGAGGAAGACTTCGCCAAGGTGAAGCTGCGCCAGCGGGTGCTGGTCGACATGACCAACCGCTCGCTGGAAACGACCATGATCGGCCAGAAAGTGTCGATGCCGGTGGCGCTGGCGCCGACGGGGCTGACCGGCATGCAGCACGCCGATGGCGAGATGCTGGCAGCCCAGGCGGCCGAAGCCTTTGGCGTTCCCTTCACGTTGTCGACCATGAGCATCTGCTCAATCGAGGATGTCGCGTCGGTCACAACCAAGCCCTTCTGGTTCCAGCTCTACGTCATGCGCGAGCGCGAGTTCGTGCTGAACCTCATCGACCGGGCCAAGGCCGCCAAGTGCTCGGCACTGGTGCTGACGCTCGACCTGCAGATCCTCGGCCAGCGCCACAAGGACCTGCGCAACAGCCTGTCGGCCCCGCCGAAGCTGACCCCCAAGCATCTCTGGCAGATGGCGACACGTCCCGGCTGGTGCATGAAGATGCTCGGCACCAACCGCCGCACCTTCCGCAATATCGTCGGCCACGCCAAGAGCGTCACCGACCTGTCCTCGCTCGGCGCCTGGACGGCAGAACAGTTCGACCCGCAACTCTCGTGGAAGGACGTCGAATGGATCAAGGAGCGCTGGGGCGGTCCGCTGATCCTGAAGGGCATTCTCGATCCGGAAGACGCCAAGATGGCGGCGGCGACCGGCGCCGACGCGATCATCGTCTCCAACCACGGCGGCCGCCAGCTCGATGGCGCCCATTCCTCGATCAGCATGCTGCCGCGCATCGTCGATGCGGTCGGCCACCAGATCGAGGTGCATCTCGATGGCGGCATCCGCTCCGGCCAGGACGTGCTGAAGGCCGTCGCCATGGGCGCCAAGGGCACCTATATCGGCCGCCCCTTCCTCTACGGCCTCGGCGCCATGGGGAAGGAAGGCGTGACCAAGGCGCTGGAAATCATCCGCAAGGAGATGGACATCACCATGGCGCTCTGCGGCAAGCGCGATATCAACGACGTCAACCGCGACATTCTCGCGGATTGATCGAGCGCGCCAACCGGCGAAGCCGGATTGCCTGAAAAGGGCGGCTTCGCGGCCGGCCTCCAACACGTGTGTGGAATGCCTGCAGTTCCAAATTGGTCGCATAAACTAAACGTATGCGATCGTTTCTTGCGGCGAACCGTCCTTTGAGACGGGCGGTTCAGTCGTAAGCTTCAGGATTGATGCAGGTCGCCTTTACAGCGCCGCGCGTCAAATATGACGCGCAAAGGACGCTGTATCGCTTCAAACTTGTTGCATAATTCTATCCTCAAATCGGATCAGATTTGAGGAATTATGCAGTAGATCCAAGAGTTTGCGGCTCTCCGATCTCTATTGCGTGCCCGTCGGGATCATAAAAACGGAACACCCGCTGTCCCCAGGCTTGCCGCTCAATCGGGTGGATCAGCTCCACCTGCGGCGCAATGCTTTCGAAGGCCGCTTCGATATTCTCATGCTCGAAGTAGAGCAGCAGGTTCCCTCGCCCATAGGGTTCTTCCGCGGGACCGACTTCCCGCCAGACTGTTTGTTCCAGCGAACGACCCTCGTGGATCGCAAAACCGGTCTCGAAGAGAACGAAGTTTCCGAAGTCCTTCAACACCGTCAGACCGAGTGTCTCCCGGTAAAAGTCCCTGGATCGATCGATGTCGCGGACGAAAGGGATCGGATTGATGAAACGCATCGAATTCCCCTCGTGAGTCTCAAAATCGTCTCACACAATCCCGATCAAGGCGACGGTTTTCGACTGAATTTTACGCCGCGAACACTCATCCACCCACGCTCAGCTGCCGCGATAGGTCGAGTAGCCGTAGGGCGAAAGAAGCAGCGGCACGTGATAATGGCTGGCCGGATCGGCAATGCCGAAGCGCAGCGGGATCAGGTCGAGGAAGGCAGGCTCCGGCAGGTCCGCACCGACACGACGAAGATAGTCGCCGGCGTGGAAGACCAACTCGTAGCTGCCCGCCATGAAGCCGATGCCTTCGACCATGGGCCCATCGACGCGTCCGTCGCTGTTGGTATGAACGGTGCGGATCAGTTGCCGCTCGTCGCCTTCGAGCCAAAAGAGGTCGATGCGCAAGCCTTCGGCCGGCGTGCCGAGCGCAGTGTCGAGGACATGGGTGGTCAGGCGGCCGGTGCTGCTCATCGCTGCTCTTCCTTCATATTGCGCTCTCGATGACGAAGGGCTCGTCGTAGACATATTCTTCGAGATTGTTTCCCGGCCCATCCCGATCGACGACGATGAAGTCGCTGACCGCGCCCACCGACATCAGCGGATGGTGCCAGACATTGCGCCCGTAGTTGACGCCCTGCCGCCCGTTCGCCCGGAACACCCGCGGCATTCCCGGTCGGCCCCCCTCGTCTTCGGCAACGACGACGAGCCAGGGCCGGTCCTCGAGCGGCGAAAAGCTCTGGCTGCCGAAGGGGTGTCGCTCCATCATCGCCACCGCGTAAGGAAAGGCGCGCGGCTGGCCGCGAAAGATATTGATGATGACATCGGCACCCTCGCCGACAACATCGGCACGCGCCAGGCCATGGAAGCGTTCGGTGGTCCCGCCATTGATGTACCGCATCGAAGCCGGATCAGCCTCGATGACCGTGCCGAACGGCGCGAAAGCATCCTGCGTCAGGGGTTCGATCGAAAGAATACGCGACATCAGGCCATCGCCCCGCGGTGCTCATTGCCGGCGGCGTCGGCATGGTCCGGTTCGACTGCCCTCGGTAAAGATGAGCGCAGATAGCGAACGGGTATGTCAGGCATTTTCGTCTCCTGGAAGCATGGATTGCAGCCGCAGGCGGGCGATCTTCTCCACCTGCGCACAGGCGGTTTCAAATTCCTCTTCGGTCGAATTGTCAATGCGCCTTTCGAACGAGGCGAGAATGTCGTTCTTCGTCAGGCCCTTGACCGCGATGATGAAGGGAAAGCCGAATTTCTGCGTATAGGCCTCGTTCAGCGCCGTGAACCGGGCATGCTCGTCGGCCGAAAGGCGGTCGAGGCCGGCCGACGCCTGCTCCGCCGTCGAGTCCGCCGTCAGCTTGCCGGCGATCGCCAGCTTGCCGGCAAGATCCGGGTGGGCGCGCAGCACCGCCAGCCTTTCGCGCGGCAGACCGGCGCGAAAGGCCTGGCAAAGTGCCGAGTGCACGTTGCCGGCCGAAAGTCCCGTTGCGGCCGCCCGGTCGTAGGCCCGTTCGGCAACCCATGGAGAATGCTCGAACACGCCGCCGAAGCGGCTGACGAAGGCGTCGCGATCGGACATCAGAGAGCCCCTTCCGGCTTGTGGTGTTCATACCAGTGACGGGCGATGTCGATGCGCCGCGGCACCCAGACCTTGTCGTGCGACATGACATAGTCGATGAACCGCGCCAGCGCCGCGGCGCGGCCTGGACGCCCAACGAGGCGGCAGTGCAGGCCGATGTTCATCATCTTGGCGTTGCCTTCCTTGCCCTCCTCATAGAGCACGTCGAACGTGTCTTTGAGATAGGTGAAGAACTGGTCGCCGGAGTTGAAACCCTGGTTCGTCGCAAAGCGCATGTCGTTGGCGTCGAGTGTGTAGGGGATGATCAGATGCGGCTTGTCGGCCGTCAGCCCCGCCACCCAATAGGGCAACTCATCCGCATAGGAATCGGAGGAATAGAGGAACCCGCCCTCTTCGAGAACGAGCTTCAGCGTGTTGCTTGAAGGCTTGCCCTGGTAAAGGCCAAGCGGGCGCTCGCCGGTCAGTTCGGTATGCAGCCGAACGACTTCGCGGATATGCTCGCGCTCCACCTCTTCGGGGAAATCCTTGTATTCGAGCCAGCGCAGGCCGTGGCTGGCGATCTCCCAGCCCGCTTCCTTCATGGCGGCGACCGCTTCGGGATTGCGAGCCATCGCCAACGTCACGCCGTAGACCGTCAACGGCACGTCGCGGCTGGTGAACATGCGCCAGAGCCGCCAGAAACCGGAGCGCGAACCGTACTCATAAATCGATTCCATGTTGAGGTTGCGCTGGCCCTGCCAAGGCTGTGCACCAACGATCTCCGAGAGCAGGCTCTCGGAGGCCAGGTCGCCATCGAGGATGCAGCTTTCGCCGCCCTCTTCATAGTTGAGCACGAACTGCACGGCGATACGCGCATCGCCCGGCCAGTTTGCCTTGGGCGGGTTGCGGCCATAGCCGACGAGGTCACGCGGATAGGAAGTCTCAGACATCAAATCACCCTTCGAATTTTCCGGAACGGTATCACCGCCGACCGGATTGTCGAGACAAAATGACGTCGGTGCAGACGGTTAGCGGCCGGCCATCAGCGAGGCGACCATCCGCGACAGTGGCGGGATAGGGCCTGGCGCAAGCGTCGCCTCGGCTGCCGGCCGCTTGATCCGTTCGGCCCGCTTGGCCGCCGAAATCTTGCCGAGCGGGTGTTGCGAGTGGACGCGCATCGGCGCGCCCGATTCCTGCTCCACGAACAGCGCCAGGCTGCCGATCGTCAGCGGCGGCGCCAGGCATGGTTCGAACAGGTCGCGAAGCGGTGCCTCGATGCTGCGCATCGCGTCCAGATTGAGCGGCCCGGTCAGCATCATGTGAAAGCGATATTCATCCATCACATGAGGATCGCCCCAGCGATGCAGGTTGGAAAATTGCGGCGCCGTCAGCCTGTCGGGGTCGGAGCGCTCGATGTCGTCTTCGCTGAGCGGCGCGCGGAACGCGTCGAATTCCTGGATGATGCTGGCGGCCAGCAGATGCATCGCCGTGCTCGGGATCTGCGGCATCAGTCCCCAGCAGTGGCCGAGCCGGGCCACTTCCAGGCGCTCGATCTCGAACGGCGTCTGGGCGCCGGCAAAATGCATCAGCGCCTTGAGTAGCTGCGCCTCGTCCATATCGGGGTGAAGCCGGAAGGGCGACATCACCACCGCCTGAAAGCCGAAGCGACGCGGGACAGCCGTATGGAAGGCGATCTCGGATGCGGTCAATCCGGAGATCGATGGTAACTCGGTGGGCTCGCCGGAATAGACATTGCGGCCGAGCCAACTGGCGGCAACCGTTGAAAGCGGGTCGGCCATCGGCGGCGTGAAACAAATGGCGTAACGCATGCGCATGCTCCGGAAATCCGTTCTGGCACAGACCCGCGACAATCGATCTCGATCGTCGCCAGGGTGCGCAGGTTCAAAATCTTAGAGCTTCAACAATACCCTCCCCGGGAAGACGCGACGCTCTATTGCCCGCGTCTTAGGTGATTTGCGTGACAGCTTGACGAAGTGGAAGGGGCAATACCACGCGATTACCGTCCGGATCGCGCCCGCAGCTTTTTCGGAACCATCCCACCGACCAGCCGTTCCCCTGAGGTAGCAAACAACGATGGAGAAGAAGCGTGACCTATCACAATGCGAACCTTCAGGACGCCGGGATCAAGGAAACCCATGACCTGATCGCCAGCGACAAGGTTGAAGGCACGAAGGTTTATGGCGCCGACAACAAGCACATCGGCTCGATCGAGCGCGTTATCCTGGAAAAGCGCAGCGGTCGCGTGGCCTATGCCGTGCTCGGGTTCGGCGGTTTTCTCGGCATCGGGGAAGATCACTATCCACTGCCTTGGGCCAAGCTGACCTATGATGAGAACCTCGGCGGCTATCGGACTGATGTGACTCGCGAACAGGTCGAGCGGGCGCCGAAATATCACGGCAACGAGGAATACGACTGGAACAGCGAGAACGGACGCCGGGTCTATGACTATTACGGCGTGCCGCCTTACTGGATGTAAGGATCGGGTTTACGATCGTCCCGACATGGCTCCGCCGATGGCGGGGCCGTTCTTATGCCGCCAGCTTAAAGATGTTTCTCGCGAAGTGCCGCTATGTGATTCTGGCACAAGAAGGATCCCGGAATGTCGATCAACGGCTGGCCGGTGATCTCGTCGACGACGAAGCGCGCGAGGCGGTGGGCGATGCCGAAGCTCACCTTGAAGCCGCCTGTCAGGACCGACAGGTTTTCGTGATCCGGATGGCGCCCGGCGATCGGCTCCCGGCCGGTCGATTTCGGCCGGATGCCGGCCCAGCGCTCGACCACCTCCGCCCCGCGCAAGGACGGGACCAGCGCCTCGGCGCGCACCAGCAGCTCATTCAGCAGTTCATCCGTCGACTGCGGATCGGCATATTTGTTCTCGCTGGTGCTGCCGACCGCGATATGCCCGTCGTCATGGGCGACGATATAGACGCCGTCGGTGAAGATGACGGGCAATTGCGGATCGACATCGGCCAGAAGCAGCGCCGCCTGGCCCTTGACCCCCGTGCCGCTCGGTCCACGGAGAGGTCCCGACAGCGCATCGACGAGCGGAAAGCTGTCGACGCCGGCAGCAACTATGCAATGGCCGAAGGCGATTTCCGTGGCGTCATCGAGTTCGGCGCGGCCCTGGCCCGGATGGATTGCTCGAACGCCCGTCCCCTCGACGATCCGCACGTTCGGCGATTGCGCCAGTGCCGCACGCAGAACCGCCAGCATCTGGCGTGGAGAAAGCCGACCGCCAAGCGTATCGAACACCAATCCGCAAGCCGCCGCCTCGGCACTGAGCCATCCGGACGGCAGCTCGTCGCGCACGTGCCAGAAGAACTGGCGGTCGCCTGCCCGCCAGTTGCGCGTCGCATCCTGCTCGTGGCGAAGAGCGATCTCGCGCAGATGCGGCTTCGCAAGCGGCATGATCCGCCCGCTGCGGCGGTAACCTGCCGAAAGTCCGGTTTCGGCCTCGAGCGTTTCGATCTCGCTTTCGAGCGACACCAGGGCGTCGAACTGGAATTGTTTCTTGGCGTTCCATTTGTCCGGCATGTGCGGCATCAGCGCGCCGAGTATGCCGCCACTGGCGCCGGCCCCGATGCGATGCTCGTCGACCAGTTGCACGTCCATGCCGGTCCGTGCTGCCGTAAGGGCTGCCCAGAGCCCCATGATGCCGCCGCCGACGATCAAAAGTTCGCTCATCGATTGACCTTCTCCGGTGGCGGGATTATCGCCATCGCATGACAGGATCCGCCGCAGAACCGAACCAGCCCCCGGCCCATCAAAGCCTCGATTGGCACGAGGGCGATATGCCCTATTCCAGGGAGTTTGGCGATCATTTTTATTGCCGCACCGACGGTCGGCTCGAATGCGGACATGTGTTCCTCGCCGGCAACGGCCTGCCCGAACGCTGGGCCTCCGGCGGGGCATTCACCATCGGCGAACTGGGCTTCGGCACCGGCCTCAATTTCTGTGAAACCTGGCGGCAATGGAAAGCTACGGCGACCACGGACGGCACGCTGCATTTCGTCAGTTTCGAGCGCTTTCCCATGCAGGCGGAGGAAATCTCCCGCGCCTTGTCCCATTGGCCGGAGATCGACGCCGAACGGCTGGCCCTCACCGATCGCTGGCCGGCAACCAACGACGGCAGGATCGAGATCGATCTTGGCGATGGCGTTCGCCTGACCGTCGTTTGCGGCACAGCACTGGAGGGGCTCGCCCAAGCGAAGGAGCGCTTCGATGCCTGGTTCCTCGATGGTTTTGCACCGTCCCGCAATCCCGACATGTGGTCGGAGGAGCTGATGCGGCTGGTGTTCGACAAGACCGCGGCCGGCGGCAGCTTCTCCACCTATGCCGCCGCCGGCTTCGTTCGCCGCAATCTGCAGGCGGCCGGCTTTGCCGTCGAGAAGCGCAAGGGCTTCGCCGGGAAGCGCGAGATGCTGCGCGGAGACAAGCGCTGAGCGAGGCGAGCAGTCGGCGTCCGCGGGCATTTTGACGGCCTTTACTCCACCAGAGAACTGAACTGTCGCAAATGGCAGGGGCATGACCGCGAAAAATCTGCGACAGAAATCCATCGGCAACGCGGTGGGTTTTTCATGAACGACGATCAGTTTCCGGATGCTGCCACAGGTGAAACTTCCTCAGCCCCGCTCGAGCGGCGACGCCGGCCCGGCGGCCGCAGTGGCGAGCGCACACGAAAATCCTCAGGCGGTAAATATCTCAATCTCGTCAACACCCAGAGCAAATCCTCGGTACTGTCAGAAGACGCGCTCGAGGCGATCCATCAGGCGTCGCTGACGATCCTGGAAGAGATCGGCATGGATGTCATCCTGCCCGAGGCGCGCCAGCGCATGAAGGCAGCGGGCGCCGATATCACCCCCGGCACCGACCGCGTGCGCTTCGATCGCGGGCTGATCATGGAGATGATCGCTTCGGTTCCCTCCTCCTTCACCATGCATGCGCGCAATCCGGCCCGCAACGTCGCGATCGGCGGCAACAATCTGGTCTTCGCCCAGATCGCCAGCGCCCCCTTCGTGGCCGACCGCGAAGGCGGCAGGCGCACCGGCAATCAGGAGGATTTCCGCAAGCTGGTGAAGCTCGCCCAGTCCTACGACATCATCCACACCACCGGCGGCTATCCCGTCGAGCCGGTCGACCTGCACGCATCCGTGCGTCATCTCGACTGCCTCTCCGACATGGTGAAGCTCACCGACAAGGTCTTCCACGTCTATTCGCTCGGCCGCGAGCGGAACACCGACGGCATCGAGATCGCCCGCATCGGTCGCGGCATATCCATGGAGCAGATGGAGCGCGAACCGTCGCTGTTCACCATCATCAACACCTCCTCGCCGCTGCGCCTCGACGGGCCGATGCTGCAGGGCATCATCGAAATGTCGTCGCGCAATCAGGTGGTGGTGGTCACGCCATTTACGCTCGCAGGCGCCATGGCGCCGGTCACGATCGCCGGTGCCCTGGTGCAGCAGAATGCCGAGGCGCTGTGCGGCATCGCCTTCACCCAGATGGTCCGGCGCGGCGCGCCGGTCATGTATGGCGGCTTTACCTCGAATGTCGACATGAAGACGGGCGCACCCGCCTTCGGCACGCCGGAATACATGAAGGCGGTCATTGCCGGCGGCCAGCTCGCCCGCCGCTACAACATTCCCTACCGCACGTCCAACACCAACGCCGCCAATACGCTCGATGCGCAGGCAGCCTACGAGTCCGCGCTATCGCTCTGGGCACTGACGCAAGGCGGCGGCAACTTCGTCATGCATGCGGCCGGCTGGACCGAGGGCGGACTGACCGCCTCGTTCGAAAAATTCATCCTCGACGTCGACATGCTGCAGATGGTGGCGGAATTCCTGACGCCGCTCGATGTCAGCGAGGATGCACTCGGGCTCGACGCGGTGCGCGACGTCGGCCCCGGCGGGCACTACTTCGGCACGCTGCACACGTTGCAACGCTATGAGACAGCGTTCTATTCGCCGATCCTTTCCGACTGGCGCAACTTCGAAACCTGGACGGAGGCGGGCCGGCCGACGACCTATGACCACGCCAACCGTGTCTTCAAGCAGAAGCTCAACGAATACGAACGGCCGCCGCTGGACCCGGTGATCGAAGACGAACTCGACGCCTTCGTTGCAAAACGCAAGGAGGAAGGCGGCGTCCCGACGGATTTCTGACGGGACGCCTTGTTACATCAAGATGCGGCATGCGTATGAGAGCATTTCCGCCCTCTGCCTTACGCATGCCCAGACGGGAAACCGCTAAGCACTTTCCCTGCAAAAGCTTCAGGGATAAACGGCCGAGCGGGCGGTGGCGATCAGTTGCTCGATCGGCACAGTGACGCAGTTGCGGTCGATTTCGGCCACCGTCTTCTGCCTTACATTGGCAGAAAGCAGCTTGCGCAAATCTCCGAGCGTCCTTGGCGCCGCGCAGATCACCAGGCTGTCGAAGGCGTTGTCGTTCAGATAGCCTTCGAGCCTGCTGGCCACATCGACGGCAAAGCGATGCTTTTCCTCGCGTACCGGATCACTGCTGTATTCCATCGCCGACCGGCCATGACCGACGGACGAATGGCTGCGTCCCGGCTTGTCGGCCATGATATCCTGGGCGCGTTTCGGGTCGGTGTGAATAACCTCTTCTTCCGGGTGCTGACGTTCGTCCTTCCGCAGGTTGACGCCCTTGACGAAGCGCGCCGTATTGCCATCCGCGGCCAGTATCCAAGTCCGGTTCTGCACGATTGTCTCCCATGCAATGATGTTGCTCGTGGGCAGGCCAGAATAAGCCCTTAATAGAAACGGATGAAGCCCGATCCGGTTCCATCTTTTCCTCGATCGCGCGCACTTTTACGGTGTCATCCTACATGCGCGAGAGATAGGCGTCGAAGCTGCGCTCTGGTGACGACTGGAAATGATCGCGCTCGAGTTTCATCTCCCGGATGCGATCCACCCGGAAGTCGCGAAAGTCCTGGCGCAGCTCGCACCAGGTGGTCAGCAGCCAGTGATGGCCGAAGACGCTGAGGCCGAGCGGCCAGACGGTGCGCTCCGAGCTCTGATCGGCGAGGCTTTCATAGGCCATGCGCACCTTGCGCTCCTCGGCGATCGCCCGGCGCAGGTCACCCAGCATCGGCGGCGGCTTCGGCTGCAGCGCCGAACGGAAGGCGCGGATCGGGGCGCTGCGCAGCCGCGCCACGTGCTCGGGCGGAAGTCCGTGTTCGATCTTTTCCATGGCCTCGCGCGCGGCCTGCGCCAGCCGGTGGTCGCCAAGCATCTGCACGGCCCGCGCGCCGAAGGCCAGCGCTTCGAGCTGCTCGAAGGTGAAAGCGAGCGGCGGCGCGTCAAAGCTCTCGCGCAGGAGGTATCCGACACCGCGCTCGCCGTCGATCGGCGCACCCGAAGCCATCAGGTGTTCCATGTCGCGGTAGATGGTCCGCCGCGCCACCTCCATCTTGTCGGCGATTTCCTGCGCCGTCATCGCCCGGCCGGTCGCCCGCATGAGCTGGATGATTCGAAACAGCCGGTCGGCAGGTCTCATTCGCGTATTCCCATCGCATGTCGATGTAAGGCTATGGCCATAAGGCTGTCAGTTGCACTGTGCTTTAGTCAAGCGGCAATCAACATGGAGCATGACATGACCACCAAGAGCATCCTCGAACTCGCCGTCTGCATCGTTGTGGACAAGCCCGCGGCCGCAGCCGCGCGCCATCGGGCGATGCAGGCCGTTTCAAACTATCCGGGCTTCATTTCCTGGCGCGCCGTCGGCTCGTGCGAAAAGCCCGACATGCTCGCGGATCTGGTCGAGTGGGAAACGCTCGATGATGCCAGATCGGCAGGCGAACGCGTGCGTCGCGACCCGGATTTCGCCCCTTACATGGCGGCAATCAGCGCGGTAATGCTGATGCAGCATTTTGCTGTCGAACAGCAGATCTGAGCCGGGAGAGTACCGAGAGATGGCGGAGCCACTGAAAAACCTGTTGCATCCGGGCGTCGTCACCGCCATCGCAGACCGCCTGAGCGCGGTCTGCCCGACATTCGACCGCAAAAGGTTCGAGGCGCTTGCCAGCGACAATCTCGAGGCACTGGAACTGATGCAACGATCGCTGCAGATCCGCGATGCGCTCATCGAAACCCTACCGCAGTCCTTCCCGCAAGCCGCGGCAAAGCTTGGCGATTGTCTGCACACCGACGAGAGGCCCGGCCTCAGCGGCTGGACCCTGTTGCCCGTCAGCCAATATGTCGCCGCACGCGGGCTTGGCGATTTCGAGCTATCGCTGTGGCTGCTGCGCGCTTTGACGCCGCACTTCACCTCCGAGTTCGGTATCCGCGTGTTCATCGACACGGACCAGGAGCGGGCGCTCACGATCATCGGCTCATTGGTAACGGACGCCAATCACCATGTCAGGCGTCTGGCGAGCGAAGGCACCCGCCCGCGCCTGCCCTGGGCAATGCGGCTGCCGAAGCTCATCCGCGATCCCCAGCCGATCCTGCCGATCCTGCCGATCCTGACGGCCCTCCTCGACGACCCCGAGGACTATGTGCGCCGCTCGGTTGCCAACAGCCTCAACGACATTGCCAAGGATCACCCGGATCTGGTGGCCGGTTTCGTGGCCGAACACATGGTGGGTGCCTCGCCGGAGCGGCAGCAATTGCTGCGCCATGCCTCGCGAACGCTTCTGAAACAGGGACATGAGGCAGCTCTTTCGAACTTCGGCTTTGCCGCACCCGCCGGCATAGACGCAGCCTTCTCGCTCGACCGGTCGGACATCGCGCTCGGCGAAAGCCTCGTCTTCAAGCTTTCGGTCAGGCACACCGCGAAGACCACCCAGAAGATCATGATCGACTACGCCGTACACCACCGCAAAGCGAATGGCACGACCTCGCCCAAGGTGTTCAAGTGGACATCGGCGACGCTGGAGCCGGGCGCGACGATCAGGATCGAAAAGCGTCACGCGATTCGGCCAATCACAACCCGTCGTTACTATTCCGGCACCCATCGCGTGGTGATCCTCGTCAACGGCCAGGAGGCTGCCGACGCCGATTTCGAGCTGTCGGTCGCCGAATAGCCCCCACCTCATTTCGCACCTGCGAAAAGATGGACCTTGACTTTTGGGGCCAAAACGACGACATGGACGCAGCGTCACCTTCAGGCCGCCGCGTGAGCGCGCCCTCGGCAACACAGAAAGCCGTGAAGAAGGAAAAGCGCAACCATACGCCGTAACCGGCGACAGCACAGGCGCTTGACGACTTTTTTCTTAACCCACAAGTTCCCAATTCACGCGGGGTTCTTGACGCCAAACGACACCGGAACAGCAGATAGCGGTTCCGGCGAATGCGTTTGGCGCCCCCAAAAGGTATATACATTTGTCCACCTTCAAAGATCTTGGTCTTTCCGAACACATTCTGGAGACCCTGTCCGCCAACGGCTTCGAAAAGCCGACGCCGATCCAGGCGCAGGCCATTCCGCTGGTGTTGAAGGGCCACGACCTCATCGGTCTCGCCCAGACCGGAACCGGCAAGACGGCCGCCTTCGGCCTGCCGATGATCGAAAAGCTCGTTGCCGACGGCAAGCGCCCCGACCCGCGCAACATCCGCGCCCTGGTGCTGGCGCCGACCCGCGAACTGGTCAACCAGATCGCAGCCAACCTCAAGCTGTTCGTCAAGAAGTCCCCGCTGAAGATCGGCGTTGTCGTCGGCGGCGTCTCGATCAACAAGCAGACCGAACAGCTCGCCCGCGGCGTCGACATCCTGGTCGCAACGCCGGGCCGCCTGCTCGACCTCATCAACCGCAAGGCCGTGACGCTGACCCAGGGTCGCTACCTCGTGCTCGACGAAGCCGACCAGATGCTCGATCTCGGCTTCATCCATGACCTGCGCAAGATTTCGAAGCTCGTGCCGAAGAACCGCCAGACGCTGCTGTTCTCGGCGACGATGCCGAAGCTGATCGCTGAACTCGCCGGCGAATATCTGACCGACCCGGTCAAGGTTCAGGTGACGCCTCCGGGCAAGGCCGCCGACAAGGTCGAACAGTATGTTCATTTCGTCCCCGGCAAGGACCTGAAGACGACCATCCTCAAGAAGACCCTGACCGACAATCCGGATGGCCTGTCGCTGATCTTCAGCCGTACCAAGCATGGCGCCGAGAAGCTGATGAAGCATCTCGACCACGTCGGCTTCAAGGCCGCCTCGATCCATGGCAACAAGAGCCAGGGCCAGCGTGAGCGTGCGCTCAAGTCCTTCCGTGACGGTGAGATCCGCGTGCTCGTGGCAACCGACGTCGCTGCCCGCGGCATCGACATCCCCGGCGTCACCCACGTCTACAACTACGACCTGCCGGAAGTTCCCGATGCCTACGTTCACCGCATCGGCCGTACTGCCCGCGCCGGCCGCGACGGCATCGCGATCGCTTTCTGCGCACCGGACGAAATCCGCCTGCTTCGCGACATCGAGAAGCTGATGGGCATCAACATCGCGGTTGCCAGCGGCGAAGCGCCTGCCGACCAGGCCCGTCCGTCCAAGGGACGCGGCGGTCGCGGCAACGGCAATGGCAACGGCCAGCACCGCGGCAATGGCGGCGGCGGCCAGCGTCAGGACGCCCGCCCGCGCCGCGAACGCCCGGCTCGCCAGTCGGCACTGGCTCCAAGCAGCTTTGCCGGTGACGATCTTCTGCGCGACGACCGCCCGAAGCAGGACCGCCGCGATCAGCGTCCGGCTGGCCAGCCCCACGCCGACGGCCGTTCGGAAGGCAACCGCAACCACGAACCCAAGAAGCACCACGGTCGTCCCGGCCAGAAGCCGGGCGAATGGCGCAACAAGGGCCCGCGCCCTGAAGGCCAGGCCGGCGACCGCCGCGAAGGCGGCCAGGGCGGCATGCGTCGTGGCGCCGGTGGCGGCAACCGCGGCCAGCAGGGCTGATCGGCAAGACATTGCCTAGCGCATTTTCAGAAAGCCTGCGAAGCAGGTTTTCCATCAGGAAATGCGTAAAAACAAAGTGATAAGAACGGCGGGTCGCTTCGGCCCGCCGTTTTTTATGCCTGCTGTTTGCGGTTGGTGAGATAGACGCCGGCAACGGCAATGACCGTGCCGATGATCATCGGCAGCGTCAGCGCCTCGCCGAAGAACAGCCATGCCTGCACGGCCGCAAGCGGCGGCACGAGATAGATGAGCGAGGCTGCGCGCGATACCTGGCCGCGGCGGATCAGATAAAGCAGCAGCGCGATCGCGCCCATGGAAAGCCCCAGCACCGACCAGGCGAGTGCCGCAAAGATCTGCAGGTTCCAGGTGACGTGCAGATCCTCCAGCACCAGGGCCAGCGGGACCGTGACGATCAGGGCGCCGAGATATTGAAGCGCTGCGATCGTACGGATGTCGCCGCTCTGGAGGTGCCGCTTCTGGTAGAGCGTGCCGTAGGTCACGGCGGCCATGCCGAGCACGTTGATGATGACAGGGAAAAGGTGGATCGGCGTTGCGCCGGTGTCGATCGAAAACACCTTGGGCAGCACGGCAAGCGCGATGCCGAAGAAGCCGAGCACCAGTCCGAGTTTCTGCTGAACGCTGAGCTTCTCGTCGATGACGACGGAGGCGGCGACGGCCGTCATCAACGGCTGCAACCCGGCGATGATGCCCGAGATCGCAGCCGGCACGCCCTGCCCGATCGCCCACCAGACGGCGCCGAGATAAAGCCCGTGCAGAAACATGCCGGAGACGACCGCATGGGCCGCGGCCGACCACGACTTCGGCCATTTCGCCCCGGTCACCAGGCAGAAGCCGATGAACAGCAGGATCGCCAGGGTGTAGCGCAGCACCAGAAACGTCAGCGGATCGGCATAGACGGCCGCATATTTGGCGACGACCCAACCGGTCGACCAGAGCAGTACGAAGATGGCCGGAGCCAGGCGGGCGAGTGTCATTGACCTATCCGAATGGGCAAAGGGAGGTCAGCCGCGATAGACGCGGGGGCGTTGATGGTCAAAGCAATTTTTCTGATACTGACGATCAGCTACTGCATAGTTCCTTAAATCGGAATCGATTTAATGGCAAACTTATGCAGCAAGTTCAAAGTGTTACAGCGTCCTTTGCGCGTCATGTTTGACGCGCGGCGCTGTAATCGGAACCATCAACCTGAGCGACGACAGCGAGAGAGAGACGAAGCCCGGCTCGTACTCTTCGCGATAGTGCAGCCTGCCGGTATCGACCACGAGCCCTTCAGACCCGATCCAGTCAAACATGTGCTGATAATGCGCGAAGACGTCGCCATCATCAGGGTGGTGCATGGCGCTGACGAAACGCATGGCCGGTAGGTCCACATGGCCAGGGTGACGCGTCGTTTCCGCCGTCTGGGAAACAAAGCCGACGAGATAGCGGAAGCCATCAGGACGGTCGTTCCACGACAGACCGACGAGCGTCGGATGGTCCTTCGGATGGACACGCAGGTGATGCTCCTGCATCTCAGCGATCAGCCGGCGAACGGCCCCGTCGGCCGCCTCGACGAAGGTCCCCTCCCAGAAGGAGCCGGCAATCCGCTGCGCCGGCCTTTCGACGATTTCGAACACGGTGCACCTCCTGGCAAGACCAGAACCGGCCCGCCCGGGACCGGCGCGACTATTGTTAGGGCAGCCGAACCGGATGGCAATCGCCTTCGCGTTCGCCTAGAGCAGATCGACGAAAGCGCGGGCCGCGCGGCTGAACTGGCGGTCGCGATGCGTCAACAATTCGAAGCTGCGCTCGGCAAGTTCGAACGGCAATTCCACCAACCGGCCGCTATCGGCGAAAGGCTGGGCGGCGAGCCTGGAAACGGCGGTGATGAAGGGACCGCTCTCGACGGCCGTCAGTACCGCCTCGTTCGACGGCAATTCGAGTTCGACCTTCAGCTGATCGATATCCGCACCATGTGCCCGCATCGATTGCAGGAACATTGCCCGCGTCCCCGATCCTTCCTCGCGCAACACCCACCGTGCGGCAAGCAGCGCTTCGAGATCGACCGGCCTTCCGGCAAGCGGGTGGCGGGGTGGCGCATAGATCGCGATGCGGTCGACCGCCACGCTGCGATGGTCCAGCTTTTCCGCATCGACCCTGCCCTCGACGAAGCCGAGCTGCGCCGTTCCCTCCTCGACCGCCTCGGCGACCACCGCCGTGTTGCGCACGGTCAGCTTCACGTCGATATGCGGATAATCATGGGTGAAGCGGGCGAGACGTGCCGGCAGCCAGTAGCTTGCCACCGTCTGGCTTGCGGCGATCGCGAGCGTGCCGCGGCGCAGATGCGAGAGGTCGTTGAGGCAAGCGGTCGCAGCCGTCGCGCGCGCAAGCACGGCTTTCGCCTCCGGCAGAAACGCCTTCCCCGCCTCCGTCAGCGCCAGCCCGCGGCCGATGCGATCGAACACCCTGACGTTGTGTTGCGTTTCAAGCGCCGCGATCGCCGCGCTGGCGGCAGACTGCGTGACGTTCATTGCCTCGGCCGCGCGTGTCATATGCAGACGCTCGGCGACAGCCACGAAAATGCGAAGTTGATCAAGGGTCATGGAAAATCAATCGCAAAAAGCGATCGAATTGACAAGAACAATCCGTTAGACTGATTCATCAATCGGACTAGGTTGCGGCCATGTCCAGATCGCATTCCCCATCGGCCGCCCCCGCACCCACGCTCTCTTCCCGCATAGCGCGCATCGCGCCGGGTTTGATCCTCTGTTGTCTCGTAGCACTCGCCGCCTTCGGCCTTGAGCGCCTCGAGGCAAGCTGGACCGGCCGGCCATGGCTGGAAGCGCTTGTTATCGCCATCCTTCTCGGTGCCCTGCTGCGCACCTTCTGGACACCGGGCGATCGCTGGATGGCCGGCATCCGCTTTTCCTCCAGGCTGCTGCTGGAGGCGGCGATCGTCCTCATCGGCGCGACCCTCAGCTTCAAGGCGATCCTGGCAAGCGGCCCGGTGCTGCTCGCAACCATCGTCGGCATCGTCTTTCTGTCGATCGTCTCCGGTTATCTGATAGCGCGGCTGCTCGGCTTGCCAAAGCGGATGGCGACCCTGATCGCCTGCGGCAATGCCATCTGCGGCAATTCGGCGATCGCCGCCGTCGCGCCGGCCATCGGTGCTGAGGGCGATGACGTCGCCGCCGCCATCTCGTTCACCGCAATTCTCGGCATTGCCGTCGTTCTATCCCTGCCGCTGATCGGCGGCTGGTTCGACATGTCGCCCTATGGCTTCGGCGTTCTGGCCGGCATGACCGTCTACGCCGTACCGCAGGTACTGGCCGCTGCCGCTCCGTTCAGCGCCCTGTCCGTCCAGGTCGGCACGCTGGTCAAGCTCGTGCGCGTGCTGATGCTCGGCCCGGTCGTCTTGTGCTTCTCGATCATCAACCGCGAGAGCGAGGCGCATCCCCTGGCGCCTAACCTGCCTGCCGGCAATCGCCGCGTGCGCCTTGCCACGTTTGCGTATTTCGTGCCCTGGTTCATTCTCGGCTTCCTCGCCGTGGCGGTCGCCCGCAACAGCGGGATGATCCCCGACGCGGCCGCCGCCGGTGCTGCTCACCTCGCCACATGGCTCACCGTCATCGCCATGGCGGCACTCGGGCTGGAGGTCGACATCCGCAAGCTCGCCGATGCCGGGCCGCGCGCCAGCGCCGCCGCCATGCTGTCGCTGCTGGTTCTGGCCGGTCTGGCAGCCGCCGCAATCACCGTGTTCGGCCTGGGCTAGCTTCCCAGACACGCCCAAATTTCAAGCATTTGCTTATTTTCTAAGACGCCAAAGTCGGGGCCGATCGGGTGACTGGCCGTCCCCGCCCCATTGTTGAGCATCGCCTTGCCCGGAAGCGGCGGGATAACGCGCCAAAACTTTCTTGTCCCGCGACTGTGCACGCTTCTTGCATTGCATCCAGCGTTGTACTCAAATGGTCAAAAATAAGGGGATCACGCCTTTGGCATTTGACGAAATGATGAATGCGGACAGCAGTCCGCGCCAGCCATATTCGACCTATCATGAATGGTATGCCAGCCAGGACAGAAATCGGCTCATAGCGAAATCAAAGGACGCCGAGAACATCTTCCGGAAAACCGGCATCACCTTCGCGGTCTACGGACACGCAGACAGCTCCGAAAAGCTCATCCCCTTCGACCTCATCCCCCGCATCATTTCAGGTCGAGAATGGCGCAAGCTCGCCCAGGGCATCGAACAGCGGGTCATCGCCCTCAACGCCTTCCTCGACGACATCTACCACAAGCAGGAGATCATCCGCGCCGGACGGGTGCCGCGCGAGTTGATCGAGAAGAACGTGGCGTTCCTGCCGCAGATGATCGGCTTCCGGCCGCCGGGCGGCGTCTACACCCATATCGTCGGCACCGACATCGTGCGCACCGGCGAGGATCAGTTCTACGTGCTGGAGGACAATGCCCGCACGCCGTCCGGTGTCAGCTACATGCTGGAAAACCGCGAAACGATGATGCAGATGTTCCCCGAACTCTTCCATCAGAACCGCGTGCGCCCGGTCGAGAACTATCCCAACCTGCTGCGCCAGAGCCTGGCGTCGCTGGCGCCCCCCGGCTGCAGCGGCAAGCCGCGCGTCGCCGTTCTCACCCCCGGCATCTACAATTCCGCCTATTACGAACATGCCTTCCTAGCGGACATGATGGGCGTCGAGCTGGTCGAGGGATCGGACCTGCGCGTGATCGACGGCAAGGTGAAGATGCGCACGACCCGCGGTTACGAGGCGATCGACGTCCTCTATCGCCGCGTCGACGACGACTTCCTCGATCCTCTTACATTTCGCCCGGAGTCCGCGCTCGGCGTTCCCGGCATCATGGATGTCTACCGCGCCGGCAACATCACCATTGCCAACGCGCCCGGCACCGGCATCTCCGACGACAAGGCGATCTATTCCTACATGCCCGAGATCGTCGAGTTCTATACCGGCCGCAAGCCGCTCTTAGAAAACGTGCCGACCTGGCGCTGTTCCGAGCCGCAAAGCCTGAAATACGTGCTCGAACACCTGGAAGAACTTGTCGTCAAGGAGGTGCACGGCTCCGGCGGCTACGGCATGCTGGTCGGCCCGACAGCCAGCAAGAAGGAGCGCGCGCTCTTCGCCGAAAAGCTGAAGGCACGCCCGACCAACTACATCGCCCAGCCGACACTGTCGCTGTCGACCGTTCCGATCCTCGTCAACAAGGGCATCGCGCCCCGGCATGTGGATCTTCGTCCCTATGTCCTTGTCTCCGACAAGGTGCAGATCATTCCCGGCGGCCTGACGCGCGTCGCCCTCAAGGCTGGTTCGCTTGTCGTGAATTCCAGCCAGGGCGGCGGGACCAAGGACACCTGGGTGCTGGAGGACTGAGACCATGTTGGGAAGAACTGCAAACGGTCTCTACTGGATGTTCCGCTACATCGAACGCGCCGAAAACAGCGCCCGGCTAATCGATGCCGGCCTGCGCATGGCGCTGACGCGCAGCGGCGCAACGGAAGGCGATTGGGACGGCGTGCTGCAAAGCGCTGGTGTGCGCGAACTCTACGACGAAGTGCACGAGGCGCTGACGAGCATCGATGCCATCGACTTCCTGCTGCGCGACCGCAGCAATCCATCGAGCGTGATGTCCTGCATCGAGGCGGGCCGCCACAACGCCCGCATGGTGCGCACGGCGCTGACGCGCGAGACGTGGGAAGCGACCAACGAATGCTACCTCGAGATGAAGGCGATGCTCTCCAGGAAAGCGCGTCCGACCGACATGCCGGAGATCATCGACACGATCAAGCGTCGCGCCGGCCTCATCCGCGGCGCCTTCCACGGCACGATGCTCAGGAACGAGATCTTCAATTTCTCACGCATCGGCACTTTCATCGAGCGGGCCGACAACACCGCGCGCATCCTCGACGTCAAATACTACGTACTGCTGCCGGCGGTCGCCGCCGTCGGCTCGTCGATGGACAATGTGCAGTGGGAATCGATCCTGCGCTCGGTCTCGGCCCACCGCGCCTACGGCTGGGTCTATGATGCCGAACTGAAGCCGGCGAATATCGCCCATTTCCTGATCTCCAACGGTCGCATGCCGCGTTCGCTTGCCTATTGCTATGAAAAGATCGCCAGCAACCTCGGCTATCTCGAGCGCGAATATGGCGAGCGCCACGAGGCGCACGAAACGGCGGAACGTACGCTGGCCGCGCTGCGCAGCCGCTCGATCACCGACATCATGGACCAGGGCCTGCACGAATATCTCGAGGATTTCATCAGCCAGAACAATCTTCTGGGACAGGAAATCTCCGACGGCTATCGTTTCAACTGAATTTCGGGAGGACAGCATGCACCTGAAAATCAGCCATACGACCGAATACCACTACGACGAGCCGGTGCAGTATGCGCTGCAGCGGCTGCGCCTGACGCCGATCACCGGGGTCGGCCAGACCGTGCTCGGCTGGCAGACGCTCGTCGACGGTGCTGTGATGGAGGTGAGCTACGACGATCACTTCGGCAATCGCGTCCATCTCGTCAGCGTCGATGGCGACCGCGAGGCGATCCGCATTACCGCCAGCGGCGAAGTCCACACCGAGGACCGCCACGGCGTCTTGGGCCCGCATCAGTCCTACGTCCCGCTTTGGCTTTATGCCCGCGAAACGCCTTTGACCAAGGGGGGCAAGCTGATCCGCGACCTGGCGAAATCGGCCGAGGGCGACACCGATCTTGCCCGCATGCATGCATTGATGGCGATGATCCATGAGGCGGTGGAGTACAAGGCCGGCGAAACCCACGCCGAGACGGCGGCCGAGGATGCGCTCGAGGCCGGCCACGGCGTCTGCCAGGACCATGCCCATATCCTGATCTCGGCGGCACGTTCGCTCGACATGCCGGCGCGCTACATCTCAGGCTACCTGATGATGGAAGGGCAAACGGAGCAGACAGCAAGCCACGCCTGGGCCGAGATCCATCTGCCGGGCCTCGGCTGGGTCGGCTTCGATGCCGCCAACAAGATCTGCCCGGATGACCGCTATGTGCGCATCGCCTCCGGCCTCTGCTACCGCGATGCGGCCCCGATATCGGGTCTGATCCATGGTGAGGCCAACGAGACGCTGAAGGTATCGGTGACCGTCGAGCAGCAGGCGCAAAGCCAGAGCCAGACGCAAAGCCAATAAGGTTGGCGATGGGGCGCACCGCAGTGCGCCCCATCGAACTCCGTCCGGCATCAATTCTCGATCTCGTTCGACGATATCGAATGCCGAAAACGCCGGTGCATCGGGCCGACACCCTCTTTGCAGATCGGCTTCCACAGCACGCCATTGGGGGCCTATGCCCCTGAAGACCTTACCAACGGCCCGAAAAAGCCCACGACCCGTGTTATCCGCTCCTGCCCAGGGTGGAGGAAGATGATGTCCAGCCCCTCAGGGAAGGATGATCCGTCCGGCATCACAAACCTCCACGCGAAGCGTGCGATCCCATGATGAACATCCACGTCGCTTGTCCGTGCAATGCGTGCACCAGGATGCTTGGCCTGTATTCCTGCGATGTGCGCGAGCAGTTCTTCTGCGCCAGCAGCATGAACTGTTGGATCCGTATACGTTGCGCCGTCGGCCCAGATCGGCAGCAGCAACGCCCGCCGCTGCTCGCCGTCCTCGTTCGACCATGCAGCGCAGTACGAATCGATGAGATGCGCTAAAGGCATTTTATTCTACTCCTATGGATCATTGGTCTGACTACAGCGCCGCGCGTCTTATTTGACGCCCAAAGGTCGCTGTAGCACTTTGAATTGCTGCGCAGGCAACAAGACCCGAGCGCGTCCTCCTTCTTTTGCCGGAACCAGCTGGCCGTCATGGGGTCGGCTGGCTGGCCGCAAGATGCTGTTCGGTCCCTCGATCCCATGCGTCCGGTCCCCAAAACACTGATTGCAGGCCTCATTCCGACACCCCATATTGGTCGGCACAACGCTCGGTACGCTTGCCGTTGAGAGAGCTACGATGTGAAGAGTACTGTGCCAATACGCACAGAAGCGTAAGTGGTTACCCGCAGGTAAGGCGAATGGGACGGACTGGCCTATGGACAATGGTTTTTCGACAGCGATGAAGATGGTCGCCGGCAAGTGGAAGATAACTATCCTTTGCGAGCTCGGCACAGCGCCCCGTCGATTTGGCCGGCTGCGGCAGTCTATCCCTGCGGTCAGTGAAAAGATGCTGACGCAGCAATTGCGTGAACTGGAGGCCGACGGGCTTGTGAACCGAAAAGTCTATCCGGGTTCCCCGACCAAGGTCGTCTATTCACTGACGGAAAGCGGGACAGCGCTCAACCATTGGGCTGAGCAATTCCATCTCGTGCCTGTGCCTAAAGGTCCCCCAGAACCATCTCCTGAAACGCCGTAAATTCAGCTTAGGGTCGTCCGCATGACGCGGCTTTCCGGATTTGGCCGGCGCCAGCGCGCCGACGGAAAAATGAAGCCGTACGATCGCGGCGCAGCTGTTTTTCCTGGGGTCGGATGAAACTTTGAGAAGGATTGCGCTGGCTGGTGCGTCGACCGCCCCAGTCACCGACAAGCTATCCGCCAACCACCTGCAGCAGATGGTCGGCGAGGCGGTGGGCGAGCGCCACGACGGTAAGGGTTGGCGTATCATTTCCAGCCGTCGGAAAAACTGAACTGCCAGCGATGAAAAGGTTATCCGTTCCGTGGACCTTGCATTGCGTATCCACGACCCCTTGACCGGGGTCCACGTGCATCCGTGTCGTGCCCATGTGGTGCCAGGTCCACATCGGCTTTTCGAGCCCGGTCAATTCCTCTGGTTTCACGATCAGCTTGCCCAGGCCGGTCTTCGTCAACTCGCTGCCTAAAATTGTGATCGTACGCATGACGGAATCGACCGTTTTGGCCGAAAGCTGCCAGCGCAGATTGACCATCGGCAATCCGAAACGGTCCTTCTTGTTCGACAGCATGACGCGGCTTTCCGGTTCCGGTTCCGGCTCCACGATGTGAAGCAGGCGAAAGGAACGCAGAAGGCTTGAGGGCCGCACGAGATGCATGAGCCAGGTCCAACTGACCAGACCCTCCTTGCCCGCCGCGCGGACCGCCGACTTCGCCTCCACGCCATGCAGCCGCTGCTCCCTGTAAGCGAGCAGTTTCTCTTTCATCGCCTGCAGCTTGGCTGTGTCCTGGCCGATGAAGCATGGCTCGAGCCATGCTCGATAATTGAGAAGCTCCTCGCGCTGCTGCAATTCCGCCGGCAGCGTCAGCCCGTTGACGAGATACGGGCGCTGTCGCGTGTAACTCAACGCATCGCGGATCCGCTGGCCGCGCGCGATCCGGATTCGATCAAGAGCGTTGAGAGTTCTCAGAACACTGCCATTGGCCGGCACCAGCGTGCCGATGGAAAATCGCGGATGATCCATGAAAAACCGCCCAGTGGTTCTGTCGTCGCTCCCCGGTCCGCCGCTCAGCAACAAGAGACGCGCGTTCTCGATGCCACCGGCGGCAAGCACGAACGTCCGCGCTCGGATGTGAATGGTTTCGTCAGCCCCGTTTTTGACGACAGCCGATCCGACCGTGCGCTTTTCTTCATCAAACGAAAGATAGAGCAGCGTGGAATGCAGAAGGATGCTGATATTGTCAGCGTTTTCGAGGGCATGACGCAGGCGTTTGCCGGGCCGATTGTGCCGACAGAGCTCGAGATGATCGACGGAGATGATGTCGGACCTCCCCGGAAACAGCGGCTGCCGCTGGCCAAGCGCCTCGACATCCGCAATCCCTAGCGTTTTCTGCGCGCGTCGGTAATAGGGAAGGAGATGCTCGCGGCCGAAGGGCCAGCCGCTGTGCCGGACCCAGGGGCGTACCGCGAAATCCTGCTCGTCGAGCGGCTTGCAGAGACCACCCCAGCCCAGGGCCTGGGTGCTGCCGCCCAAGCCGCGCAGCCTGCATGTATCGAGTTCGGCATAGGTGAGCCCGGTGCTTTCGCCCGCCGAGAGATCACTGGCCGTCGGGATCGCATCGGCCCCTCCGCTTTCGAGCACGCAGACGGAAACGCGTCCACCGGCGAAATCCGACGCGATCGTCAATCCACTCGCACCGGCCCCGACGATGCAAATGTCGAACGTTTTGTCGGCAGGAATATCGATCCGTTCACGTAGGATCATGCATCACCCGCTTTGCTGCAAGTGAACGACCGGCACCACGGCAGAGCAACACACACCTCCCGCGAATACAGACGAAGCTTAAATCAATAGTCTGAGATGCAATGCTGCGACGCTCGTCTGCCTCCTGCGGACAGGAAGAGAGCAAAGCGTCACGGTCCCCAAAATTCTACTCCGCTTGCATCATTACACCGGATACCGGCGGCGTGAAACTCGCGAACTCGACAATCTTAAGAATGCGCTAAAATAAAGCCACCACGGCCCGCCGAAGCCGGGATAAATCGGCATCGGCGGGCCGTGGCGGCTCAAACTGCTAGTGGCTGTCGCGTTCGACGACAGAACCGCGCGTGCCGACAAGGAAGTCGAGGTCGGCGCCGGTGTCGGCCTGCATCACCGTGTTGACGTAAAGGCCGCCATAACCGCCCTTTTGCGGCTTCACCGGAGAAACCCACGCCGCCCGACGCCGAGCCAGTTCGTCATCGGAAACATCGAGCCGGATGGTGCGGGCGGGAACATCCACCGCAATCATGTCGCCGTTCTCGACCAGCGCCAGCGGGCCGCCGTCCGCCGCTTCCGGTGCGGTGTGTAGGATGACGGTGCCATAGGCGGTGCCCGACATGCGCGCATCGGAAATGCGGATCATGTCGGTAATGCCCTTCTTCAGCACCTTCGGCGGCAGCCCCATATTGCCGACCTCGGCCATCCCGGGATAGCCCTTCGGGCCGCAGTATTTCAGCACCATGACGCAGGTCTCGTCGATGTCGAGATCGTCGCGGTTGATGCGGGCGTGGTAGTCCTCGATGCTTTCGAAGACGACGGCGCGGCCCGTGTGCTGCATCAGGTGCGGCGACGCAGCCGAAGGTTTCAGTACGCAGCCCTTGGGCGCCAGATTGCCGCGCAACACGGCGATGCCGCCCGACTGCGTCAACGCCTTTTCGCGCGGCACGATGACATCGTCATTGTAGTTGGTGACATCCTTGACGCCGTTCCAGATCGTATCGCCGGTAACCGTCAAGGCGTCCTTGTGGAGGAGGCCCATCTCGCCGACCGCCTTGATGACCACCGGCAGACCGCCTGCATAGTAGAACTCTTCCATCAGGTGCTTGCCCGACGGCTGCAGGTTGACGATCGTCGGCACGTCGCGGCCAAGCCGGTCCCAGTCGTCCAGCGTCAGGTCAACGCCGATACGACCGGCGAGCGCCAGAAGATGCAGCACGGCATTGGTCGAGCCCCCGACGGCACCGTTGACGCGGATGGCGTTTTCGAAGGCTTGCCTGGTCAGGACATCGGACGGCTTCAGATCTTCCTTGACCATGTCGACGATGCGGCGGCCGGAAAGCTGGGAGATCACCCGCCGGCGGGCGTCGACAGCGGGAATTGCCGCATTGCCGGGCAGCGTCATGCCGAGCGCTTCGGCCATCGACGCCATGGTCGAGGCCGTGCCCATGGTCATGCAACTGCCGGCCGAACGGGCCATGCCCTGCTCCGCATCCATGAATTCGGCCAGAGACATCTCGCCGGACTTCACCATTTCGGAAAACTGCCAGATGGCGGTACCGGACCCGACGTCCTTGCCGCGCCACTTGCCGTTCAGCATCGGGCCGCCGGAGACCAGAATGACCGGGATGTCGACGCTCGCCGCCCCCATGAGCAGGCTCGGCGTGGTCTTGTCACAGCCGCCGAGCAGCACGACGCCATCGACCGGATTGCCGCGGATCGCCTCTTCGACATCCATGGCCGCGAGGTTACGGAACATCATCGCCGTCGGCCGTAGCGTGCTCTCGCCCACGGAAAACACCGGGAATTCGACCGGGAAACCACCCGCCTCGTAGACCCCGCGCTTCACTCGCTCGGCGAGATCGCGCAGATGCGCGTTGCACGGCGTCAGTTCCGACCAGGTGTTGCAGATGCCAATGATCGGCCGGCCGTCGAACGTATCGGCGGGCAGACCCTGGTTCTTCATCCAGGAGCGATGCATGATGGCATTCTTCCCCGTGCCACCGAACCATTCCTGCGAACGCAGCTTGCGCGGCCACTCAGCTTTCTTCTTCATCTTATCCTTCCTTGAGCGGCCCGCGCCGTAACGCGGGCCTGCGACGGCGCCCATTAAGCCAGGGTGTATGCGGTCTTGACGGTTGTGTAGAATTCGGCGGCGTAGCGACCCTGCTCGCGCGAGCCATGGGAGGAGCCCTTGCGGCCACCGAAGGGCACGTGGAAATCGACGCCGGCGGTCGGCAGGTTGACCATCACCATGCCGGCCTCGGCATTGCGCTTGAAATGCGTCGCATGTTTCAGGCTGGTGGTGGCAATGCCCGACGACAGCCCGAACGGCGTGTCGTTGGCGACGGCAAGCGCCTCGTCATAAT